>JALORC010000126.1 GCA_025459175.1 Planctomycetota bacterium | reverse complement strand
CTTTCGCGAGACGATCGTCGTGCGCGGCCTCGAAGCCGTCGTGCGCCCGGTCACCGAGGCGCACACGTGGCTGTTGACGATCGGCTGGCGCCGCCATGGGCTGCTGTCGGTCACCGAGCTTCCGGCCTGACGGACGGATCGGCGGATCGGTCGTCCGCATCGAGGTCTCGCTGGCGCCCAGGAGATGGCCAGGGCATGGGCCGGATTCGGCCGAGCGAACCCCGGAGGGATCGCGAGGCCACAAAAATGCTGCGGTCGCCGCGTGCGCCGGAGCGGCGCTGGCTCTTCCCCAGCCAGAACCGATGCGTGCCCTGGCCCAACTTCGCCACCTGCTGCCCCGCCACTACGTGGTGCGAGTGCACCCCGCGCCTTGTCGGCGCGCCGGAACCGGGCAGAATCCAGGGCTCCCCGCCCACGCTCCGTTCTTGGACGACAACACCCGCAACCTCGTCAGCCGCGCGCTCGAGCAGGATCGTGATGCGATCGACCTGCTGTTCCTGCGCTATCGCGACCGGTTGCGCGGGGCGCTGCGCAAGCTGATCGGGCCGAAATACCGGCTGCTGCTGGCCGACAGCGAGGACGCCACCCACGACGCCATCTTGTCGGCGCTGCGGCGGTTGCATCAGTTCGAGTACCGCGGCGACGGCTCGTTCCTGGCCTGGCTGCTGAAGGGCGCCGAGTACGAGATCGTGCGCCGGATCCGCGCCATCGAGACCCGGAAGCGCAGCGGCCACGGCGGCCTGGTGTCGCTCGACGACCAGCACGCACCGCAGGTGGCGGCCAACGACGCGACCCCGGCCCAGCTGCACGACGAGACCGAACTGTCGGAACGGATCCGCACCGCGCTGCAGCAGCTGCCCGACCGCGAACGCGAGATCATCGTGCTGCGGCGCTACCTCGAACTCGACACCGACGAGATCTGCGCCGAGATGGGCCTGCCGACCGAAGGTGCGGTGCGAGCCCTGTTGTCGCGCGCGCAGGCCCGGCTGTCCGGCCTGCTGTCGCGCGACCAGGAGGGCTGACGTGCTGCCCGAACCGGATGCGGGACCGGCCACGCCCCCGCCGGCAGCGAGCCACACCGCCACCGTGCAGCAGGCGGTCGAGCAGTTCGTCGAACTGCAGGCCAGTGGCCGCGGCGAGGACCCGGACGCGTTCGCGGCCCGCTTCCCGACCGAACTGCGCGCCCGCATCGCCGCCCGCTGCCGCGAGTTCCTCGCCTTCGACGACCTGCTCGGCCACCAGGAATGGGCCGAACCGAAGCCCGCCGAGAGCAAGGGCCGCAGCTTCGGCGACTTCGTGATCCAGGAGGAACTCGGCCGCGGCGGCATGGGCGTCGTCTACCTCGCCTACCAGCCGTCGCTGCAGCGTCGCGTGGCGCTGAAGGTGATGCAGAGCGGGCTCACGCTCAGCAAGCGGCACGTCGAGCGCTTCCGCCGCGAAGCCGCCGCCGCCGCGCAGCTGCGCCACCCGTCGATCGTGTCGGTGCACGCGCTGATCGAGGTCGACGGCACCTTCGCGCTGGCGATGGACTACGTCGCCGGCCGCAACCTCGCCGACATCCTCGACGACCTGCGGCTCGCCAACGGCGACGGCGCCACCAGCGTCGAGGGCACGCTCGGGCTGTCGCCGGAGAAGGGCTACGTCGCCGAGTGCGCGATGTTCGTGGCCCAGCTCGCGTCGGCGCTCGCGGTCGCGCACCAGCACCAGGTCGTGCACCGCGACCTGAAGCCGCGCAACCTGATGATCGACGACCGGCGCCAGGTGCGGCTGCTCGACTTCGGCCTCGCCAAGTCGCTCGGCGAGGGCAGCATCTCGATGTCCGGCGAGATCACCGGCACCGCGCACTACATGAGCCCGGAGCAGACGCTCGCCAAACGCGTCGAGGTCGACCACCGCGCCGACATCTGGGCGCTCGGGGTGATCCTCTACGAACTGCTGACCTTGCGGCGGCCGTTCGACGGCAAGAACCTGCAGCAGATCGTCTACGAGCTGTGCTTCAAGGAGCCGGTGCCGATCCACCAGCGCAACCACAAGGTGCCGCGCGACCTGGTGACCATCTGCCAGAAGGCGCTCGAGAAGGACCCCGGCAACCGCTACGCGACCGCAGCCGACCTCGAACAGGATCTGCTGCGCTTCCTGCGCTGGGAACCGATCCACGCGCGCCCCGCCAGCACGTGGTCGCGGCTCGCCAAATGGACCCGTCGCCACCGCACCGAGACCGCGCTCGCCGGGCTGGCGCTGGCCGCCGGCCTGTTCGGCCTCGGCTACGGGTGGGTGCAGGGCCGCGAGGCCGACGCGCTGCTGACGCAGGCCGCCGCCGCCGAGGAACGCGGCCAGTTCAGCGACGCCTATGCGCTCGCCAACCAGGCGCTGGCGCGGCGCAACGATGCCTCCACGCGCGAACGGCTCAAGCGCTACGCCGAAGCCGACCGGCGCATCGAAGCCGAGGCGAAGGAGATGGCGCTGCGCAGCCGCGCCGCGATCGAACGCGACCGCGAACAGGCGATCCAGCTCGCGGTCGCCGCCGAGCGCCTGCACAGCTCGCTGGAGACCCGTTCCGCGGTGCTCGACGCGCTGGGCCGCGGCAGCGTGACCCGCAGCCTGCGCCCGGCGGGCGGAGCGCCGGCCACCGCGATGGTCGGCACCGCCTGGTCGCCCGACGGCCGCACCGTGGCCACGGTCGGCTTCGCGGGCCACGTGCAGCTGTGGGATCCGGCCACTGGTGCCCCGCGCGCAACGCTGCGCGGCCACACCGGCAACGGGCCGGTGATCGGCGCCGTGTTCGCCGGCGGCGATCGGCTGTTGACCGCCGGCACCGACGCGACGCTGCGCGCGTGGCGACTCGGCGACGGCGCGCTGGTGCAGAGCCACGACCTGCCCGACACCGCCGCCGCGCTGCAGGGCTCGCGCGACGGCAGCCGCGTGCTGGTGCTGACCTACCGCGGCCAGCAGGGCCCGTTCACCGCGCGAGTGCACGACGCCGCCACGCTGCAGCCGGTGTCCCCGCCGATGCTGCACGACGACCTGTTCGTGAAGTCGGCGCTGAGCCCGTGCGGTCGCTACGCGGTCACCTGCACCGCGACCCCGACGCCGCGGCTGTGGCAGGTCGACGACGGGAGCCCGATCGCGGTCGCTCCGGCGCCGCGACCGGGGCTGGTGCGCGCGCTCGCGTTCAGCGCCGACAGCCAGCGGTTGGCGATCGCCACCGACCACATCGTGCAGGTGCTGCACACCGCGTCGGGCCGCGAACTCGCGCGCGTGCAGCACAGCCTCGACGTCACCGCCATCGCGTTCGACGGCACCGGGCAACGGCTGCTGACCGGCTCGCGCGATTGGACCGCGCGGCTGTGGCAGCTCGAACCCGCGGCCGGCGAACGGCTGCACGCGACCGAGGTGGCGACCCTGACCGGCCATCAGGGCCCGGTCCAACACGTCGCCTTCGATCCGAGCGACCGACTGGCGCTGACCGGCACCGGCGGCCAGGCCGGCGAGCTGCTGCTGTTCGATCTCGCCGCCAGCAGCGACGGCTCCAGCCCCGCGGCGGGCGTGCATCGCTACGAGGTCGGTTCGTCGATCGAGTCGATCGCGTTCTCGCCCGATGGTCGCGCGGTGCTGGCGCGGGCCGGCCAGTCGCGCGTGCTGGTGTGGGACCTCGGCGCCGGCGGCGGCATCGTGACGATGCGCCAGGCGGCCGGGCCGGGTGCGGCGACGTTCGCCGATGGCGAGGCAGTGGTCACCGCCGGCAGCGACGAACGGCTGCGGCGGTGGTCGGCCGCGGACGGCAGCCTGGTCTGGGCCAGCCCACCGCTGGGCAAGCCGCAGACCGCGGTCGACGTCGATGCGCCGCGCGACCGGCTGGTCGCCGGCAGTCGGCAGGACGGTCGCCTGTGCGTGCGCCGGCTCGGCGACGGTGCGGCAATCACCGAACGCGACGGCCACGGCCAGGGCATCGCGGCGCTGCGCTGGCACGCCGATGGCGCGCGGCTGCTGAGCGCCGGCACGGCGCCGGGCAGCGGTGGCCTCGCGATCGTCTGGGACACCGCGGACTGGTCGCACCGCGCGGAACTGCCGACCGCGCTGCCGATCGTCGCTGCCGATGCGCGCGCCGACGGCAGCCTGATCGCGTTCGTCGAACAAGAACAGAACCACGTGCAGCTGTGGGATCCGCGCACGCCGGCCCCCGGGCCACGGCTGCCGGGCGGTGGCACCAGGCCGATCACGGTGCGGTTCGCGCCCGACGGGCAGTCGCTGCTGCTCGCGGATCGCGACGGCAGCGCCCGGCAGCTCGACCTGCAGGGTCAGGTGCTGCGCACGTTCGCCGGCGACCGGCCGCTGAAGTTCGCGGTGTTCTCGCCCGACGCGAGCCTGGTGCTGACCGGCAACGATGGGCGCGCCGCCGAGGCGATGCTGTGGCGAACCGCCGATGGCAGTGCACTGCTGCGCTTCGGCGGGCATCGCGGCGTCGAATGGGGCGCGTTCCGCGGCGACAGCGCCAGCGTCGTCACCACCGGTCGCTGCGGTACCGTTTGCGTGTGGCCGACGGATCCCGCCGCCGTCGCGCGACGTCTGCTGCCACAGTCACCACCCCCACCACCGGCCCCGCCCGCCGCGCACTGATCCAAGCTCCTCAACGCCCCTGCCGCCGAACCAGCCATGAACTTCGCACCACGCCTGCTGCTGCCCCTGGCCCTGGGCCTGTCGATGTCGACCCTACCCGCGCAGGACCCGGTCGAGGCACCGCCGTGGTGGCGCGTGCAGGACGACGTCACGGTGAGTCTGTACTGGAGCTTCGACACGCCGTTCGCACCGGGCACCTTCCCGCCGCCGACGCTCGCCGTGGCGCCGCAGTGGTACAACCCGGCGGTGACGCAGGGCGTGATCACCGGCAACCTGCGCTATCTGCCGAACCTCGCCGGCCGCGTCGGCGTGCTCGGCGTGCAGCCCGCCGGCGCGCCGCAGACGGCCGTGCTGGACCTGACCGTCGACAACGATCCGTATCCGGACTGGATCAAGATCTTCTGGTTCCAGTTCGACGCGCTCGAGGGCAGTACCGGCGACATCAAGGTCGCGATCGAGCAGGATCTCGCGAAGTACAAGCGCAGCGGCGTCACCATCACCACCACGCCGCTGCCAGGCGGTTGGGAGCAGGTGACCGTCGAGGCGCAGCTGATCCCACAGCCCGACGACGAGGGCATCGACTGGACGTTCCTCGAGAACGGCGCCGCGATCGGCATCGACAATCTGTACGTCAACAGCAAGTGCGTGAAGCCCGGCGCCGACGAGAAGGGCGGGGCGCTCGGCGCCGTCGATGGTGCGATCTTCGATCTGGGTGTGCAGGCCCCGGGCCGGACCTTCCAGGGCATCGCGGTCACCGAAGGACCCGCACCGCTGTTCCAGCGCACCTACTGGATCTCTACCCAGGCGCAACTGCCCGGCGGCTTCCACGAGGTGCTGCAACTGAACCAGCTCGGCACGCCGGTGGGCACGACGTTCCTGCCCGACACGCTGATCAGCGCACCGGGCGGCATCAAGGACCTCGCCATCGAAACGGTGCCGATCACCTCGACCACCAGCCAGCAGTTCGTCTACGCCCTCGTCGACCGGCGGCCGTCCGGCGGCGACGTGGTGATCCAGGCACTGTCGAGCAACGGCTCGCTCGCCACCGCGCGCAACCTGACGCTGCTCGGCTTCCCGTCGCTGGCGCAGGTCCCGACCGCGCGAGTCGGCGGGCTCGCGTTCGACCCGTCGGGCGACCGCGGCAACGGCTCGTTCTGGGTCACCGCGACCAACGCCGGCGGCCAGGGCCTGGCGATCGAGTTCTTGCGCCCGCTGTCGACCCCGGGCTTCGGCCAGCTCAACGACACGCGCCCGATCCCGGCCGAGTGTGTCGGACTCGGCTACGACGCGGTGCTCGGCTACTTCTACGGCTTCAGCCGCGCGACGCGGCCGAGCCCGAACGGGCCGGTCGAGGTCAACGGATTCGAGTGGTCGGGCTACGACTTCCAACTGACCGGCGTGCAGTTCTGCGGCGATCTGCTGCTGACCAACGTCGGCGGTCCACGCGGCGGCCGCGCCGCGGGCCTCGATGTCTATCGCCGGCGCGTGGCGCCGGGCCAGACCTCGGAGCTGCGCATCGCGTGCCTGGTCGAGGCGAGCCCGGTGGCCGGCCAGACGCGGCAGTATCTCTACGAGCTGTCGGCGCCGTATCGCTTCGGCTGGAGCCAGGTGGGCCGCTGCGGCATGCGCGGCGGCGCGCCGTTCCTCGGCAGCACGACGTTCGAGGTGACGCTGTCGGGCGTGCCCGACGCGCTGTTCGGACTGTGCTACCTCGGCTTCAGCAACACGCTGTGGAACGGAGCCGCCCTGCCACTGCCGCTCGCGTCGATCGGCCTGCTCGAGAGCTCGCTGTCGATCTCACCGGACGTCAGCTCGGCGCTGCTGACGCCGTCGGCCACTGGTGAGTTCGTGCTGCCGGTGCCGCTGCCGACGACGGCGACGCTGGGCTACTCGGAGGTGTTCTTCCAGTGGTTCCTGCTCGACCCGACGGTGCCCGGGTTCCTGGTCGGCAGCCAGGCCGGCAAGACCGTGCTGTATCCGTGAGCCGCCGAGCGTCCCCCGTCAGCGGATGGCCGCGTCGGCGCCACGCTGGCGCGCGGCGCGCGGCCGCACGACGTGGCGCGGCAGCGGCTCGCCGCGCTGCGCGGTGTGCCAGACGAAGCTCGCCATGATCACCGAGGCCTGCTTCAGGTCGGCGGCGACCGCGTGGTCCCACACGTCCATGTTCGAGTGGTGCGTGCGCGTGCTGTAGCTGACCGGATCCTGGATGAACTGGAAGCCGGGCACGCCGACCCCGTGGAACGCGAGGTGGTCGGTGCCACCGGTGTCGTCGAGCGTCAGCGTCGACGCACCGTGCGCGTGGAACGGCCGCAGCCAGGCCCGGAAGATCGGCGCGCACGCCTCGTTGCCCTGCAGATAGACGCCGCGGATGGCGCCGGTGCCGTTGTCGAGGTTGAAGTAGCCGGCGATGCGCGCGTGCTCGGGTTTGCGTTCCTCGTTGCTGCCGAGGTGTTCGGCGACCCACGCGCGCGAGCCGAGCAGCCCCTGCTCCTCACCGCTCCACAGCGCCGCACGCACGGTGCGGCGCGGCGCGATGCCCTGCTGCTTGCACCACGCGGCGATCAGCCGCGTCGCCTCGATGACCACCGCGCTGCCGCAACCGTTGTCGGTGGCGCCGGTGCCGGACTGCCAGCTGTCGATGTGCGCACCGATCATCGCGACCTCGTCGGCGAGCCGCGCATCGCCGCCGCGCAGGTCGGCGAGCACGTTGCGTTCGAACAGGTCGTCGGTGGTGTAGGTCGTGCGCAGTTCGAGCGCGATGCGCACCGGCAGGCCCTTCTGCAGCAACCGGCACATGCGGTTGTAGTGCTCGACGGCGATCGTGAACTGCGGCAGCACGTCGCCATCGACGGCGCGCGCATTGCCGCGTTCCTCGCCGGGCTTGGCGATGGCGCTCGCGCCCTGCACGAACACGGTGCCGTAGTCGCCCTTGCCGGCCCGGTCGACGATCGCCAGCGGCCGCTTCTGGTTGACCAGCTTCAGCATCTGCTCGCGCTTCTGGAAGCCGGTGCGGCCGTCGGCCGCGGCGGTGGCGGCGGCGGCGCGCTGGGCGCTGCCCTGCGCGGCCGAGGTCTGCTGGTCGGCGAGCTTCAGCAGTTCGTCGCTGCCCAGGCGCTTGCTGTAGCCGTCGAACGGTTCGCTGACGTCGCGCACGTCGTCGATCAGCACGATCTTGCCGGTAAGGTCCATCGCCGCGAGCTGCTCGGCCGTCAGCTTCGCCACGTGCACGACTTCGGCCTCCCGGCGGCCGTCGATCGACGGCGACCACACCTTCGGATAGGCGATCACCGGCCACGGGTTGTCGCCGACGACCGCCATCATCACGTGATCGCAGCGCCAGCCGCGGCCGAACGGCCCCCACGCCTCGGTGCGCGCGTCGAGGCCCATCGCCGCGAACGTGCCCTTGGCCCATTCCTGCGCCCGCTTCAGGTTCGGTGAGCCGGTGACCCGCGGGCCGTGCACGTCGCAGAGCCAGCTCAGGTGCTCCATCACCTGCGAGCGCTGCAGCCCTTCCTCGAGGAAGAAGGCGACCGCCGCGTCGTCGACGGCGTTCTGGTCGATCGGTGCCGCGACCGGCGGGGCGCTCGGCGGGGCGATCGGCGGCGTCGGGCTCTGCGCCACGACCAGCAGCGGGAACAGGAACGGAACGACGCAGCGCGGCAGCTTTCGCATGGGGACTCCGAGGGGCCCCTGTCTACGCCGCCCGGCCGCGGCCCGCGAGCGTCAACTCCGGCGGGCACACGGATGGGACGCGGCGCCTACGCCGTGGCCATCGCCGGCAGCCGCCGCTCGTCGATCTCGGCCTGCAGCCGCGCCACGAACTCGTCGACGCCGAGCGTGCCGAGCTTCTCGCCGGCCTGGTTCTGCAGCGCCACCGCGTTGGCCTCGAGCTCCTTCTGCCCGATCACCGCGAAGTAGTTGACGCGATCGAGCCGCGCCTGCCGCACCTTGGCGCCCAGCATGTCGGCCTTCTCGTCGACAGCCGCGCGCATGCCGGCGGCGAGCAACCGTTCGCGCACCTGCCGCGCGAACGGCAGCTGCGCATCGCTGATCGGGATCACGCGCACCTGCTCGGGGGCGAGCCACAGCGGGAACTTGCCCTCGAAGTGCTCGATCAGGATGCCCAGGAAGCGTTCGAGGCTGCCGAGGATCGCGCGGTGCAGCATCACGCAGTTCTTGCGGGTGCCGTCCTCGGCGACGTAGGTGGCGTCGAAGCGTTCCTTGCCGGGCAGGTTGGGATCGAGCTGGATGGTGCCGCACTGCCAGCCGCGGCCGATCGCGTCGACCAGCGTGAACTCGAGCTTCGGCCCGTAGAACGCACCCTCGCCGGGCGAGATCGTGTACTTGAGCCCGGCCGCCACCACCGCATCGCCGAGCGCCTTCTCGGTGCGGTCCCAGGTCGCGTCGTCGCCGATGCGCTGGGCCGGCCGGGTCGCCAGCTTGACCGCGATCTTGTCGATGCCGAAGCCGAAGTCGGCGTAGACCTCGGTCAGCATCTTGCAGAACGCCTTCACCTCGCTGCCGATCTGTTCGTCGGTGCAGAAGATGTGCGCGTCGTCCTGCACGAAGCCGCGCACGCGCATGATGCCATGCAGCGCCCCGGAGGCCTCGTTGCGGCAGCACGAGCCGAACTCGGCCATGCGCAGCGGCAGGTCGCGATAGCTCTTCAGGCCGTGCTTGTAGATCAGCAGGTGGCCCGGGCAGTTCATCGGCTTGATCGCGAAGTCGCGCTTCTCCGACTCGGTCGTGAACATGTTCTCGCGGTACTTCTCCCAGTGACCGCTGCGCTCCCACAGCGAGCGCGCCATCACGCTCGGGGTGTGCACCTCGACGTAGCCGTTCTGCCGCTGCCGCTGGCGCATGTAGTCCATCAGCGCCACGTAGATCGACCAGCCGCGCGGGTGCCAGAACACCTGCCCGGGGTTGTCCTCCTCGACGTGGAACAGCTCCATCTCCTTGCCGAGCTTGCGATGGTTGCGCCGCTTGCCCTCCTCGAGCCGGTGCAGATGGGCCTTGAGCCCCTTCTCGTCGGCGAAGCAGGTGCCGTAGATGCGGGTCAGCTGGTCGCTGGTCTGGTCGCCGTGCCAGTAGGCGCCGGCCACCGACATGACCTTGCTGTTCTTCAGCCAGCCGGTGGCCGGCACGTGCGGGCCGGCACACAGGTCCTCCCAGTGCTGGCCGGGCTGGCCGCTGGTGTAGAACGACAGCGTGCTGTCGCCCTTCGCGAGCGCGCGCTCGGCGTTGTCGCGCTTGTACTTGTCGTTCGCGGTGCGGGCGAGGCCTTCGGACGCCGGGTAGTCGGTGCGGGTGAACGGGCGGTTCTGCAGAACGATCTCCTGCATCTTCGCCTCGATGGTCGCGAAGTCGCCCTCGGTGATCGGCCGCGGCGTCTTCAGGTCGTAGAAGAAGCCGTCGTCGACCGGCGGGCCGTAGGCGAGCTGGGTGCCGGGGAACACCGCACACACCGCTTCGGCGAGCACGTGCGCGGCGCTGTGCCGCAGCAGGTAGAGCGCGTCCGGATCGTCGTCCTTGGCGGTGATGATCTTGATCGTGCAGTCGCGCTCGATGAGGCGCTGCAGGTCGCGGATCTCGGCGCCGTCGAGCTTGACGCCGATCGCCTTCTTGGCGAGTCCGGGGCCGATCGTCTCGGCCACTTTCTGACCGGTGACGGGCTGCGGGAACTCGAGGACTTTGCCGTCGGGAAGGGTGATGCGGGGCATTGGCGTAGCGTGCGGCGGGCAACACTACGGCCGCGCGGGCGCGGCGCAACGACGCCGGTCCGCCGCCGGCTACTTGCCGCCGTCCTTCTTCGGCTCCTTCTTCGGCTCCGGCTTGGGCTCCGGCTTCGGCTCCGGCTCCTTGCCGGCCGCACCACCATCCGCCGGGGCGCCGTCGGCGGCCGCCTTCGCCGCTGCCGCGAGCTTCTTGCTGCGCTCCTTGTGCAGCGGCGTCTCTTCCTTGTGGAACACGAACTCGACCTCGGTGTCGGCCGGCGGGACCAGCGTCGTCGTCCACCAGTTCTGGTCGTCGCGCGCGTTCTTGTGCACCATCGTGCCGAGGTGGTTGTCGGGCGACAGGTAGCAGACGCTGACCAGGTTGCCCTCGAAGTCGGCGACGTAGACCTCGGGCTCGTTCTTGTAGATGCGCGCCAGCCGCCCGCCGAGATAGATCCAGCTGCAGTCGGCGATCGCTTGCTGCGTGCCGAGATCGAGCACCATGTCCTCGACGCAGTGCTCGACTGCTTTGCCCTCCGGCGTGGTCCAGCGCACCGTCATGAAGAACGGCGTGCCCTGCGGCGGCGTCACGATCAGCGGATCGACGCCGGCCTGCACCTCCTCGAGGGTCGGCAGTGGCGTCTTCTCGGTGACCGTCGCGTTCTTGCCCGGCTGCAGGCCGAGCATCAGCAGCGCCGCGTTCAGCACGCTCGGCTTGCTCTTGGTGACGAAGATCGCCTCGTGCCGTTTGCCCTTCTTGTGGATCAGCAGGTACTCGATCGGATCCTGCGGCTGGTTGACGATCGCCTTGACGGCGACCGTCTGCGCCTTCGGATCGAACGCGATGCCTTCCTTCTGCATCTGCTGCACGACCTCGGCGAGCACGGTGGCGGGATCCGGGTCCTGGGCCTTCGGCGCCGGCTGGCCGGGCGCTGGCTGGCCCGGTGCGGGTAGCGGCGTCTGGCCGGTGCAGGTGGCGAGCAGCAACCACGACGACAAGGACACCGACAGCAGTTGGACGTTCATCGGACGGACTCGGGAACAGGAACCGGAAGGGCAGCCAGCGTAGCGGCATCGCGGCCGGCGAACTCGCGCACGGCGCTGGCGGCGGCGGCGATCGCGTTGGCATCGCCGGCGGCCTGGGCCAGCGCCAGCTCGCAGCGCCACGGCATCGCCGCCAGCGCCGCCCACGGATCGACGCCGGCGCCGGGATCGCGTTCGCCCAGGAACAGCCGCGCGTTGCCGCGCTGGTCGGGGCGGCCGAGCAACCAGTCGCGCGCGGACGCGGCGAGCGGGCGCGCGGCGGCGAACTCACCGCGCGCGACCAGCGCCGGCAGCCGCAGCGCGGCGACTACCGCTTCGAGCGTCGGGTGCTGCACGCGGGCGCCGACCAGCGGCACCAGCGCGACCCCGAGCGCGCGCTGCACCGCCGGCTCGACCTGCAGCGTGCGCAGCGCCACCAACAGCCGCGACGGGGCGATCGCGCTGCTGCGCGCATCGGCCGCCGCGGCCGCCGCGGCGGCGCCGAACGCCGCCTCGATGCGGGCCGGCTCGGTGCCGCGCAGGCGCTGCGCGACCGCGGCGACCAGCGGGAAGCCCGAGGTGCCGTCGGGCCACCGCTTCGCCAATTCGGCCTCGCGCTGCGGATCGGTGCGCGGCTGCAGCAGCAACAGCTCGGTCAGCAGCGCGAGATCGTCCTCGCCGAGCGGCGTCGGCATGCTGCCGATCAGCTCGAAGCCCAGCGGCTCGAGGCGCTCCGGCAACGGCCCGGCCAGCAGCGCGGCGCGCAGCTCGGCGAGCAGCCGCGGCCGCTGCGGCCCTTGCACCAGCAGCCGCAGCGCGGTGTCCTGCAGTTCGAGCCCGCGCTCGTCGTCCGTCGGTGCCGCCCACAGCGGCAGCAGCCGTTCGGTGACGGCCGGATCGCCGGCGGTCGCCGCCCACGCCACCATCTCCGCAGCGGTGGCCGGCGGCGGTGGATTCGGACCGAACACCACATCGAGCAGCTGCTGCGCGAGCGGCTTCGGCAACGGGGTCGCGTGGTGCGTGCAGCGCCGCAAGAACCCGGGGCTCGCCGCCGGGGCTCGCTGCACCAGGCGCTCGAGACCGCGGCGATCGCCGGTGGTGACCAGCGCCAGATCGATCGTGTCGAGCCACCGCTGGTGCTCGGGCGTGACCACCGCCGGCGGCGGCTCGGCGAGTTCGAGCAGCAGGCGTTCGGGTGGCAACGGCCCACCGCGCCGCAGCAACGCGGCGACCAACTCATCGGCCAGCGGGCTTGCGCGCACCAGCGGCCAGACCGCAGCGAGCGCCGCCGGGCTGCCGGAACGGAGCAACACCTCGGCCGCCGGCCGCAGGAATTGCCCGTCGACGGCGCGCGCCGCCTCCAGCTCGGCGAGCAGGAACCGTTCGAGTTCGGGTTCGAGCTGTGGACGTCGCACGAGCGCCTGCACCACCACCGTGGCCCACGTCGCATCGCGCTGCAACCAGTCGAGCAACCGCGCCGCCGGCAGGCGATCGATGGCCCGATCGAGCAGCGGCCGCACCCGACCGAGCCCCGGGCCGCCGATCTCGTCGACGAACGCGAGCACGGGCGCCGCAGTCACCCGCGCCTCGACCAGCGCCTGGAACGCCAACGTGCGCACCGCTTCGTCGCCGCCGGGCGCCAGCAGCGCGAGCACCCGCTGCTGCAACCCAGGGTCGCCGAGCAGCGACCCGGTGTACGGCAACCACAGTGGATCGAACGGCCCCGGCTGCGCCGCCGCGGCGCGCACGCGTTCGAGCACCAGCTCGGGCGCCCGTTCGTGGATCCGCGCCAGCAGCGCCGCCCCGGCCGGCGGCGCGAGCGACACCGCGAGTCCGAGCAGCTGCCGCACCCCGCGCGGCGACAGCCGATCGAACCACGGCAGCGCCGCGTCGAACGCGGCCGGCGTCTGCAGCAGCACCTGGTGCAGGCGACCGAGCGACGCATCCGCGACCGCCGGCGGCAGCACCGCGAGCGCCGCGAACCAGCCGTCGCCGACCTGGTCGGCGGCGAGCGTCTCGAGCAGCAGCTTCGTGTCGTCGGCGGTCAGCGGCGTGCCGCGGGCCGCGCGGGCCAGACAACGATCGTCGCGCGAGCGACCCTGGGACTGCCCCCACCGCTCGGCCCAGGTGGCGGCCGATGGCCGCGGCGCGATCGCGAACTGGTGCAGCAGCACCCGCGCCGCCGCCGGCTGCGCCGCGAGGCCGGGGAACAGTTCCGCCGGCAGCTCGCGCCATTGATGGCGCACGATCGCCGCGGCCGCTTCGGCGACCGCAAGGTCCGCGGCCGCGAGCGCCGCGAGCGCCGTCGGCACATCCAGTTCGCCCCGGCTCTGCAGCTGCACCAGGTAGCCGATCCGTTCCGCCGCCGGCAGCTTGCTGTCGTGTACGGCACCGCGCTGCACATCGGTCGCGGTCTGGGCCATCGCCGCCGCCGCCAACCACACCGCCACGAGCGCCGCGAACTTCATCGCGCCACCGCCGCGATCGCGAGCGGCAGGTCGCTGGCGATCAAGCCGGCCTCGCCGACGCGCCGCACCAGGCGATCGGCCGCGCGCCCGTGCGTGTGCACCGCGAGGCATGCGGCGCGGAACGGTTCGAGGCCCTGCGCCAGCAGCGCGCCGAGCAGCCCGGCCAGCACGTCGCCGCTGCCGCCGGTGCCGAGGCCCGGATTGCCGGTGCGGTTGCGGAACCACTGCGCGCCAGCGCCGACCAGCGTGCCCTGCCCCTTCAGCACCACGGTGGCGCCGCTGCGCACGACCAGCGCCGCCAACGCCGCGCGCCGATCGGCCTGCACCGCGGCGGTGGGGATGCCGAGCAGCCGCCCCGCTTCGCCGGGGTGCGGCGTCAGCACCAGCGGCCCGCGCGCGACCAGCGGCCGCCGCAGCGGCGCCAGCGCGTTCAGCGCATCGGCGTCGAGCACGACCGGCACCGTGCTGGTGCGCAGGATCCTTCGCACCAGCGCGCGCACCGCGGCCCCGCTGCCGAGCCCTGGCCCGACCACGACCGCCGAGGCGCGTTCGAGTGCGGCGCGCAACGCCGCCGCGGTGCGCGACAAGGTGGTCGCACACGGCTGTGCCATGGCGACGAACGGCTGCAGCGCGCGCGGCACGCAGACCTGCACCAGCCCCGCGCCACCGCGCAGCGCCGCGGTCGCAACCAGCACCGCCGCCCCGAGCATGTCGTGGCTGCCGGCCACCACCAGCACGGTGCCGAAGGTGCCCTTGTGGCCCGCGCGCGGCCGCGCCGGCCAGCGCAGATCGGGCCGCGCCGCGGCGCTCACGAGCGGCCCCACGGCAGCACGCACTCGACGGCGCCGACCAGCTTCTGCTGCGTGTTCTGCACCGGCTGCCGGTGGAACCGCGCCAACGCCGGCGGCAACGATGCCGGCAGCGCACCGAGCCACTGCAACAGGTCGACGATCGCCGGCTGATAGCCACGTTCGGCGCCGTCGTCGATCTTGATCGCGATGCCGAGCGCGCCGGGCCAGCGCGGCCGCGCCGGGTCGGGCGCCAGCGCCACCGCGTAGACGCCCTCGGCGCCGTTCTTCGCGAAGCAGCGTCCGGGCCACTGCCGCAGCAGCGCGGTGCAGAAGCGCTGGTCGCCGGCGACCAGTTCGGGCGCGCGGCCGGTGGCGTCGAGGATGGTGCGGCATGCCGCGGCTCGAACGGGCGGCAGGCCGTCCGGGTTCGCCAGCCGGCAGAAAGACCGCGCCAGCGCCAGCAGCGGCAGCACGAACGTCGGCGCGCCACAGCCGTCGAGCCCGACCGGCGGCGGCGCGGCCAGGCCGGCCATCGCCGCCACCGCCGCCGCGACCTCGCGCTGGCTGCGGCAGTCCGGCTCCAGGTAGCCGGCGAGGTCGTCGCCGCACGCCGCCGCCAGGTGCAGGAACCCGGTGTGCTTGCCGCTGCAGTTGTTGTGCACCCGCCCCGGCTTCTGGCCGGCGCGCAGCAGTTCCTGGCGGGTCGCGGGATCGAACGGTGCATGCGGGCCGCAGCCGAGCTGGTCCTCGCGCAGGCCGCCGCGGGCCAGGAACGAGCGCACCGCCGCGGTGTGCACCGGGGCGCCGTCGTGGCTGGCGCACATCACCGCCAGTTCGGCCGGCGGCAAGGCCAGCCGTTCGTGCAGGCCGCGTTCGAGAAACGGCAGCGCCTGCAGCGGCTTGGTCGCCGAGCGCGCGAACACCGGCGCGTCCACCCCACCGACCTCGAGCACCGGCTGACCGTCGTGCACGACGGCGACCGCGCCACGGTGCCAGGACTCGACCTGCCCGCTGCGGGTGACGACGGTCAGCACCGGGTTGGACGGCGGGGACCACGGAACCGCGGCGGCAGGCGAAGTCGCTTGGTGCACGGAGCCGATGCTAGCGACGCGTTCGTCGCTGCGCTCGCACCGCGAGCCCGGCCTTGCTACAACGGTTCCGCCGCTGCCTCATGGACCTAGTCGAAGTCGAACTCGCCCGCGTCGTGATCCACCAGAAGGGGGATCAGCAGTTCATCCACCTGCGCGAGCGCAACGGCAAGCGCAGCTTCGCGATCGTGATCGGCTACCACGAGGTCGAGGAGATCAACCGCAAGCTGTGCGGGGTGCAGGCGCCGCGGCCGCTGACGCTCGATCTGATCGGCCGGATCCTTTCGGCGCTGGGGCATCGGCTGCAGCGGGTGATCATCAGCGAGATGCGCGACGACACGTTCTTCGCGACCTTGGTGCTGGTGGCGCGCGACGGCGGGGGGAAGGGCTCTGGCACCGAGACGGTCGACTGCCGGCCGTCGGATGCGATCGCGCTGGCGGTGCAGACCGGGGCGCCGATCCTGGTCGCGCGCGAGGTGTTCGAGGCGTTGGCGCGGGAGTAGCGTTCGGCGGGGGGCGCGGCTAGGGTTGGTGGTGGCCGGATGCGCCCGCGGTGGGATGGCAGAGTGGCCGAATGCGGCGGTTTTGAAAACCGCTGTGCCCTCACGGGCACCGGGGGTTCGAATCCCTCTCCCACCGCCACTTCTCGGCAAGGGGTTGTTCGGCTTGGGCCTGGGATGGAAGGCCCATCAGCGCCGCGGCGTTGCCGGCCAGGGTCAGCGGCCCGCCGAAGTGCGCCAGCAGATCCAGCCGAACTGGCCAACACTCGCGTCGAGGCCAAGCGCGATGTTCGGTTGGCGCGCAAGCTCGAGTTGTCGGCCGCTCGTCGCAAGACGGCTGAGAACCGGGGCCGATGCAGAAGATCTACTGCCCAGTCAGCGCCCAACCCGCCCAATCACGGAACGGGCTACCGCTCTTCATCGCCTTCGCCTTTGCCGCACGCAACGCAGCGTGTGGATCCTGACCCTGCTGCCACAATCTTGTGTAGAAGTCGGTCATCAGGTCTGCCGCGATCTTGTCGTCGACCTTCCACAACGTGGCGAGCACGTAGCGCGCACCAGCCGCATGGAGAGACTGGCGCAGCGAGGCCAGACCGCTGCCGGCCTGGCGAACGCCGAGGGAAGAATCGCAAGCCGACAGAGTCGCGAGGTGACACGCGCTCAGGTCCAGCTGCGCGATCTCCTGCGCGGTGAGGATGCCTTCGCGCTGGCCGAGCGCGTTCACGGGCTGGTTCGCGCCGGTCAACACGATGCCGGTGAGGGAATACGG
>JALORC010000043.1 GCA_025459175.1 Planctomycetota bacterium | reverse complement strand
AACGGGGGCTCGAAATCCATGGCGACTCCTGCGCCCACCGACAGAGTGCGCGCAGGGTGTCAGTGCCTCGAAACCGCCAGCGGTGGCACGGATTTGCCATTTTCCGGGGCGATCACAACCCTTGGATCAGTTCGATGGAGGAGCTGATTTCGTCTCGCGTGCGGCGGTAGCGCGGCAGCTCTCCCCCGTACGGATCCGCGATGTCCAGCTGGTCCCCGCGCAGCATCGAGACCTTGTCAGCTACCTCGGGCACTTCTGCCAGCAGCGCGCGGCGATGGCTCTGCGCGAGGCAGTAGATGCGGTTGGCGCGCATCGCCAGCTGGCGGGTGATCGGCTGGCTGCGATGCCGTGTCAGGTCGAGGCCGATCTCGGCACCGGCGGCGAGGCTGCCGTCGCTGGCGGGCAGGCCCTCGATGGTGCTGGTGCCGGCGCTGGCGAAGGCGTGGCCGTGGGCCAGCACGTCGGCGGCGGCGACACCGAGGCGTCGCGCCATTGACTCGCGCGCCAGCGCCTCGGCGAGTGGCGAGCGGCAGGTGTTGCCGGTGCAGACGAACAGGGTCAGGGTGGCGGCGGCGAGCAGCACTTCGTCGGCGGTGAGGATGCCGGTGCGGGTGACTTCGAGGCGCGGGCCCCGGCGGTGAACGACGGTCGACGCGTTGCCGAGTGGGGACTTGCCGTCGTCGACCAGCAGGTCGACCGCGGCGCCGTAGTGTTCGGCGAGGTGGGCCGGATCGGCCAGCGCCGGTTGGTCCTGCCAGGGCAGGCACCCGAGCCAGATCGGTTCGCCGACCGCGGCGATCACGCTGCGGGTCCACTCGTGTGCACACAGGCGCAGGCCGGTGTCGCCGTTCGAGGTCGGCAGCACCAACGTCAGCGGGCCGGGCCAGAAGCGGTCGGCGAGGCGCTGTTCGGGGCGCTGCCAGTCGGGGGCCAGAACGCGTGCGGCGTCGCGCGTGGCCAGGTGCAGCGTGAACGGCTGCGAGGGGTCGCGGCGCAGCAGCGAGCGGGCGCGGGCGACGGCGCCGGCGTGGCTCGGCAGCACCGCGAGGCCGTAGACTGTCTCGGTCGGCAGGATGCAGAGCTCACCGCGCCGCAGCGCGGCCGCGGTGCGGAGGACCAGCTGCTTCTTGTCCGTCGAGCGCAGCTCCACGCGGGCGCAAGCCATGCGCAGAGGATAGCGCCAGGGGGCAGGAAACCGCGCCTGCCGCGAGCATTCTGCGGCGGTGCTGCCTATCGTCGTGCGGCTCGATGTCCCCGCCCGCTCGCGAAGAACGCCAGGCCCACATCCGCACCCAGCGGTTGGCCCAGCTCGGCACGCTGCTGGCCGGGTTCGCGCACGAGGTGCGCAATCCGCTGAGCACGATCGGCCTCAACCTGCAGCTCGTGCTCGAGGACTTCCGCGAGCCGGAGACCACCCGCGACAAGCGCACCCAGAAGCGGCTGGCGACGGTCGAGAGCGAGGTGCGGCGACTGCAGAAGATCCTCGAGGAGTTCCTCAGCTTCGCCCGCACGCCGGAGCCCAAGCAGGTGCCCGTGCCGCTCAACGAGCGCTTGCAGGCGGTGGTCGAGTTCCACGAGCCCGAACTGCGCGACGCCGGTCTGTCGCTCCGTTACTACCCGGGGCACGACGTCGGCACCGTGCCGGCCGATTGGGACCACCTGCAGGCGGCGATCGTCAACCTGCTGCGCAACGCGAAGGAAGCGACGCCGCGCGGTGGCCTGGTGATGGTGTCGACCGTGCGCGAGGGCGACGCGGTGCTGATCCGCGTCACCGACAGCGGGGCCGGGATCCCGCCGGAGCTGCAGCCGCGCGTGTTCGAGCCCTACTTCAGCACCAAGAAGTCCGGCACCGGTCTCGGTCTGCCGACCGTGCGCCGCGTCGCCGAGGAGCACGGCGGCGCGCTGCTGCTGCAGTCCGAGGTCGGCAAGGGTACTCAGTTCACCTTGCGGTTGCCGGCCCCGCGGTCGGACGCCGACGAGCCAGGAACGTGACGGTGCGATGAAGACGGAGCGTGAGCCATGAGAACGGATCCGATCCTGGTGGTGGACGACGACGACGCGTTGCGCGAGTCGCTGGTCGCGGCGCTCGAGGCGTTGCCGGTCGAGATCACCGCTGCCGGCAGCGGCGCCGAGGCGGTGGCGTTGCTCGGCGAGCGTCGCTTCGCGGTGGTCGTCACCGATCTCGTGATGAAGGGCGTCGACGGCTTCGCGGTGCTGGCCGCCGCGAAGCACAACTACCCGAACTGCCGCGTCGTGATGTTGACCGGGCACGGCAGTCGCGATGTCGCGGTGCAGGCGATGGAGCAGGGCGCCACCTACTACGTCGAGAAGCCGGTCGACCTCGCCGATCTGCGGGCCAAGGTCAGGAAGTCGCTCGAGGACCACCAGAAGGACGTCGCCTACGACGATCTGCGCGGCCAGCTCGAGCGCAGCTTCGGCATCGAGGGCATCGTCGGCCAGGACCCCAAGATGCAGCGCGTGCTGGCGCTGGTGCGGCAGATCGCCGGCACCGCCGCGTCGGTGCTGATCCTCGGTCCGTCCGGCACCGGCAAGGAACTGGTCGCGCGCGCGATCCACACCCAGTCGCCGCGCAGCAAGCGGCCATTCGTCGCGATCAACTGCGGCGGCATGTCCGAGGGCACGATCGAGAGCGAGCTGTTCGGGCACATCAAGGGCGCGTTCACCGGCGCGGTCGCCGACCGCGAGGGCAAGTTCGAGTACGCGGCCGGCGGCACCTTGCTGCTCGACGAGGTCGGCGAGATGCCGCTGCCGACCCAGGTCAAGCTGCTGCGCGTGCTCGAGGAGCGCGCGGTGGTGCGGTTGGGCGACAACCGCACGCGGCCGGTCGACGTGCGGGTGCTGGCGGCGACCAACGCCGATCTGCTGCAGAAGGTCAAGGACGGCACGTTCCGGCAGGATCTCTACTTCCGTCTCAAGGTCGTCACCATCGAGGTGCCGGCGCTGCGGGAGCGGCGCTCGGACATCAAGCTGCTGGTCGAGCACTTCCTGCGCCACTTCGCGAAGCTGCACGGCAAGGACGTCGAGTCGATCGACCGCGAGGCGCTGGTGGCGCTCGTGCAGTACGACTGGCCCGGCAACGTGCGCGAGCTGCGCAACGCGGTCGAGTCGATGGTGGTGCGCGCCAAGGGCAACATCCTGACCCGCGCCGACCTGCCGCCCGAGATCTGGGCCCCGGTGCCGCTCGAACAGGACAGCTGGCAGTTCCTCGCCGGCCGCACCTGGGAGGAGGTCGAGCGCAACCACATCCGCGTCGCGCTGGAGCTGTGCGCGGGCAACCGGCAGAAGGCGGCGCGGTCGATGGGGCTCAGCGAGCGGACCCTGTACCGCAAGATCAAGGAATACGGCCTGTGAACGTCCTCGCCGTCACCCTCGTCGGCGCCGCCACCAGCGCCGCCGCCAGCACCACTGCCATTGCCGCCGTCGCCATCTTCGCCCCCGGCTCGGCGCGAAGCCGGCCGGGCCGCGGTGGATGCCCGACGGCCCTCCCCCTACAGTTCCCGACCCACTCATGACCGAACCTACCGCCAAACCGTCGGTGCAGGATGGCCTCGCCTTCGAGCGGCCGCTGTCGGATCTGCAGACCAAGATCGACGAGCTGCGCAAGTTGAACTCGGGCTCGCATCTCGAGCTCGCCGGGGAGATCGAGCTGCTCGAGGATCGGTTGCGGCGCCAGACCGCCGAGGTCTACGGCCAGCTGTCGCCCTGGGAACGGGTCAACGTCGCCCGTCACGCCGACCGGCCGATGACGTCCGACTACATCCAGCTGATGCTCGACGACTTCGTCGAACTGCACGGCGACCGGGTGTTCGGCGACGACCGCGCCATCGTCACCGGGTTGGCGACGATGGCCGGCGAACGCTTCCTGCTGGTCGGCCACCGCAAGGGCAAGACGGTCAAGGACCGGCTCGCGTGCAACTTCGGCTGCGCGCACCCGGAGGGCTACCGCAAGGCGATGCAGAAGATGCGGATGGCCGAGAAGTGGAAACTGCCGATCATCACGTTCATCAACACGCCGGGCGCCTATCCCGGCATCGGCGCCGAGGAACGCGGCCAGGCGTCGGCGATCGCGCGCAACATCCTCGAGATGTTCGACGTCAAGGTGCCGATCATCTGCCTGGTGATCGGCGAAGGTGGTTCGGGAGGCGCGCTGGGCATCGGCGTCGGCGATCGCATCGCGATGCTCGAGAACAGCTACTACTCGGTGATCTCGCCCGAAGGTTGCGCGGCGATCCTGTGGAAGAGCGGCGACAAGGCGCCCGAGGCCGCCGATGCGCTGAAGTTGACCAGCAAGGATCTGCTGCGGCTCGGGTTGGTCGACAAGGTGATCGAGGAGCCGCTCGGCGGCGCGCACCGCGATCCGAAGGCGGCGGTCGAGCGAGTCAAGCAGCAGCTGCTCGAGTGGCTGCGCGAGCTGCGCACGTTGCCGCTGCCGGAGTTGCTGGATCAGCGGTATCGCAAGTTCCGTCGCATGGGCACGCCGGTCCGCCCGTGAGCCTCGGGGCGTGAACGTCGCGCGTGCCGTTCGCGGCGCCGGTGCGGCTGGCTGGCTGGACCACTGTTGACGTGTCGCTGACTCATGCACGACCGCCCCGACGGTCCTGCCCGCTTCGATCGCATCCGATTGCGCGCCCGCATGGCGCGGCATCGGCGCTGGCGATCGGGGGTCGTCGACCCGGCCGTCTACTACGAGGACCCGGCCGACCGGTTCGAGGCACATGCGACGCTGCGGCAACTGTTGCAGGCGCTCGACCCCGAAGCAGGGCACGACGCCGAACGGATCGAGCTGGTGGTGCGCAGCGGCGCCCGGGTCACGCGCGGCCAGGAACAGCGGCTCGTCGCTCGCGATGGTCGCGGGTTCCTGCAGCTCACCAGCGATTCGGGGTCGCGGTGGGGGCGCTGCCAAATCGCGTTGCTGGCTGCGGGTCGTGCGGCCTGGGATCTGGAGTTCCTGTTCGACGCCGGCGGGGATCGGTTGCTGGTGCCATGGTCCGTGAGTCGCGGCTGCTCGGACGCTGCCCCGGGGCAACAACTCTTCGGCGCCGGCGTTTGCCGTGACGAACTGGAAGCGCTCGGCGCGCTCGTGGTCGCACGACAGACCGAAGCGGCTGTGCGCGGTCCGGCGCGGCACGAGGTCGAGGTTGCCGGGCTCGGGCCCGTGTTCATCGAGGCTCGCGACGGCGGCCAGGTGTCGGTGCTGCAGCTGTTGCAGCAGTCGGTCGAGCTGGCCAGACGACCAGCCGCCGCGTGCGCTCGCTACCGCGGCACGTTCGCGGCGGGCACGCTGCGCATGCAGTTGCAGCGTCGATCGGGCGAGTCGTGGTGGTGTCGGTGCGCCGAGGTGCACGATGCCGCGGCCGGTGACGTGCGACGATGGTGGGGTCGATGACGTCGCGCCGCGGCGATCGCGGTGACCGCGGTCGGGAAGTAACCTGATGCCCGGCCGGAACGGCGGCACTCACGCCGGGGCTGCGCACACCGATGAATCCGGACCTCACCCCATCACCGCCGAGCGATGCAGTGTGCTCGATCTGTGGTCAGCACCATGCGCTCGAGGATTTCGAGCCCGCGCTCGGGCTCCCGGACGACTACCTGGCGGTGCCCGTCGCCGAGCGAGAGGTCCGGACGCTGCGCGGCAGCGACACGGTCTGTGTGCGCACCCTCGACGATTCGGTGCGGCAATACTACCTGCGTTGTGTGATGCAGTTCGTCGTCGACCGGGACCGCGACTGTGCTTGGGGCATCTGGGTCGAGATCGCCGTGGCCGACTACCGGATGGTCAGGGATCGATGGAGTGATCCGCGGCAAGCAGAGCAGCCTGCGTTCGCGGGACGGTTGGCCAATGCGCTGCCGGGCTACCTCGCCACGAAAGGGCTGCGCGGTGCGGTGCGTCTGACCGGTCCGACTACGCGACCGCACTTCGTGTTGGATCGTGACCAGGACCATCCGTTGGTTCGCGAGCAGGTGGAAGGCGTGACCCGCGCGGTCGTGCAGCGCTGGTTGCACGATGTCATGGCATAGCGCGGGCCAGCGGGCGAGGCCTTGCCGGCGACTGCGTCGCCACCGACCGCGCGCCTCTCGAACCGCGTGTTCGCCTCGCCAGCTCCCGACGTCGATCGCGTGTCGTGGTGCCGATGCCATCGTGGATTCGCTGCGGGCCGCCGCCACCGGGGCAACCGCGGTGGCTTGACGAACTGCGGTGCGGCGTCGAGCGTGCGGGAGAACCTCCTTCGCCTTTGTCTCCACTCGTCTCCATGCCGTTCTTGCTGGCGCTGCTCGCCGCTGCCGCCAGGGCCCAGGATCCGCCCGCCGCCGCTGCGGATCCGCTCGCACTCGCCGCTCGCGAGTTGCAGCGGATCCGGTCCGAGCTGCAGCAACTGCGAGACGCGATCGACGCCGAAGCGGCGATCGAGCCGGAGCCGGACGTCCCTGCGTGGCGGCTGCTCACCGGCGATCCGTCCGGTTGGAACCTGCAGGGCTGGCTGGCGCAGAGCTTCACCTACAACGTCGATCAGCCGCGCGACGGTTGGAACGGGCCGGTCACCTGGCTCGATCGCGACGGCTATCAGTTCACCGAGCTGTACGCATCGTTGCGGCACGATGCCGCGATGCCGTCGAGCGGGGTCGCGTTCGGGGCCCGCGCCGATCTGCTGTGGGGCAGCAACCACCGCTTCGTGTCGAGCGCCGGGCTCGAGAGCCACTGGAACGACGACGACGAGTACGGGCTCGCGCTGCCCAACGCGTTCGTCGAGGTGGCGACTGCTGGCACGCGCACGAAGCTCGGCCACTTCGTGTCCCCGGTCGGCTACGTCACCGTGGGCACGGCCGACCCGAACAACTTCTTCCCGGTGCTGCCGTACACGTTCGAGTACGGCGAGCCCTTCACGCACACCGGCTTCCTGACCACCGTGGCATTGGGCGAGGATCTGCAGGTCGGTGGTGGCGCCGTGAACGGTTGGGACAGCACCGCCGACTGGAACTCGAGCCGCGCCGGCCTCGTCGACAACGCTTGGAACCGGCACGTTGGCGCGATCGGCCTGTTGAACTGGTCGGGAGCGGCCACGGCCGGCGACAGCCTCGCATGGTTCGGCATCTGGAGCCTCGAGCCGGACCTGCCCGCTACCGGGCGCACGTCACGCTATCTGCAGTCGCTGGTCTACACGCTGCCGCTCGCCAGCGACGTGCAGTGGGTCGTGCACACCGACTTCGGGTTCCAGCACAGTGCGCTGCCGGCGACCGGACCCGGGGACCGCAGTGAGGACGCCGAATGGTACGGGCTCAATCAGTTCCTGTTCCTCGGGGCCGGCAGCTGGCGGTGGGGTGCAGGCCATGAGTGGTTCCGCGACGAGGACGGCGCCCGGGTGGTCGGTGCCGCGCCGTCGTTCGGGGCGCCCGATGGCCGCTCGTTCGGGCGCGGGCCGTTCCGGGGCAGCTTCCATCGCTTGATGTTCGGGCCGCAGTGGCGGCCGCATGCGAACGTGATGGTCCGGCCCGCCGCGATGTTCGACTGGTTCGACGGTGCCCGCAGCGGGGGTTTGCTGCCGTTCGACGACGGCACGGCACGGCAGCAGCTGCTGTTCGCACTCGACCTCGTGCTCCGGTTCTGATCCGGCTCGTCGGCGAGCCCCGGCGACGTTCTCGCTGGCGGTCGGCGGGCAGTTGCCAGGCTCGGCGCCGGTGCTATGCCTGTGCTACAGCGCCTCCGACCCGTCGAGCGATCGCTCGATTGCGGTTGCCTCTCGGTTGCGCCTTGCCCTTTTGAGAGTCCACGATGTCGACGTCCAAACTGCTGACCGCCACGTTCGCTTGCGGGCTTACCGTGTCCTCGCTGCTGGCGCAATGCGCATCGCAGTGGGACTTGGCGCCCGGCTTCCGGGTCCAGGGTGAGGTGCTCTGCTCGGTCGAATGGGATGCGGACGGTCCGGGTGGGGCGCCACCGCAGGTGGTGTTGGGTGGTCTCTTCACCGGGGCCGGGGGAATCGCTACCGCGAACGTGATCTGCTACGAGCCGGTCACCGGAGTGTGGACCGCGCTCGGCCTCGGTCTCGATGGTCCGGTGCGCGCGCTCGCGGTGCTGCCGGGTGGCTCGCTGCTCGCAGGCGGCTCCTTCGGCTCCGGCGGCGGCCCGGCCTTGAATGGCGTCGCGTTGTGGAGCGGCACTGCCTGGCAGCCGCTCGGCGGCGGTGTGGCCGGCGGCGGCGTCGAATCGATCGCGGTGGCTCCCACCGGGGAGATCTACGTCGGCGGCACGTTCTCTCAGGCCGGATCCCTCCCGGCGAGCCTCGTCGCGCGTTGGGACGCCAGTGGGTGGTCGCCGCTCGGCCCGGGATTGACGCCGATCGGCACCAACTCGCTGGTCTTGCCCGGGGTGCGCAGTCTGTGCTGGTGGAACGGGGATCTGTTCGCGATCGGTGGCTTTACTGACGCCGGCGGCGTGGCCACCAACCAGATCGCGCGGTGGGACGGCGTGTCCTGGTCGTCGCCGGCCTTGCCCCTCACCTTCCTCGGGGTGGCCCGGGTGATGGCGCCGTATGCCGGCGGCCTCGCGGTCGCTGGCTCCGACTTCGCGGACTTCCTGTTCGTGTGGAACGGCGTGTTCTGGACGCCGGTCGTGGTGCCGGCGGGAGTGCCGGTGGCGATGAAGGAGCTCGCCAACGGCGATCTGATCCATGGCACGCGGGGCATCGCCAGCGGTGAGGTCCGGCGTCTGCGTGCCGGGGTCTGGACCACGCTCGGCACCACCACGAGCGGGGTGGCGATGACGTTCGTACCGATCCCCGGGGCACCGGCCGAGCAGTTCTTGTTCGGCGGTGCCTTCGCCGTGATCGGCGGTGTACCGGCGACCTCCATCGCGAAGTGGGATGGCACGGCCTGGTCGGGGGACTCGCCCCTCTTCGATGGCCCGGTGAACACGGTCGTGGCAGGTCCCGACGGTGAGGTCTACGTCGGCGGCAACTTCACGAGCATCGGTGGTGTGCCGATCCAGCGGGTGGCGAAGTTCGACGGTTCGACGTGGAGCCAGGTCGGTGCGGGCTTCGGGGCGGCGGTCACGTCGCTGGCCGCGCTCGGCGACGGCACGCTCTACGCTGCGGTCCAGCCGTCGGCGGTATGGCGATTCGACGGAACCGCATGGAGCGTGTTGCCCGGCGCGCCCTACGGGCGGTTCGTCGTCGGCCGCCGCGATCAACTGGCGGTCGTCGGCACGACGATCTCGCTGCGCACGGCGACCGGCTGGCAGGGCACCGGGGCCAGCAGCCCCGGGGCGCCGCTCGGCGCGACCTTCGCACGCGATGGTTCGCTGCTCGCGTGCGGCTACTGGGCGTTCCCGTCGACGATCGGCAGCGTCGCGCGCTGGACCGGCACCGGCTGGGTCGCGCTCGACCCGAACGGGCAGATCAACACTGGTCTGGCTTCTTCGATCCTCGAGCTGGCGAACGGGGACCTCGTCGTCGGCGGTGACTTCCAGTTCCCCGGGCCCGGCGCGGTGCAGCGCGTGGGCACCGTCTGGCAGCCGATGGGGGCGGGGCTGACGATCACTGGCGGCGTGGTGTCGTTGACGGCGTTGGCCGACGGTTCGCTGCTCGCGGTCGGCAACTTCACGCGCTCCGGGACGGTGCCGCTGCGCGGGGTCGCGCGCTGGAACGGGGCACAGTGGGAGCCATACCGAAACCTGGCTTGGAACAGCGGCGGCTTCGTGACGACGGTGGCCGTGCATCCGGCGGGCGATCTGCTGCTCGGCGGCTTCATGGCCTATCCGGCGCCGCGGTTCGCCCGGCTGCGTTCGAGTTGCCCCGCTGCAGTGGTGCCGGTCGGCGCGGGGTGCGCCGGCAGCGGCGGCGCCAACCGTTTGCAGGCAACGGTCTGGCCCGTGGCCGGCGCGGCGGGCGTCACGCGCGGTAGCGAACTGCCGCCGCTTTCGTTCGCGGTGGTGGCGCGCTCCCTGACCAGCGCGGCAATTCCGTTGTCGAGCGTGCTGCCGAGCGGGCAGCCGGGGTGCACGCTGTGGCTCGCGCCCGACCTGCTCGAGGTGCTGCCGGTGCTCGGCGGCGCTGCGGAGTCGGCGCTGGCGGTGCCGGCGCAGCCGACGCTGATCGGGCAGACCTACCGCGAGCAGTGGGTGGCGTTCGAGCTCGGGGCTGGGGCCGTGCTTTCGGCGGTGACGGCCACACGAGCGCTGGCGGTGACGATCGGGGCCATGCCGTAGGCGACGCCCGTCCGCGCCGCCGATCCGGCGCGAACCTCCGACCCGCGGAGCTCACAGCCGCGTCGCCCGTTTGGAGGATTTCGTCCGCCCCCGCCAGCAACCGCCCGGCGGGCCCCGTATTGCGAGCCGCCACGCTGGCCTCCGTTCGGCTACCCTACCCACGCCGCTCATGACCCCGATCCCATCGCTGTCGCGGACCCCCGCTGCCGCTCGCCCCGCGGCCGCTGCCTGGAACGGCCTGCCCGGTGGCCTGCCCGCCGGGGTCGAGGCGCTGGCCGGGGACGCCGCGATGTCGGACGCCGAGCTGGTGCGGCGCACCCTCGCCGGACAGGAAGACCCGTTCGCGGCGCTGGTCGCCCGCTACCAGAAGCGGGCCTTCTGGATCGCCTACCACGTGGTGGGGCGGGTCGAGGATGCGCGCGACGTCGCCCAGGAGTCGTTCGTGCGCCTGTTCCGCTCGCTGGCGTCGTACGACTTCGGCCGCAGCTTCTACACGTGGTTCTATCGCATCGTGATGAACCTCGCGATCGACAGCCTGCGCAAGCTGCGCAGCAGTCGGGCCAGCAGCCTCGACGACATCCTCGGCGGCCTGCCCGACGGGCGCGAGGTCGAAGGGGAACGCGAGCTCGAGCAGCGCGAGGAGGGCAAGGCGGTGTGGGCGGTGCTCGATCGCCTCGACGCCAAGTTCCGCGCCGTGCTGGTGCTGCGCGACATCCACGGCCTCAGCTGCCGTGAGATCGCGCCGATCCTGCGCGTCACCCATGCGACCGCGCGTTGGCGCCTGCACCGCGGTCGCCAGATGTTCCGCGACCACTGGGAGCGCCTGCAGGGGCGGAACGAGCCGTGACCCGGTCCGACTGTGACACGGCGCGCAGCCTGCTGCCCTGGTTCGTCGGCGACGATCTGTCCACCGCCGAGTTCGAACGGGTGCGCCAGCATCTGCTCGGTTGCATGCCGTGCCGCAACCAAGCGGCCGGCCTGCAGCAGGCCCGCGCGGCGCTGCAGCAGATTGCGGCGGCCCCGGTGCCCGGCGTCGAAGAGCCATTGTTCGCCGACCTGCAGCGCTCGGTGATGAGCGCGGTCGCTGGCGCCGAGCCCGGGCGCCGGCGTCGTGCACGGTGGCGACCGGTGGCGGCGGCCGCGGCGGCCATGCTGCTGGTCGGGGTCGGGTTCCTGGTCGGCGGTGCCGGTGGGGGCGCCGGCGACTCGGTGTGGCAGCGCAGCGCGCTGTCGACGAACGGCGCCGCCGACGCCGCGGAGCGTCCCGTTTCGAGCCTGCCGTGGGCGATCCGGCCGCTCGGCAGCGAGTCGTGGCAGCGGCTCGAGGATGCCGATGCCGAACGGGAGTTCGTCGCCGAACGCTTCCCGGAGCTCGATGCCGGCCGCGGCTCGCAGCGGCGCGTGCTGCGCAGCAACGGCTTGTCGGTTCGCTCGCAGCTGCGGTCGCTGGTCGACACCCGGCGGACCAGCGGTCGCTGACGCCGCGGTCGATGGGCCGGCCGCGGCGGCCGCAGTTCGGAGTCTTCGCGGTCGTTCGTTCGTCGGGCACCCACACCCGGCGGGGAGGTCCCCGCCGCTCGCTGGAGGAACCGATGATCGACCCGAAGACCCTGTTGTTGACCGCTGCCATGGGCCTTGGCGCCATCTCGTTGGCACAGGAGCCCGCCCCCGCCAACCCCGCGCCCGGAGCTTCGCCACCGGCGGCCGGGTCTCAGCAGCCGGCCGAGCAACCGGCCGAGACGGCGAAGGCGAAGACCGTCGCCCAGTACATTGCCGAGCTGGGCAGCAGCAGCTATCGGACGCGGCTCGCCGCCGAACGGGCGCTGCGCGAGATGGGCAAGGACGCGGTGCCGGCACTGAAGCAGGCGGTTGCCAACGCCGACGATCCGGAGGTGCAATGGCGGGCCCGCCGCGTGCTGCGGCAGGTCGAGCAGGGCGGTGGTGGTGGCCTGGTCGAACGAGAGTCCACCCGCGGTGGCGACGAGCCCGAGGTCGAGGCGGCGGAAGCGGCGCCGCCGTCGCGCGGCGCGCGCCCCGGCCGCGGCCGGCTGCAGCCGCGCGCAGGCCAGGACCCGGCCGATGCGGATCCGATGCGCGACCAGTTCGAGTCGCTGTTCGAGCGCTTCGAACGCGACTTCGGCATCGACATCCCGCGCGCCCGCTTCTTCGAGGACGGCTTCTTTCGCGACCTCCGCGAGCAGATGCAGGGCGCCGGTGGGCGCAGCCAGGGCATGAGCGTGCAGATCGGCCCCGATGGCGCCGTGCACGTCGAGGTCCAGGAGCGCAACGACAAGGGCGAGGTCGAGAAGAAGGTCTACGACGCGCCGGACCTCGAGACGTTCCAGCGCCAGTATCCCGGCGTGCTGCAGCAGAACGGTCTGCGCATGGGCCTGTCGCCGCTCGGCGGTGGCTTCGACTGGCAAGGCTCACCGTTCCTGCAGCGGGGCTTCCGGTTCGGCCCGGGCCTGGTGCCAATGGACCCGCAGGGGGCGCCCGAGCACATCGAGCTCGAGCCGATGCAGACCGAGGTGTCGGCTCCGGTGCCGCCGCCAGCGGGACGGCGGCTCGGCATCGCGATCCAGCCCGAGATCCCGGCCGCGGTGCGGACCTACCTGGAGCTCGCGGACGGCACCGGGCTGATGGTCGAGTCGGTCCAGGACGGCTCGCTGGCGGCCGCGCTGGGCCTGCAGAAGGGCGACATCGTCACCCGCATCGGCGAACACGCGATCGGCTCGCCGCAGGACGTCCAGGACGCCCTCGGTCCGATCGAGAAGGGGGCCGAGGTCAAGGTCACGTTCGTGCGCCGCGGGGTCGAGCGTACGGCGACCGCGGCGAAGACCGAGGCCGCCGCGCCGGCCGCAAAGACGGAGCCGAAGTCCGGGCGGCTGCAGCCGCGCCAGGGCGGTTCGATCCGCTGAGGTGGCGCCGCCGAGCTGACGACGCAGCGGGGTTGGTGCCGTCGTCCCGCGGTTGGTGGGGTCCGCGTTGCGGCCTGCGGCTCAGCCGCGCGCGCCGGCCGGGGCGCCGCCGAGCTGGCGCAGGCGCAGCTGCCCACACGCGGCGGATCGGTCGGCGCCGCGCTGCCGCCGCACCGTCACCTTGAGCCCGCCGCGGCGCAGCAGGTCGGCGAAGTCGTCGACGCGGTGGCTGTGTGGCCGGCGCAGGCCGGTTGCGGTGGCGATCTCCTCGACCGGGTTCCACGGGATCAGGTTCACGGTGCACGGCAGGCTGCCGAGCGTCTCGACCAACGCCACCGCGTCCTGCGGCCGGTCGTTCTTGCCGTCGAGCAGCACCACCTCGTAGGTGACCTCGCGGCCCTTCTGGCCGAAGTAGCGGTGCGCGGCGGCGACGATCTCGGCGACCGTGGCGGTCGCTGTCGGCACCAGCTGCTTGCGCAGCGTGTCCTCGGCGGCGTGCAGCGACACGGCGAGGTTGTAGGACGGATCGGCAGCGGCGAACCGTTCCATCTGGCGCGGATAGCCGGACGTGCTGACGGTGATGCGCCGCGCGCCCATGTCGATGCCGGCGCCGTCGTGGATGCGTTGCAGCGCGGGCAGCAACGCATCGAGGTTGAGCATCGGCTCGCCCATGCCCATCACGACGAGGTTGGTGAGGCGGCGCCCCTCGGGCAGCACCGACTTCGCCAGCAGCACCTGCTCGGCGATCTCGCCGGCGCTGAGGTTGCGCCGCACGCCGAACATGCCCGAGGCGCAGAACACGCAGCCGACCGGGCAGCCGACCTGCGACGAGATGCACAAGGTCGTGCGTTCGCCCTCGGGGATGATCACGCACTCGACGGTCTCGCCGTCGCGCAGCGCCACCAGCAGCTTCTGGGTGCCGTCCTCGGCCGCATCGATCTTGCCGATGGTGCCGTGGCGCAGTGCGTGTCCGGCGGCGAGCGCCTGCTGCAGCTTCCCCGGCACATTGCGCATCTGCGCGAAGTCGGTGACGCCGTGCTTCCACAGCCAGTGCAGCACCTGCTTGGCCTGGAACGGCTTGCCGCCGGCGGCGGCGACGGCGGCGGTGACTTCGTCGTCGGTCAGATCGCTGAGAACGCGCATCGGCCCTGGCTCAGGCGGAGTTCCGCTTGCGGCGATCGCCCGGGCCGCGGCCAGCCAGGCGTTCCTGCACGTAGTCGGCGGTGATCACGATCCGCTCGCCCTTGCGCGCGCCGATGTCGAAGCGCAGGTCGAGCAGCACCTCCTCGAACATCGAACGCAGCGACCGCACGCCGGTCTCGCGCTGCATCGCCTCGTCGGCGAACACCCCGAGCGCCTCGTCGGTGAACTCGAGCTGGCAGCCGTCGAGCTCGAACATCGCCTTGTACTGCTTGACCAGCGCGTTCTTCGGCTGGGTCAGCACGTTGAGGATCTCGTCGTGCGTCAGCGAGCGCATCGGCACGGTGACCGGGAGGCGGCCGACGAACTCGGGGATCATGCCGAAGTCGATCAGGTCCTTCTGGTCGAGGTGCGGGATCAGGCGGTCGCGTTCGACCTGGCTCGTCACCAGGTCCATGCCGCCCGCGGTGCCCGCGTCGTCGTCGTTGCCCTGGCCGAAGCCGATCACCTTCTGGCCCAGCCGGCGCGCGATATACTGCTCGATGCCCGAGAACGTGCCGCCGCAGATGAACAGGATGTGCTCGGTGTTGACCTGGATGTAGCTCTGCTCGGGATGCTTGCGGCCGCCCTGTGGCGGCACGTTGGCGACCGTGCCCTCGAGGATCTTCAGCAGCGCCTGCTGCACACCTTCCCCGCTGACGTCGCGCGTGATCGACACGTTGCCGGTGGTGCGGCCGATCTTGTCGATCTCGTCGATGTAGACGATGCCCTGCTGTGCGCGCTCGACGTCGAAGTTGGCGTTCTGCAGCAGCCGCAGCAGGATGTTCTCGACGTCCTCACCGACGTAGCCGGCCTCGGTCAGCGTCGTCGCATCGGCGATCGCGAACGGTACGTCGAGGATCTTCGCCAGCGTGCGGGCGAGCAGCGTCTTGCCGGAGCCGGTGGGGCCGACCAGCAGGATGTTGCTCTTCTCGAGCTCGAGTTCCGGGTTGTGGAAGCGCGCGTGCAGGCGGCGGTAGTGGCCGTAGACGGCCACCGACAGCACCTTCTTGGCGCGTTCCTGGCCGACCACGTATTCGCTGAGTCGCTTCAGCATGAACTCCGGCGTGGGGACCTTGTCCTTCATCACCAGGTCCTTCACGAACGTCGGCGGCGCGCCACCGCCCTTCTGCTTGCGGTCCTCGTCGCGCAGGATCGTGTTGCAGATGTCGATGCACTCGTTGCAGATGAAGATCCCGGGCGGACCGGAGATCAGCGAGGTCACGTGGTGGCGGGACTTCTCGCAGAAGGTGCAGCGCTCGACGGTCTTGCCCTTGCCAGCCATGGTCTTGTCTCGTGGTCGCGGAAGCCGCGGCGACGCAGTGTAGCGGTTCGGTCGGGCCGCTGCGCGCCCTTACGCCGCGGAATCGCGCGGCGGCCGCGCGGCGCGCCGGCGGAGATGCAGCCAGAGCCGAGGGGCTCGGTGCCGTGAGAGCCGTTCGGCCCGCGCCGCGGCAGTCGGAGTCGCCGCAGTCAGCGCCTCACTTGCTGGTCTGCACGATCTCGTCGATCAGGCCGTAGGCCTTGGCTTCGGCCGGGCCCATGAAGAAGTCGCGGTCGCTGTCGCGGTTGACGTCGGCGGCCGGGCGGCCGCAGTGACGGCCCAGGATCTCGCCGAGCGTGGTCTTCAGGCGCAGGATCTCGTCGGCCTGGATCGAGATGTCGATCGCGGTGCCGCCGACGCCGCCCCACGGCTGGTGGATCATGATCCGCGAGTGCGGCAGCGCGTGGCGCTTGCCCTTGGTGCCGGCGGCCAGCAGCACGGCGCCCATCGACGCGGCCTGGCCGATGCAGTAGGTGGCGACCGGGCACTGCACGAACTGCATCGTGTCGTAGATCGCGAGGCCGGCGGTCACGCTGCCGCCCGGCGTGTTCAGGAACAGGTTGATGTCCTGGCTCTTGTTCTCCTTCTGCAGGAACAGGAGCTGCGCGATCACCGAGTTGGCGACCCCGTCGTCGATCGGCGACCCGATGAACACGATGCGGTCCTCGAGCAGCCGGCTGTAGATGTCGTACTGGCGCTCGCCGCGGCCGGTCTTCTCGATGACGAACGGGATGATGTAGTCGTTGGCGATGCTCATGGGCTCGATGTGGTCCTGGGCTCTCGGCCCTGGCTGGTTACTGCCGTCGGTCCGAGGACCGGCGGCGACAAGACAGGCGTCATCGAGCCCCGGTCCGCCCCGCGCGAGCGGAGGCGGGACCGCGACTGCGATCAACTGCCCTTCTTATCGACGATCTTGGCGTTCTCTCTGAGGAAATCACGGACCTTGCGCTCGAGCAGCGCCAGCCGCAGCTCGCCGAGTCGGTTCTCCCGCTCGAGGTGCTCGCGCACCTGGGTCGAGTTGAACTGGTTCTCGGCCGTGCTGTTGGCCAGCGCGATCGCCCGCAGCTCCTGCTCGACGTCGGTCTCGGTGACGAACAGCTTGTGCTGCTTGGCGACCGCCTCGATCAGGAAGAACAGGCGCACCCGGCGCTGCGCATCCTGATGGGCCTCGGCCTGCGATTCTTCCAGCTTCTTCTTGATGTCCTCGTCGTTGGCGCCGCCCTGCTGCATGCGCTGGGCCAGGGCGCCGAGCGATGCGCGCTGCTGCTCCTCGATCAGCGATTGCGGCAGTTCGATCGCGTGCGCGTCGAGCAGCTGCTGCAGGCACTGTTCCTCCTGGCGGGCCTTGCCGAGGCGCGTCTTCTCCTGGGTGATGCGGCCCTTCAGGTCGGCGCGCAGCGCCTCGAGGCTCTCGAACTCCAGGCCCTTGGCCAGCGCGTCGTCGATCGGCGGCGGGCTCACCCGCAGCACCTCGTGCACCTGCAGGCGCACCGTGCCGGTCTGGTTGCGGACCGCTTCCTGCTCGAAGTTGGCCGGGAACGTGATCGGCATCGTCCGCGCGTCGCCGGCCTTGGCGCCGATCAGCGCCTCGGTGTAGGCAGCCTCGTCGACGCCGTGGATCGCGTTGCGCGTGTTGAGCTGCACGCCCTTCCTGGTCAGCACGTCCTTGCCGCCGCCGTCGACGAACGTGAAGTCGCACTTCACGAAGTCGCCGTCATGGACCGCATCCTGGGTCGGCTGGATCGTGCGCTTCTGGTGCACGATCTCCTTCAGCGCGTTGTCGACGTCCCCGTCGGTCGCCTCGCCGACGTAGCTCTCCACCTCGAGGCCCTTGGCCGCCTTCAGCTCGAAGGTCGGGCGGACATCGATCTTGGCGGTGAACTGCAGCGGGCTGCCCGGCTTGACCTCGAGCTGCTCGAAACCGTCGATGGCGATGCGACCGACCGGGCTCAGGTCCTGCTTGCGGCAAGCTTCGCCGAAGAAGCGATTCAGCATCTGCTCCTTGGCCTCGGCCAGGATGCTCGGGCCGAACCGCTTCTCGACCAGGCCACGGGGCACCTTGCCGGGGCGGAAGCCCTTCATTTGGATCTGCTGCTGCGCTTGCGCGAACATCCGGTCCAGGTGCTCGTCGACGAGGGCGGGCGGGACGGTGATGGTCAGGGAGCGGCTGCAGGGGCCGGTCTCGGCTACCTGGACTTCCATGGCGATGTCTGGCTGGCGGGAAGGGCAGCGGTCGCCTGGCGACCGGCCGGAGAAAAGGGGCGGCCATCTTGGCAAAGCCCGGTGCCGGGGTCAAGGCGACATCCGGACCGTCGTGCGGGCCGGGTCGGCAACCGCCGCCGGCCGGTTGGCCGCGCGGCGGCCGCCGGTCACTTCGGCGCCTGTTCCTTGGCCAACGCCTGCAGGAAGCTGCGCACCTTGTCCTGCTGCAGCGTGTCGGTGAACGCCGCGTCATCGCTGCCGATCGCCTCGATCTCGGCGACCGTCAGGCCCGACAGCTTCATCAGCTTGGTCAGGTTGCTGGTCTTCTTGCGCCGCGCCTCGCAGCGCATCATGCCGATGTAGGCACGGCGGCTCATCGCCAGGCCGTCGCTGAACTGCAGCATGTTCTCGTAGTCGACGTAGGCGTCGCCGTAGTCCTCGGTCTCGAACAGCAGGTAGGCGCGCTGTTCGTGCAGCGCCGCCTCGCGCTTGCGCGACGGCTTGCGCATCTGCTCGTCGAGGCTGCGCTTGAGCTTGGTGACGCCCTTGCCGTCGCCGAGCTTGCGCAGCGTCAGCGCCGCCTCGACCCCGAGCGAACTGGTGTCGCCGCCCTCGATCAGGTCGTGCAGCCGCTTCGTCGTCGGTTCGTGATCGCGCGGCGCGATGGTGGCCAGCGCCTGCAGCAGTCGCTTGGTCTCCTGCCAGCCGAGCTTCTCGCGGTCGAGCAGCGGCAGCAGCGCGCGCGCGACGCCGTCGTGACCCTGCACCGCGGTGGCGAAGTACTCGACGTAGGAGCCGATCAGGTTCTGTTCGCGTTCGCTGGCGAGGGCCTGCAGCACGGTGTCGGCGACCGCGGCCGGGCGCGCCGCGATCAGGTAGGCCAGCACCTCCTCGCGGATCTGCCGGTCGTTGGAGGCGAGCATCGTCACCACCTTGGCGGCCGGGCCGGCGGCGCGCAGCAACTTCAGCGAACGGACCACCAGCCGCTTGTCCTCGCCCTGGGTGCGATCGAGCAGGTCGGACAGCACCAGCGCCGCCTGCGGCACGTTGGCGCCCCCGAGCAGTCGGATCGCCTCGCTGCGGCCGGTGTCGTGGTTGCCGTTCGCGAGTTCGGCGAGCGCATCGACGAACGAACCGGGGTCGAGCTTCTCCAGCACGCGGCGGCAGTTGCCGGCCAGGTGGCGTGCGGTCTCGCCGCCCTGCTGCGGCTGCAGCTTCTCGAGCAGCAGCGGCACCACGCTGTCGCCGAGGCCCGCCGCCTCCTGGATCCGGGTGTCGAGGAACTGCGCGTTGTTGCGGTAGTCGAGCGACAGGTCGGCCCAGAACGGCTCCAGCGCCCGCTGCTGCTGCGGCCGTTCGCGGTCGGCGCGCTGGCGCGCCAGCTTGGCGAGTTCGGCCAGCGGGACCTGGGCGGTCGCCACCGCGGTCAGCAGGGAAGGCAGCAGCAGGCAGAGCGACAGGGACCGCGCGGACATGCGACGCAGTCTATGCGCGGCGCGCGGAAATGGCAGCCGCCGGCCCGCGCCGAGGACCACCGGCTGCAGTCGGCAGGCCGCGGCGGCCGATGTCGCCGGCATGTGGACCTACGTGCTTCGCCATCGTCTGCTGCTGCGCGCCATCTACGCCCGTTCGACGCCGCTCGGCTGACCCTTGCGCCCGGCCGGCCGCACGCTAAGCGATGGCGGCTGTGAACCCTGACTTCGACGTGGTGGTGGTCGGCGGCGGCCATGCCGGCGTCGAGGCCGCGGCGGCCGCGGCCCGGCTCGGCTGCCGCACCGCGATGGTGGTGCTCGATCCGGCCGCGATCGGCCGGATGTCGTGCAATCCGGCGATCGGCGGGCTCGCCAAGGGCCAACTGGTGCGCGAGATCGACGCGCTCGGCGGCGAGATGGCGGTGGTCACCGACCAGACCGGCATCCAGTTCCGGATGCTGAACACCAGCAAGGGGCCGGCGGTGCGCAGCCCGCGCGCGCAGTGCGATCGCACCGCCTACAACCGGGTCATGGCGGCGCGCATGGCCGCCTACCCGAACCTGACGATCGTCGCCGGCGAGGCGGTGGCGCTGCGCGCCGGCAGCGGCCAGCTCGACGGCATCGAACTCGCGGACGGCAGTTCGCTGCAGGCCAAGGCGGTGGTGCTGACCACCGGTACGTTCCTCGGCGGCAAGCTGTTCGCTGGCGCCTGGGAAGCGCCGGGCGGCCGCCACGGCGAAGTGCCCGCGCTGCGCATCAGCGACTCGCTGCGCGCCCACGGCATCCGCCTCGGTCGGCACAAGACCGGCACGCCGCCGCGGCTGCTGGCGAGTTCGATCGACACCACGAACCTCGAACTGCAACCCGGCGACGATCCGCCGCAGCCGTTCTCGTTCCGCACCGGCGCGCTCGACGTGGTGCAGTTGCCGTGCTGGCTGACGCGCACGACCCCGGCGACGCACGCGATCATCCGCGCCAATGCGCACCACTCGCCGATGTTCCAGGGCCGCATCCAGGGCGTCGGGCCGCGCTACTGCCCGAGCGTCGAGGACAAGGTGGTGCGGTTCGCCGACCAGGACGCGCACCCGATCTTCCTCGAGCCCGAGGGGCGCGACAGCGAGGAGGTCTACCCGAACGGCGTCAGCACCAGCCTGCCGGCGGATGTGCAGCTGCAGTTCCTGCGCACGATCCCCGGCCTCGAACGCGTCGAGGTGCTGCGGCCCGGCTACGCGGTCGAGTACGACTACATCCTGACCGAGCAGCTGCGCGGCGATCTGCAGGTGGCGGGCCTGCGCGGCCTGTTCGCCGCCGGCCAGATCAACGGCACCAGCGGCTACGAGGAAGCGGCCGGCCAAGGCCTGGTCGCCGGGCTCAACGCGGCGCGGTTCGCGCGCGGCGAGCCGCCGGTGGTGTTCGATCGCGCCACCGCCTACCTCGGCGTGATGGTCGACGACCTGTGTCGCGTGAACCCGACCGAGCCGTACCGGATGTTCACCAGCCGCGCCGAGTTCCGCTTGCTGCTGCGCAGCGACAACGCCGATCGGCGGCTGACGCCGCTCGGCGAGCAGCTCGGGCTGGTGGCGCCGGCGCAGGCGCAGGCGGTGCGCGACAAGGAGCTGCGCATCGGGACGGCGCGGCAGTGGCTCGATCGGCAGCGGCGCGAGGGGCGCACGCTGACCGAGTGGCTGCGGCGGCCCGAGGTGACCACCGGCGATCTGCTGCTGTGGGATCCGACCTTCGCGGCGATGGCGCTGTCGCCGGCGGAGCTCGCCGAAGTCGAGGCCGAAGTGAAGTATGCGGGCTACATCGAGCGGCAGGCGATGGAGGTCGAGCGGCTGGTGCGCATGGAGGGCAAGCGGATCCCGGCGACGTTCGACTATGCGGCGGTGACGGGGCTCAGCAACGAAGCGCGGGCGCGGCTCGAGCAGCGGCGGCCGTTGACGCTGGGGGAGGCGTCGCGGTTGGCGGGGGTGCGGCAGGCCGATGTGCAGCTGCTGCTGGTCAAGCTCGGGCGGTGAGGAGAGGGCCGCGCCGCTTCAGCTCTGCAGCACGGCCTTGACCAGCGCCTCGGTATCGCCGGCGGCCGGCGCGGTGGCGCTGCGGCGCACCTTCTCGACCTTGTCGCGCGCGTCCTTGTCGCTGTAGCCGAGCGTGATCAGCGCCGCGATCGCGTCGTCGGTCGACTGGTCGGCGCGCGGCCGCACCGGGCCGTCGCCGGCACTCAGGTCGAGCTTCTGCACCGCATCGCGCAGTTCGAGGCACAGCCGTTCGGCGGTCTTCTGGCCGACGCCCTTCACCGCCTTCAGCGCCGCGGTGTCGCCGCGCGCGATCGCGTGCGCGAGGTCCTCGGGCGCGAGCACGCTCAGCAACGCGAGCGCGATGGTGGGGCCGATGCCGCTCACCGACAGCAGCCGGCGCGCCAGTTCGCGTTCGGCGCGGGTCGCGAAGCCGAGCAGCGACGGCGTGCCGTCGACGACGTGCAGCAGCGTGTAGACGATGCCGGTGCTGCCGACCTTCAGCTCGCTCGCCGTGCTGAGGCTGATGCGCAGCTCGTAGCCGACCCCGGCGCAGCGCACGACCGCGCGCGAGGTCTGCTTGTCGATGATCTCGCCCAGCAGGTGGTCGTACATCGCGGGCGGGGCAGGCGGGCCGAGGTGAGGCGATCAGCCGCGCAGCGACAGACCGAACTCGTCGAGCTTGGTCTTGATCTCGTTCAGCGAGGTCTGGCCGAAGTTCGGGCAGGCCAACAGCTCGGCCTCGGTCTTCTGCGCCAGGTCGCCGATGGTGCGGATCTTCAGCAGGTCGACGATGCGGCGGCTGCGCACCGACAGGTCGAGTTCGCTGATCGGGCGGCGCGTCGGGTCCGGGCTGTTCGGGTCCGGCTGCTCCTCGGTGCGCACGGCCGGCTCGGTCATCTCGCCGAGGTCCTTGCTCATCAGCTCGTCGGCGGTCATGCCGAGGCGGAGGCCCTTGTTCTTCAGGATCTCCTTGATCTCGGTCAGCGACGTCTCGCCGAAGTTCTTGTAGCTGAGCAGCTCGGCCTCGGTCTTCTTGACCAGGTCGCCGAGGGTGCGGATGTTCATCTTCGCGAGGCAGTTGCGGCTGCGCACCGACAGCTCGAAGTCGTTGATCGGGGTGCGCAGGAGCTTGTTGCGCTTGTCGTCGCGGCGCTCCTGGTCCTCGTCGTAGTACATGTTCAGCGCCGCCGCGGCATCGCGCCGGTACAATCTGGCGCGTGCGTTGTCAGGGTTGGCCTGCAGGGCAAGGTCAAAGCACTGCATGGCGCGGCGATAGTTGCCCATGTCCTCGTACAGGATGCCCAGATTGATGACGCAGGCGGCGTTGACCGGCGGCGCCATCAGCGAACGTTCATACAGTTCGCGTGCTTCTTCGTCCTCGCCGCGCAGGTCGACGTTCAGCGCCAAGCGGAACAGCGCCTGCTTGTGGTTGCCGTCGAGCGCGAGCACGTCGTCGTAGAACTCGATCGCCGTCGTCACCTCGCGCTGCAGCTCGTGCACGCGGCCGGCGAAGTACTTCTGGTCGGCCGGGCTCAGCATGCCCTTGAGCTGGTCGAGGTCCTTGGCCATGCGCTCGCCGTCGTTGGTGGCGTCGAGCGCGCGCAGCCAGACCAGCGCCTGGGCCGCGTCGGAGTCGCGGCGCGACAACAGCTTGGCGGCTTCGTCGATGCGGCCGAGGCCGGCGAGACTGCTGGCCAGGCACAGCGCGACCACGGCATTGCCCTTGTCGGCGGACAGCAGCGCGACGGCGTCCTCGTGCCGACCGAGCGCCCACATCGCGACGCCGCGGGCGGTGCCCTTCGCGCGCGGGTCCTGCAGCCAGTCGCGCAGTTCCTGCAGCGAATCGACCGACTGGAACACCGCCGCGCGGAAGGCATCCAGCTTCGTCGGCGTCAGGTCGCCGGACAGCAGCGAGGTGGGGTCGAGCGAAGGAATGGAGTCGTTCGTGGCCGTGTCCGTCATCGTGATTGCACTGCAGGGGCCATCTGCCGCGAGCGATCGCTGCGCGTATTCGGCCGCACAAAAGGGCGCGCAGACTAGGGGCACGCCCCGGTCCGGGTCAAGTTGTCCGTGCCGCGGCGGCGCGGTGGCGGGCCTCGGCGTAGACCACCAGCAGCTCGGCCGCCATCGCCGCGAAGCCGCGCGCCCGCGGCCGCGCCCGCTGCGCCATCGCCCGCAGCCGGCCCCGGTCGGCGGCGAGGCCCGCGATCGCCGCGGCCCAGGCGCCGACGTCGCCGGGCGGCAGCACCAGCCCCTGCTCGCCGTCGATCACCGCGTCCTGCAAGCCGCCGACCCGGCTGACCAGCACCGGCCGCCCCGCCGCCAGCGCCTCGCGCACGGTCAGGCCGAACGCCTCGTGCCACAGGGCCGGCGCCGCCAGCACGTCGATGCCGGCCAGCAGTGCCGGCAGTTCGCCGAGTCCGTACGGGCCGGCATAGGTGACGCCGGCACCGGGCTGCAGCGGTGCGAAGCAGCGGTTGGCGTAGCTCTCGTCGCCGTGGTAGGGCACCACGTTGCCGTGGATGCGCAACGTCGCGGTGCCGGCCGGCAGCCGCGCCAGCGCCGCCAGCAACACGTGCAGGCCCTTGCTCGGCATCACCGTGCCGAGATACCCGAGCCGCAGCGGACCATCGTGCGGCGTTGCCAGCGGCAGTTGCAGCAGGCGTTCGGTGTCGACGCCGTTCTCGACCACGACGAAGCGATCGGCCGCGACCCCGAGCTCGACGAACGGTGCGATCGCGCGGCCGCTCGGCACCACCAGCAGGTCCGGCTCCGCCAGCGTCGAGAGCGCATTGGCGTGCACCCGCGCCACTTCGCCGTCGCGGTTGCCGGGCTGCAGCCAGTGCGGGAACGTCGCCTGCAGGCAGTCGCCGCAGCGGGCTATGCTCGCCGTCTCGCAGCGTTCGCCGCGGTGGTGGAACATCTGCCCGCGCGGACAGAACAGCCAGTAGTCGTGCAGCGTCAGCACCACCGGCAGCCCCGCTGCCCGCAGCACCGCCAGCAGCTCGGTCGACAGCCCGGTCAGGTGGTGCACGTGCACGACGTCGAAGCGAACGCCGTCGGCTTCGCGCGCGGCCAGGAAGTGCTGCATGGCCGCCGCCATCACCGGCGCTCGGTAGATGGCGATCAGTTCTCCGACCTGTTCCCAGCGATAGGCGACTCGGGTGATGCGCGGGTTGCCGTCGGCCTGCAGCTGCCACTGCCCCTGCGCCACCCCTGGCAGGTTGGCCCTGGCGAAGATCTCGACCTGGTGGCCGGCCGCCACCAACGCGCGCGCCAGACCGTCGACGTGTTGTTCGACGCCGCCGACCGAATCCGGCGGCAGGCCGTGGCTGAGCAGCAGGATCCGCATCGCCGCACGATGCCGGCCCGGCGCGGGACGTGCAATCGACGTTTGACCTGGTCGCTCCCCATCGCTACGCTCTTCCGCCCTCCATACCCGGCGCTGGCATCCGCCAGCCCTGCATCGCCGCCATGAAGCTCAAGGTTCGTCGTTCCAAAGCCAAGCGCCTGAAGAAGGTCGGTTTCCGCACCCGCAGCAAGACGACGGGCGGCCGCAAGGTCATCAAGCGGAAGATCAAGCGCTCCGGCAAGTTCCGCGTCGGCTGAGTTCGGCCCCGCGCGCCACCTCCGGCCGCGGCCCCCGACCCAAGCCACCCACGGCGCTGGCGCCCCTCGCGGCGCGCAGCGCCGTCGCTATTTGCACCGGCCGCTAGCACCCAACGACCAAACCGCGCGCCCCTCGCTCGGCGCAGCCGGCTCCGGCCGCCCGGCGCAACCGAGCGCACCATGCCACTCGGCGCAGCCGAGTCCAGGCCACTCGGCGCAGCCAAGCGCGCACCTCCGCTCGGCGCAGCCGAGCGCATCGCGGCTTGGCGCAGCCAAGCCCGCGCCTCCGCTCGGCGCAGCCGAGCGCATCTGGCGTCAATCGCCCCGGCCGGCGAAGCCGGCCCCTCGGCGCGACGCGTGCGAGCCGGTTGCGTATTCCGCCCAACCCCGTGACACGAGCCGTCGCGCCGGAAAACGCAGTTGCCGGGCAAGCAGGCCCGGCTCGGCCGGGCCTACTTGCCCGGCAACTGCCGCTTCAGGAACGCCATGTCGGCGGCGAACTGCGACAGCGCGTCGCGATCGCCCTCGGCGATCTTCTTGAACTTCGCGGTGATGCGCACGCCGCCGTCGCCCGCCGGCTCGACGTTCTCGACCACGCCGGTCAGCTCGAAGAAGCTCTTCTTGATCATCTTGACCTGGAACTTCAGGTGCACGTCGCTGCCGGTGAAGAACAGCTGCTTGCCCTGGTCGGCGCTGATGCCGGCCTTCTTGCCGTTCCACAGGAACTGCACCTTGTGGCCGTCGACGTTGGCCATCTGGCCGACCAGCGTCTTCTTGCCGCCGATCATCTTGTTGCGGATCTCGTCCTCGAACGACAGCAGCACCTTCTCGTGGTCGACCGGCGCGTCGCCGGCGAGTTCCTTCTGGTTCAGGTGCTTGATGATCGCCTTGGTGGCGTCGCCGTCGCTGTCGTACATCGTGATCAGCTTGTCGATGCCGACCTTGCTGATCACGTCGCGCACGAACGCCGACGGTTGCGCGATCACCAGCTCACCACCCTCGGCGCGGCAGCGCTTGTGCGCCTTGATGATCGCCCCGAGCGCCGTCGAGTTGATGAACTTGACCAGCCGCAGATCGAGGATCAGGTGGTTCAGGCCGCGGTCGACCAAGTCTTCGACCTCCTGCATCAGGGCCGGACAGTAGAACGTGTCGAACTCGCCCTTCAGGGTCAGGGTGGCGTAGTCGTCGTGCAGGGACTTGTCGATCTTCATGGGAGATGCCGCGGCGTGGGGCTTCGGACGGAGCGGAGGGACGCGGCGGGATTCTGGCTGCTGGCCGCCCCGTCTGCAACCGTTCCGGTGCACCTGTTCGCGTCGTTCCGGCCGCCGCCGGACCGGTGGGACCGCCGCGCAGCATTGGCGGACGCCCCGGTTTGTGCCTAGAGTGGGGCCGCCGATGAAATGGCCCTGGTCCAAGAAGCCCGAGCACCCCGCTGCACCGCCGCCGCTGCCGCGCGGCCGCACCGACGAACGCGAGACGTCGACGATCCTGACCGGTGACGCCACCCAGGACCAGCGGTCGCTGCAGATCCTGCTCGACACCATCGCCGCGGTCACCGCCAACATCGACCTCGACACGGTGCTGCGCGACATCGTCGATCGCTCGCTGCAGGTGACCGCCGCCGAGCGGGCGATCCTGCTGCTGGGCGACTCGCCGGACGCGCTGTCGGTGCGCGTGGCGCAGGACCGCGAGGGCCGTTCGCTGGCCGGCGACCTGCAGTGGAGCAAGAGCCTGGTGCGGCGCTGCCTCGAGGAGGGGGTCGCCGTGCGCTCGGTGGTGCAGTCGGACCAGGAAGCGCTCGAACTCGGCCAGTCGGTCTACGACCTCAAGCTGCGGGCCGTGATGTGTGCGCCGATGCGCTCGCGCAATCGCACCGTCGGCGTGATCTACGTCGACTCACGGGCGATGCGGCGCGAGTTCAGCTCGCGCGACCTGGCGCTGTTCGGCGCCATCTCGGCGCAGCTGGCGATCTCGGTCGAGAACGCGCGGCTGCACGCCGACTCGCTCGACAAGGCGCGGTTGCAGAAGGACGTTGAGATCGCCCGCCGCATCCAGCAGCACCTGTTGCCGCCGGTCCCCGACGACATCGAGGGGCTGCAGGTGGCGCTGCGCTACATCGCGGCCGAACAGGCGTCGGGCGACACCTATGACCTGGTGCCGCTGAAGGACGGGCGCTTCGCGCTGATGATCGGCGACGTCACCGGGCACGGCGTCGGCGCCGCGCTGCTGACCCACGCCGTGCAGGCCGCGTTGCGCAGCTACCTCGAACTGATCGACGACGTCGCCACGATCGTGACCCGCATCAACCAGCGCCTGGTCGCCGGCGTCGAGACCGGCAACTTCATGTCGCTGTTGCTGGTGATGGTCGACACCCGCGCCCGCACGCTGCAATACGTCAACGCCGGCCATCCGGGGCTGATCCTGTGCCAGGCCAACGGCCAGACCGTGCTCGAGAAGACCGGCATGGTGCTCGGTGTGGTGGGGGACCAGGTCTACAGCGAGAGCCCGGTGATCCGGCTCGAGCCGGGCGACCTGTTGTTCCTGCACACCGACGGGGTCGACGAGGCGATGTCGCCGCAGCGCGCCGTGTTCGGCATCGAGCGGCTGCAGCAGGTATTGGCCCGCGCCCGGCACCGTTCCGCCGAGGAAGTACTGGCCAGCGTCGAAGAAGCGCTCTGGCAGCACGTCGGCGAAGGTGCGGTCGAGGACGATTTCACGATGATCGCCGTCAAGCTGCAGTGAGCCATCCCGTGAAGCCAAGGTCCGGTTCCTCCTCCTCGTCCGCGGCCTCGCGCCGCCCGCTGCTGATCGGCGCGGTGGCGCTGGTGGCTGCCGTCGGTGCGTTCGGCGCCAAGTTCTGGCTCGACGGCCGCACCGCGGCCGCGGCGCGGGCGGAAGCGCTGGCGGCGGTCGCGGCCGCGGTCGCCAAGGTGCCGGCCGATGGCGACGAGCTGTCGCGCTGCGCCACCTTGCTGAAGGCGCTGCCGGACCACGAACAGGCGCGCGACCTGCTCGCCGCCCAGGCCCGCGTCGAGCTGGCGCGCGATCGCGCCGAACGCGCCGACGAACTGTTCGGCGCGCTGGCCAGCCAACCGGGCGCCACCGCGGCCGAACAAGGGCTCGGCGCGCGGATCCTGCTGCGCCGCCACGAGGCCGGCTATGCCGACCCGAACCGCGCCACCGGTGCCCTGCAGCAGGGCCTGCTGATGGCCGAAGTCGCCTACCGCGAGAGCGGTGACCCGGCCGATCTGCTGCGCGCCTGGCAGTCCGCCGAACGGCTCGGCGACACCGCGCGGTCGAAGGAATTCGCCGACCTGCTGGCCGCGCGCCACGCCGAGGCCCCGGCCGCGGCGTTCGTCGCACTGGCGAACCGCTTCGACCCGCAGCAGGGCACCGCGGCGCTCGATCGGGTGGTCGCCGATTTTGCCGAGCCGCCGGCCGAAGCGGCAGCGCTGCGCGCGTTCGCGCTGCTGCAGACCGCCGACCTCGCCGGCGCGCTGCAGGTCGTCGAAGCGGCGTTGGCGCGCGCGCCCGGGGTGACCGTGGTGCGGTGGGCGGCGGCGGTGACCTTCCACTCGTTCGCGGTCGCCAGCGCCGAGGGATCGGCCGAGCGGGCGCGCTGGGCCGAGCGCCGCGATCCGCAGCTCGATCGCATCCTCGCGTCGGGGCCGTTCGGTGAGGCGCGGCGCGCGCAGTGCGAGCAGATGCGGGCCGTGCGCTGATCGCGGCCGCGCCCTGCGCAGCTCACGGACGCCACTGCGCGATCGCCAGCGCCAGGGCCACGAACACCGGCGCGACCCACGGCCGGCCCAGACCGGCGTTCTGCAGGACGTGGGTCAGGTGGCGGCGGTCGCCGACCCACGGTGGGTGGCGCAGCCACAGCCGGGCGAGGATCACCTGCACGAAGTCGCCGAGCTGGATGGCGACGAAGCGCACCGCGGCGAGTTCCTGCCAGATCGCCGCCGCCGCCAGCGCACCGGTCAACAGGCCGAGCAGGTAGGCGCCGCTGTCGCCGAGGAACAGCCGCGCGCGCGGCCAGTTCCACGGCAGGAACGCGAGCGCGGCGGCGCCGGCCGCGGTGCCGATGGGGCCGCCCAGGCCCAGCAAGCTGGTCGCCGCGAGGCCGGCGGCGACGCCGTCGGTGTTGTCGAGGAAGTTGGTCGCATTGGTCAGCACGAACACCAGCGCCGTGGCAAGCAGCCAGCCGCTCGGATCCTGCCGTGGCGAGACCACGGTCGCGGCGGCGAGGCCGGCGGCCAGCAACAGGCCGAGCGCTTTGGTGCGCCAGCCGAGCTCGCGGCCGCTTTCCTTGCCGCGGTCGTCGAGGAAACCGAGCCCGCTCGCCAGCGCCGCGGCGGCCAGCAGCAGCCACTGCCGTTCGGCGAGCAGCCACGGCACGACCGCCGGCAGCAGCAGCACGCCACCGAGTGGAATCGGTCGCTGGTGCTGTTTACGGCCCGGGCGCGGCGGATCGTCCGGCAGCCAGCCGAACCAGCGCCGGTTGCAGCGCTCGCCGAGCCACAGCGCGGCGGTGGCGACAGCGGCGGCCCAGGCGGCGCCGATCATCGGTAGAGGTCGTGCGCGGCGAGGTAGCTGCGCACCGCCGGCGGCAGGTCGTCGAGGTCCCGTTCGCCGGCGCGCCAGCGCCGCCGCAGTTCGCTGGCGGCGACCGCGTCGGCGGGCAACGACAGCACGTTGGCCAGCAGTCGGTCGCGCTGGGCCGCCGGCAGCGGCAGCGCGCCGATCGTTGCCGCGTCGATCGGGTAGCCGAGCCGCGGGTAGGTGACCACGGTGCACAGCGACAGCAGCCGTTCGGGCTCGCGCCAGGTCGGCAGCAGCGGCAGGTTGTCGCTGCCGATCAGGAAGAACAGCGGGCGGCCGGGCGCCTCGGCGGCCAGTTCGGCCAGCGTGTCGACCGTGAACGACGGGCCGCGGCGGCGCAGTTCGCGGTCGTCGACGACGACGCCGGGCAGGTCCGCGAACGCCAGCCGGCACATCGCCAGCCGGTCCGCCGCCGGCGCCATGTCGAGGCCGCGCTTGTGCGGGTGGTCGCCGGCCGGGATCACGCGCAGCTCGGCGATCGGCAACTGCTGCAGCGCGGCGGCCGCCAGGCGGACGTGGGTGCGATGCGGCGGATTGAAGGCGCCGCCGAGAATGCCGAGGCCGAGCGGTCGGCCGGGGCTGCTGGGGCTGGCACCCGCGCGGGTCATCCGCGGCAGCCTAGCTGGTGTCGAGGCTGGTCGGGAGTCGGCAAGTTGCGTGAAATCTCGGTTGCGCCCTCTTCCGGGCATCGCTAGCTTCCTGCCTCCCCCGACGCCGTTCTCCCCGGCGTCGTGTCCTCGAGACCCCAATCGCACCGCCCTTCTTCGGAACGACAATGCGCAAGCTCGCAATCGTCCTCTGCCTGCTGCCTCTCGGCGCCTGCTCGACCTTTGGCTGGGAAGGCCAAGGCTCGGGTGGCGTCACCACCGAACAGCGCAACCGCGGCATCAAGGACGTCGCGTCGTTGAGCAGCGAATACAACTCGCAGCAGTTCTTCCGCGGCGTGCGCCGTCGCAGCGACGGCCGCAACAACGCGTTCGGCCGCGACCTGATGAGCGTGACGGACTTCATCGACCGCCACATCTGGAACTACAACGCCAACGACCCGTACATCAACTTCCCGTCGGACACGACCAAGCTCGAGCACGTCGGTCGCTTCGGCTTGAACACGGTCAGCGCGCTGCCGCTCGTCGACGAAGTCACCAACCGCTGATCGCGGTGTAGCTGGGGCTGCCACATGCAGTCCGTGTGCAGTCCGTCCGGCGGGCTCGGCCGTCGGTCCACAACGGCTTCGCTTGCGAAGCCGTTTTTCGTTGGGGCCCGGCATCGCGGGCGATGGCCACACCGACCCGCGGTCGCTCCGATTCAGTCGGTGGCGACCGCGATCCGGATCGGCACCCAGCTGACCGCGCAATCGAGCTCGCGCAACCAACCGGCGGCCATGTCGGCGCAGTTGTAGCCGAACCAGTAGGAGTCCTGGCTCGGCACGAACGCGAAGCCGAGGTCATCCCGCCGCACGACGTCGGCCTGACCGGCGGCGAACTCGCGCTCGAGCCGTTCGCGCAGTTGCCCGGCGCGTTCGCGACTCACCACCACCGGGCTCAGGGTGGCCCAGTGCACGAACCGTTGCAGCTCCGCCGCGGTGTCGGCGCCGAACGAGCGGCGTCCGAGCGCGCCTCGGGTCGGCCACAACACGGTCGCGAACGCGTGGTACCACGCATCGTTGCCCAGCGCGAACCAGTTCCAGTCGCCGTAGCCGAACTCGACGTAGCCGGCGTGGCCCGGCTGTGGCGGCAACACCAGGCCGGTGTGCATCGCCTCGCGCAGCACGAAGATCGTCACCGGGTCGGCCGGGGTCGGCGGCGGCGTGATCGTCGACGTGCAGCCGCAGGCCAGCAGCAGCGCGGTCGACGACAGTGCCGTCAGCAATACACAACGGTGTGCCGGCGCGGCCGCCGCCGCGGTCACGCGCGCTTCTGCCAGTGTCCCAGCACGCGCTGGCGCGCGGCCGGTGCCGGCAGCTCGTACGGGTGCATCGCCACGCGCCGGAACGGCCCCAGGCGCTCCGGCGCCTCGGCGTCGGCGTCGAGCCACAGCACCAGATGACCGCCCGGCCGCAGCAGCGGATCAGCCATCAGCGCCATCGCCTCGGGCTTGCCGACCGCGCGCGCGGTCACCAGATCGAACGCGTGGCGCAGTTCGCGCCGCAGCGACGGCGCCTGCTGCGCATCGAGGTTCATCGTCTCGACGCCGTCGAACTTCGCCTGCACGAGGCAGCTGCCGACCGCGCGCACCTTCTTGCCGGTGCGGTCCATCAGCACCACCGAAGCGCCCGGATGCAGCGTCGCCACCGCGACGCCGGGGAAGCCGTTGCCGGTGCCGAGGTCGAGCGCGTGGCGCGGGTGCAGGCCGGTGCGCGCGAACGCGAGCCCGTCGAGCGCGTGCAGCACCACCGCCTGCTCCCGGTCGCGCACCGCGGTCAGGTTGATCTGTTCGTTGAGCGCCAGCATCGCATCGAGGTAGGCGAGCAGGCGCGCGGCGCGAGGTTCGTCGATCTCGGCGCCGAGCAGCTTGGCGCGTTCGACGAGCAGGTGGGCATCGGTGGCGGTCACCGCCGGATCTTCGCCGCGCCGCGCCGGGTTACAACGGTCCGGCGTTGCCGGCGTCGATCGGGCCTTGCGGGGTCGCCAGTTCGGGACTCTGGCCGCGGCGTTGCCGCAGCAGCCGCAGCAGCAGCATGGCGAGCAACGGGCCGCTGGTGACGCCGGCGATGACGATGCGCCACAGGCGGTCGGGAGCCCATGCGGCGTCGATGCCGAGCAGCAGCAGCAGCAGCCCAATGCCGACGGCGAGCCCGTCGCGGGTCGCGTGGGTGAAGTCGTGCAGCGGCAGCCGCAGATACCGCAGCGCGCGCCAGATCGAGACCACGAGGCCGATGCCGATCGCCACGCAGGTCGCCGCGGCGAAGCCGAGCACCCCGCCGTGGATCGCCGCCGGGATGCCGATCCCGTACATCGCGAGGCAGCGGAACAGCTGCGCCTGCCGGTCCCACTGCGGCTTGCCGACCGCCCAGAACAGCGGCCCGATCACCGACAGCAGGCCAGCGAGGCCGCCGTGCAGCGCCAGCAGTGCGAACAGGCCCGGCACCGCGATGTACTTGGCGCCGAACGCGAAGCTCGGCAGCGCGTCGCCGCACCAGCCGAGCGCCACCGTCATCGGCGTGCCGACCAGCAGGAACGCGTGCACGGCGTTCGACCAGGCCTGGCCCAGGCGCGGGATGTCGTGCTGCAGCTGCGCGTAGGCGGGGACGGCGACCGGCGCCAGCACGCGCAGGAAGATGTCCTCGGGCAGCTTCGCCAGCCGCGCGGCGCCTTCGAACACGGCCACCGCGCCTTCGCCGATCACCTTGCCGAGCACGAACGCCGGCGCGGTGAAGATCATCAGCAGCAGGAACGGCGCGCCGGCGGCGCCCTTCTGGTAGTGGAACAGCTCGTGCAGCGTCGCCCGTTCGAGGTGCAGCCGGAGCCGATGCGGCGCCACGACGTGGCTGGCGATGGTGCGGGCCGCGGTGCTGAACAGGTGGCCGAGCACCATTGCCCAGACGCTGCGCAGCCACAGCGCGAGGCCGATCGTGATGCCGACGCCGAGCAGTGCGGCGACGAAATCACCTAGTGCTACCCGGCGGAAGTCGAGCCCCTTCATGCGCGCGGCGCGGGCCGGGCTCTGCAGGGCATCGATCAGCCCGTTGCCGGCCAGCACCAGGAACAAGCCGGGCAGCCAGTATTTCGCCGCGGTCTCCGGTTTGCCGAAGTACCACGCGAATGGCCATGCCAACGCGCACAGGATGGCACTGATGCAGACGCTGCGCAGCAGACGCACCGTGAACACGGTGTCGATGTAGCGGCGTTCCGCGCCGCGCTGCGACCAGATCGAGGTCTGCTCGCCGGTGAAGGTGGTGAGCGACTCGACCACGCCGATCGCCGCCAGCAGGATCGCGAACAGTCCCAGGTCGCCTTCCTCGAGCACCCGCCACAGCACGATCGGCGCACACAGCTGCACGATGCGCTGGCCGCCGACGCCGAGGAACTGCCAGAACAGGCTCTGCAGCGTGCGCTGGCGCAGGTCTCCGCCGGCGGGGCTCATGTGCGCGCGAGCACCGGCTGGCGGCGCCCGGCGCGCGCCTGCTGCACGAACACGCGCTGCCACGAGTCGAGCACCAGCAGCGAGTGCACGGTCAGCGCGTTGTGCTGCAGCTGCTGCGGCGAGCCGAGCAGGGACTGCAGCCACGCGGCCGGGAACGTGCGACCGACGAACGAGTCCTTGCCGCACAGCCGATCGCGCACCGCGCCGAGCCGTTCCGGCCCGAGCCAGCGCTGCACCGCGTTCGGGAAGCCGTGCTTCTTGCGCACCGCGACCTCGGCCGGCAGGTGGCGCTGCGCGAGCTTGCGCAGCAGCAGCTTGTTCTGGTGTTTGTTGCCGTACTTGTGGTCGCCGTGGATGCCGAGCGCGAACTCGACCAGCCGGTGGTCGAGGAACGGCACGCGGCCCTCGATCGACGCGCCCATCGTGGTGCGGTCGAGCAGGCTCAGCAGCTGGTGCGGGAGGTAGGTCTCGGTGTCGACGCACAGCTGGCGGTTGCGCGGATCGAGGCCGGCCGCGGTCCGGAAGCACTCGGCGAGTTCCGCCAGGTGGTCCTGCCGGACCAGCGGCCGCAGCGCCTGCCGGTCGGCGTCGTTCAGGTGCGTCATCGCCAGCGCGTGCCACGGCAGGCGGTCCTTGGCGAACGCGCGGATCGCGGCCCGCGCCGGGGCCGGATGGCGCATGCCGGTCGCCTTGCTGGCGATGCCGTCGCCGAAGCCGGTGGCGAGCAGCCGGTAGGCGGTCGCGCGCGCGGTGAGCCGGTAGTGCCCGTAGCCGGCGAACAACTCGTCGGCGCCGCTGCCGGCCAGCAGCACCTTGACGTGCTGCGCGGCGGCGCGGGCGACGCACAGCGCCGGGAAGAACGCGGGGTCGGCGACCGGCTCGTCGTTGAACCAGGTGGTGGCGTCGAGCTCGCCGAGGAAGTCGGCGGCCGGCGCCGACAGCTCGACCTGGTCGATGCCGAGCTGCTTGCTGACCGCGCGTGCACACGCGAGTTCGCCCGGATCGGTGTCGGGGAACGCGATGGTGAACGCGCGCACCTTGGCATCGCCGCGGTGCGCGTAGTAGGCGATCAGGCTGCTGTCGAGGCCGCCCGACAGGCTGATGCCGATCGGCACGTCGGCCATCAGCTGCAGCTCGGTCGCGTTCTGCAGCAGCGCGTCGAGCTGGTCGAGCTGGTCGCCGGGTTTCGGCGCCACGCGCTGCGCGAGCCGCCACCAGCGTTCGCGCTGCGGCGGCTGTCCTTGCCGCAGCACCAGCCGTTCGCCGGGCAACAGCTTCTGCACGCCTCGGCACAGCGTCGCCTGGCCCGGCACGTAGAACAGCTCGAGGAACGGCACCAGCTGCGCCTCGTCGATCGCGGGCTCGACCAGTCCGCTGGCGAACAGCGTCTTCAGCTCGCTGCCGAACACCACCGCCTGCTCGGTGACCGCGAAGTACATCGGCTTGATGCCGAGCCGGTCGCGGTAGATGCGGCAGCTGCGGTCGCGGCCGTCGAGCACGCAGATCGCGAACATGCCGTTGCACAGTTCGACGAAGTCGGGCCCGTAGCACTCGTACAGGTGCGGCAACACCGCGGCGTCACTGCCCTTGGTCACCTCGATGCCGTGTTCGACGCGCAGCTTCTCGCGCAGCTCGAGGTGGTTGTAGATCTCGCCGTTGAAGAACACCTGGATGCGGCCGCAGCGCGAGCGCACCGGTTGGTCGCCGGTGACCAGATCGACGATCGCGAGGCGCCGGAAGCCGACCACGGCGAACGACTCGCTGAGCACGTTCTGCGCGTCGGGCCCGCGGTGCGCGATCGCCGCCGCCATCGCCGCGACCCGGGCGGTGGCCTCGGCCGGGGCCAGGGTCGGAGCGAGCAGGTAGAGACCGGCGAAGCCGCACATGGTCCGGGGCGAGTGGGGGTGGTTGGGCCGGAAAGAGGGGCGAGGATGCTATCGGTGCCCCGCCGGCGATTCTGGAGTTTCGAACGCCGCCCGCAGCCCGCTGACACCGGCCTCCGGCGTCATGCGCACGACCCCGGGCAAGCGCCGCAGCCAGGTGGTCTGGCGGCGGATCAGCTGGTGCGTGTTGCGGCGGATCCGGTTGCGCAGCTCGACCTGGTCCTTGTAGCGACCGCGCAGGAAGTCGCGGCACTCGGCGTAGCCGATCGCTGCGCCCGAGGTCAGCGAGAAGCCGCCGCTGCGTTCGATCGCCTCGGTCTCGGCCAGCAACCCTTGCGCCAGCATCGCCTCGGTGCGCAACTTGACCCGCGCGTGCAGGTCGTCCCGCTCGCGCTGCACGACGACGATCCGGCACGGGCGTTCCCAGTCGGAACGATCGAACTGGCGCTGCTGGCTGCTGATCGTGCTGCCGGTCAGCTCCAGCACCTCGAGCGCGCGCACCAGCCGCCGCAGGTCGCGGAGGTGGATGCGTTCGGCGGCCACCGGATCGCGCCGGCTGAGTTCCTCGTGCAGGCTGCCGGGCTGGTCCCGTTCGCGCTGTTCGAGCCGCGCCCGCAGCGCGTCGTCGCGGCCGGGGCCCTGCATCATGCCCTTGAAGAACGCCATCAGGTACAGCGGCGTGCCGCCGACGAACAGCGCCCGCCGGCCGCGCCCGTGCACCGCGGTCAGCGCCGCCGCGGCCGCCTCGCACCAGCGGGCGGTGTCGAACGACTCGGCCGGTGCAACCAGGTCGATCAGATGGTGCGGCACCCGCTCGCGGTCGGCGGCGGCGGGTTTGGCGGTGCCGATGTCCATCTGCCGGTAGACCGCCATCGAGTCCATCGACAGGATCTCGAGGTCCAGGGTCGCCGCCAGTTCGAGCGCCAGCGCGCTCTTGCCGGAGGCGGTCGGGCCGGTCACGACCCACAGCGGTGGGGCGGCAGCGGGGGCGTCCGGTTCGGTGGGGCGGGTCACGGGGCGGCGGAAGTTACCGCCTCCGCTCTTCCGCGTCGCCGGCTCCGCCCGTAGCCTCCTCCGCCCCGCCAATGCTCGCGTTCCTCTCCGACATCCACAGCAACGTCGAGGCGTTGACGGTCTGCCTGCAGGAGATCGATCGTCTCGGTCCGTGCCGCATCATCTGCCTCGGCGACGTGATCGGCTACGGCCCGCAGCCGCGCGACACGCTGCGCACGATCATGCAGCGGGCCGAGTTCTCGCTGCTCGGCAACCACGAGCACGGGGCGATGTTCTACGCCTCGGACTTCAACCCGCGCGCGCGCGCCGCGATCGACTGGACCCGCGACCAGCTGAGCCGCAAGGACTGCCCGCGCGACGAGAACATGAAGTTCTGGAACTACCTCGACGGCATGAAGAAGGAGCACCGCGAGGGCCACATGCTGTTCGTGCACGGCTCGCCGCGCGACCCGGTGCGCGAGTACCTGGTGCCGCGCGACGCCGGCGACAAGCAGAAGATGGACGAGTGCTTCGCCAAGATGGGCGATGCCAAACTGTGCTTCGTCGGCCACAGCCACGTGCCGGGCGTCTACCTGCGTTCCGGTGGCTTCCTGCTGCCGTCCGAGATCGGCATGGAGTGGAAGGTCGACGAGCCGGCGATGATCAACATCGGTTCGGTCGGTCAGCCGCGCGACGGCGACCCGCGCTCGTCGTTCGTCACCTACGACGGCGACGGCAGCGGCGGCACCGTGCGCTTCCACCGGCTCGAGTACGACGTCGCCGCGGTGATGGCGAAGATCCGCGCCGTGCCCGAGCTGCCCGAGTACCTGGCCGAGCGGCTGCAGCAGGGTCGTTGAGCGCTCCGCCGCCGACCTGCCGCGCTCCGCTCCGATCCCGCCCCATACCCATCATGTCGATGCTGCGTTCCCTGTTGGTGCTGCTCTGTTCGGCGCTGGCATGCGCCCAGTCCGAACCGCCGAAGGCGTTCGTCCACGACTTCGGCGCCCCCGGCGTCACCGGCAGCTTCCGCGCCCAGATCGCCCCGGCCGGCGGTGGGTTGGTGTGGCTGCAGTCCGCGGACCACTTCATCAACCTCGCCGCGGCGCGCAAGGAGACGAAGTCCGGCGCCGACTACCTGCTGCTGGCCTTCAACGGCACCGACCATGCGCTGCGGCTCGGGCTTGGCGCCGCGTCGGCGTCGTCGCCCGCGTTCGGCGTCGCCCCGGACGATGCACGCGCGATCTGGACCACGACCGCGGCCGCCGATCGGGTCACGTTCACGCTCGACGGCGGCGCCGGCCTCGTGCTCGAGAAGGTGCTTCGCCATGATCCGGCCTGGCGCGGTTTCGAGCTCGAGATCGCGCTGCAGAACAAGAGTTCGACGGCGACCGGCTCGCTCGACTTCGTGCTCGGTGGCCCCGCGCTGGTGGTGCCGCACGAGTCCGGGCTGTTCGGCACGCTGAGCGTCGGCATCGCGTCCCCGGTGACCGGCGACACGCTGCACGTGGTGCCGCAGGCCGGCGCGGTGCAGCGCCTCGCCGTCGATCCGAACCAGCTGTCGTTCGCCGGCAGCACCAATCGCTTCTTCGGCGCGTTCCTGTGGCCGAAGGAGGCCGCGGCGCAGCAGTCGCTGCGGTCGATCGACGTCGACACCGTGCCGCCGTTCGGCGACCCCGAGTCCGGTACGCTGCCGAACACCTCGACCCGGGTCCGCTACGGCATGCAGCTCGCGATCCCGGCCGTCGGTGCGGAGACGCGGGTGAAGTTCGGGCTCTACTTCGGGCCGAAGTCGTACCGCGTGTTCAGCACGCTGCCGGAGCCGGACCGCTTCGCGCCGATCCTCGACGTCGACCTGAACGCGCCGTGCTGCTTCAGCGTGACGATGCCCGGTGGCCGGCCGATGGCGAAGGTGTTGCTGTGGTTGCTCGGCTGGTTCTATGACCTGGTCGGCAACTGGGGCGTGGCGATCATGATGCTGACCATCCTGGTACGCAGCCTGCTGTTGCCGGTGAACTTCAAGATGCAGAAGTCGATGCGCGCCTACAGCGCGCGCATGGCGGTGCTGAAGCCGAAGCTCGACGCACTGAAACAGAAGCACGGCGACGACAAGGCCGCCTACCAGCAGGCGATGATCGCGTTCCAGCGCGAGCACAAGATGCTGCCCCCGCTGGGCGGCTGCATACCGATCTTCGCGACCATGCCGATCTACATCGGCCTCTTCACCGCGCTGCGCACCGCCTACGACGTGCGCCAGCAGCCGTTCTTCGGTTGGATCGAGGACCTCAGCCGGCCGGACGAGATGTTCTCGCTGGGCTTCTGGCCCGAGCAGTTCAACCTGCTGCCGATCCTGTGGATCATCCTGATGCTGATCCAGATGCTGCGGCAGCCGCTGCCGACCGATCCGCAGCAGCGCCAGTCGATGCAGATCATGCGCTTCATGCCGCTGATCTTCGGCGTGATGCTCTACACGTACGCGGCCGCACTGCTGGTCTACATGGTGACGTCGATGCTGTGGACCTTCGTCGAGTCGGCGATCACCAAGAAGATCCTCGGTCCGATCGACCCGAACGTCGCCGCGCTGACCCCGCAGACGTTTTGAGACGTCGCCCTCGGCGAACCACCGCGCCATCGACCCCGTAGGTCCTCAGGCCGGCAGCACGAAGTCGAACTGCAGCGTGCCGTCGCCGAGGCGGCGCACCGTGGCCTGGCCGCCGTGGCCGAGGATCACCGTCTGGGCCAGGAACACACCCAGACCTTGGCTGCGGCCGCGCAGCGCGCGACTCGGGTAGAACGGCTCGAATGTCTGCGGCAGCTTCCAGTCGCCGAGCGACGGGATGCGGGCGGTGAGGCGCAGCCGCCGGGCAGCGGCGAGCGTGTCCAGCTGCAGGTGACACCCGGCACCGGCGGCCGCCAGCTCGTCGGCGAACCAGACGATGGCTGCCACGGCCGCGGTGAGCTGCTCCTGGTCGCCCGACACCGGTTGCTCGGTGGTGCCGAGCTCGAGCACGACCGAATCCGCCGCCGACTCCGGCCGCGACAGGCCGGCCTGCCGCACCACGGCGGCGAGGTCGACGCGTTCGCTGCGCCGCGGTCCGTTCGCCGCTTGCGCCAACAACCGCAGCCGGTCGAGGGCGGATCGGATGCGATCGATGCCTTGCAGCGCGGCGCCGATCTGGTCGCGGCGATCGCGTTCCTGGGCCGTCGCGAAGCTGGCCCGCAACAGCTGCAGATGGCCCGCCACGTACTGCAGCGGGTTGTTGATCTCGTCGGCGAGACCGCGGGCGAGATCGACGAACGCATCGGGCCGCGGGCGATCGCTGCCGTGCAGTGCCTGTTCAATGGCTGCCGCCAGCTGGCCGGGCGCGTCGGTGAGCACCAGCAGACGCGCTTGCAGCCGGGCGGCCAGCGGGGCATCGACCAGCTCCCGTTCGGCGGTGGTGACCAGCAGCAGGCCGATCGACGGCCACCACTGCTGCAGCAGCCGCAGGGCGCCGACCTCTTGTTCGGCCGACGCGCTGAACGTGACCGCCAGCAGGTCCGGTTGGTAGCGGCTCAGGCCTTCCGCGTCGGCCAGCAGCGTGACCCAGCTGCGCACCTCAGGCCGGAGCGGCAGCTGCCGCAGGTCGGCTTGCAGGCGGTCGTGGGCCGGGCCGACGACGGCGATGCGGACGGGGCGATCCATGAATGCGAAGGGCTAGTTCGGTCCGCAGCCGGGCGGTTCGGACGGCGAACGGAGCACGGTAGCGCCGCGGCGGTCCGGTGTCACCATACGTGCCGCGCGGCGTCGGTTTTGCCGTCGCGGCATCTCCAGCGGCTACGCGCCAAAGGCCGATACGGCCGCGGTGACGGGGGACGGTCCGGATGCAAATGACACCGGCGGCTGTGAGCTGCCGGCGGGCGGCCGACTGCGCGCGGTGCAGGGGCCACTGCATGGCCACGAGCCGATGCCATCGGTGCGACTGGTGCGGGAGTGGAAGGGACTCTGCGCCGCGGACCTGTTGCGCCTCGAGCTGGCCGAACGACTGCCGGGGCAGGTGCGGTCGGCGCTGCGTCATCTCGAGGCCGGCGATCTCGCCGCTGCCGATCAGGCTCTGCCGGAACTCGGCGCACGATTGCTGCCGGGGCCGGGTTCGCGGCGGCCGCAGCGCCGCCACCGGCTGGTGGCCCTGATCCTCGTCGTGGTCGCGGTCACCATGGCGGCATGCCTCGCCGATTGGATCGTCGGGTGAACGCCGACCAGATGCAGCTCGGCAACGGCAGGCGAATCCCGGCCGAGAACTCGCGCGACGCCGCTCTCTGTCGCACTATGCGCGCCGACCCCGTGAGCCAGAATCGAGATGCCGTGACGGACACTGCCTGCGAGGTGCCCGGACTCAGTGTGGTCGTGCCGATCTTCAACGAACGCGACAACGTCGTGCCGCTGCACGATGCGCTGACCTACGCGTTGGTGATGCTGAACCGCAGTTACGAGATCGTGCTGGTCGACGACGGCAGCACCGATGGCACGCGCGACGTGCTGCGCGAACTCGCGGCCCTGGATCCGCGCGTGCGACTGGTGATGTTCCGGCGCAACTACGGGCAGACCGCGGCGATGGCGGCCGGCTTCCGCAAGGCCCGCGGCCGCACCATCGTGTCGATGGACGGCGATCTGCAGAACGACCCCGCCGACATCGGTCGCCTGGTCGAGAAGCTCGAGTCCGGCTACGACGTCGTCTGCGGCTGGCGCCGGCATCGCCAGGACCGGGTCGCCACGCGCCTGCTGCCGAGCCGCGTCGCCAACTTCCTGATCTCCCGGGTCACCGGCGCTCGCATCCACGACACCGGTTGCTCGCTGAAGGCGTACCGCAGCTGGGTGGTCCGCAGCCTGCACCTCTACTCCGACATGCACCGTTTTCTCGCCGCCCTCGGCGCCGGCATCGGCGCTCGCATCACCGAGCTGCCGGTGCGCCACCATCCTCGCCGTTCCGGGGTGTCGAAGTACGGGCTCGGACGCGTGTTCCGGGTGCTGGCCGATCTGGTCGGCATCAAGATGCTGATCCAGTTCGCGGCGCACCCGATCCGCTGGTTCACGCTGCTGTCGCTGCCGCTGTACGTGCTGTCGCCGATCATGTTCGTGTTCGGCTTCGTCAAGCTGCGCGAGGACGGCGGCTGGGACTGGTTCGGCGACTACGACATGGCCGCGGTCGCGGCCGGCGCCGTGGCGCTGCTGGTGGCGATGAACGTGTTCCTGCTCGGCTTCCTGGCCGAACTGCAGGTCAAGGTGTCGAAGTTCTTCCGCCATCGCGTGTCGGTCACCGCGCGGGAGGCCAGCAAGTGACGGCGCCACTGGTGTCCGTGGTGGTCGCGATCGCCGGCCCGGAAGCGCAGCCGCGCCCGGTCGTCGACGGCTTCGGCAAGGCGCTGACCGCCGCCGGCTACGGGTGCGAGTTCGTGTTCGTGCTCGACGGGCCCGGCGGTCGCTACGAACAGGAACTGCGCGAGCTCGGGTCGCGCTGGACGCTGCGCATCGTGCAGCTCGAGGGCGGCGGGCTCGGGGAGTCGATCGCCCTGTCGGCCGGCGTCGCCAAGGCCCACGGCGACCTCGTCGTCAACGTGCCGCCCTACCTGCAGATCGATCCCGAGGACATCGTGCTGGTGGTGAAGGCGCTCGAGGCCGGCGCCGATTGCGTCGCGACCTGGCGGCACTCGCGCATCGATCCGTGGTTGAACCAGATGCAGTCGCGACTGTTCAACTGGTGCCTGCGGCTGATCATGAACATGCCGTTCCACGACCTGAACTCCGGCACGCGCGGCTTCCGCCGCCAGGTGCTCGAGGAGGTCGCGGTCTACGGCGAGCTCTACCGCTTCCTGCCGGTGATGGCGCGGCGGCAGGGGTTCCGCGTCGTCGAGGTGCGGGCGCGCCACCGCGAGGAGAAGGGGCGGGCCGGCTTCTATGGCCTGGGTGTCTACCTGCGCCGGCTGCTCGACATCCTCGCGATCACGTTCCTGACGCGCTTCACCCAGCGGCCGCTGCGGTTCTTCGGCTATCTCGGCTTCGGGGCGATCGCGGTCGGCGCCCCGGTGACGTTGTACTACCTGTGGTCCAGACTCGGCCACGACGAGTCGTTGAGCAACAAGCCCGCGTTCGTGATCGGCGCGATCCTGGCCGCGTTCGGCGTCCAGTTGATCGGCTTCGGTCTGATCGGCGAGATCATCATCTTCACGCAGGCGCCGAACTTGCGCGACTACAAGATCGAGGACGTCGTCGAGGGTGGAGCGGAGACCGCCGACGGGGCGCCAGCCGGGCTGGATCCGTCGGTGCCGAGTGATGGTGCGATCGGCAGCCCGCCGGCCGCGCCCGCCGCGAGCGGGGACCAGGCTGCGCTGCCGGCGTCGGCTGCGGTCGATGGTGGGGCGGATGCGGTCGTCGAGCCCACGGTGCCCACGGTGCCCACGGTGCCGGCCGTGCCGGTGCCGCCGCCGGAACCGATGCGCGTGCGGCCGCTGTTGCCGGGCGAGGACTCGCGCTGGGACAGCTACGTCAGTCGCCATCCGCTCGGCACGTTCTTCCATCGCACCGGTTGGGCGCGCGCGGTCGCCGAGCAGTTCCGGCACCACCAGCACCACCTGGTGGTCGAGCAGGGCCGGCGCTGGGCCGGCGTGCTGCCGCTGTTCCTGACCAAGAGCCCGTTCCTCGGCAAGAACCTGGTCAGCGTGCCGTACGCGGTCTACGGCGGCCTGCTGGCCGACGACGATGCGGCCCAGGCCGCGCTGCTGCAGCGCGCCGAGCAGCTCGGGCGCGAGCTCGGCGTCGGCTACGTCGAACTGCGCCACCTCGAACTGCGGCCCGGCGAGCGCCAGCGTTCGCCGCTCTACGTGACGTTCCGCTGCGACCTGCCCGAGGATCCGGCCGCGGTGATGGGGCGCATCCCGAAGAAGGCGCGGGCCGAGGTCCGCTGTGCGCGCGACCCGAAGGCACCGGCGATCGAGGGCAAGCGCCGCGAGTCGTTCGGCATCAAGGTGACGCCGGACGGTTCGGTCGACGAGTTGTTCGCGTTGTTCGCCGAGAACAAGCGGCGGCTCGGCTCGCCGGCGCTGCCCAAGCAGTGGTTCCAGGGTCTGGTCGACGAGTTCGGCAAGGCGGTGGTGATCCACCGCGCGGTCGAGCCGAGCGGCCGCACGCTGGCGGCGGTGATGTCGTTCTGCTTCAAGGACACCGTCTACGCCTACTACTCCGGTTCGTGGAACGACGTCAACGTCACCGGCGTCAACAACTGGATCTACTGCGCGATCATGGAGTGGGCAGTCGAGCAGGGCTATCGCCGGTTCGACTTCGGCCGCAGCCGCGCCGATTCGGGGCCGGCGAAGTTCAAGCGCAACATGGGCTTCGAGCAGGAGCCGTTGCACTACGAGTATCTGCTGATCGGGCCGGGCAGCAAGCTGCCGGAGTTCCACCCGAGCAACCCGAAGCTGGCGCTGCCGCGGCGGATCTGGTCGCGGCTGCCGATGTTCGTCTGCAACGGCCTCGGGGCGCGGCTGTCGCGCTTCATTCCGTGACCCGGGCCGGCGAAACTTCCGCCCGCTCGACGTCGTTTGCAGTGCGACCCGGGACGCTGCCATGAACCGAATCGACGAATCCAAGCCCGAGACGGAACACACGCGCTGGTCGCCGGGACTGATCGGCTTCTATCTGAGCTGCGCCGGCACGGCGCTGGGCGCCACGATCGCCGGTGGCTCGCACTTCTTCTTCGCCAACACGCCGGGCCTGGTGTTCGGCTGCGTGATGTCGGGCGTGTCGGTGGTGACGTGCTTCGTGTCGCTGTACGCGGCGCGGCGGCCGCCGGCGCCGCACGCCTGATCGTTCACGCGTGCGGGCCGGGCCCGCGCAACAACCAGTCGACGGCGGCCGGCAGGTCAGCGGCCTCGTGGTCCGGGGGGAACCCCTCGCGCTGCAGCTGCTGCCGTTCGCCGTCCGCCGGCTTGCCGCTGTGCACCAGCACCGTGCGCAGCGGCAGTCCGCGCGCCATCAGCAGATCGCGCGCGCTGTCGCCGATCAGCGCGCCGCCCGGCCAGTCGACGCCGAGCAGCTCGCGGGCCTGGTGCAGCAGGCCCGCGCCGGGCTTGCGGCAGGTGCATTCGCCGCCGTAGCCGTGGCCGCCGTCCGGATGGTGGGGGCAGTGCAACCAGGCTTCGATCAGGCCGCCGAGCTGGTCGTGCAGGCGGCAGTGGATCGCGGCCAGGTCCTGTTGTCGATAGAGCCCGCGCGCGATGCCGCTCTGGTTGGTGACCACGACCAGCCGGTAGCCGGCGTCGTGCAGGCGTCGCACCGCGGCGGCGGCGCCGGGCAATACCTCGAGCTGGTCCACGCTGCGCACGAACCCGACCTCGCGGTTGAGTGTGCCGTCGCGATCCAGGAACACCGTCGGCTTCACGGCTGCTTGGTCGCCGCCGCGGCCTGCCCGGCGGTGGCCGTGGCCTGCTCGGCCAGCAGGTCGAAGCCGAGCAGCGGTTCGTCCTCGCGCTGCAGCTGCACGTGCAGCTCGGCCGGCAGCAGCGCGCCGCGGATGCCGAACGGGAACACGAAGTCGCCGCCGGTCCAGAACAGCGGCAGCGGCGGCAGCTCCGGGCTGTAGGCGCCGTCGATCCACTTCGCGGTGTAGCCCTCGGTGAACTGGTAGAGCCGCCGCTGCGCCGGCCGGTAGCCGCGCTTCTGCAGCGTCACCGTGTGATCGCGGCCGAAGTTGCCGGCGACCGCGATCTTGGCCGGCGTCGTCTGCCCGGTGTCGGTGCCGTCGACCGTGATGCGAGCGCCGAGTGGGTCGCTGGTGATCAGGACCCGATCCTGGCTGGTCCACCACGTGCAGGCGGGGAGCAGCAGGAGCAGCGGCAGCAGCAGGGGGCGGAGCGACATCGGTCCGGATCCTATCGGCAGCGGCGCGCGGCGTCGCCAGGGCGTGTGCGCTCGCGGCGACCACAAAGCAGCTGTTCCGAGGCCGCGAGTCCGGTAGCATCGTGGTCAACGACGGTCGTTGCCCGGGCGGTCACCTGGGGCGCGGCCGTGTGTGGCTCCCGGTCAGTTCTCCGGTCCGTTCCGTCGAGGAAGTCATGGTCATTCGTCGTGTCGTGTCCGTTGCCCCGCTCCTCCTGGTGGCGTTGTCGGCGCAGGCGCCGTCCTCGCCCCCGCCGTCCTCGCCCACGCCAACGTCGCCGCCGCCCGCTGGCACGCCGGCGGCCGCCGCGCCCGCGGCGCAGGATCCCGCCGCCCAGGCGCCGGCCGCGTTGCAGTTCGCACGGGTCGTCGTAGACAAGGTGCAGTTGCGCTGCTGGCCCGGCGCGGTGGCGCTGCCGCCGGTGTTCGAGGACGTGCTGGTGAAGGACCAGGTGGTCGCCGTCGGCCGCAGCGAGAACGGGTTCCGCGCCATCGTGCTGCCGCTCGGCCCGATCGGCTACGTCAGCAGCAAGTTCACGACGACCCGCGACGACGGGCGCGTGTTCACCAAGGGCGCCAAGGTGTCGTTCCGCTATCGGCCGCGCAGCGCCGGCGAACCGCCGGTGACGCAGCTCGCCGACGGCAGTGAACTGCACGTGATCGGCGAGCAGGACGAGTGGTTCAAGGTGCGCAGCCCGGGCGTCGAGGCGTGGGTCGCCGAAGCCGAGGTGCAGCTGGCGGCCGCCGCCGACCCGGCGCTCGGCGCGGCCTACGAGACGCTGCGGCAGCAGCAGGCGGCGGAGGTGCAGGCGCGGCTCGACCAGATCGCCGCGGCGCAGGCGCGGGCGAAGCAGGACGTGGTGGATCTCGCGGCGGTGCAGGTCGTGCACGACGGTTTCACCGCCGAACTGCGCAAGCCGCTCGGCGACCAGAACTACGCGCCGTTGACGGCGGCGCTCGAGCAGTTGACCGGCACGCTGGCGCCGGAGTCGGCCGGCCGCTCGGCGATCGAGGCGCTGAAGAAGCGCATCGACACCCAGCGTTGGATCGCCGAGGCCACCGCGGTGCGCGACGCGAAGCCGCCGCAGGTGGACGAGAAGGCGCCCGAGAAGCGCGATCAGCTCGAACGCTTCCAGTCGATCGGCTGGCTGCGCTACGAGAGCCGGCTGGCCGGCGCCGGGGTCTACTTCCTCGAGAAGGGCGGGCAGCGGCAGTATCTGCTGTCGTGCGACACCGGCCGCTACGACCTGGCCCTGTTCGTCGGTCGCGAGGTCGGTGTGATCGGTCCGCGGCGGCGGCCGGCGACCGACAGCCTCAGCGTGCTCGACGTCGAGCGGCTCGAAGTGCTGGGCACGACGGCGCGCTGAACCGGCGCGCGGAACCGCGCCAGGCCGCGCCGGGGAGTGCGACGAAGCCGCCGTGCCACCGGTGGCTGGACCCCGTTCGCAGCTGCGGACCAGCGGCTGCGACCCGAATGCCGAAAGACGGCACGACCGCCTGCTCGGCGGGGCCCCCGCATTCGCCCGCAACCGTGCCACGTTCCTGCCTTCCGCTGCTGTTGCTCGCCGGCCTCACGTGGCTGCTCGGCCGCACCGCATCGGCGCAGGCGCCGGCCCCGGGTTCGGACAGCTCGCCGGCGATCGCCTGGCTGGCGCACGGGGACACGCTGCTCGACAGCGAGGATCCGCTGCTGGCGCTCGGCGCCTACCGGCGCGCCAAGGCCGCCGGCAACGCCACCGCCGATTGCCTGATCGGTCTCGGCCGCAGCCACCTGATGCTCGGTCGCAGCACGTTCGCGCTGGCCTATGCCGAGTCGGCGTTGGCCGCCGCCGCCGATGCGCAGGCGGCGATGGCGCTGTGTGTGCGTTCGCTGATCCGCGGCCGCGCCTTCGACGACGCGGTGCGGCGCGCGGCGGCGTTCGTGGCGCGCGCGGGCGAGCCGGGCAGTGAACTGCTGGCGGCGCGCGCCTCGGCGTTGTTCCGCGTGCAGCGCATCCACGAGGCGGCGGTCGACTACCAGCGGGTGATCCAGCTCGATCCGCACCATGCCGAGGCCCATCTGCGGCTCGGCTCCGGTCTGTTGCCACCGACCGAGGTCATCATCGACCGCGCGCTGCGGACCGCGGTCGCCGAGCTGGAGGCCGGTCGCCACGAGAGCGCGCTGCAGCAGCTCGCGGAGGTGCTCGCCGGCAGCCCCGGCCATCCGATCGCGCACCGGCTGCTCGGCGAGACGCTGTTCGCGCGCCGCGTCGCCGCCAGCATGGCCGCGACCGACGGCGCGTTCGCGGCGCTGGCCGCGGCGCTGCCGGCCCCCGACGTGCGCAGCCTGCCGGTGAGCCAGTTCGTGCCGGGCCACGCGCAATTGTCGCCGGCGCGGCGTCTGGTCGTCGATCGCACCGCGGCGATGTTCGGCAATCACCTCGAGCGGTTGGTGGCGTGCGGCGCGCGGCACGACCTGCTGCGCGAACTGGAGCGCACCACCGATGCCGCCGAACGCGCCAACCTGCGCGGTCGGCGCACCTTCGACGGCCGCGTCTGGGACGACGTGCGCGGCATCGGCGGCGTGCAGGCCGCCACCGGCATCGAGGCGCTCGACGAAGCGGCGACGTTCGGCTTCGACACGTTCGCGCACGAGGTGGCCCACCAGGTGCACGTGCTCGGCTTCAACCAGCTGCAGAAGGCGCGGCTGCGGTCGCTGTACCAGGCGGCGCTGGCGAACGGCCGCTGCCTCGACTTCTACGCCGCCAGCAACGAGGCCGAGTACTTCGGCCAGGGCGTCGAGGCGTTCGCCAGCTTCGGCAAACGACCCGGCGGCGAGACGACCCACGGCCACACCCGGTTCGAACTGTTCGCCGTCGATCGCGAGCTGCACGACTTCATCGCCGGGCTGGTGGCGGTCGATCCGCTGCGCATGCCGGGCCGGCGCGAGCGCGTGCTCGAGGCGGCGGTCGCGGTCGCCCTGCGCTGCGGCCGCCCGCGCGACGCCGAGGTCGCCGCCGGCATGCTGCCGGAGGGCGCCCTGCGCGAGCGGCTGCTGGCCGCCGCGCGCAGCGGGATGGCGGCGGCGCGCAGTCATTGACCGGGTCCGCCGGATTTTGTGCCACCGCGGCGCCGTTCGAGCCACTGACAGGCATGGACCAGACCCTGATGCTCGACAAGCCGGTGCCGCCCGGCCCCCGCGAACGGATCCTCCAACTCGGCGAGGCGCGGCTCAGTGATGCCGAGTGCCTCGCGCTGATCCTGCGCACCGGCATGCGCGGGGAATCGGCGGAACAGCTCGCGCAGCGCCTGCTGCGCCACTTCGGTGGACTGCCCGGCCTCGCCGAGGCGAGCGTGCGGCAGACGGCGGCGCAGCTCGGGGTCGGGCCGGTGCGCGCGGCGGCGCTCGGGGCCGCGTTCGGGCTGGCGCGCCGGCTCGCCGAGGCCGCGTTCCGGCCCGGCACGCCGGTGCGCGACGGCGGGGACGTGGCGCGGCTGGTCGGGGCCTCGGCCCGCGGCTCGCGCCGCGAGAGCTTCTTCCTGGTGTTGCTCGATGCGCGGCACCGGTTGCTGTCGGTGCAACTGATCAGCACCGGCAGCATCGACTCGACTCCCGTGCACCCGCGCGAGGTGTTCTCGCCGGCGATCCGCGACGGGGCGGCGGCGGTGGTGGTGGCCCACAACCATCCGTCCGGCGACCCTTCGCCGAGCGCGGATGATCGCCGTGTCACCGATCGTCTGCGCGAAACCGGCGAACTGGTCGGCATCGATCTGCTCGATCACATCGTGGTCGGCGCCGAGCGCTACTACAGCTTCGCCGAGGAACGGTTCTTCGCGCTGCCGTGACCGGCGCGCCGGACCGGCGCGATCGCCGTGGCGGTGACTCGCCTTGCACGGGTGCATCCGGTATGCAGACGCACCCGTCGACCCACCTTGCCGAAGTCTCGCCCCAAACGCCCCACCGTTCCCGAGCCGAGCCCGCTGCAGCTCGGCCGCTGGCACTGGTTCTGGTTGTTGCTCGCCACCGCGGTGGCGGCGGCGTTGCGGGGTTGGAACCTCGGCACCTGGTCGCTGTGGGTAGACGAGGCGCACACCTGGCGCGACGCCACGATGCCGCTCGAGCAGTTCCTGCCGGAGCTGCGCGTCTATTACCCGCTGACCTTCCTGATGCTGCGCGGCCTGTTCGCGCTCGGCCTGGGGCAGGACGAGGCGTCGCTGCGGCTGCCGTTCGTGGTGATCGGCGTGCTGACGATCCCGCTGGTCGGCATCTGCGGCCGCCGCCTGGTCGGGGCCACGGCGGCGGTGCTGGCGGCGTGGCTGCTGGCGCTCGATCCGTGGCACGTGTTCTGGAGCCAGAACGCGCGCGGCTACGTGGTCGTCGTGCTGGCCGGGGTGATCGCCGCCGATCGGGCGCGTTCGTACGTGCGCACCGAACGCGTGCCCGACGCGCTGGCGTTCGCGGCGGCGGTGCTGATCGGCACCCTGAGTCACACCACCGGCGCGCTGTTGTTCGGCGGGTTCCTGCTGTTCCTGCTGCTGCGCGCGGTGCGGAGTTTCGACGTGCGCACGGTGGTGCGGCTGGTGGTGGCGGCGCTGCTGGTCGTCTACGCGCTGCCGTGGGCGATCCGACAGTCGGGTCTGTTCGAGGACTTCCTGCGCAGCAAGAGCGATGCTTCGCTGCTGCACTTCGTGCAGACCACGGCCTACTACTTCCGCCCGCCGGTGCTGGTGGCGGCCGCTCTCGGGCTGTGGTTGCTGCGACCGGTGATGGGGCGCGATCGGACCCTGCTGCTCGGCTCGATGGTGGTGATGCCGTTCCTGGTGCTGCTGGCGATCAGCGGGCAGCTCGCCAAGGCGACCGCCCGCTACGCGATCTGCACCCTGCCGATGATGCTGTGGTTGGCCGCGTTCGCGGCCGTGCGGCTGTGGCAGATGGGCGCCGCGTCGTGGACCGTGGGGCTGCGGCTGCTCGCCGCCGCCGTGCTGCCGGTGCTGCTGGTAGGCGACTTCGCGCTGCAGCTGCGCGACTACCACGGCATGCAGCGCGGTCAGCGCGCCGAGTGGCGGGCCGCGGCCGAGTTCCTGCAGCGGCGCGCCGGCAAGCTGCCGCTGCGGGTGCTGACGACCAATCATCCGACGCTGCTGTACTACCTGCGACCGGGCCACTGGGCTGCGCAGGTCCAGGCCCCGTACGGCTCGAACCGGGTGGCCACGTTCACCGACTGGATGATCGCCGAGGGCAAGGACGAGGCCAGGCAGAAGGTCTGCGATCCGGGGGTCGCGAAGCACTTCGAGTGGCAGCGGCAACAGGCCCGCATGCTCGGGGCGATGTTCGCGGTGGCGGTGACCCAACCGGAGCTGGCGGAGGTCGATCACAGCCCGCTGCTGGCCGGCATCGGGGAGCACAGCGCGATCCGCAAGCTGCTGGCCAGCGACTACGAACTGATCGCGCACTTCCCGTGCTGGGTCGGCCCGAAGGACGAGAGCATCTACCTCTATCTACCGAGACAACCATGATCCGGACGGAACTGCTGTCGCTGTTGTCGCTGTGTCTGGCGCTGCTGATGCCCGGCTGCCGCAGTGGTGCGCCGGCGACCTCGTCGATGCTCGCCGTCGATGTCTGCGTGTACGGCGCCACGTCCGCGGGCATCGTCGCGGCGATCGAGGCGCGCCAGCAGGGGCGCACGGTGCTGTTGCTCGACGCCGACGGATGGGTCGGTGGCCTCACGACCTCGGGGCTCGG
>JALORC010000002.1 GCA_025459175.1 Planctomycetota bacterium | reverse complement strand
CACGGTGTGCGGGTCGAGCTCCCGGCCCTGCGCCTGCTCGAAGTGATCCTGCAGCCGCCAGCGCTGCACCTGCATCGGGCCGATCGTGCGCAGTGGATCGGTGACGCCGAGGTCGTGCACGAGGTCGGGCACCAGCTGTTGGTAGAGCCACTCGAGGTCGGGGGCCAGGAAGCGCGACTCGCGGCGGATCTGCGCGGTCACCAGCGCCAGGTAACCGAGGTCGTCGGTCGGCGACGAACGCACGATCGCGCTCGCCCAACGTTCGGCCTGCGGCACGCCGTCCTCGTCGAGCACGCGGGTGAGCGCACTGACCAGCGGCTGCTGGGCCGCGGTCAGCGGTGCCAGGTCGGCGGCCGCCGGGCGTCGCGCCGCGGGCATCGCGCGGATGCCTTGCACGGCCTTGTCGACCAGATGGAACAGGCCGTACGTGGCGAGACCGCCGATCGTGAACCGCCACAGGAACCGCCGCATGGATACCGCCTCCGACCGGCGTGCGCCGGCAGGGCGCCCGCAACGATCGCTGGTGGCGACTATTGCCAGCTGGCGGAGCCGCTGCAACAGCGGCTCGTTGGTGCCGTAGGATCACGGCTCGCCGCCGTGGCGCTGCCAGCAACGCCTCCCGGTTCCGAGGCACGCGGCTCAGTTCCTTCGTGCAGTAGGTAACCAAGAGCAGCATGTTCGAGCCATGCCGGCCGCGGGCGGGCCGAGCTGCGGATTCCGTGACGGTGCCCCTGGCTCACGACAAGGAAGCGCGCATGGATCCACTGGCCGGTCTGTTCGACCTCTGGCACCGGCAGGGCGACCAGCAGGCGCTGGGCTAGGTGTTCGACGCGCTGGCCCCGCGGCTGCTGCCAGTGGCGATGCACCTGTGCGGACACGCGGTGGACGCCGAGGATGCGTTGCAGCAGACGTTCCTGCTGGCGATGCTGCCGGCGGAGCAGCGGCAGGTATTGCGCCTGCAGCTTCAGCACGGCATGTCGCCGACGGCGATTACCGAGGTCCTCGAGGTTCCGCCCGGCGCCGTTCGTATGCGACTGCATCGTGGCCTCGAGGCGCTGCGGCTCGATGCAACCATCGAGGACGAAGGAAGGCACGAGCGCCATTCGGCGCGCGCCGGAACCGACGGCTCGTTCCGGTTCGAAGGTGTCGTGGATGGCCTCTACACGATCGCCCTCGTGTCGCCGCCGCCAGGGGAAGTGATGCCGCCGCTGCGGCACGTCCGCGCCGGCAGCACCGGCCTGCGGTTGCAGCTCGAGATGCCGTCGTTCGTCGCCGGTCGGGTTTTCGACGCGGCCGGAAAGCCAGTGCGCGCGTGCGTGCACGCGATTCCCGACTGCGTGCGCCGCAGCGTCGGCGGCCAGCTCAGCGACGCGGACGGCCACTTCCGCCGCGAGGTGCCGGTCGGCTTCCGCGGCCGCGTCGAGGCCACGGTGCCGAGCCAGCAGCCCGAGCAGCCGATGGTGCAGGGCGAGCAGCGGGACGTCGCCGCCCGCCGGGGCGATCTGCAGATCACCGTCGAGACGAGGCCGTTCCTGCGGCGCTGAGGTTCGCCCGCGCAGCGCGACGCCGCGAGGCCGAGGGCCGCGAAGGCCAGGGCCGAGGTGGCGGCGTGGCGCTGCCGTCGGTTTCGTTCAAGGCGTGATGGTGAACTGCACCGCGTTCGACGTGACCAGGCCTGCCGCATTTGCCGTAGGGTCGAACCAGGCAGATTGGCTGAGGACGGACGTGCCCACCAGCGAGGTATTTGAGGGAATGGCCACGATCGTGGTCATCCCAACTCCAGGAAGGAAGTCGCTGATGAGGTTTGTCACAGACAGGCTGGTGTCTACGTAGGCGCTGCAGCCCGGCATGCCTAGGAACGTGAGCTCGATGCCTGGCATGATCCCACCCAGACTGAGAAAGTTGATGCCCAAGCTGCCGGGCAGTGCCTGGGTCGTTGCAAGAACAGCTGTCTGGCCCAACTGTGCAGCCGATTGCAGACTCAACTGAAGCGGACGAATGTCTGATGCAGGAAGCGCAAGGGACGTGAACGTGGCCCAATCTGCGCTGCCACCGTCCAAGGCGCCTCCACCCGGGCTCCAGCCTACCAAACAAGAGCCCGAACCACTCATGGCCTGGCATACGAGATGGACGCTGCCGGCGGCCGAATCGAACTGGAACTGGAATGTACTTGTGCCTGGGCCAGCGAAGTTCGGAACCCCGTTCCAGGTCACGTAGGTAGTGGTGCCGATTGTCTCCGCAACCACGTCGCCCCCAAGCTGCGGCGCGAAGTCGCGCCACAAGGCCCACCGCGGCGATGCGCTGAGGAATCTCTGGGCGCTCGGAAGATAGCCTGCTCCACTGGTCCCATTGGGCGACACGAAGCCGTTGGAGCAGACCTCGAGGGTCGTGGCAACGCCGCCGGGGAACGGCAGGGGCATCGGCAGCGTCAGCGAAACCACCGAGTCGTCACCGAGCCCGAGGGACACGGCCGCGCCGGATGGTGGCACGAACGAGGTAGGACCGTCCTTGACCACGAAGTAATGAGCGCCGAGCCAGAGGAAGCTCAGGCTGCTGAACGAAAGCAGCGGCGGAGGCACCGAATCGAAGTAAACTGACGATGCATCGAACAGGCAACCACGACCATGGTCTCCTCCACTTGGTGGAGATCCGGGAAGGCAATTCGTGCCGGGGTCGACCACCAGACCTTCGATCGCCTCGCCACTTGGTGCAATCAGGGCTTCGGTGGCAGCACCGCTGATTCGGGACGCTCGGTACATTCGACTCCGGTAGGGAGTTTCGCCCCAAGCCGACCAGATCAGCTGCCCAGTCAAGCAGTCGACGCCAATGTCCTGCCAGTTCAATTGCTGACCCAGTGGCGTGAAACCACTCTCCATTCGAGTGGTGATGATTCCCGTACCGAGTGCAATTCGCTTGATCCAGAAGTGGTCAGGATTCGGCTTCGCGGCGGTCTTCCCCAGCATCCACAGCACGTCCCACTGGGTGTCTACCACCATGCTCTGGGGCGAAGCCCCATTGGGCATCGACGCCAACGTGACGGTCCCGGTGCCATCCAGCGCACTCCGCTGCACTGACTGTGTTTGTCCACTGTAGGTGTAGAGGTGCAACTTGTTTGGCCGATCGTCGATCGCGAAACCGAGGTAGTTGTGCGGCAGTAACTGCGTGAAGGTGTCGCTGACACGCGTGCGTCCCAATTGCTGGAGGGACGGGCAAGACCAGTAGACCCAGTGCTCGGCCCCATCGAAAACGTGGTCGACACGCTGGAGGCTGTTGGAGTGATTGTAGACGAGATTCGAGACCCCCGAGCCATCAGCTGCCCCCTGGCGAACAGACGTTCCCACGGACCAGAACAGCCTTTGGTTCGCAGCATCGAGGGTTACGTCGGCGCCGGTACTCGGCCACACCGTGGTGGCAGCTCCGCCGCCGAGCGGCATCGACTTGATGCTGCGGGTAGACCATGTGCCACTCGTCTCTGTCCAGATGAGCGTCTGGCCCGGCAGAGCAGTAGGAGCGAACAGCAGTGCAGCAGCGGCTGCGCAGCCAAGTTTCGACTGACGACGGCGTTTTTGGTTCGGGAGGGTTTTCATGGCTTTCGTGAGTTGGCAGGAAGCAGGGACAAAGGGCACACCTTGCAAATGGCCGCAACCAACGCGCACCGGACACGAAGCCGCAGAAAATGTGCGGTCTCGATCCCATCCCCCTCCGGCCCGGCTTGCTCTGGGTGGCAGGGCAATCGGAACCAGCCTTTACGAGCAGAGATCGATGCGGGAGGGGGCGGTCGGACGCTTTCCGCATTCTGCGCGCAGGTTGTCGGCTAGCCGCGAACGGTGCCGCCGATCCCCGTCACCCGCTCCATTCCCTCGCTACTTGCCGGCGGCTTCGGCCAACCTGGCCCGCGCCGAGCGCAGCAGCGGGTGGTCGGCGGGCCCGATCAGCAGCATCGTCTCGGCCGCCAGCCGCTGGATCGCATCGGTTCGATCGACTTCGTTCGTGTCCGCTTGTCGGCCGTCCACATGGCGTGACACCCATTCCTTCGGCTGTCGCTGCTCGAGCATGCTCTCGAGCTGCGGCAGCAGCGCCTCGCACTCCGGACCGCGGCCGCCGATCACCTCCAGAGCGCGCTTGCGCACGCCCACCATCGGACTCTCGAGGAACTTCTCGAGCTCCTCGGCGGAGGCCTTGACAGGCACCGCCAACGCGCACCAGAGCTCGTTCTGGGCGGCGGTGAAGTTGTCGAGGAGCGCCGCGTCGATGGTCCCCTCGACATCGCGCCCATGAATGATCAGATGGCCGATGCTCCAACTCATGAACGGGAGCACCAACACGTCCGTCGACCACGGCACCACCGCGGCCAGCGCCCGCAGGACGGCAGGCGGGTGTGGGGCGGGCAATGCGAGCAGGGCATCGGCGATCGCCGACGCGGCGGGGGCGGCATGCTTGCCGAGGCGGCGCAGTACGTCGAGCGCTTGCCGAAGGGTGTCGTCGGACTCGGTTCGCACGAGCAGGGTCGCGACCGGGCGGGCGGCGGCCGTGCCGATGGCCACCAGATTGTCCGCGGCCGAGCTGCGCCGTTCCGGCTCGGAACTGCGGAGCTCCGTCAACAGCTCGCCGATCCGGACCGACAGGCGCTCGGGCACCTTGGGCTCGACCGGATCCGGCAGCGACCACTTGCCGGCCAGCACCTGCCGCGCGGCTGCGGCTTCCGGGCTGTCCGGCGCGATCTGCAGGATCGCCTTGGCAGCCTTGCGATGCAGTGGCAGCCGCCCTCCTGCCAGCAGCAGGCGCGGCTCCTCGCGGTCCAGCAGCGCCCGCAACTGCGGCACTGCCTGCTTCGCCGACGCTCCTTGTGCCCCGAGGCGCTCGATCGCCAGTTCGACGGCGAGCGGCTCGTGTCCGGAAACGAGGCTCTGCAGTGGGTCCACCCCCTTCTTCAAGGCGAGGCTCTCACGCTGGAACAGGCGCCACCTCGCCTGACTGGCGGCGGCACCATCCCGCGGCCCGACCATGGTGACGCGATCCTGGTTCGACAACGGATTCGGTCCCTCGTGGAACGGGAGCAGCTCGGCGAGGGTCGCAACCAGCGCCGGGGCTCGTTCCTGGCGGCGATCCAGGAACCGGTCGCGCAGCAGCGCGACCAGGGCCGGCACGGCGGCGCCAGCCTGCGGCCCGAGTTCGGTCAGCACCTCCAGGCATGCCGCTGCGTGTTCGGGTGGCAGCTGGGCGAGCTTCGCCGAGAGCGGGGCCACCGCGTCGGCACCGAGGGCCAGCAGCGCGTCGCGAGCCGCGGCCCGCGCCGCCGGAGTCGAGTCGGTCAGCTGCGCGATCCAGGGATCCGCCGGTGTTTGCTGGGCATTGGCAAGTGCCAACAGGAACGACACGGGGATGGCGCGGGAGGTCGTCATGGGGCGGGTGGGCTCGTCAGGGTCCTTCTCGGTGTCCGCGTCAGGGTCGCCCCGACGTCAACGCAGGCAGTCGGAAGTGGACCGCTGCGACGGCCGGCCGGCGACGGGCTTCCATGCAATCCGACCGGTCTGGCGCGCCGCGCCGGATGGCGTTGGGCGCAGGCGTCAGCATCGCGGAATCGGGTTCCGGGCGGTGCGATTCGGCGTCGTTCGCCGCTGCCCAGAGTGCATGCCAACTCTCGCCTCTCCGGTTCCTGTCCCTATTCGACCCGAACGGTTGCCGCGCCGCGCGCTGAGTGTCTGTGGCTCATTGCTGCTGGCGCTCGTGGCTGGTGGCGGCCTTTGCGCGCAGGGCACCCCCGCGGTGCCGGCGGCGCAACGGACCGAACTCTGGATCCCGCCACCGAAGCCCGCCGATGTTCCGCCGGTCGCCGACTCCGCCGCGATTGCCGATCGCGCCGACGCGGTCCCCACGGACCGCACCGTGACGAGCAGCGACGCCGATCGGCCGGTGCCGCCGTCGTGGGACATGGTGCTGCACGACGAGCAGGATGGGGCGCGGTGGGTGCTGGGCCGCAACTACAAGTTCTGCCTGACGCCGGACGACGCGACGTTCATCCCGTTCTTCGGCTCCGAGGCGCCGCGGAACTTCCCGCTCACGCTGCGGCTGACTTCGCTGCGCCGCGGCGAGCAGGAACTGGCGATCGCCGCGAAGACAACGTCGCGGCGCGGCGATCAACTCTGGGTCGACCGCGCCGCCGTGCGCGAGGTCTACGACGTCGCGATGGACCACGTCGCGCAGTCGTTCGTGGTCGAAGGCCACGGCGGCTCGGGCGACCTAGTCGTCGAGCAGTCGGTGACCAGTGAACTCGTCGGCGAACGGAGCGCCGCGGGCATCGCGTTCCGCGGCGAACATGGCGTCGTCACCTACTCAGGTGCACTGGCGTTCGACGCCAGCGGCCGGCGTATCGACCTGCCGATCGCGCTCGCCGGCGCACGAATCCGCATCGTCGTGCCAGCCGCGTTCATGGTGGACGCGGAATGGCCGGTGACGATCGACCCGATCGTCAGCAATGGGACGATCGCGTCGGCTCCCTCCATCGACCTGGAGCCGGACGTCGCTGCCGACTTGAACACTACGGTGATCTCCTGGCAGCGGGTGTGGAGCAGCACGGACCACGACTGCTTCTTGCACAGGTCGTTCAACAACATCGTGTCGACGATCGACTTCACCAGCGAGAATTGGCGGGAGGTCAAGGTCGGCTGCCACTCCCACACCGCGTTGGTGGTCGGAATCGTCGGTCAGCCGTGGTCGCAACGCGTGGTGAAGGGCAGGATCACCGAGGGCAACGGTACGGTGTGGGCTCCGTTCGTGATCGCCGACTCCAGTCTCGGGCACGCGATCAGTTGCGATGTCGGCGCCGACGACTCGTTCAGGTTCTGCGTGGTCTGGGAGCGGGAGGTGACGGCGAGCGATCATGACATCCTGTTCCGGATGGTGACGGGGTCCGGCTCCTTCTCCACGGCGCCGCTCGCGGTCGACAACTCGATCGGTTCCCTCGACCAGCGACCGCGCATCGCGGGAAGCTCCGGGCGCGCGGGCACCACGGCCCAGTTCTGGCCCGTCGTCTGGCAACGACGGTTCAGTTCCGTCGACGAGGACATCCGCGGGGCGGTGATCAACACCGACGGCATCCTGCTGCGCCCTTCGTTCTCGATCGACTCCAGCGGTGCGAACGACACGAACCCGGCGGTGTCGACGCCGGGCCGCGACGACATGGGAGCCCGCCAGTGGATGGTCTGCCACGAACGACAGATGCCATTCGGTGGCCGCGACGTGCACGGGCACGTATTCGCCGGAACATCGGCGATCTCGGGCATCCGCAACCTCAGCCAGATGGCGGATGCGGCGATGGCGAACTCGTCCGACCAGGTGCTGCCGGCCGTCGAGTGTGACGGCATGCGGTTCGTGGTCGCATACGTCGAACGCGATCCGATCGCGACGACCGGGCCGAACCGGATTTTCTTCACGTCGCTGGTGATGCAGTCCACGCTCGTCGTGCGGGAAGCGCGGACGTTGCTCGTGCCGTCGACCTCGGATCCGATCCACACGCGCCCGCAGTTGGCGGTCGATACGGGTGGCGGGCGGCGTGTGTTCTGCGCCTACGAGACGGTTTCGTTCACGCCGAGCGACCGCAACGTGTTCACGGCCACGTTCAATGCCGACTTCGGCCCGACGCCCTTCGCCGTGCCGGCCTGCTACCCGCTGAGCCTGCCGTGGACTTTGTCGATAAACTTCGCCACTATCCCTACCGGCACCACGACGCCGGTGTCGGCGGGCTCGACTTTCATCGTGCGTGTCGACGGCCTCCCGGGCTGGGGCCAGTTTCTGTTCGTCGGTCCGGCGGTGAGCTTCCCGATCCCCTTCTGCGCGTCGTGTTTCTGGTGGGTCGATCCGTCGGCTGCGACGATCACCGCGGGCAACCAGACGTCGGTCTCCATCCCGCTGAACCCCGGCCTGGTCGGCTCGACCCTGGCGTTCCAGATGCTCCAGTCAGGGCCATGGTTCGAGTGCCCCGGCCAGCTCCTGCATCTCAGCGCCGCGGCCTTCTTGCCCATCAACTGAGCGGCGCCTGACAACGCTCCAGACGCTGCGGTGACGTGGCGTCGAGCTCGATCCACCACCACCCGCCAAGGCAGCTCGAGCACCACGACTTCGCCGCCGGAGGCGGTGATGCGAGCAGCCCATGCGAAGTGCTCGCGGTCAGGCAGCAGCGCCGCGCGAAAGCGACCGCGGCCAGTGGCAGCGCGCACCACCAAACGAGGGAGCGGCGACGCCTGCCCATCGACGCAGCGCAGCCGTCTCGGCGGATGCCGGCGCATCGTTGCACGGCCGGTCGGTGGCGGTTCCACTGGCGCGGTGAGCGAAACCGCCGCTGCCCCGTTCGCCGAGCCGTCTGGGCTGGTCGCCGAACTGCGCGCATTCGCCGCGTTCGGCGCGCCCTCGCGCGAGGGCGAACTGGTGGTCGGCGATCGGCGCGTGCCGACGTTCACCAACGAGTTCTGGACCGCGGCGCAGCGCGAAGGTCACAGCCTGCACGAGGTCAGCTACCGCGCCTGCTTCAAGCCGTCGCTGCCGGCGTTCTTCATCGACCGCCTGAGCCGACCGGGCGAGCTGGTGTTCGATCCGTTCATGGGGCGCGGCACGACGCCGCTCGAGGCGCTGCTGCGCGGCCGGGTGCCGTGCGGCAACGACATCAATCCGCTGTCGGCGATGCTGGTGCGGCCGCGGCTGCGCCCGCCGACCTTGCCCGAGGTGATTGCTCGGCTCGACGAACTCGACCTCCGACACGAAGGGCCGCTCGACGACGACTTGCTGGTGTTCTTCCACCCCGACACGCTGCACGAACTGCTCGCCCTGCGCGAACACCTGCTCACCGCCTCGCACGGCGCCGAACTCGATCCGGTCGACGACTGGATCCGCATGGTCGCGGTCAATCGGCTCACCGGTCACAGCCCCGGCTTCTTCTCGGTCTACACGCTGCCGCCCAACCAGGCGACCTCGGCGGTGGCGCAGCGCAAGATCAACCAGAAGCGCAACCAGGTGCCGCCGCCGCGCGATGTGCGGTCGATCCTCGCCAAGAAGTCGAAGTCCCTGCTCGCCGACACCGCGACGCTGTGGCAGCGCGACGACGGTGCCTTGTTGCAGCGCGCCGTGTTGTCGACCGGGCCGGCGAACGCGGTGCCGCGGCTCGCCACCGGCAGCGTGCAGCTGGTGGTCACCTCGCCGCCGTTCCTCGACATCGTGCAGTACGCGGCCGACAACTGGCTGCGCTGCTGGTTCTGCGGCATCGACGCGGCGGCGGTGCCGATCACGATGGCGCGCACGGTCCCGGCCTGGCAGGCGGCGATGGGCGAGGTGTTCACCGAACTGCATCGCGTCGTGCGACGCGGCGGCCACGTCGCGTTCGAGGTCGGCGAGGTGAAGGGCGGCTCGATCCGGCTCGAAGAGGCGGTGGTGCCGGTCGCCATCGCCGCCGGGTTCGAGCCGCTGGCGGTGATGCTGCACACGCAGAAGTTCACGAAGACCGCCAACTGCTGGGGCGTAGGCAACAACTCGCTGGGCACCAACACCAACCGCATCGTCGTGTTGCAGCGGCCGTGAGCGCCACGGCGAGCGCGATTGCCGCGCGGCCGTGGCCGACGATCGCCTTGCTGGCGTCGGTGATCGTGGTCGGACTGGTCGTCGATCGCCACGTGCCCGTGCATGGTCAGCTGCTGACCGATCTCGGCGTCTGGTGCGTGTTCGGCACCGCGGTGTGGCGCGCATCGTCCGACGACCGGCGTCTGCTGCTGGTGTGCCTGCTGTTCGGCACGCTCGGCGAGTGCCTGCTCGCGCTGGTCTTCGGGCTCTACGAGTACCGGCTCGGCAACCTGCCGCTGTTCGTGCCGCCCGGCCACGCGCTGCTGCTGCGGCTCGGCATGCTGCTGGCGCCGCGGCTGCCTGCGGCGATCGGGCGCGCCGTGCCGTGGCTCGCTGCCCCGGTGGTGCTGGGGTTCGCCCTCACCGGCATCGACACGTTCGGCGTGCTGCTGTTCGCGGGCTTCGTGCTGGCCTGTCGGCGCGCGAGCACACGGCAGCTCTACGCGGTGATGTTCGTGCTGGCGCTCGGCCTCGAACTGCTCGGCACGTGGCTCGGCAACTGGCGATGGGCGGCGCAGGTGCCGTGGCTGTCGCTGTCGACCAGCAATCCGCCGCTGGCGGCGGGCGTGTTCTACTGCGTGCTCGACGGTCTCGTGCTCGGGACGAAGCGGTGGTGGCAGGCGGCACCGACGCCACGCCCTGCTTGACACGCGCCGAACGCGGGCTACCGTCCGCGCCTCGATGTTCCGTTCCGTTGCCGTCCATCATGCGCATGCGCACCACCCCACAGGGGTCGGATGAGCACGCGCGTGCACGGCCAGTAACCGCCACTCGCAGACTCGACGCCGACCCTCGCGGTCGGCGTCTTCGTTTCCGGGACGCATCGATCGCTGGGTCGGCTCGCCAGAGCCACCATGAACCCAGTCCAGAACCTCCCGTCCGGGCGCGAGCTCCGCACTACCGCGTCTTCGTCCCAGGTCCACCTCGCGCTGCCGAAGGGGCGCATGGAAGCCGGCGTGCTGCGGCTGCTCGCCGAGGCCGGCATCCATGTGCGCGCCGAAGCGCGTGGTTACCGGCCGCGGCTGTCGCTGGAGGGCTTCGAGACCAAGCAGCTGAAGCCGCAGAACATCGTCGGCATGCTCGCCGCGGGTTCGCGCGACCTCGGCTTCGCGGGCGCGGACTGGGTCGCGGAGACCGGCGCCGAACTGGTCGAACTGCTCGACACAGGGCTCGATCCGGTGCGCATCGTGGTCGCGGCGCCGGCGTCGCTGCTGGTCGGCGGGGCACTGCCGGCCAGGCTCGCCGATCGGCCGCTGGTCGTCGCCAGCGAATACGAACGGCTCACGCGTGCATGGATCGCGGCGCGCGCGCCGGATGCGACCTTCGTGCGTTCGTTCGGCGCCACCGAGGTGTTCCCGCCCGAGGACGCCGACGTCGTCGTCGACAACACCGCCACCGGCTCGACGCTGCACGCCAACGGCCTCGTCGTCGTCGAGGAGGTGATGCGCTCGTCGACGCGGCTCTACGCCAACCCGCGTGCGCTCGACGTCGCCGACAAGCGCATGGCGATCGACGGGCTGGTGCTGTGCCTGCGCGCGGTGCTGGCGGCGCGCGAACGCGCGATGGTCGAGCTCAACGTCGGGGTCGCCGATCTCGAACGCGTCGTCGCGGTGCTGCCGTGCATGCGCGAACCGACCGTCGCCGGCCTGCACGGCGCCGTGGGGTTCGCGGTGCGCGCGGCGGTGCCGCGCCGCGACCTGCCGCGGCTCGTGCCGCTGCTGAAGAGCCGTGGTGCGACCGACATCGTCGTCTCGGCCTGCGAGCAGATCGTGCCATGAACACGCCAACGACCTACGCGCCGCCGGCGTTCGCGGCGCCGATCACGCTCGACCTGTCGCGCAACGAAGGGCGGGCGCCGCGCGGCCTCGAACTGCCGGACGGTCTGTTCGCCGCCGCCGAGCTCGCGCGCTACCCCGACGTGGCGCCGCTGCGCGAGGCGTTCGCGCGCCGGCACGGTGTCGCGGTCGATGCGGTGCTCGTCACCGCCGGCGCCGACGACGCGCTGCTGCGGCTGTGCCTGCTGGCGCTGCGCGGCGGCGGCGAGGCGGTCGTGCCGCAGCCGACGTTCGAGATGATCGATCGCTACGTGGCGATGGTCGGGGGCACGTTGCAGGCCGTGCCGTGGCCGGACGGCGAGTTCCCGATCGAAGCGGTGCTGGCCGCCGCGAACGAACGCACGGCGATGGTGTTCGTGGTCTCGCCGAACAACCCGACCGGCGCGGTCGCGACCGTCGACGACCTGCGGCGACTCGCCACCGCGCTGCCGCAGGCGCTGGTGGTGCTCGATGCCGCCTATGCGGAGTTCGCCGACGAGGATCTCTGCGCGACCGCGCGGCAGTTCGCCAACGTCGTCGTCGTGCGCACGCTGTCGAAGGCCTGGGGGCTCGCCGGCCTGCGCATCGGCTGCGCGATCGGCACGCCGGCGCTGATGGCGCGGCTGCGTGCGTTCGGCAATCCGCTGCCGGTCGCCGGTGTCGCGGCGCGGGTGGCGCTGCAGCGCCTGGCGACCGGCGACGCCGATCTCGCCGATCACGTGGCCGCGGTGCGCCGCGAACGGTGCGAGCTGGCGGTCGAGCTGCAGTGTCTCGGCGCGCGTCCGGCGGCGCCGGCGCAGGGCAACTTCGTGCTCGCCCGCGGTGTCGACGCACCGTGGCTGGTCGCGGCGGCGGCGTCGCTCGGCATCGCGCTGCGCGCGTTCCCGGACCGCGAGCAGCTGCGTGATGCGGTGCGCATCGGCCTGCCCGGCGACCCGGTCGCGTTCGCACGCCTGTGCGCCGTGCTGCGCGCCGCGCTGGCGCCCGAGGCGCTGCTGTTCGACGTCGACGGCGTGCTGGTCGACGTGTCGCGTTCGTACCGCCAGGCGATCGTCGCCACCGCCCGCGGCTTCGGTGCGGGCATCGACGACGGCGACGTCGCGGCGGCGAAGGCGCGCGGCAACGCCAACGACGACTGGGCGGTCACGCATGCGCTGGTGGCTGCTCGCGGCATCACGGTCACCCGCGCCGAGGTGATCGAGCGGTTCGAACGCCACTACCAGGCGCTGCGTGCGGCCGAGACCGCGTTGGTGACGCCGGCGCTGCTGCAGCGATGGGGCCGCCGCTGCAAGCTTGCCGCCGTCACCGGCCGGCCGCGCGCCGACGCCGAACACGCGTTGGCGCGCTTCGGCTTCGCGGCCTGCTTCGACGCCGTCGTCGTGCGCGAGGACGCGCCGCTGAAGCCCGATCCGGCCCCGGTGCGCCTCGCCCTCGAGCGGCTCGGGGTGCAGAGCGCATGGATGCTCGGCGACACCGTCGACGACCTCGCCGCGGCACGAGCGGCCGGCGTCGTGCCGATCGGCGTCATCGCGCCAGGCCCCGCGCCCACCGCCGCCTTCTCGACGCTGCACGGAGCCGGAGCGGCCCGCGTGCTGGCGTGCACCCAGGACCTCGACCAGTTGCTGAGCCTCGACCCATGACCGACCGACTCGCTGTCCCGCGCCGCGCCACCGTGCGCCGCGCGACGAAGGAAACGCAGCTCGAACTGACGCTGGTGCTCGATGGCACCGGCACCAGTGCGATCGCCACCGGCCTGCCGTTCCTCGATCACATGCTGAACGCGTTGGCGTTGCACGCGCGCTTCGACCTCGAGCTGCGCGCCAGCGGCGACCTCGAGGTCTGCGATCACCACACCGTCGAGGACACCGCGCTGGCGCTCGGTCAGGCGCTCGACACGGCGCTCGGCGATCGCGCCGGCATCACCCGCTTCGGCAGTGCGCACGTGCCGCTAGACGAAGCGCTCGTGCGTGCGGTCGTCGACCTTTCGGGCCGACCGTGGCCGGCGATCGAGCTGCGGCTGGTCCGCGAACGGCTCGGGACGGTGGCGACCGAGAACCTGACGCACTTCCTGCGCACGTTCGCGATCGCGGGCCGCATGGCGCTGCACGTCGCCGTGCTGGCCGGCGACAACGATCACCACAAGACCGAAGCGGCGTTCAAGGCCGTCGCGGTGGCGCTGCGCGCCGCCGTGGCCCTCGACCGCGCCGGCGTGCCGAGCACGAAGGGGGTCCTGTGACCACCACCGTGTTGCTGGTGCCGACCGGCGTCGCCAACACCGCCTCGGTGGCCGCGGCGTTCCGACGGCTTGGTTGCGAGGTGCGGCCGGTGAACGGCGCGCGCGAACTCGTCGACGCCGCTCGGGTCGTGCTGCCGGGCGTCGGTGCATTCGGCGCCGCGATGCGGCGTCTGCACGAACTGGAGCTCACCGCACCGTTGCGCGAACGCATCGCGGCCGGTCGCCCGCTGCTGGCGATCTGCCTCGGGCTGCAGCTGCTGTGCGAGGCCAGCGACGAGAGTCCCGGCGTCGAGGGGCTCGGCGCGGTGCCGGCGACGGTGCGGCGCTTCGCCGGCCCGCAGCGGGTGCCGCAGCTCGGCTGGAACCACATCGAGGCCGCGCCCGGTGGGCTGGTCGAGCCGGGCCACGCCTGGTTCGCCAACAGCTATCGCCTCGACGCGGTGCCGGCGGGATGTCGCGGTGCTGTGAGCGACCACGGCGGCAGCTTCGTCGCGGCGTTCGAACGCGGCTCGCTGCTCGCCTGCCAGTTCCACCCGGAGCTGTCGGGTGCCTACGGCCAACGGTTGCTGACCCGGTGGCTCGCCGCCGCGGAGGTGCGCTGATGTTGCTGCCACGCATCGTGCCTTGTCTCGACTGCCGCGACGGGCGGGTGGTGAAGGGCGTGCGCTTCCGCGAGCTCCGCGATGCCGGCGATCCGGCGCAGTGCGCGCAGCGCTATGCCGACGACGGCGCCGACGAACTGGTGCTGCTCGATGTCGCCGCGACGATCGAAGCGCGCGGCGCCGCGCTCGCGACGGTGGCCGCCGTGCGCGCGGTGGCGGCGATCCCGCTGACCGTCGGCGGTGGCGTGCGCGACGTCGCCGCGGCCGAACGGCTGCTGGCCGCCGGCGCCGACAAGGTCGCGGTCAACAGTGCCGCGGTGCGGACCCCGGCGCTGCTGGCCGAGCTGGCCGCGCGCTTCGGTTCGCAGTGTGTCGTGATCGCGATCGACGCGGCGGCCGACACCGCCGGCAACTGGGAGGTAGTCGTCGACAGCGGTCGGCTGCGCACCGGACTCGACGCGATGGCCTGGGCCCGCACCGCGACGGCGCTCGGCGCCGGCGAAGTGCTGCTGACCAGCGTCGACCGCGACGGCACGCGCACTGGCTACGACCTCGCCCTGTTGCGCGCGATGCGGGCGGCGGTCGCGGTGCCGGTGATCGCTTCGGGGGGAGCGCGGAACGCCGCGGATCTGGAGGCGGCCTTGACCGTCGGTGCCGACGCGGTGCTGCTCGCTTCGATCCTGCACGACGGCGACACCACGGTGGGATCGATCAAGCAGGAGCTGCGACGCCGCGGCATCGAGGTGCGGCCATGATCGTTCCCTCGATCGATCTGCAGGGTGGTCGCACGGTGCAGCTCGTCGGTGGCGAGACGCTGGCGATCGACGCCGGCGATCCGCGACCGCTGCTGGCGCAGTTCGCGCTGGCGGGCGAAGTGGCGGTGGTCGACCTCGACGCCGCGCGCGGCGAGGGCAGTCACCGCGAGCTGATCACCGAACTGTGCCACGCGCACCGGGTGCGCGTCGGCGGCGGCATCCGAGACTACGCGACGGCCGTGGCTTGGCTCGATGCCGGCGCCGCGCGCATCGTGATCGGCACCGCCGCCGAACCGGCGCTGCTCGCGCGTCTGCCGCGCGAACGCGTCGTGGTGGCGCTCGACGAACGCGGTGGTGAGGTCGTCACGCACGGCTGGCGACAGCGCAGCGGGCGGGCGCTGTTCGAGCGGCTGGCGGCGCTGCGTTCGCTGTGCGGCGGTTTCCTGGTCACCTTCGTCGAGCGCGAAGGGCGGCTGCAGGGCACCGACCTCGCGCGCGCCGCCGAGATCGTGCGGCACGCCGGCGATGCGCGTGTGACGATCGCCGGTGGCGTGACGACCGCCGACGAAGTGGCGGCGCTCGATCGCATGGGTGCCGATGCGCAGGTCGGCATGGCGCTCTACACCGGTCGCCTGTCGCTCGCCGACGCGATCGCCGCGCCGCTGGTCAGCGATCGCGCCGACGGGTTGTGGCCGACCGTCGTCGTCGACGAACTCGGCACGGCGCTGGGCCTCTGCTGGTCGAACGCCGAGAGCCTGCGCCAAGCGGTGCAGCGGCGGCGCGGCATCTACCACAGTCGCAGTCGCGGCCTGTGGGTGAAGGGGGAGTCGTCGGGGGCGTGGCAAGAACTGCTCGCGGTCGATCTCGACTGCGACCGCGACGCGCTGCGCTTCACGGTGCGGCAGCACGGCGATGGCTTCTGCCACCTCTCGACGCGCAGCTGCTGGGGCGACGAACGTGGCCTCGGGCGGCTGTCGCGCCGGCTCGCGGCGATCGCGGCACAGCTGCCGCCGGGCGAGCTCGCGACTCCGTCGAACACCGCGCGGCTGCTGCGCGATCCGTCGCTGCTCGAAGCCAAGCTGGTCGAGGAAGCGCACGAACTCGCGGCCGTCGATGCCGACGTCCGGCACGAGGCAGCGGACCTGTTCTACTTCGCGTTGGTACGCATGGCCGCCGCCGGGGTCGGTCTCGCCGACGTCGCCGCCGAACTCGATCGTCGCGAGCGCCGTGTGTCGCGGCGAGCCTGCAGCAACAAGGAGCCGTCATGACCACGATCTTGCGTCGTTGTTCGGTCGCCGAGGCGCAGGCGCGCCCGCGTGTCCCCGTCGATCCGTCGACCGCGGCGCTGGCCGCTCGCATCGTCGAGGACGTTCGCGAAGGGGGCGAACGAGCGCTGCGGCGCCACGCCGAGCAGCTCGGCGACCTCTCACCCGGCTCACCGCTGTGGCTCGATCGCGAACAGCTGCTCGCGGCCCGCGACGCGCTGCCGGCGGCGTCGCGCCGCCTGCTCGAACGCACCGCCGAACGCATCCGCGCCTTCGCGGACGCACAGCGCGCGGGGCTGCAAGACCTCGAGGTCGCCGTGCCGGGTGGGCGCGCCGGGCATCGCTGGCTGCCGGTGGCTGCGGTCGGTGCCTATGCGCCGGGCGGCAGGCACCCGCTGCCGAGTTCGGTGCTGATGACGGTGACCCCGGCGCACGTGGCGGGGGTGAGCACGGTGGTGGTCGCGAGTCCACGGCCGGCGCCGATCACGTTGGCGGCCGCCGCCATCGCCGGGGCGGAGCAGCTGCTGGCGGTCGGCGGGGCGCAGGCGATCGCGGCGTTCGCGTTCGGCATCGGCGGGCCGGCCGTCGACGTGATCGTCGGGCCGGGCAACCGCTTCGTCACCGCGGCGAAGAAGCACCTGGTCGGTGAGGTCGGCATCGACGGGCTCGCCGGTCCGAGCGAACTGCTGGTGGTCGCCGACGGCAGTGCTGACCCGCGCCTCGTCGCCGCGGACCTGCTGGCGCAGGCCGAGCACGATGACGATGCGGTGCCGATGCTGGTAACGACCGACGCGGCGCTGTCGGCGGCGGTCGACGACGAACTGGGGCGCCAGCTCGTCGATCTGCCGACCGCCGGCACCGCGGCCGCGGCACTGCGGCGCAACGGTTTCGTGGTGCTCGTGCCCGACCTGCGCACCGCGGTCGCCATCGCCAACCGGCTCGCGCCGGAGCACCTCGAGCTGTGCGTGCGCGACCCCGATTCGATCGCGCCGCAGTGCACTGCGTACGGCAGCTTGTTCGTGGGTTCGCGCAGCGCCGAGGTGTTCGGCGACTACGGCCTCGGCCCCAACCACGTGCTGCCGACCGGCGGCGGCGCGCGCTTCCAGGCCGGGTTGTCGGTGTTCACGTTCCTGCGGGCGTCGACGTGGTCGCGCATCGACGACGCCGCGGCGATCGCGGGCGATTGCGCGGCGCTGGCCCGGCTCGAGGGGCTCGAGGCGCACGCGCGGGCGGCCGAACGGCGGGTATCGCGGTCGCCGATCGCGTAGCGTGCGCCGGATGCGCGTTGCCACTGCTGCAATTCTCCTGTGGACGTCGCTCGGTTGTGCATCGCGGCCGACGGTCGCGGTCGATCCGGCGGTGGTGGAGGTCGTGCACGCCACCCGCGCGCTGCTGGACGCGCTGCCGCCGGAGCTGCGCAGCGAGGCGCAGCGGTCGTTCGACGACGCCGAGCGCACCCAGTGGGCGTACGTGCCGGGCCGCTACGCCGGCATCGAGTTCGGGGCGCTCGATGCGGCCGGGCACCAGCGGCTGCAGGCGCTGTTGCGCACGCTGCTGAGCGCGCAGGGGCTCGCCACGACGATGGCGATCGTGCAGCTCGAACACGTGCTGCGGGCGATCGAGAGCCGCGATGGTCGCGATGCGAGCCACCGCGATCCCGATCGTTATGCGCTGTCGATCGCCGGCGAACCGGGCCTCGAGAACGCGTTCGCGATCCGGCTGCAGGGTCATCACGTGTCGCTGCACTTCACGTTCTTCGCCGGTTGGTTGTGCGGCACGACGCCGCACTTCCTCGGCAGCAATCCGCACGAGCTGCGCGAGGGCCCCGACGCCGGGCACCGGGTGCTGGCCGCCGAGGAGGATCTGGCGCGCGAGCTGCTGGCGAGCCTCGACGAGGCGCAGCGGCGCCTCGCCATCACCGCCGCGCCTGCACCGCCCGATGTGCTGCTGACTCCGAATGCCGGTTTCGACCGCATCCACGAACAAGGGCTCGCGGCCACCGCGATGAACGAACGGCAGCGCGCCCTGCTGTGGCGGGTGGTCGAACGGTTCGCCCAGCGGCTGCGCGGCGAGTTCGCCCGGCGCGAACTCGACCGCATCGACGCGCAGCGCGACTCGATCCGGTTCGTCTGGATGGGCGGCACCGAGCGCGGTCAGGGCCACTACTGGCGGCTGCAGGGCGCGACGTTCGTGCTCGAATACGACAACACGCAGAACGACGCCAACCACGTGCACACCGTCTGGCGCGATCGCGATCGCGACTTCGGCGGCGATCCGCTGCGGCGGCACCTCGAGCAGGAACACACGACGCGCTGATGCGCGCGCCGTTCAGCCACCGTGGCTCTGCGCCTTGCCGCCGAGTCGCTGCGCCAGCACCTGCCGTGCCCGCAGCAGGTCCTCGGGTTCTTCGCGGGTGTCGACGAACAGCCAGCGATCGAGCCAGCCGCGCCCGCGCAGCATCGCCAGTTCGCCCTGCTCGGGCGCGTCGTCGAGCCACACGAAGCGACCGTCGGCGGGCAGCGCCTCGGTGCGCAGACCGCGGTAGTCGGTCGCACGCACCTGCGGCGCCAGCTTCATCACCCGTTCGCGGTCGCTGGCCTTGCTGTGGCGCACGATGTGGTCGACGACCGCGCGCGCGTCGCCGCGGCAGTGTGGGGTGAGCCAGTAGACCTCGGCGCGGGCGAGCGCGAAGGCGAGGAAGTCGAGCGCGTGGTCGGCGAGCAGCAGCCGCTGCGGTCGTTCGCGGTCGGTACCGAGCAGCACGCCGTCGACGTCGAGGAAGACCTTCACGGGGCGCAGTGTAGCTGCGAACGACGCCGATTCGTCACGCGCCGGCCGGCCCGTCGCGCAGCGCCTTCTTGGTGATCTTGCCCGAACCGGTGCGCGGCAGCGCGTCGAGGAAGCGCACTTCCTTCGGCGCCTTGTAGTGGGCGATGCGGTCGCGACAGAACGCGATCAGCTCGGCCGCGGTGGCGACGCTGCCGGGGCGCAGCACGACGGCGGCGGTGACGCGTTCGCCCCAGGTCGCATCGGGCAGCCCGAACACCGCGCACTCGAGCACGGCCGGGTGCGCATACAGCACGTGTTCGACCTCGACCGAGTAGACCGTCTCGCCGCCGGTCTTGATGGCGTCCTTCTTGCGATCGACGATGTCGACGTAACCGTGCGCATCGATCGTCGCGAGGTCGCCGGTGCGCAGGAAGCCGTCGCGATCGAACGCCGCCGCGGTCGCCGCCGGGTTCTGCCAGTAGCCCGGCGTCACCGTCGCACCCTGCACGCGGATCTCACCGACCTGCTTGCCGTCGGCGGCGACCGGCCGCCCGTCGTCGTCGACGACCTCCAATTGCACCCCGTGGAACGGCCGCCCGGTCTTGCACTTCCACAGCAGCTGCTGCTCGGGCGGCAACGCCTGCAGCGCCGGCGACAGCAGACTCAGCGTCAGATACGGACTCGTCTCCGTCATCCCGTAGGTCTGCACGTAGTCGCAGCGGAACGTCGCCAGGATGCGGCGCACGACGTCGGGCGCGATCGGCGCGCCGCCGCTCAGCATCACGCGCAGCGAGTACTGACGATCGCCGGCGCCGGGCGCCTTGACCATCAGGTTCAGCATCGTCGGCACCAGATTGGTGATCGTGACGCGTTCGGCCGCGAGCAGGTCGAGCGCGGCGTCGGGCGTGAAGTGCGGCAGGAACACGTGCGTGCCGCCGACCGCGGTGATCGCGAAGGTGGCCCACGCGTCGGCGAGATGGAACATCGGCGCGATGTGCGCCCAGGTGTCGTGCGTGCCGAGGCCGAGCTCGAGGATCGCCGCGCGCGCGTGCGTGCAGACGTTGCGATGCGTGAGCACCACGCCCTTCGGCGCGCCGGTGGTGCCGCTGGTGTAGTACAGGTGCGCCGGTGCGTCGGCGCCGGCGAGCGGCAGCGGCGAGCTGCCGGCGCGCCCGTCGTCGATCGCGCGTGCCACCGCCAGCGCGCCGCCGGGCAGCGGGGGGCCGAGCCCGGCCGCGCGTTCGCCGTGCGCAGCGTCGTGCAGCAGCAGCTTCGCCTCTGCGTGCGCGAGGATGTGCTGCTGTTCGCCCGGCGACAGGCGCGTGTTCAGCGACACCAGGATCGCGCCGGCGGCTGCGGTGCCGAAGTAGGCGAGCAGGTGATCCAGCTCGTTGTGCATGAGGCAACCGATGCGATCGCCCGGTCGCACGCCGCGCGCGTGCAGCGACGCCGCGAGCTGGCGCGCCAGTCGCTCGGCGGTCGCGTAGTCGATCTCGCGCGGACCCTGGCGCAGCGCTTTGCGGGTGGGCCAGCGGCGGGCGGCCTCGGCGAGGAAGTCGAAGACGTTCACGGCATCGGTGTAGCGCGGAGCCGCCGCGTTGTCGCGTTCGCTCGGTGGGCGGGCGGGGCCTACTGCGACACGATCGTGCAGCCCCAGCCGTCGTAGTTGCCGTCGAGCGGCAGCACGATGTCGAGCACCTCGCCGACGAACGCGTCGGCGCCGCCGTCGCCCGGCACGTCGCTGCGGTGGAACTCGACGCGGAACCGACCGTCCTCGTCCTCGGCCGGCGCGCTGGTGGTGAACCCGGCGCTCGCGAGCTTCGCGGCGGCGGTTTCGGCCGCGGTCTTGGTGGCGAAGATCGCGAGGTGGTCGATGGTGCGCGCGACGGTGACCGCGTCGCCGTGCTGTTCGAGCTGCTGCAGCACCCTGCGGTTCATCATCGACTGCATCGACCACGCATCGGGATACAGGAACCGCGTGTAGGCGTCCCAGTCCGGATCGGGCTCCGAGTGCGTGCCGATCTCGTACGGCGCCGGGTCGTCCACCAGCGCGCCGAAGTCGGCGAGTGCGCCGGCGGCCGCCGGCGGCACGTAGAAGAAGAACTCGGTGGCGCCGCGCGCGACCACCCGGCCGACGTAGATCGCGTCGATCTTGGTCGCCAGCGCGTCGGCCAGGCGATCCTCGAGTTCGCCCATCGGTTCCAACTCGCTGGCGTCGCGCAGGCCATCGGGGCGCGGGCGCAGCAGCGGCACGCGCACGTGCAGCCGCAGCGTATGGGACGGCTGCGGCACGGCGCCGAGGTCGACGAGGAACGAAGCCGGGTCGTCACCGAGCCGGGTCATGTAGATGTCGAAGTTCGGCTGCCAGGAGGCGGGCATCGCGGCAACCTACGGGGCCGGCACCGCACGATCCACGCGGAGGTGCAGCGCTGGCGCATCGGCGCACGGCGGCGTCAGAGCGCGCCGACGGTGCCCCGGAGCGAGTTGCTGGCGGTCAAGCGAACCAGGTTGCCGTTCGCGTCGAGTTCGAGGCCGAGCACCTGCGTGAACAGGTCCATACCGACGATCGTCGGCGTCGCGGGCACGGCGATCGCGCCGTTGACCCTGCCCTGCTGCGGCAGCAGCAGATCGAGCAGCAGCGCATCGACGAACAGCGAGCAACCCGGCGCGCCGAGCGGCAGCGGTTGCGCACCGGCGCTGACGCCGGCCAGCTGCAGGGCGAGGCTGCCCGCCGGCAGACCGCTGCCGACCGTGCGGAACGTGCCGCCGAGCCACGGCCGATTGACGGCATCGAGGGCCACCGGGCCGCCGGCACCGATGCACCCGGCGCCGATCGACTGCACCGCGGCGGGGCACGGAGTGGCGAGCAGCGCCGAGCCGGCGGCGAGGTTGTCACCGAACTGGAGGAACTGCCCCGCCACCAGGAGCTCGCCGCGCTGGTTGGCCATCAGGGTGGACACGGTGCCCGGGGTGGCGAAGCGCACGCCGGGTCCGAGCGGAGTCAGGCTGGAGCCGTCCCAGCGGGACAGCCCGCCGAACGAGAGGCCGCCCAGGGTGAACGCACCACCGCCGAAGGCGACGTCGCCGTCCGGCAGCTGCGTCATGGCCTGGGCCAGCGGCACGTTGACCAGCTGCGTCCACAGGGTGCCGTTCCAGCGGGAAAGCACAGCGCCCTGGCTCAACGCCAGCAGGCTGCCATCGGGGGACACGATCAGTTGGCGCACCAGACTCGGCATCGCGCCACCCGAGAGTGGCGTGAAGGTGCCTTGGTCGTAGATGGCCACCGGACTGCCCAGGCCTGCGATGTTCAAGCCGCCGACGACGAAGCGTCCATCCGGCAAGGCCACGACCGTCTGCAGAAAGCCGGTCACGGCCGGCACCGGCCCCCAGCTGGCGCCATCGAAGCGCCACAGCTGCGATCCGCCGCCGCCGCCGATCGTCAGCACCTCGGTGCCGGCGGCTGCCAGGCTCCGAGCGGGCAGGCTGAGCCCGCCGCCGACGCTGAACCACGAATTGCCGTTCCAGCGCGCCACGCCCTGGGCCGGGGCTCCGCCCGCATTCTGGAATCCACCGCTGATGACGACGTCGCCGTTCGACGCCAAGGTCATCGCCCGAACCGAGCCGTCGACGCCGGCCCCGAGCGGCGCCCAGCTGCTGCCGTTCCAGCGCGCGATGTTGGCGGCGGCGATGCCGCCGATGCGTGCGAACGTGCCGGCGGCGATCAGGTCGCCATTGGGCAGCGCCACTGCGGCCACGATCTGCGGCGGTACTTCCGCGCCGAGGCGGGACCAGGATTGCCCGTCGAAGCGATGCACGCTGCTCGCCTGGAACACCGTCGAGACGTTCGAGTGGTTCCGCGAGTCGGTCACCACCAGCTCACCTTGCGGGCCGACCGCCAGTTGCTCGGCGGCTGCCGGCCCACCGCCGGGCAGCGGCGTCCACGTATTGCCGTTCCAGCGCCACAGCGAAGAGACCGGCGACGGCAGTTCACTGCCGGCGATCAGATCCCCGTTCTGGGCCACGGCGAGGCGGACGGGGGCGTTCAGCGGCGGTTCACTCGGCAGCGGCAGCGCCTCGGTGCCGTTCCAGATCGCGATCTGACGCTGGGTGCCGTCGAGGAAGAACCTTCCGCCGATTGCCAGCGTGCCGTTGCCGAGCACCTGCAGGCTGGTGACCGTGCCGGGGAACCCACCGAAGTTGTCCAAGGCCTGCCAGGCGCTGCCGTCCCAGCGCGCGACGTTGTCGGCGCCCGAGCCGGTCGGCCCCGAGAACGACCCGGCCACGACCAGGTCGCCGTTCGGCAGCCGGACCAGGTCGAAGACGGTGCCGCTCGGGAACAGCGGGCCGAGCTGGGTCCACGCCGTGCCGTCGTAGCGCATGACCCGGAGAGCGTCGACCTGGGTGGCGGTCGCGATCAGGGCGCCGCCCGGCAGCTCCAGCACCTGGGTCACGATCCCGGCGAGCCCGCCGCCGACCGATTGCCAGCTGGTACCGTTCCACCGCGCGACGCCGACGACCGGGTTGGTGCCCGAGTTCTGGAAGCTGCCGGCGGCGAGGATGCTGCCGTCCGCTGCCAGCTGGATGTCCGAGACCACGCCGTCGAGGCCAGAGCCGAGCGCTTCGAAGCTCGTTCCGTTCCAGCGGGTGATGCCGCGCGCCACGGTGCCGTCCGCACCCAGCACGCCGCCGCCGACGATCGGATCGCCGTTGGCCTGCAGCGCGATGGCGCGCAGGAATCCCCGCGGGCCGGCCAGCGGCGGGCCGCTGCGGAACTCGAGCTCGCACTGGGCGGCGAGCTCGAGGGCGGGGGCGCTCAGCGCGAGGGACAGGAGCCATGCCGGGCGCAGGCGGGCAGGGACTGGCAGCGATTGTGGGTTGCGCATCGTACGAATGGTTCGTGGGCCGAAATGGACCACGGCGGCCATAGCCGCGGGGTCTGGGCAGGTTGCCACCTGCGACAAGTTACATGCCGGAGTCGGTGTGCCTGGGCCGGCGGTGGCGCGTGGAGGCCGCCGCCACTCACTATTGTGGGGGATCCGTTACATCCGCGCCGGCGCCGCAACTGTGGTCGTGGCCTACCGCGACATCCTGATCTCCAGGTCCTCGGCGGCCCGGAACTCGGTGAATTCCCGGCCGAGTATCTGCCCCGTGGGGACGAGGCCTGGTACCTCGAGGAAGCGAACGCGAAAGCGGCCATCGGAGTCGCTCCTCGAACGTCCGACGAGGCCGCCGTTGATCGCGATGCAGTGCCGCTGCAGCAGGCGACCGAGACGATCGACGACGGAATCCGCACCGGTCACGCCGCTCCAGCCATCACAGCTGAAGGCCGCATCGGCCATCGGCTTGCCGTCGGCATCGACGACCCGGCCAGCCATCTCCGACAATGCGGTGGTCGGCAGCAGAAGGTCTTGTTCGCGACCCGGCGACAACGAGACGCAGAGTGCCGCGAGCCCTTCGCCATCGGTCGCCACCACGAACCATTCCCCCGGCTCGAGCCGTGCGCGGGCCATGCCGCTGCGTTTGCCCACCAGTACGACCGGGAGGCTGCCTTGATCCGGGTCCGCGGGCCACAGCAGGAACCGCGACGCCGTCGGTGGCAGTGCGGCGCCGGTCTGCAGCCGCAACGTCGTCAGCGGCCAGGTCGCCAGATCGACGTCGATCGGCTCCGTAGGCACGTCGGTGCGATGCAGCGCGAGCGTCGGTACCGCCTCGCCAGTGTCGAAGCCGAGCTGCAATCCGCCGATCGGCCGCACCACAGAGGACAGTTCGAACCGGCCCTGGCCATCCGTCGTTGCCACCTGCGTGGTCGGGAACGAGGTCGACGAGGTGTTGCCCTTCTCGTGCCGATGACACGTGACGTTGACGGCGGCCACGACCCCGCGTCCGGCCAGCGGCTCCGGGCCTCGTCGCAGCACCCCGCGCAGCACCGGTGCCTTGCGCAGCACCAGCTCGACCGGCACGTCATCGCTCGGGACGGTCTTGCTGTAGGGCTGCAAGTCACCGTCGACGATGGCACTGTTGCCGCGCCGTGCCACGCGAGCCTGCCGGTCACCCGTCCAGGCCACGAAGCCTTGCACGTGATGCTCGGCGGCCACGATCACCGAACCACCGTCGGCGTCGGTCGGCGGACCTTCGATGCGACTGTCGATGGTGCTGCCGCGCAGGTAGAGGCCGTCGCCGTCGCCGACGAACCCGCTGACGATCGCGGCCACGCGGACGCCCGCGACCGGCTTGCCGGCGTCGTCGACCACCCGCACGGCGCAGCGGCGCACGGGCGCCGACAAGGTGCGTTCCCCGCGTGGCCAGAACCAGCCGACCGCGACACTGCCGTCGCTGCGCAGCAAGCGCAGCATCGAGCGGCCCAGCGGCAGTTCTGGCAGCGCGAGTCGGCCATCGGCGGGCAACGGCAGGCGGTGGACCGGGCCGTGTCTGGCCGGGCCGCGCACTTCGAGCAGGAACGGGCCCGGGCCGAGTTCGGGACTCGGCACGCAGCGGATCGGGGGCTGGGGCGCCCGTTCGACCTCGGCGCGCAGCGCGATCATGTTGCCGGCGACGATGCCTTCGGTGACCCGGCTGCGCCAGCGGCCGGTGGCGTCCGCCGGGCCGATCGCCCATACCGAGTAGTCCGCGCCCGTGCGCAGTCTGGTGCGGAACCTGCCGTCGCCGTCGGTCGTCGCTTCGACGATCTGCGCCGGCGCGAACGAGTCGGCGAGCAAGACCGGAGTGGTGGCGAAGGTGACGGTCGCCGCGGCGATGGGTTTGCCGTCCGGATCGACGAACGTGCCGATCGTGGCCGCGTCCTGCGCCGCAATCGCGCCGGCCAGCATCGCGGCGGCCATCCCGAACTTCTTGCTCATGGCCTCGGACGTTAGTCGCGGGCTCGTGCGGCACCAAGATGGATGGGCTCGCCCGGCGACCCTTGCCATGCGAGCAGAGCCTGGGTTGTCGCTGTTGTTCGTTGTCCGGACGCGTTGCCATCGCTCTGATCCGCGCCCCGATGTCCGAACTGCCTCCGACTCCGCCGGCTGAACCGGACCCCGCGTCCGCCGCCGCCGGGTCGCGCGGGCAGACGCATCCGCCGCTGCCGGTGCTGGTGCTCGACGAGGACTTCGTCGCGGTCAGCAAGCCGAGCGGGTTGCTGGTCCATCGCGACGACCATCATCCCGATGCGCCGGCGGCGCTGCAGACGGTGCGCGACCAGCTCGGCAAGCACCTGTATCCGTTCCATCGCCTCGATCGCGCGACCTCGGGCATCCTGCTGTTCGGCTTCAGTCGCAAGGCGGCGGCGGCGCTGCAGGAGTCGTTGGCGGCCGACGACGCGCACAAGGAATACAGCGCGTTGATCCGCTACCCCGGCAGCAACCCGACCCTGCCGCCGGCGTGGACCTGCGACCGGCCGCTGCACGACGAGAAGGACGTCGCGCGCGCCGCCCGCAGCGACTTCGCGGTGCAGGAGACCTATCGCAGCTGTGCGCTGGCGACCTGCCGGTTGTTCACCGGCCGCTATCACCAGATTCGTCGCCACGCCAACCACAGCGGCCGCCACGTGCTCGGCGACACCACCCATGGCAAGGGGCGCTTGAATGCCGTGTTCCGCGACCGCTACGGGCTGCAGCGGTTGTTCCTGCACCTGCACCGGATCGTCATGAGACACCCGACCACCGGCGCGCCGATGGTGATCGACGATCCGCTGCCGATGGAACTGGTCGCCGTGCTCGAACGGCTGCGCGCCGAAGCTGCTGCTCCGTGTCCACCATCGCCTTCCTGAGTCTGGTCAACGACCGCGCCCAGTTCGACGCCTGCCAGGCGTCGCTGCGGGCGATCGCACGGCCGTTCCCCGAATGGTTGGCCGTCGAGCCCAACAAGCAGGGATGGAACGCGGCGCAGGGCCTCAACCACGGGCTCGAACGCCTGAACGCGGACTGGGTCGTCTGCATCCACCAGGACGTGCTGTTCCCGGCCGACTTCTGGTCGCGCCTGACCACGGCGCTGGAGCGGCTGCCGGCCGACGTCGCGTTGGCCGGGCTGGTCGGCTGCGAGCGTTCGGGGCGGTTCCGCGGCCACATCCTCGACCCGAACGGTCACTGCTACTGGGGCCCGCTGCCGCGCCCGGTGCTGACCTTGGACGAGGTGCTGATCGCGGTGCGCAAGTCGTCGGGGCTGCGCTTCTGCGAGGAGGTGCCCGGCTTCCACTGCTACGGCGCCGATCTGTGCTGCGAGGCAGCGGCGCGCGGACTGCGCGTGATGGCGATCGATGCGCCGCTGCGGCACCTGTCGACCGGCAAGATCGATCCGGCCTACGAACGCGCCTCGCAGTGGCTGATGGCGAAGTGGGGCGCGCGCCATGGCCACGTGCTGCCGACGCCGGCGCTGCTGCTGCAGGATGTGGCGCGCGCCGGCTGGCTGCGGCGGGTGATGCAGCGCTGGCACCGCCGCCGCGATCGCCTGCGACGCAACACCAACGTCTGTGCGGATCGCGACTGCGCGGTGCGCGCGCTGGCGGCGCCGGCGAAGGTGCGGTGATGCGGGCGCTGGTCGTCGCCTACTACTTCCCGCCGCGCGGCGGCGCCGGCACGCAGCGCTTCGCGAAGTTCTGCAAGTTCCTGCCGCAGTACGGCGTGCAATCCACGGTGCTGACGTCGGCGGTCGAGGACAAGACCACGCACGCGCCGCACGACGACGCGACGCTGCTGCGCGAGACCGCGACCGAGGTGGTGCGGGTGGCGGCGCCGGCGCGGGCCGGGCTCGGGGCGCGGTTGCGGCGCACGTTGCGGCTGCACGTCGATGCCGACGAATGGGCCGCCGCCGCCGCCGAACGTGCGGTGCACGAAGCGCGCGCGCGGGCCAGCGAGGTGATCGTCACCACGCTGTCGCCGTTCGCCGCGTGGCGCGTCGGCGCCCGCGTGCAGCGCGAGCTCGGCATTCCGTGGGTGGTCGATCTGCGCGATCCGTGGTCGCTCGACGGTTGGCGCATCTTCCTCACCGGCTGGCACGCGCGGCGCGATCTGGCGGAGATGCGGACGGCGCTGCGCCGCGCCGACTTCGTGATCGCCAACGTGCCGGCGGCGCGCGACGCGTTCATCGCGCTCGGCGTCGAGCCGGGCCGCGTCGTGGTGATCCCGAACGGTTACGACGACGAGGACTTCGCGGCGGCGGGGGCCGGCGCGGTGGCAAAGCGCACCGACCCGCGCTTCCAGCTGGCGCACATCGGCACCTTCCACGGCCTCGACGTCGGCGCCGGCATGACCCGCAATCGCGTGCGGCGCGTGCGCCACCGCCAGCTCGAACCGCTCGGCCGCACCGGCAACTACCTGCTGCATGCGTTGGCGGCGTGGCGCCGCGAACCGGCGTGGCACGGGCGCGGCCTGGTGCTGCACCTCTACGGCCAGGTCGATGCGACGCATCGAGCGCTGATCGCCGAGCTCGGGCTCGAGGATCTGGTCGTGCTGCACGGCTACGTCGAGCACCGCGCCTCGGTCGCGGCGCTGCTCGCCGCCGATGCGGTGTTCGTGCCGCTGCACGGCATCCCCGCCGGCGAACGCGCGCTGGTCGTGCCCGGCAAGCTCTACGAGGCGCTCGCCAGCGAGCGACCGATCCTCGCCGCGCTGCCGCCCGGCGACGGCGCCGATCTGGTGCAGCAGCTCGGGGCCGGGGTCGTGGTGCCGCCGACCGACAGTGCGGCGATCGCCGCGGTGCTTGGTCGTTGGACGCGGGCGCACGCCGACGGTTCGGTGGTGCGCGGCGTCGATCGCGCGCGGCTGCAGCCGTTCACGCGGCAGGCGCTGACCGGGCTGCTGGCCCAGGTGCTGGAAGCTGCGGTGCGACGGCAGCCGGGGGTGCAAGTGCGCGACCCGTGGCAGCAGCTCGGCATCCGTCAGGGTGGCTGAAGTTCGGGCGGCCGCCGCACCTGCGGAAAGCGCTTGACTGTGCCAAGTCAGTCATCAAGATGCGGGCCAACGCCCAACATTTGTTCGGTATCACCGAACAAAAGGCGTCCGGACCGCGCTCGATAGTATTGACGCAAGCATCTGGAATACAGCAGCTTACCGAAGTCTTTGAGTCTCGGCCGGGTTCCCGTTGGGCGTAACAGAGATCTCCTGCCCCAGAGGGGGTCGCCCCCTCGCCACGGGACTCCGGAATGAATCAGAAGAAAAAGTATGCGCTCGCCGGTGGTGGCTACTGCCTCTACGCCCCCCGCTTCCCGCGCTTCCAGGACGCGCCCGGCTTCGCCGACGAGGCGAACATCGGCAATGCCACGGTGCCGTCGGTCTTCTTCCTGTCGTTCCTCGAGAACGGCAGGCCGCTGTCGCTGCAGTGTCGCGGGGTCCAGTTCGCCGAGGGGCGCGCGACCTTCACGTTCGACGAGCCCGGTGGTCTGAAGGTCGTCGAGCGGCGCTTCGTCGCCCAGGACGATCGCTTCGTCAGCGAGCTCGAACTCAGCAATGCCGCCAAGACCGACCGCGAGATCACCGTGGTGCAATGGACCACGACCGATCCGGAAGGTGAGCCGGTCTCGCTCGAGGGCGACAGCTTCCGCATCCGCCGGTTGCTGAAGGAAGCCAACAAGGCCGAGGTGCCGGCCGACATCCACTACAACAGCCCCGACAGCAAGGGTGCGCGCTGCCTGCAGGCCTACTTCGCCGAGGGTGGCAGCGATCGCCCCGACTTCGAGGAGACGCCCTGGTTCGAGCTCGACCAGCTGCCGACGCCGCGCGCCAAGCGGCCGATGGAGAAGCCGAGCCCGATCATCGCCGGCTCGCGCGTCTACTGCGGCCTGTTCCGCCCGGTGCCGCTGAAGTCAGGCGGCAAGGCGGCGCACCGCTTCGAGGCCAACCTGATCTTCAAGGGCAAGGGCATCAACTTCCGCGCCCGTCGCCCGGACACCAAGGACGAGGTCGGTTACGCGGCGTTCTGGGACAAGGTGCCGCGCTTCTCGTGCGACAGCAAGGAGCTCGAACGGGTGGTGCGCCACCGCTTCGAGTTGCTCTACCTGCTGCGGCAACCGCACGGTGCCGGCCTCTACTCGGCGCCGACGGTGTGCGAGGGCAACGGTCCGTTCCACCAGCCGTCGAGCTTCACCACGCCGGCGATCATGCGCGAGGCGCGCTGGCTGCAGGACCCGACGCTGGCGCGCGGCTGCCTGAAGGCGTTCTTCGAGAACATCCACCACAACGGGCAGGTGCCGGGTCGGCTCTACATGACCGGCACCGACGCCAACGACTTCTATCACGCCGACTGGGGCGGTGGCTTCGAGGCACTCGACGCCATCCACCCGGACAAGGCGACCAAGAAGGCGGTGCTGATGTCGATGCAGCGCTACGTGAAGTGGCTCGCCAACAACCGCGACCCGGAGGGCAGCGGGCTCACCGACATCGTCAATCACTTCGAGGCCGGCCAGGAGTTCTCGCGCCGCTACACGGTGATCGACGACAAGGCCGACCGCGCGATCGAGTTCACCGAGCAGTTCCGGCTCAAGGGCATCGACGCGTCGGTGTTCCGCTACCGGATGGTGAAGTGGCTCTACAAGGTCGCCGAGGAGATCCAGGAGAAGGCGATGGCCAACCGCTTCCAGGCGGAGGCCGAGGTCATCCTGGACATGATCCGGAAGAAGATGTGGGACGAGAAGGCAGGTCTGTTCATGGACCTGGATCCCGACAACCGCCGCAAGACCAACGTCAAGGCGGCCGTCGGCTTCTATCCGCTGGCGACCGACATCCCGAACCCCAAGCAGGTCGACCGCATGCTCGACACGCTGTCGGACCGCGAGGAGTTCTGGACCAAGTACCCGGTGCCGAGCATCGCGATCAGCGACTCGACCTACGACGGCACCGGCCGTTGGAAGGGCACGCGCAAGAACTGCCCGTGGAACGGCCGCGTCTGGCCGGTCATCAACACGCACATCCTCGAGGGCCTGACCTACTGGGCCGAGCGCGGCAACAAGCGCGCGCAGAAGCTCGCCAACGAGCTGCTGAAGAAGACCGTGACGATGTTGAGCGGCGCCTGCGAGAACAGCGACCTGGCGAACTCGTTCGAGCACTACCACCCGGAGACGGGCGTCGGCTCGCGCTACCGCGGCGTCGACCTGTATCTCAACGCGTTCGTGCTCGACAACATCTTCCGCATCGCCTGCGGCTTCGCGATCCGCTACGGCGAGGTCCAGGACGACCCGCTCGGCGAGGCGATCGACTTCAAGTTGCAGGGCATGCCGCTCGGCAACAAGGTCTACGACGTCGACCGCAAGAACGGTCGGCTGCGCGTGCAGCAGCAGTGACCGGAGCGGCTCGGTCGTCCCTTGAATATTCGAGGTCGGACCTCGAATATTCAAGGTCATGACGGTCAGGGCGGAACACCTCTCCCGAGTCGAGGCGCTGTTCCGGGACTTCCCGGTGGTGGCGATCCTCGGTCCGCGCCAAGTGGGCAAGACGACGTTGGCTGCGCAACTGGCGGCGGCCACGGCGGGCGCGGTCCACACCTTCGACCTCGAGCGACCTGCCGACCTGCGGAAGCTCGCGGATCCGATGCTCGCCCTCGAGGACCTCGAGGGACTGGTGATCCTGGACGAGATCCAGCGTCTGCCCGACGTGTTCCCGGTGCTTCGCGTGCTCGCGGATCGGCCACGGCGCCGGGCGCGTTTCCTGGTGCTCGGCAGTGCTTCGCAGGAACTGTTGGCGCAGAGCAGTGAGACGCTGGCTGGCCGCATCGCCTACCACCATCTGCCCGGTTTCCAACCCTGGGAAGTCGCGCCGAGACAACTGGACCGATTGTGGTTGCGCGGCGGATTCCCGCGCTCGTTCCTCGCGCGGAGCGACGAAGCCAGCTGGCTGTGGCGCGAGGAGTTCGTGCAGACATTCCTGGAGCGCGACCTGCCGCAGTTTCAGATCAGGGTGCCGGCGACGACGATGCGACGGTTCTGGACGATGGTCGCTCATTTCCACGGGCAGATCTGGAACGCGTCCGACTTCGCCCGCTCCCTCGGTCAGAGCGACCAGTCGGCGCGCCGCTACCTGGACGTGCTGGCTGCGACCATGGTCGTCCGGGTGTTGCCGCCGTTCCATGCCAACCTGAAGAAGCGGCAGGTGAAGTCGCCGAAGGTCTACGTCGCCGACTCGGGGCTGCTGCATGCCCTGCTGGGGCTGCCGACGCTCGAAGCGCTCCGTGGTCATGCGCGCGCAGGGGCATCGTTCGAGGGTCACGCGATGACCGCGGCGATCGAGGTGATGCGCGCGAGGCCCCACGAGTGCCATTTCTGGTCGACCTACAGCGGTGCCGAGCTGGACCTGCTGGTCGTACGCGGCGACCGCCGTATCGGCTGCGAGTTCAAGCTGTCATCCGCCCCTGCTCTCACGCCTTCCATGACCATCGCCTCGGACGATCTCGACCTCGAGCACCTGTGGGTGATCCACCCCGGCAAGGAGACCATCCGTCTCGCACCGAAGGTGACGGCGCTGCCGCTGGCAAAGCTCGCATCGACGCCGTTGTGGTGACGCCGGCGCCCCCCGAGCGTTCGGTGTGCCCGGCCAGACTGCTATCTTCGGCGGACGTGACCACCCTCGCCGACATCCGTGCGGCCGCCGAGCGCATCCGCGGCCACGTGCATCGCACGCCGATCCTGACCAGCGCGACGTTCGATCGCGAACTCGGGGTGCGGGCGTTCTTCAAGTGCGAGAACCTGCAGAAGGTCGGCGCCTTCAAGGCGCGCGGCGCCTGCAACGCGGTGATGGCGCTCGATGCGGGGTCGGCCGCGCGCGGCGTGATCACGCACAGCAGCGGCAACCACGCGGCGGCGCTGGCCTGGGCAGCGGCGGCCCGCGGCATCCCGGCCAAGGTGGTGATGCCGGACAGCGCGCCGAAGGTGAAGATCGAGGCGGTGCGCGGCTACGGCGCCGAGATCCGCTTCTGCAAGGTCCTGGAGCGCGACGCGGTGTGTGCCGCCTGGCAACAGCAGACCGGTGCCACGATGGTGCACCCGTTCGAGAACCCGTTGGTGATCGCCGGTCAGGGCACCGCGGCGCTCGAGCTGATCGAGGATGTCGGCAACCTCGACGCCGTCATCGTGCCGGTCGGCGGCGGCGGCCTGTGCGGCGGCACCGCGGTGGTGGTGCGCTCGCTGTTGCCGAACGCGTCGATGCTCGGCGCCGAGCCGCTGGCGGTCGACGACGCGGCGCGGTCGATGGCGACCGGCGTGCGGCAGCCGCGCGTCGACAACCCGAAGACGTGGGCCGACTGCCTGCTGACCGGGCTCGGCGAACCCAACTTCCGGCTGTTGCGGCAGCACGCGGTGCGCGTCGTGACGGTCGACGAGCAGGCGATGGTCGACGCGGCGTTGTTCTGCCTGCAGCGCATGAAGATCGTCGTCGAGCCGGGCTCGGCGTCGGTGCTGGCCGCGATCCGTTCGCTCGGCGCCGAGGTGCGCGGCAAGCGCATCGGTCTGGTGCTCAGCGGCGGCAACACCGACTTCGCGTGGTTGCCGCGCTGATCGTCAGCTCGGACCGAACTGCGCCAGGATCCGGCTCGCCAGCGCGACGACGAGCGCCACCAGCGCCGGCGCGATCAGCACCAGGAGCACGCGCCCGAGCGGCGTCGGCTCCAGCTGCCCTTGGGCGTCGATCGTCGTGCGCGCGGGCAGATCGTCGAGCAGCAGTGCTCCGTCGCCGTCCGGATCGTGCAGCACGGTCTCGCTCGGCTCGTCGGTGAGTGCTTCGGTGCGATGCGTGCGGGCGACCACCAGCCGTTCGCGTTTGCCGCGGTCGACGAAGCGGAACGTCAGCCGGTGCACGCGTCGGTTGTTGATCGAGGCGTTGGTGGCCTGTTGGTCGACCAGCGTCGCCTGCGCCACTTCGCCCTGCTGCAGCAGCCGCACGCGCGCGAAGCCCTTGCGCAGCGACAGCAGCAGCACGACGACGCCGGCGAGCGGCAGCACCACGATCCCGTGCAGCCAGGCCGGCATCGGATGGGTCCGCATGCCGACGATGCGCGCGACCGCCGGTCGTGTGCGGGCGACCTCGAGTTCGACCTCGCTGCCGGGATCCGGCGTCGCCTCGAGGGTGTAGCTGACCCCGCGCTGACGGGGCTCGCCGGAGCCGTATTCGAAGTGCACGGCGGCCACCCGGCGGCGATTGACCTTGACGGCCGTCGCCCGGACCTCGGTCACGGTGCCGCGCATCGAGCTCACTGGGCCGCCGAACGGGTCGGAGAACAGGGGCTCCGCGTTGCCGGCGAACACCATCACGAAAACGAGGCCCATGCCGAGCAGCAGCCAGCCGATCGCCGGCCTGACCCCGCCGAGCAGCACCACGGTGCGAAGCGACCATGGCACCGAACGGGGTGGCGGGCAGAGTCGGTGGTCGTCGCGCATGCGTTGCAATCTAGCGTCGCCGGTTCGCTGTCGAGAGCGGCGGCGCGCGTGCATACTCCGGCCCATGAACGCTGCCGCGCTCCTCGAGCTGTCCAAGCAACTGTTGCGTCGCGCCATGCGATCCGACTTCCAGCGCGAGCACGCCACGGACCAGGAACGCGCCGAGCTGGCCGCGCAGACGCCGCCGACCGCGGATCCGTTGGCGCAGGACTACGTGGCGTGGCGCCGCGCGGTGCTGTGGATCGCCGGCATCGTGCTGGTGCTCGCTGCCTGCATCGCGGTCGCCGAGCACAAGACCACCGCCCAGCAGGTGGCGCAGGCACAGATGGCGGCCATGCGGGCCCAGGCGGCGGCCGAGGGGCAGGAACTGCCGACCGGCGATCTCGCGCGGCTGACGACGGAGATCGCCGAGGGGTTCGGCAAGCAGAACCTCGAGATCCTCGACGGTCTCGGCGACTTCCTGCTGTTCCTCAAGATCGCGGTGGCGACCCTGGTCATGATCGCGGCGGTGCACTGGCGCAGCATCCGTCGCTCGCGCAACCTGGTGCGTTGGGCATGGCTCACCGCCTTGGTGCTGCCGCTGCTGGTGTCGGTGTATCCGTGGGCGCAGTCGCTCGACTTCAGCCACCTGAACCAACAGAACATGTTCGGTCAGGTCGTCGACACCGGCAAGGTGGTCAAGCAGCAGATCGGCCTCGCCCTCGCCGCAACGCTGATGAGCACGCTGCTGCCGAAGCTGATCGCGCTGTTCCCCGGCATCATCCGCAGCTCGATGGTCTTGAAGACGCTGCTGCCGGAGGCAGCGGCACCGGGCTGGCTCACGGTGGTGTTCGCGCCGTTCCTGGCCGGCTTCCTGCTGCTGGTGCTCAGCTTCCTGAGCCAGTCGCAGGGCAGCTGGGTGCTGCTCGCGGCGATGCTGTCGCTGTGCGCGGCGCCGGTGATCTACGTGAGGCGCGCCGCGGATCTGGTGCGACCACACACCGCCGAGGAAGTGGGTGCGGTCGTCGGCAGCATCCGCCGGCTCGCGGGCGCCACCAACACGATCGGCTACGGCTTGCTGATCTGGTACGTGCTCGACTTCGACGAGCTGTCGTGGACGACCGCGATCCACCTGCTGCTGGAGGCCGGCGGCGGCATCCTGATGACGATGGTCGTCATCAGTGACATCACCATCGCGTTGCTGGCGTTCAGCCAGCGGCAAGGCGCGCTGTTCCAGGGCTCCGGCCTGCGCGCGGCCTACGAGCACCGGCTGCAGGCGCTGTCCGGCGCCGGACTCACCAACGTCGAGAGCGTGCTCGGCATCAAGGACCTCGACAACCTGCGCAAGGTCGGGCGCGGCGGATCCGACTGAGGTTCAGGCCGGGCTGCCGATCGCGCGCAGCACGTCCATCGTCGACACCAGCCCGAGCAGCCGGTGGCGCTCGATGACCAGCACCCGGTGGGTGCCGTTGTCGACCATGCGCCGCGCAACGTCGCTCAGCAGCGCGTTGGGGCCGACGCTGACCAGGTCCGTCGTCATCACGTCGCCCGCACACGGCTCGTCCGCCAGCCGCTGGTAGGCGACCGGTTCGCTGTCGTCGATGTCGTCCGCGAACGACTCCTCGTCGGCGTCGGAGGGCAGGTCGTGGTCCGCCGCGTAGCGACTGACGACGTCGCGCATCGACACGATGCCTAGCACCCGTTCGTCGTCGTCGAGCACCGGCACCGCGCTGATCTGCGCCTCGACCAGCACCCGTTCGACCTCGCGCAGGGGATCGCTCGCGTGCACGGTGACGAGCTCGCGCTGCATGACGTCGGTGGCGCGCAGGGTGGCAAAGTCGTTCGGTCGGCGGGTCGTGATCGTGGCCATGGTGGCCTCCTTTCCGCTCCCAACCCGCGCTCCCGGCGGTTGTTTCGCCGACGGGCCCCGGGTGGCCCATCTGCGCATGGTCGCTGCGCTCGGTGGCGTCCATGCTCTACGCAACGGGTGGGATGCTCCCGCCCCGAACACGGAGAACGAACATGCCTGGCATCGTGCTGACCACGGATCTCTCGGAGGAGTCGAAGCGCGCGTTCGGGCCGGTGCGCGACCTGGCGAAGAAGCTCGGGCTCGAGGTGACGCTGCTGTCGGTGATCGAGGACCTGCCGTTCGAGCCGACCGCCGGTGGCCTGATGGCGGTCTACCCCGACCGCGCGCAGATGAAGCGCGACTGGGAACACGGCCTGGCGCGGTTCGCCGACGAGTTCGGCCGCGACGTCTGCAAGCGTGCGCTCGTGCTCGAGGCGGCCGACGTGCCGCGCGCCGTGGTCACGTTCGCCAACGAGCAGAAGTGCGACTTCCTGGCCATGGCGACCCACGGCCGGTCCGGCCTGCGCCGGTTGTTGCTGGGCTCGGTCGCCGAACAGGTGCTGCGGCACGCACACGTGCCGGTGTTGCTGTATCCGCCGGCCGCGGGCTGACGCCTGGGCTCAGCCGCCGGCGCTGCCGACCAGCGCCTCGATCGCGAGCCGTTCCTTCGGCACGGCGGCACTCAGCACCTCGTGCCCGGTCTTCGTGCACAGCACGTCGTCCTCGATGCGGATGCCGCCGAAGCCGCGCCCCGAGTTCATGGTCAGGAACTGCTCGGCCCTCTGGAAGTCGACCTGGCCCTTGAACTGCTTCCTGAACTTCGCGTCGTGCAGGATCGCGGGCACGAAGTAGATGCCCGGCTCGATCGTCACGCACATGCCGGGCTGCAGGTCGAGGTCGAGCCGCAGGTAGCCGGTGCCGAACTGCGGGCTGCGCGTGCGCCCGGGGGCGTAGGCGATCGCGTCGCCGAACGCCTCGAGGTCGTGCACGTCGAGCCCGAGCAGGTGGCCGGTGCCGTGCGGGAAGAACATCGCGTGCGCGCCGTTCTCGACCAGCGCATCGGCATCGCCGTGCATCAGACCGAGCTGCACCAGGCCATCGGTGAGCACGCGCGCCGCCAGCATGTGCACGTCCCGGTAGCGCATGCCCGGCTTCACCGAGGCGATCGCCGCCTTCTCGGCGGCCAGCACGATGTCGTAGATGTCGCGCGCCTCGGGGCCGAAGTGGCCGTTGACGGGCCAGGCGCGGGTGACGTCGGCGCAGTAGCCGCTCGGTCGTTCGGCGCCGGCGTCGAGCAGCACGAGGTCGCCCTCGAGCAGCAGGTTGTCGTGCGCGTGGTTGTGCAGCACCTCGCCGCGCACCGACAGGATCGTGTTGTAGGCCGGCACACAGCCGTGCCGCGCGAACGTGCCCTCGACGTGGCCGACCAGTTCCTGTTCGCGGATGCCGGCGCGCGTCCTCGCCATCGCCAGCGTGTGCGCCTCGCGCGTCACCGCGGCCGCGGCGCGCATCTCGGCGAGCTCGGGCTCCTGCTTGTGGTTGCGCAGGCGGGCGATCGTCTGCAGCAGCGCCGGGTCACCGAGGTCCTTCGCGGTGAAGAAGTCGAGCCGTTCGCCGGTGATCGAGCATGCTTCGGCGGTCGCGCGCGGATCGGCGATCGCGAGCGTGCGCACGGTTCGCTTGCCGATCTGCTTGCCGACCAGCTTCGCCAGCTCGGCGCGCTTCTCGACCGCGGTCACCCCGAACGCCTTCTTCAGGTCGGCGAAGCTCTGCACCGGTCCGTGCCAGAGCGCATCGGCCTGCGTGCGTTCGTCGAGGAACAGCGTCACCGACTTGTCCTTCGGGTCGAACAGCGCAGCGGCGTTCGGCTCGGCCTGTGGGAAGAAGAACAGGAACGTGCTGTCGGCGCGGAACGGGCTCCAGTTGGCGGGGTAGTTGCGCGAGATCCAGCCGCCGGCCATCAGCAGCACCGGTTGCTCGATGGCGGCCAGGAACTCGGCGCGACGCGCCTTGTGATGCGATGAGGTCGGCATGGCGGCGCGAGCGTAGGCGGCCCGTGCTTCCAACGCATGCGTTCCTCGGCGGCGCGCTACCGTGGGGATCGGCCCGACCGGGAGTTCGGTTCCGGTGGGGCGCGTCGTGGCGCGCCACTCGTTCGTCGCCGCTCCTGCCCCCGCATGAACTCGAAGCCTCTCGTCGTCGTCCTGTTGCTCGCCATCGCCGGCATCGCCGGTTGGCTGTCCTTCCGCGGCCTCGATCAGGGGCCGCCGCCGGTGCCGGCCGGCGGGGTGGCGCCGGCGGCCGCGGGCGGGGAGGTCGCGATGCCGGCCGCGGGGTCGCTCACGACCTCGGCGCCGGCCGCGGCGGCAGACCTGCAGCGCCAGGCCGTGGCGACGCCCGCCACGGCACCCGGTTCGGCCGGGGCGGGTGGTCCAGGTGTGGTCGTGCGCGGCCGCGTCGTCGATGGCAGCGGGGCCCCGCGCGCCGGGTGTGAGTTGACCCTGAACACCTGGGTCACCCCCGACGACGTCGAGTTCGACTTCGGCAGCGGGGACGACGCCGCGGCTCGCGCCGCCGACCGGCCGAAGTGGACCTCGCGCGCCGACGGCACGTTCGAGCTGCCGCTGGCCCGCGACCGCAGCGGTCAGCTGGTGCTGCTGTCGTCCGAACAGGTGTTTGCCGGCGAGGCCCCGCGCGTGCGCGGCAGCAAGGGCGACCAGGATCTCGGCGACATCGTCGTGCTGCGGGCCGGTTCGATCGCCGGCGTGGTCCACGACCAGAACGGCGCGCCGGTCGCCGGCGTCAAGGTCGGCCACGGGCTGATGATGTTCGAGGGCAATGCCGTGGTGACGGCGGCCGACGGCAGCTTCCGCATCGGCCATCTGCGCCCCGGCAAGACCAGCCTGCGCACCGCCTCGGGCAAGTTCCTGCCCGCCACCGCCGAGATCGAATTGGCCCCCGAACAGCAGGTCACCGACCTCGTGTTGGTGGTGCGGCCCGGCAACGCGATCGCCGGTCAGGTGGTCGACGATCGTGGTCGCGGCGTCGCTGCCATCAAGGTCGGCAGCAAGCGCAAACAGGCGCTCGCCGGCATGGACATCGAGCGCTTCACGCCGGACGAAGCGACCACCACCGATACCAACGGCTACTTCACGTTGGCCGGGATCGACGACGAGGTCGCGTCGGTGCGCGCCTTCGGCAAGGGCTTCTCGACGGCGATCGCCAACGAGGTCGCGGTCGGCACCGGGGATCTGCTGCTCCGCGTCGAGCGACTCGGCGCGGTCGAGGGCGTGTTGCTCGACGGCGAAGGTGCGGCGGTCGCGGGCAGTCGGGTCAGTGTCAATGCGGACGGCGGCGCCGGCGGGCTCGAAGTGGTCGTCGAGGATCTCGACGGCCTGCCGCTGCCGGCGGGTCAGGGGCGCGCCGTGACGGCCGCCGACGGCACGTTCCGGATCGAAGGCGTTCGCCCCGGCCTCGTCACGGTCGCGGCCAGCGGCAAGGGGCATCGCCCGGCGCGGCAGGAAGGCGTGCAGGTGCTGGCGGCCGAGACCACCAAGGGCGTGCGGCTGATCGTCGAACGCGGCGCCGCCGCGAAGGTGACGGTGACCGACGAGCAGGGGGCGCCGATCGCCGGGGCCAAGGTCGCGATCCGCAAGCCGAGCGCCGGCGGCGGCGACGGCTCGATGGGGTTCACGCGCGCGATCACGGTCGAGGAGACCAGCGAGGGGCCGGTGATGATCGGTGGTGAGCAGGCGCTCGGCACCGCGGTCACCGATGCGAACGGTGTGGCGCTCGTGATCGGCTTGCCGGCCGGGGAACTCGAGGCCACGGCGAGCCATGCCGAGTTCGCCCCGGCGGTGCCGGCGCGGATGGCGTTGGCGAAGACCGGGGTGGTCGAGGCCGCGCTGCGTCTGCGCACGCCCGGTTTCATCGAGGTCCTGACGCTCGGCAGCGATGGTGCGCCGATGCCAGGCGTCGAGCTGTCGGTGCGGTCAGCCGGCGCGCCGCAGGGTGGGGAAGGCAAGCGCGGCACCAGCGACGAACGCGGTCAGCTGCGCATGGGACCGTTGGCGCCCGGCGACTACCAGGTCGAACTGACGCGCAAGGCGAACGTGACCCATGTCGCCGGCGGCATGAGATTCTCGGCTGCCGGTGGTGGCACCCTCGCATCGTCGCGGCAGCGCTTCACCGTGCAGGCGGGCAAGACCACGCAGGTCGAGGTGCGGCGGCCGGTGCTGGCCCGCGTGTTCGGTGTCGTCAACGGTGTCGACGGCCCGGTCGCCGGTTGCGTCATCGAGCTCGAATCGCGGCAGCCGGCCGGCGACGCGGGCATGCCCAGGTTCGGTGCCGAACAGTCGGTGCGCTCGGCGGCCGACGGATCGTTCGAACTGCTCGACGTCGAGGGCGGCAGCTACACGCTTCGCTACGGCAAGGAAGCGCAGGTGGTGAAGGCGAGTGTCGACGTCGAAGTGCCGGCCGGCGCGGCCGAGTTCCGCCAGGACCTGGCGCTGCGCACCGGCCGCATGCGAGTGGCGGTGGTCGGCCCCGACGGGCAGCCGGTCGCCGGCGCCGAAGTCGAAGTCGTTCGCGCCGAGAAGGCGATTGCCGGCGAGCCGGTGCGACGCGAACGACGCGTGATGATGATGACGATCGGGCTGAGCTCGGCTGGCGAGGACGGCGAGGAGTCGACGACGATGACGATGGGGGCGCAGCGCGGCAAGACCGGGGCCGATGGCATCGCCGAGATCGATGACGTGCCGGTCGGCGACTGGCGGCTCGAGATCCGGCACAAGAAGTTCGCGCCGGGCCGGACCGCCGACCATGGCGTCGTCGAACGGCAGTTGGTCGACTGCGGCCGCGTCGTCCTGCAGCAGGCCGGCACGGTGCGCGGCAAGGTGCTCGGCGGCGACGGCAAGCCGGTGCGCATGGCGCTGGTGCAGAACCGACCGCTCGGCACCACGGAATGGTCCGAACCGGAGATGGCGCAGGGCGGCAACTACCGGCTGCAGGGCCTCGGCGCCGGCAAGTACCAGCTGCGGGCGCGCAGCATCGGCATGGGCGACGGTGTGACCTCGCCCGAGGTCGATGTCGAGGTGATCGGCGGGCAGACCGCGACGATCGATCTGCAGTTGCCGGCGAAGTGAGCTGCTCCGCCGGTGTGCAACGACTACCGTGACGCGATGACCAAGATCACTGTCAACGACAACGGACCGCTGCGCATCGAAGGCGACATCACTTTGTGCGACGCGACCGGGAAGTCCTTCGGCCTCGCCGGCCGCACCGTCGTCTCGCTGTGCCGCTGCGGCCTGTCCGAGAACAAGCCGTTCTGCGACGGCCAGCACGCGCGCAAGGGCTGGCAGTCGGCGTGCCCGGCGCGCGACCTGCCGCCGCCGAAGCCGAAGGTCTGATCGCGCCCGGTTCGTTCAGCGCCGCGAGCGCGCGCGCGCGATCGCCTGCGCCCTGGCTTCGTGCAGCGCGCGGCGGAACTCGGCGAGGTCCGGGAAGCGCTCGCGCAGCGCCGTCGCATCGACCTCGCTGCAGGTGGCGCGCAGCCACTCGAGATCACCACGAACCTGCGCCAGCACCCGCGGCCCGTCGTCGCCATGACCGAGCCGCCCGGCCGAGTCGGCGGCGACCGCCAGCGCGAACAGCTCGACCGGGTAGTCCTTGCCGCGGAACCACGTGTCGTAGAGCTCGGCGAGCGTGCCGGCGCGCAGCTCGGCGAAGTTGCGCACCTCGACGTGCAGCGCACAGACATGGCGCGCCAGCGTCGTCGCCCGCTGGTCGGCGAAGCCCGGCCAGCGCGCGAGCAACGAGTCGACGTGAGGCAGTCCGTCGCGTTCGTGGCCGATGTGCTGCGGCAGTTCTGCGGCCGGCGTCCAGCCCTTGCCGAGGTCGTGGCACAGCACCGCGATCGCCACCGTCAGCCGGTCGCGTTCGTCGAGGTGCGTGGTGTTGGCGACTGCCCACTCGAGCGCCAGGATCAGGTGCAGCGCCTGCGACACCTCCGGGTGCCAGCGCTGCGGCCCGGCCGGGCGGCCGTCGAACTGCCGCGCCAGCTCGGGCGCCAGCGTCGTGAGCACGCCGTCCTCGTGCAGTTCGAGCAGGCAGCGGCCCGGCGAACGGCACTTCAGCAGCACCGCGCGCAGTTCGAGCGCGATCGCCTCGCGCGGCAGCGAATGCAGCAGCGCCGGTTCGAGGCCGAGCGACCGCACCGCACGTTCGAGCTGGAACCCGAACTCGTGCGCCTTGCGGTAGTAGCGCAGCCAGCGGATCGGGTGCTCGCGCACGCGCTGCGCGGCGTCGCCGACCGGCGCGATGCGGCGCTGTTGCCAGTGCTGCAGGCCATGGTGCGGATCGTGGGTGCGGCCGGTCGCGACTTCGACCGCGACCGCGCCGATCGTCATGTCGCGTTCGCCGAGGTCGGCGAGGATGCGGTCGCGCAGTGGCGCGGACTCGGCCCCGGCGCGGAACGTCGTCACCTCGAGGCGGCGGCCGGCGACCTTCATGGCCAGCGTGCCGCGCTCCTGGTTGCCGGTGGTGGTCGGCACGAACACGCCGTGCTGTTGCAGCAGCGCCTGTCCGGCGGCGAGATCGAGGCCCCAGGCGAGGTCGATGTCCATCGGCCGCGGCCCGTCGATGCCGGCTGCGCGGCACGCGTGCGCCAGCGCCTGCGAACCGACCAGGCAGGTGCCGAGTTCGGCGGCGAACAGCCACGGCGCGGCGTCGCGCAGCAGGGCGATCGGGTCGAGCGGCGCCGCCGCGGCGGCACTCACTTGACCGGGTTCTTCTTCAGCCATGCCTTCGCCTCGGCCGCGGTGCTGAAGCGCTGGCCGGTGATCGCGTAGATCGCGTCCTTGACCTTGCCGCGCCACACCGACCACGACTTCCACCGCGCTTCCCAGTACTCCTGCGGCGGGTTGCTGGCGTCGTCGACGTTCTCCGGGCTGGGCTCGTCGATGTGGCCGAGCAGCATGTCGAGCGCATCCTTCTCCTTGTGCTGGATCACCAGGTCGAGCACCGCTTCCTGCAGCGGCACCCGCTCGACGTGGTACTCGCGCTCGAACAGGTCCTTCAGGTCGCCCCACTGGCCGCGTTGGTAGCCGCTGCGCGCGACGCCGCGCACGACCTCGGCGAGCACGGCGGGGGCGTTCTTCAGCTTGTCGCTCTTCAGCAGCTTGCGCAGCGCCGGGTTGGCGTCGGTGGCCGGCTGTTGGGCGAGCAGCTCGGCGGCGCGCTTGCGCACCACCAGCGACTTGTCGGTCTCGACCACCTGCGCGAGCGGCTTGACCAGCAGCTTGTTGGCGCCGGCGGCGAGGCGATCGAGCGCCTTGCTCTTCTCCGCCATCGACGGCGTGCCCTTCATCAGCTTGCTCCACTCGTCGACCGCGGCCTTCGCGGTCTTGTCGTCCCAGGGCTCGACCGGACGGGCTGGGGCGGCGGGGGCCGCGGCCGGGGCCGGAGCAGGTGCCGGGGCCGGATCGACCGGCTTGGCCGGTGGCGTCGGCTCCTGCCAGGAGAGCAAGCTGCACAACAGGGTGGCGAACATCGGGCGGATGATAGCTGCCGGCCGAGCCGTGTCTCACGCCCCGCGCGAGGTCTGGATCTCGTATGCGAGGTAGCCGGCATAGGCGAGCACGAACATCGCCCCGGTGCTCCGACCCACCCCGTGCTGGAGCCGCAGCACGATCGCCAGCAGCAGCGCCGACGCGGCGGTCGCCACCATCAGCCCACCGAGCTCCCGGCAGTCGACCGGGAACGGTTGCACGAGCGCCGAGACGCCGAGCACGCAGCCGACGTTGAAGATGTTGCTGCCGAGCACGTTGCCGACCGCGATCTCGGGCTGGCCGCGGGCCGCGGCGACCGCCGACGTGGCGAGCTCCGGCAGGCTGGTGCCGACCGCGACCACGGTCATGCCAATGATCGCATCGCTGACCCCCATCGACTTCGCGATCACCACCGAGCCGTTGACCAACCATTCGGCGCCGTAGGCCAGCAGCGCGAGCCCGACCGCGAGCACGATCGTGTGCACCAGCCAGCCGGTCGGCGTGGCGCGATGCGGCGGTTCGTGGCCAGGGCTCTGCAGCCGGCTGCGTTCGCGGCGCAGCAGCAGCAGGCAGAAGATGGCGAGCATCGCCACCATGCCGCCGGCCAGCGGGCGATCGACGCTCGGCGCGGCCAGGAACGGCACCGCTGCCAGCGAGGTGGCCAACAGCATGAAGAGCAGTTCGAGCCAGTCGGTGCGCAAGCGGATGGCGCGGATCGCTGCGGCGATGCCGACGATCAACAGGATGTTGGCGACGTTGCTGCCGAGCACGTTCGCCATGGCGATGTCGGCGTGCCCGTTGCGCGCCGCGGTCAGGCTCACCAGCATCTCGGGCATCGAGGTGCCCATCGCCACCAGGGTCAGGCCGACCGCCATGCGGCTCATGCCGAGCGTCAGCGCGATCCAGACCGCGCCACGGACCAGCAGGTCGGCGCCCACCACCAGCAACACCAGGCCGGTCACGATGGCGACCCAGGGCAGGTCGCCGGTCCAGCCATTCTCGAGCAGCGTCAGCATTCGGTCATGCTATGTCGAGGAAGTGGACATGCACGTCGTTGTCGCGGCTCCAGATCGTCGATGGCAGCGGTCGATCAGTCCGGCATGCGATTCCTGCGTGCGCTGTCGTTCCTGGCCCTGTCGGTGCTGGCGGGCTGTCTCGAGTTGGAGCAGACCGTGGTGCTCAACGGCGACGGCAGCGGCAAGCAGGCGGTGCGCCTCGCGATGAAGGAGTCGACGCTGCGCGAACTCGCCCGCACCAGCGCGGCGGCGCAGCTCAGCACGGCCGCCACCGATCCGACCGCGGTGTTCGACAAGGTGGTGGTCGAGCGCGACCTGGTTGCGGCCGGCATGACGCTGGCCAGCCACACGGCCAAGACCGAGGCCGGCGTCCGCACGGTGGCGCTCGAGGCGGGGTTCCCGACGTTCACGGCGCTGCAGCAGAGTCCGCTGGCCGGCACGGCGGCGGAGTGGGTGCTGGCGGCCGGGCCGAAGGCGGGCACTGCCAAGCTGACCCTGTATCCGCAGGGCCGGACCGCGTGGGCCGAGGCGCGGGCCAAAGCCGAGGCGATGCAGAAGGAGATGGATCCGGTCGCCGCCGACTTCTTCCGGCGCAAGCAGGCGCAGCTGGCGGGACTCGATCTGAAGGTGCGGTTCCAGCTGCCGGGCGAGGTGCTGGTGTGGACCGCCAACATGGAGAAGACCGGCGATCGCGAGGTGACCGCGACGATCACCGCCGAGCAGATCAAGACGCCGCAGGACCTGGTGCGTCGGTTGGCGCCGCGCTTCGAAGTCGTGTTCGATGCCAGTGGCTGTTCGCTGCCGCTGAAGTAGCCGGTTCCGGCACCGCGGTGGAAACAGTCGGGAACCACGCGCCGCGGTCCGCGTAGGGCGCGCCCCTCGTGGCACGCCGCAGGAAGAGCGGCGGCCGCGTTCGAGGTTCCCGCCATGAAACACCCGCTCGCTCTGTTGCCGTTGTTGTTCGCTGCGCCGCTCGCGGCGCAGGGTCTGCTGATCGGTCCCGAACCGGGGCCCGGCACCGGAGGTCCGGGCTTCGTCGCCCCGCCGCCGCGCGGCCCCGCCGCGGTCCACGTCGTGCGCACCAAGGTCGCGGCCGCGATCGTCGACGGCGTGGCGACGACCACCATCGACCAGGTGTTCCGCAACGACGGCGGGCGCGAGGCGGAAGGCACCTGGTTCCTGCCGCTGCCGGCGGGGGCGGTCGCCGACGGCTTCACGATGACCGTGGGCGGCAAGGAGGTCACCGGCGAGGTGCTCGACGCCGGGCAGGCGCGGGCGGTCTACGAATCGATCGTGCGGCAGCGGCGCGATCCGGGGCTGCTCGAATATGCCGGCGAAGGCATGCTGCGCGCGCGCATCTTCCCGATCCCGGCCATCGGCGAGATCGGCGTCACGGTGCGATTGCGGCAGGTGTTGCAGCCGACCGGCGGTCTCTACGAGTGGCGGTGGCCGGTGCGCGCTGCCCAGCTCGGCGACGCCGGCGCCGGGCCGCTCGGGCTCGAGGTCCGCATCGCGTCGCGGACGCCGCTGGCGACGGTCGTGACGCCGCACGCCGGCGCCGAGATCCGGCGCCCCGGCGACCGCGAGGCGGTGGTGTCGCTCGAGGGGCAGGCGGCGCAGTTCGAGGATCTGAAGGTGCTCTACGGGCTCGCCGAGCAGGAGTTCGGCTTGCACCTGCTGGCATGCCGCGACGGCAACGAGCCGGGCTTCTTCACGATGCTGCTGTCGCCGCCGCGCGCGCTCGCCGCCGATCGCAAGCCGCCGCGCCGCTGCGTGCAGTTCGTCGTCGACACCTCGGGCTCGATGCGCGGCGAGAAGATGGAGCAGGCGAAGGCGGCGCTGCGCACGTTCCTGCGCAGCCTGCGGCCGCAGGACGTGTTCCAGGTGGTGACGTTCGCGTCCTCGGTGCAGACCTTCTTCGACCGGCCGATGCCGGCCACCGAGGAACACCTCGCCGCGGCGCTGCAGCGCGTGGAGCGGTTGGAGGCGATGGGCGGCACCAATATCGGCGACGCGCTGCAGCAAGCGCTGAAGGCGGTGCCGCCGGCCGACGACGGCGGGGCGCTGCTACCGCAAATCGTGTTCGTCACCGACGGTCAGCCGACGGTCGGCCTCACCGCGCCGCAGCAGATCCTCGACCTCACCAAGCAGCTCGACACGCGCGCGACCCGGTTGTTCGCGCTCGGAGTCGGCGACGAGATCGACGTGCGGCTGCTCGATGACCTGGTGCTGCAGCACCGTGGTGCGCGCGACTTCGTGCGCAACCAGGAGAAGATCGAGGTCAAGGTCGACGCGCTGTGCCAGAAGCTCGCGCAACCGGCGCTGACCGACGTCGAGGTGAAGTGTGACGGCATCGACGCGTTCGACGTGCATCCGGCGCGGACCGGCGACCTGTTCTGCGGCGAGCTGATGCAGGTGGTCGGTCGCTACCGCGAAGGTGGCAAGCGCACGGTCCGCGTGCGCGGTCGCCAGGACGGCGTGGAGCGCGAGTTCTCGTTCGAGGTCGAGTTCCCGCTGGCGTCGATGCAGCACTCGTTCGTGCAGACGCTGTGGGCGCGTCAGCACATCGCCGGGCTGATGGACGCGATCCGGCGGCAGGGTGGCAAGGCCGAGCTGATCGACGAGGTGCGGCGCTTGGCGACCCGCCACGGCATCGTCACGCCCTACACCTCGCAGCTGATCGTCGAGGAAGGCATGCGGCTCGCCGGTGGTGCGTTGCCGCCGACGGCTGGTGGTGCTCGGACCTCGCTCGCCGGCGCGAGTGGCCCGTCGTCCGGTGGCCCGGCCGGGCCGGCCGCTGCGCCCGCGCCGCCGGCGGTCGACAAGCTCGAGCGTTTCGGCCGCGCTCGCAGCGGCGCGGAGGCGGTGCGCGAGAGTCTCGAGACCCGCAGCGAGGTACTGCTGCTCGGTACCCGCCGCAGCGCGATGGATGCCCGCGCTGCCGAGGCGGCGCAGCAGGCGGTGCGGCGCGCCGGTGGTCGCGTGTTCGTGCCGGTGGGCAGCGATTGGGTCGAGCAGGGGCTGCCGAGCGACTGGGCGAAGCTGGCGGTGGTCGTCGAGGCCTACTCGCCGGAGTGGTTCGAGCTGGGCAAGCGCGCGGAGCTGCGCGAGGTGCTCGCACTCGGCGACTGCCTGGTGTTCCGCGACGGCGCCCGGATCGTGCAGGTGAAGCCGCCGGCGGCCCCGGGCAACCCGCCGGGCAAGTGAACGTGCGCAGCCGACGCTCGCGCGGTGGCCGCGCGGGCGCGACGATGCGCCGATGCTCGGCTTCGTGCGCTGGTTCTGCGCGTTGTTCGGCGGCGTCGTGCTCGGCGCCGGTCTCGTCCTGCACGGTCAGGTGGCGCTCGCCCGCTACCTGCGTCACGAGGTCGACGGCACCTTCTTCCTGTGGCGCGCGCTCGGTCACGCGACCTTCGCGTTCCAGGGCGGCGAGACTCGGATGGCGCTGGCGATGTCGGAAGTGCCCGAGGCGGCGCTGAAGGAATCGGATCGTGCCGCGTGGGTGCTGGTGATCGTAGGTGGGCTGATCGCCGTCACCGGGCCGCTGCTGCGTGGCGGCGGTCGTCCGCGCGGCTGAGCCGCGCCGCGCGGCGGCGGCTCACAGTTCCTTGAACTTGCCGCCGTTCTGCTCGGCCATGCGCCGCATCAGTTCCTGCGGCTTGATCTTCATCTGCGCCTCCATCTGCCGCTGCTCGGGCGGGGCCGCCGAGCTGATGAACAGCGTGTTGATGCGCACGTTGGCGAAGCGGTTGCATTCCTGCACGAGGCGCAGGATCTCGATCGGGTCCTGCACGTCGCCGACGGTCGGCGCACCGTCGGACAGCACGAACAGTTCGTCGACGTTGGTGCCGTAGCGGTTGCCCAGCACCTGCGACTTGATCTTCAGCGCCTCCTCGAGGCCGCTCCACAGGTTGGTGCCGCCGAGCGCCTTCAGGCCGTCGACGTACTTCTTGAAGCGATCGCGATTGCGTTCGTTGGCGGGCACCAGGTCCTTGTTCCAGACCTCGGCCTTGTTGTCGCCGTTGAAGGTGATCAGGTTGAACTGCGCGTTCGGCGCGATCGCGTCGATGGCGCGGTGCAGCTCGCGCTTGGCGAAGTCGAGCCGGATCGAGCGCTTGCGCTTGCCGTCGGTGCCCGTCTCCTCCATCGGCCAGTCCATGCTGCCCGACAGGTCGAGCACGAACACAACGCGGGTGCCCTGCACCGGGATGCCGCAGAAGCCACCGGAGACGGTCGCGCCGGCGCCCGCCGCCGGTTCGCGCCGCTGGGTCACCGCGATCTTGTCCTTCTCGGTGTCCCAGAACGCGCGCCACTTCTCCGGTTGGTCGGCGGGGTGCACCGCCCCGGTCATCGCCACCAGCAGTTCGTGGGTCTGGTACAGCAGCAGGCCCGACAGCTTGCCGGACTTGACTTCCTCGGGATGGGCCTGGAAGCGCTCGAGCACACCGATCAGCGCCGGGATCGCCTCGGCGGAACGGAACTCGTCGAGCAGGCGCACCAGCGCCATGTCGGCGCGCCAGGTCGCCTTGCCGATCGCACCGATGGCGGCCCGCACCGCCAGCCGCACGCTCTCGGGCAGCGCGGCCGCGGCCGGCGTCGGTGCCGGCGGCGGGGTCGACGGCTCGCCCTTGTCGTCTCCGCCGGCGGGGGCCGACTTGCCGCCGTCCTTGCTCGGTTCGAACACGCTCGCGGCCTTCGGCAGGTGCGGGCCGTAGAGCTTGCGCAGCGCCTGCGCGGCGCTGATCAGCACCGCATCCGCGGTCTCGCGCTGCAGCAGCGCCACCAGGGCCAGCGCCGAGTCGTCGTTGCCGAGCTCACCGAGCGCCTCGCAGGCGCGGATGCGAACGACTTCGTCGGCGTCGCCGAGCACCTGGTCGAGGGTCTTGCGGTAGTTGCCGTCCTTGAGCAGCCCGAGGCAGCGCACCGCGGCGGCCTGCACTGCCGTCGCGCGCGCCTTCTCGACCTTGAGCTCGCCGCGCGCCGCCTTCGCCAGCTCGTCGCGGGCGGGCCCGGTGGTGAGCCGCTCGGCCCACTTCTCGCCGATGGCGCGGACCTCGTAGGGCGCCATCTCCAGGGTGTACTTGCCGAGATCGATGCCGATCGCGGCGACGTCGAGCACCGCGCGCGCGGCCTCCGCCGAATCGAGCTTGGTCACCGCGTCGAGGATCACCTCCAGGTCGCCGGCCCAGGTCGGCGTGCCGAGCCCGTTCTTCGGGGCGAGCCCGAACTTCTCGGCCAGCGAGTCGTCGCGGATGTCCTTGGTGGACCGGAAGTCGATCTTGCCGCTGTGGTAGAGCTTGAGCCACGCGTCGAGGGCGCGGATCGCCTTCTCCTCGACGACGGTCGCCGCCGGCGCGGTCGCGGCCAGGGGGGCGTGCCAGACCGGGAGCGGCGCGGACGCGAACGAACAGGCGGTGGTCAGCAGCAGGTTCAGCATGCGATTCCTGGCCGGCGGCTGGGGGCGCCGCGGCCGGGCCATGCTAGCTGCCAGGAGGCCCCGAGTTGCGCGGCAACCTGTCGGGCGGATGGCCGCGTCCCCCCTCGGCTCAGTTGCCCAGGCGCAGGTAGAGGCCCTCGCTGAGCGCGAAGTCGCCGAACAGCGGCCCGTTCGGGTCGAACACCAGATACTGCGCGAACAGCTGGGCGCCGACGAACGTCGGGTTGGCCGGGATCGGCACCGGCGTGCGGCCGAGGCCGGTGGCATCGGTGATCAGCAGCGGCAGGTTGGTGTAGGGCAGGCCGATCAGGACCCGGCAACCGTCGACCACGAACGCGGACGGCGCCAGCGACAGCAGGCAGGTTGCGAGCGTGTTCGGCAGGGCGTTGTCGAGGTCGGCGGCGAAGTTGGCGTTGCCGAGCAGCGGCAGGCCGAACGCCGCGATGTGCGGCAGGCGGTTGCCGGTGCCCGGGCAGGTGCCCTGTCCGTAGTTCTGCGCCAGCGCACCGTTCGCGGCCCCGAGTTCGTAGCGCCACAGCTCCTCGCCGAGCACCCCGTCATCGGCGACGAAGAACAGCGTCGAGCCGACCGCCACCGCCGGCGACAACACGGCTGCACCGGCGCCGGCGAAGGCGCCGATCGCGCCCAGCTGGCGGGTGCCCGCGGCGGTGCCGTCCGAGAGCCACAGCTGCAGCCCTTCGCCGCCGTCGTTGCCGGTGAACGTCACCGCGCCGGTGCCCGGCACCACCGCCAGCGTGCCGGCCTGCACGCCGTGAGCGCAGCCCGGCGCCAGATCGCGCACGATCGTGGTGCCGGCCAAGGTGCCGTCGCTGCGCCACAGTTCGCGGCCGCGCTGGCGATCGTCGGCGACGAAGAACAGCTGGTTGCCGACCGCGACCATGTCGAGGATCTCGGCCGACGCCGAGCCGGGCAGGTCGAGCACCGGGACCGTGCCGGCGCCCGTGCCGTCGCTGGCCCAGAGGCCGATCTCGAGTCCGTTGACGTAGGCGCGGAAGAACAGCCGGTTGCCGGTGGCGACGAACCCGTTCGGGCGCGAGCCGCCGAGGCCCGGCGCCAGATCGGCGAACAGGTTGGTGCCCGCCGGCGTGCCGTCGGTGCGGCACAGCTCGATGCCGGCACCGGGGACGTTGGCGCTGAACCAGCCGAAGCCGGCGAACGTGGCCACGCCGTCGAAGAACCCGGACGTGACCCCGTTCTGGAAGTCGACCAGCACGCGGGTGCCGCCCGTGGTGCCGTCGCTGCTCCACAGCTCGCTGCCGGTGGCGGCGTCGGTGGCCACGAACAGCAGGCGGTTGCCGAGCGGCGTCAGCGCCGACGGGTTGCTGCCGTTGTTGCCCGGCTGCAGGTCGAACATGCGCGTGCCGGCGGTGGTGCCGTCGGTCGCGAACAGCTCCACCCCGGCGCCGCGGGTCGCGGTGAAGAACAGCTGGTTGCCGACCACGGTCAGCTGGCGGGGCCCGGCATTGCCGGCCGGTTCGACCTCGACCCCGAGCGCGGTGCCGGCGGCGGTGCCGTTGCTGCGCACCAGCTCGAAGCCACTGCCGGGCCAGAAGCCGCCCCACCAGAGTTCTCCGTTCCACGGCGTCACGTCGGTCGGCGACGAGCTGCCGCCCTGCGGATTGATGTCGCGCAGCACCGCGGTGCCGGCTTCCGTGCCGTCGCTGAACCACGGTTCGCTGCCGAGCCCGGGCGTCGTCGCGCGGAAGAACAGCCGGCCGCCGAACGGGCGCAGCTCGCCGAGCGTGGTGTCGCCGCGATCGCTGGCCAGGTCCGCCAGCAGCCCGGTGCCGGCGGCGGTGCCGTCGCTGCGGTGCGGTTCGCTGCCGAAGTTCGTCGATGCGGCCTGGAACAACAGGCGCGAGCCGACCGCCACCAGGTTGGACGGATTGCTGGCCGGGCTCGCGGTCGGCAGTTCGAACGTGCCCGCGGTCGTGCCGTCGCTTCGCCACAGCTGCAGCGTGCCGCCGCTCTGCCGCGCGGCGAAGGCCGTCCCACCGAACGCCGCCACCGGTTCACCGAGGCCGGCGAAGCCGCCGCGCACGACGGTGGTGCCGCCGCTGCTGCCGTCGGTGCGGAACAGCTGGAAGGCGCCGTTGCTGCCGCCGCCGAACATCGCCGTCGTTCCTTGCACGGCGAACGCGGTCGCCAGACTGCTGCCGGGGCCGGGCGTCGCGTCGACCAATCGCGCGGTGCCGACGTTCGTGCCGTTGCTGAACCATGGTTCGAGGCCGCTGCCGTCGTCGGCCCAGAACAGCACGCCGGCGCCGAACGGGGTCAGGCGCTCGACGAACGCGCCGGCGGTCGCGGGGCCGATCTCGCGCACCATGCTCGTGCCGGCGAGGGTGCCGTCGGTGCGCCACAGTTCGCGGCCGGAGCCGGCCGTCTGCGCGGTGAAGAACAGCTGATTGCCGCTCGCGCACAGTTGCTGCGGCGACAGCGACGACGAGCCCGCCGCCAGTTCGAAGGCCTGGCTCACGTTGACGCCATCCGTCGACCACAGCTCGCGGCCGCTGCTGCCGTTGGTGGCGACGAACCACAGCCGGCCGTTCCAGACCACCAGGTCGGCCGGGGACGCGCTGTTGACGTTGGCGAACAGATCGGCCATCGGCACCGTGCCGGCCGCGGTGCCGTCGGTGCGCCACAGTTCACTGCCGGTGGCAGGGGTCGTCGCGACGAACCAGGCCTGGCCCTGGTAGGCGGCGATCGCCGTGATGTCGGCGCCGATGTCGCCGAGGGCGACCAGATCGGTCACCAGCGTGGTGCCGGCCGAGGTGCCGTCGGTGACGAAGAGTTCGCGCCCGATACCGGCGCGGCGGGCGACGAAGAACACCCGCTGGCCGACGACGGTCAGCAGCGTCGGATCGGCATCGGCGCGGCCGGGGTTCAGGTCGCGCAGGCGATAGGTGCCGAGTTCGGTGCCATCGGTGCGCCACAGCTCGCGCCCGAAGCCATCGGCAGCGGCGAAGCAGGCGAAGCCGGGCAGCACCACGGCGGGGCCCGGGTTGCTGCCGGTGCTCGAGGCGGTGGCCGGCGTCAGATCGCGCACGAGGTTCTGGGCGCGGCCGATCGGCGCGACCGACAGACCGGCGGCGAGAGCCGCGGCGAACAATGGGGAGGGGAGGATTCGGAGCATCGGGATTCGAGAGTTGGTTGGCCGCGACCACGCGGTCCCCGTTCGCAGTGCCGGCGCGGCGCCAATGTCACAGTCGCCGGCGACAAAGATCGTCGGCACGAATCGGCGGCGGCGAGGTGTGACATCCCCGCGCCCCGGGTCCTGGGTCGGCACAACCAATCGAGACCCCGATGAATCCTCGTTTCGCCCGTGCTCTCTCGTTCCCCTTCGTCGCCCTGCTGCTGGTGGGGCTGCCCATAGGCGCGATCCTGTTCGCGTCCTGCTCCGGTGCCAAGGCCGGGTCGTCCGAGCCGGCCGCCGCGCTGCGCGAACGCGGCCGATATCTCGTCGAGCAGGTCGGGCTGTGCGCCGATTGCCACACGCCGCGCGACGAACAGGGTCGCTTGCAGATGGATCGCCACCTGCTCGGCGCGGCGCTGCCGTTCCAGCCGAAGGTGCCGATGCCGTGGGCGGACGTGGCCCCGCCGCTGACCGGTCTGCCGGGGCTCGACGATGCGGCGGCGCGGCGCTTCCTGACCACCGGCGAACTGCCGGGCGGCCGGCGCCCGCGCCCGCCGATGCCGGAGTTCCGCTTCGCGCCGGCGGATGCCGACGCGGTGATCGCCTACCTGCGTCGACCGCAGCCGGCGTCGCCGCCGGCCGCGCACTGATCGCGGTTCAGCCGTTGTCGTCGACCAGCAGCGCCAGCCTGGAGATGCCGCGGTAGACCAGGTTGCGCACCGCGCCTTCGCTCTTGCCCATGCGCTGCGCGATCTCGGCGTGGCTGAGGCCGCACAGTTTGTGCAGCGTGATCGCTTCGCGGTAGTCGTCCGGCAGTTGGTCGAACGCGGCCTCGACCGCCCGCATCGACTCCTGCAGCGCCAGCTCGCGGGTCGGCGTGCACAGCGTCTGGTAGACCGACGCCGCACGGCCGGCATCCGTCATCGGCTCGAGCTTCTGGTGGTCGCGCTTCTCGGCGCGGTGGTAGCGGTGCTTCTCGCGCAGCTTGTTCTCGGCGCGCACGAACAGCCAGTGCCGGAACGGCGCCTCGCCGCGGAACTCGAAGTCGCCGAGGTCCTCGAGCACTTCGCGGCAGACCGACTGCACCAGGTCCGGGGCCGACATCAGCGAACGCAGCGCTGCACCCATGCGCAGCCGCACGAAGGCCTCCAGGCCCGGCAGGTGGCGTATCAGCAATTGCTCGACGGCGCCCGAATCGCGGCGCTGCGCGGCAGCCACCAGATCCTGGGTGTCGCGCTCGCTCATGCCGCAGAAGCTAGCCACCGACGCCGCGACCGCCAATCCGGCGAGGACCCCGCAGCACCAGCCGGGGTTCCGCGGCGGTCGGTCACTTCATCTCGATCTGCATCCGTTGGCGCAGCAGCCGGATGCGCCCCTCGTGGGCTTCGATCGCGCTGCGGCGTGCGACCCAGGTCGGACCGCACTCGCCGTGCAGCAGGAACAAGGACCCGCCGCTCGGCACGTCGGTGCCGAACTCCTCGCCGACCACCACGAACAGCTGCTGGAACACGTCCGGTCGCTGCGTGTTCAGGCGCACCAGCACATCCCGCTCTTCGCGCGGATCGAGCGTCGGCACCAGTGAGATCGTGCGCGACACCGATGCCAGCCGGTTGCTGCGCAGCGCCGGAACGACCAGCGACCGCACGGTCTGGTGATTGCGCGGCGAGTGGCGACTCTGGCCGAGCATGTCGATCGCCACGCGCAGGTCGGCGCCGACCTGTAGATCGCGGAAGAAGAGCCGTTCGCGATCGTGCAGATCGAGCAGCAGCTCGCCGAAGGCCTGGAACTCGTCGACGCTCTCGAACACGTCCTCGACCACCGGCCCGTTGTCGGTCGGATTCTGGTCGAGGCGGCGCAGCGCCATGGTGGCGCTGGCGTAGCGCTGGTCGAGCTGCTTGGCGGTCTCCACCGCGACCACGTCGAAGGTGAGCCGCTCGGTGGTCGCGAACAGCGGGTTCGGGTCGAACGGCAGGTCGACGTAGTCGCGCTGCTGGCCGCCGCGTGGGTTGTCGACCAGCGCCCCGGGATTGGCGTTGGCGAGCACGGTGCCTGATGTACCGGAGTTCTGTGCGCCGATCGGCCCGCTCGGGGCGCTCTGGCCATTCGTCGGCGACGGCTGCGCGATCGCCTCGCGCGGGCTCATTGCCTCGCCGGCCGGCCGTTGGTCGCGACTGATCCACATCGCGGCCGTCAGCAGGGCCGCGGCGGCGGCGGCCCCGGTCAGCGCGTAGCGCAGCTTCGCCAGCAGCGGGACCGGCTCGTGGAACACTGCCTCGGGGGTGCCTTCGCCGGCGCGGATGCGTTCCCAGAGCTGGTCACGGAATCCGGGGCTCACGCGCGGCTGCTGCAGGTGCAGCGTCAGCTGTTGGGCGGCTTGCAGCTCGGCCCAGAACGCACCGCACGCCGAGCAGGACTCGGCGTGCTGCAGGACGACCGTTCGGCGGCCGGACGGCAGACGGCCGTCGAGGCACTGCGACAGTTCGTAGCGGCAGTTGGAGCAGTTCATCGAACCAGAACCTTCATCGACCCAGAACTTGAACGACCGGACCTTGCATGACTCAGACCTTGATCAGGCGGCTGACCAGCGACTTGAAGCGCTGTCGGGCGCGGAACAACCGCGTCGACACGGTCTTCACCGGGCAGTTCATCACCGCCGCGGCGTCCTCGTAGCTGAGCCCTTCGACTTCGCAGAGCAGGAAGGCCTCCCGGAACTTCAGCGGCAGTTCGCCGATCGCCTTCTCGATCGCTTCGTTGGCCTCGCGCGACTCGGCGACCTGGTCCGGAGCCACGCTGCGCAGGTCGGTCGGCGTGAAGGTCTGCTCGTCGTCGCGCTGCAGATCGCGGAACAGGCTCAGCTTGAACTTGCGGCGGCGCAGCTGGTCGAGGCAGAGGTTGCGGGCCACCCGGAACAGCCACGGGCGATAGGCGGGTGCCGGCACCTGGTTGAGGTGGCGATACAGGGCCAGGAACGAGTCCTGGGCGACGTCCTCGGCGGCGACCGAATCGCCGAGCAGCCGGGTCGCATAGGCCTTGAGGCTGTCGGCGTGCTCCGTCAGCGCGCGATGGTAGGCGACCATCGTCACTGCGTCTGGTTGGAAGTCCGGGCTCGAGGCGGCCATGGGCAAAAGGAAGAGGGCTTGGCGGCGTGCCCCGCAGAGTATCGGCTGCGGCGGAATGGCGTCGCACCCGGGCCGGGCCGACGCTCAACGACGCGCGGCTGCCCCGGAAACTCCGACTGGACGAAAAACGGCGGCTCGGGCACTGTTGGTCGCCAGATGCGATCCGCCCAGCCCCGTGTCATCGGCCAGTCGTTCCTGGCGCGTCTGGCGGCGGCCGCTTCGCTGGTGCTGTTGGCCGGATGTGGTGCGGCGCATCGCTCGACCGCCGAACTGTCCCAGCAGCACCCGATCGGCGCCGCGTTCGATGGCATCCGCATCGAGGTCGACAACGGCACCATCGGCGTCGACGTCTCGACCACAAGGGAAGTTGCTGTCCGCGGCGGCATCCGGCGTGCCGCCGAGACTGCCGCCGAGCTGGCCCAGCTCGAGAGCGTGGCGCCCGGGCTCCAGGTGGTTGCCGATCCACTGCAGCCGCGGATCCTGGTTCTGCGCGGGCCCGCGCTGCCGCCCGGGGTGAACGGGCTGCTCGGGCTCGAGCTCGGCATCCACCTGCCGGCCGACCTGCCGCTCGAGATCGTCATTACCGGCAGCGGGCACGTGACTTTGGCGCGGCGGCAGGCCCGGTCCAAGGTCCGTACCGGGCGCGGCGACCTACGCTTCGAGGACTGCGGCGGGGGAGTCCAGGCGCGGACCGGCCGCGGCAACGTGATCGCGTTCGGGCACCGGGGCGACCTCGACGTGCATACCACGGTCGGCGACATGCAGGCGTTCGTCGACGAACCGGGCAAGCTGGTCCGGCTGGTGAGCGGCCAGGGCACGGTGCAGCTGCACGTCCCCCCCGAGCTGCCGTTCGACGTCGATGCCCGGGCCGAGATCGGCCGGATCGGCAACGGCTTCGGCCTCGTGGCGCAGACGGTCGCCCGATACGGCGCGGCGTTGGTTGGCAAGCAGGGGGCGGCCACCACGAAGGTCGTGCTGCGCACCGGTGCTGGGCATCTGACCTTCTCACCGCGGTCTGCGGACGCGCGGCGCTGACCGCCGCTTGGCCGGGGCTGGCCATGGTGGTCGGCAGCCGGGCGGCGGACCTTGCCGGGTGGGTCCACCTCGCGGTGCAATGCACCTCGGGATAGTTTGGCCAACGGGTTACATCGGCTGGCAGAACGGGTAGCCGGGGGGCCCTTGCCCCGATGCGGGCGTTCGGGACCATGAATCCGGAAATGTCGGCAGGAAGCTCGCGCTTTCGTCGACGTGCCGTAGCAGGTCCCGCGCGCCCGCAGGACCCATCCGACCCACCACCCCGCTATGCCAACGGCCGGCCCCGCAACCGGACCACAAGGCCAGCGTGATTTTGTCTGGACCGCTCATGACCCTCGGCAAACGCCTGCTCCTCTATTCCGCCCGGGACCCGTCCGCCGCCCCCCTCGCCGCCGCCACGGCACCGTGGGGCTGCATGGTGAGTGCGTGCTCGTCGCTCGATGAGCTGCGCGGCTGCCTGCAGGGAGGTGAGTTCGACATGGTGCTGGTCGAGCCGTCGACCTCGCTGCAGCGCCTGGTCACCGAAGCCAACTCGGACGACGCGCTGAAGCTGACTCTGGCCGAGGTCGAGAAGCGCCACATTCAGCGCGTGCTGGCCTCCACCGACGGCAACAAGACCCGGGCGGCCCGCGTCCTCGGCATCGACACCAAGACCCTCTACAACAAGCTGAAGAGCTACAAGTCGTCCGAGGCGGTCGCGCGCAAGCGCCTGGGCACTTCGAGCATGACGATCCTGTGAGGCGGCCGGCCCAGGTGGCCCATGGCGCCGAGCGGTCGGGACGTTCTCACGCCGCAGCGAATGTGGCGTGCTAGTCTTCGGCGGCGGAGTTCCCGCCGGCAAGCCCCATGGAACGCATCGACTCGCTGCTCGACGAGCTCTCCAGCCGCCACCGCAACCACGACCCCCGGTTCCTGGCCGCTGTGCGACCGATGGCCGCCAGCATCCTCGATCCTGCGCTGACGGACGGGCAGCGGGTGTCGCTGCTCGAGCTGCTCGCCGAGACTTTCGAGCGGGACGGGCAGGTGCGCCGCGACTGCGTGCGCGCGCAGGCGGCCTGGCAGCAGTTCTTCGTGGCCATCCATCGACTGCTGCGGCCCTGATCGTTCGCCGCCACCGGGCCGATCCGTTGGCGTGCCGAGAAGTCACACGCCGCGGCGCGCCGGCGCGCCGCCGATCCCACTGCGAGAGAATCGAACGCCCGTCGACGATGCTCCGTCGAGGTGTTCCCCCGGTGCGACCGTCCCTGTGCCGTGCGCGGTGCACGACGACCGCTCGTCGTCGTCGAAGCGCTTCTCATGCGCGCACCAGTGGCGCCGAGAATCAGCCACCGGTGAAGCCGGGGAACGAACACGGAACCCGCGACGGGCCATGATTCGCCGACTTCGATCCTTTGCCTGCAGTGCCCGTCGCGGGTCCCACTTTTCTCGCTGCGGTCGGTGACGCGCCTGGAAAAGCGCCGCATCGATCGCTCAGATCGTTCGCCCCATGGGACTGAACGATCACCGGGCCGCGCTGAAGGCGGCCGACGAGCGCGTCGAATCGCTCAAGGTGTCACTTTGACTACCCTCGCCGTCACCGCGAGCTAGCCGACATCGAGAACCAGATGTCCCAGCCGGGCTTCTGGGAGGAGCCCGAGCGGGCCCAGTTGGTCGTGGCCAAGAAGAAGCTGTGCTTCCAGGTCGTCGACCCGATCGACAAGCTGTTGCGCTTGATCGACGACGGCCGGGTGCTGATCGAGATGGGCGCCGACGAGCCGGCCGCCGTCGAGGCGGACCTGGTCGACACCGAGGCCAAGATCACCGCGAGCCTCGACCAGCTCGAGTTCCAGCTGATGCTGGGCGGTGAGCACGACGCGATGAACGCGATCGTCACGCTCCAGCCCGGCGCCGGTGGCGTCGACGCCTCGGACTGGTGCGAGATGATGCTGCGCATGTACGTGAAGTGGGCAGCCAGGAACGACATGACGGTCGAGGAGACCGACTTCCAGGCGGCCGAGGAAGCCGGCATCAAGAACGCGACGATCGTGATCCGGGGCCCCTACGCCTACGGCAAGCTGAAGGCCGAGCAGGGGGTGCACCGGCTGGTGCGCATCTCGCCGTTCGACGGCCAGGGCCGGCGGCAGACGTCGTTCGCCTCGGTCGAAGTGGTGCCCGAGTTCGACGACACCATCGAGGTCGACATCCGCAAGGAAGACCTCAAGGTCGACACGTTCCGCAGCTCGGGCGCCGGCGGCCAGCACGTCAACAAGACCGAGTCGGCGATCCGCATCACGCACATGCCGACCGGCATCGTGGTCGCGTGCCAGGCCGAACGCAGCCAGCACAAGAACCGCGAGTCGGCGATGCGCACGCTGAAGTCGAAGCTCTACCAGCTCGAACTCAGCAAGCGCGAGGCGGAGCTGGCGAAGTTCTACGGCGACCGCGGTTCGATCAGCTGGGGCAACCAGATCCGCAGCTACGTGCTGCAGCCCTACCAGATGTGCAAGGACCTGCGCACCGAGGTCGAGACCTCGGACGTGCAGGGCGTGCTCGACGGACGCCTCGATCCGTTCATCGAGGGCTATCTGAAGATGCGCAAGGACATGGCCAAGCGATGAGACGCGCGCTGCTCTCGGTCACCGACAAACAGGGCATCGTCGAGTTCGCCCGCGGACTCGCCGACGCCGGCTTCGGGTTGCTGTCGACGGGAGGCACCGCTCGCACGCTGGCGGACGCCGGGGTCGAGACGACCGAGGTCGCCGACTACACGGGCTTCCCCGAGCTCATGGACGGCCGGCTGAAGACGCTGCACCCGAAGGTGCACGGCGGCCTGCTCGGGCGGCGCGACGACGACGGCCATCGCGCGGCGATGGCCGCGCACCAGATCGATCCGATCGACGTGCTGTGCGTCAACCTCTACCGCTTCCGCGAGACGGTCAAGAAGCCCGGCATCACCCGGCAGGAGATCGTCGAGCAGATCGACATCGGTGGCCCGGCGATGATCCGCAGCGCCGCCAAGAACCACCACGCGGTCGCCGTGGTCGTCGACCCCGCCGACTATCCCGCCGTGCTGCGCAGCTTGCGCGACAACGGCGGCACGCTGCCGGCCGAGCTGCTGCGCAAGCTGGCGGCGAAGGCGTTCGCGCACACGGCGGCCTACGATGCCGCGATCGCGCAGTGGTTCGACTGCGAGCGCCGCACCGCCCCCGGCGAGCAGTTCTTCGCCGGCCGCATCGCGTTCTCGGGCGAGAAGCTGCAGGACCTCCGCTACGGGGAGAACCCGCACCAGAAGGCCGCCTTCTACACGCTCGGCGAACCCTCGCCGAGCCTCGCCAACAGCAAGCAGCTCGGCGGCAAGGAACTCAGCTACAACAACATCCTCGATGCCGACGCGGCGCTGGCCCTGGCGCTCGAATTCGATCGGCCCGTCTGCGTGCTGGTGAAGCACAACAATCCGTGCGGCACCGCCGTCGCCCCCAACCTGCCGCGCGCCTTCGAGCTCGCGCTGTCGGGGGACCCGGTCTCGGCGTTCGGCGGCATCCTGGCCACCAACCGCACCTTCGACGTGGCGACCGCCGCGGCGATCGTGGCGAGCGGCACGTTCCTCGAGGTCATCGTCGCGCCACACGTCGAACCGGCCGTGGTCGAGGTGCTGCAGCAAGCCAAGTGGGGCGCCAACGTTCGGGTGCTGGATCTCGGTGGCGTGCCCGACACGACGCTGCGGCACCGTTTCGTCGCCCGACCGGTCTCGGGTGGCTTCCTGCTGCAGACCGCCGATTTCCCGGCCGAGGCTCCGCGTCAGGACGTCGCCACCAAACGGGCGCCGAGCGATGCCGAACGGACCGCGATGGCGTTCGCGTGGAAGGTGTGCAAGCACGTGAAGTCCAACGCGATCGTGCTGGCGCGTGCCGCCGACGACGGCGCCTGCTACACGGTCGGCGTCGGCGCCGGCCAGATGAGTCGCGTCGACTCGGCGAAGATCGCGGTCGACAAGGCCGGGGACCGCAGCAAGGGGTGCGTCGTGGCCAGCGACGCGTTCTTCCCGTTCGCGGACGGGCTGCTGGTGTGCGCCAAGGCCGGAGCGACGGCCGCGATCCAGCCGGGTGGCAGCAAGCGCGACCAGGAAGTGGTCGAGGCCGCCGACGAGCACGGCATGGCCATGGTGATGACGGGGCAGCGTCACTTCCGGCACTGATTTGTCTCGCCAGGGGCGAGACAAATCAGCGTTTCCCCCGACGCCGCCACGCGGGACGCGCCAGCAGCGAAACGACGCCCACAGCCCCGCTGCGTCGTCAGTTCGGCGGCAGTCTCGCCACTGGCGAGCTTCCGCGGCGGTGTCGCTTGGCACGTGATGCCGTGCGGCCTACCCTGGGTCCCTCGATGGACATACGCTCCGCCACCGCCGAACTGCAGCTCGGAGCTTCGCTGCCGCAGATCGCCTCCGCGTATCGCGAGGAACTGCTTCGCGACTTCGGGTTCCGCCCCGACGAGATCCGGCCGGAGACGTTCCGCGAGGAGTCGATGGCGTTCATGCGCAAGCTCGCGCGCCACCTCGGCGACCGCCATGCCGGCGAGACGCGCATCGGGCACGCGCTGCGGGAATGGGTGCAGCAGTGCGACCACTACGAGGCCTGGGACGCGCTGCTGTCGGGCTTCCCGATCGAAGGCCGCGAGTCGCTGTTGCGGCGTGGACGCATGCTGTTCCCGGGGCCGCTGACGGCGCACTGGCCCGACGAGGTATGAGCGAACTTGACAGCAGCGAGCATCCGATCGCGCGCAACCTCGCGGCCGTGCGCCGGCGCCTCGCGGCGGCGGTCGCCGCGGCGGGGCGGCCGGCCGATGCGGTCGAGCTGCTCGCGGTCAGCAAGACGTATCCCGCCGCGGCAGTGCGCGCGGCCCATGCCGAGGGCCAGCGCAGTTTCGGCGAGAACCGCGTGCAGGAGCTGGCGGCGAAGGCCACCGAGCTCGCCGAGCTGCCGGATCTGCGCTGGCACCTGATCGGTTCGCTGCAGACCAACAAGGTGCGCGACGTGCTGCGGGTGCCGGGGCTCGCGCTGTTGCACGGTCTCGACCGGGTGAAGCTCGCGGACGAGTTGCAGCGCGAGCTGGCGCGGCAGTCGCGCCGACTCGACGTGCTGATCGAGGTGAATGCGAGCGGGGACGCGACCAAACACGGCACGTCACCGGCCGGAGCGCCGGCGCTGCTCGAGCACGTGCAGCGCCATTGTCCGGCCCTCGCCGTGCGCGGCCTGATGGCGATGGGGCCGCTGGTCGGGGATCCGGCCCCGGTGTTCGCCCAGGTGGCCGCGTTGCGCGACACGTTGGCGGCCGCTTCGGGGCTGGAGTTGCCGATCCTCAGTCTCGGCATGTCCCAGGATCTCGAGGCTGCGGTGGCGGCCGGGTCCACGCTGGTGCGCATCGGCACCGCAGTGTTCGGGGAGCGCAGTTGAGGCCGAGGCGGTCGGTCCCTACCTTTCCCGCCCGTGGCAGCCAGGAAAAAGCCCGCAACTCCGGCCGGTCCGGCCGCTGACGCCCGCGAAGTCGGAGCGCGACTCGCCTGTGCGATGCCGCAGCCGCGGTGTGAGCTGGAACACAAGGACGCCTGGACGCTGCTGATCGCGACGATCCTGAGCGCGCAGAGCACGGATCGCACCGTCAACACCGTGACGCCGGTGCTGTTCGCCAAGTATCCGACGCCGGTAGCGCTCGCGACCGCGCCGCGCGAGGACGTCGAGGCGGTCGTGCACCGCACCGGCTTCTTCCGCAACAAGGCCAAGGCGATCCAGGGGGCGAGCCTGATGGTCCACCAGCAGCATGGTGGGCAGGTGCCGCGCGACATGGCGGCGTTGCTGCAGCTGCCCGGCGTCGCGCGCAAGACGGCGAACGTCGTGCTCGGCGTCGCCTATCGCATCGCGGCCGGCATCGTCGTCGACACGCACGTGATGCGCGTGAGTCAGCGGCTGGGTTTCACCGTCGCGACCACCGCCGACAAGGTCGAGCAGGAGCTCTGCCAGCGGTTCACGAAGGACGAGTGGATCGACATCGGCCACCGCATCCTGCTGCTCGGTCGCTACGTCTGTGTCGCGAAGGGGCCCGACTGCGCCAACTGCCCGCTCGCCGAACTCTGCCCATCGCGTGAACATGCGCCGCTGGGCACGTGGCAACAGCGCGCCGAGCACGTGCGCCAGCTGGTCGATTCGGGCAGCGCGTCGCGGCCGGCGTGATCGCGGCAGCCGGCCGCCCGCCGCGTCTCACTCGAAGCGGGCCTGACGCGCGAACCGCCGCTTGATGATGTCGATGCGCTCGAGCTGGCCGCGGGCCGGGAACCGCTCGTAGAAGCCTTCGCGGCGGAACTCGCTGACCAGCTCGCCGATCGGCTTGCAGCGGGCCTCGAGCAGCTTCACCAGTTCCGGCCCCGGCATGATCGCCGCATCGGTCTTCGCGGCGACGTCGCCGCACAGCCGCAGCATGGCCTCGATCGTCACGTCGCGCGTGACCATGTAGTTCTTGTTGTCGCCCCAGGCGCTGCCGAACGAGCTGCGCAGGGCCTTCAGGGTGTCGCGGACCAGGCCGTAGCCGCGGTCCTTGCTCCAGCCGCGGCCGTCCTTGAAGCGGTGCTGCGCGTCCTTACGGGCGATCAGCTTCAGCACCTCGCCGAAGATCTGCGCCTGGTTGATCCACATCTCCTGGTGGCTGCGGCCGCCGAGCATGTTGATGTGGTACTGCAACGGGCTGTCGTCCTCCTCGTAGAGGGCGCGCACCAGCGACGCCGCGTACTTCTTCTCCGGGTCGGTGCCCCACTCGATGCGCTCGTACAGGTCGATCAGGTGCGACTTGTTGATGCGGGTATGGGTGCTGTTGATGACGACGAACATCTCGGTCGCGAAGTCGCCGGTTTTGCCGTCGAAGATCACGACCGGCACGTCGATGCGGCGATCGGCGTCCTTCTCCTGCAGGTAGAAGTGCAGGCCGGCGAGGCGGTGCTGACCGTCGATGATCAGGAAGTCGCCGCGCGGTTCGACCAGGTTGCCGGCGCGCTCCATGCCCTTCATGGGCTGGAACTCGAGCTTCTCCGGCGAGAACAGCAGCACCGCGCCCGGCACCACCGGCTGGCGCGACTCGTTGCGGTAGAAGTCCTTGATCTGGCGGATCTTCCTGCGGTTGAGATCGCGCTGGAACGACTTGCTGTTCTTCTCGATCGCCTGCACGTAGCGCTCGACTTCGTCGGGCTCTTTCGCCTTGCCCTTGGCATCTTCCGGCGCGTCGCCGCCGATGCTCTGGCCGCGTTCGCCGTAGAAGCGGGTGACGAACCGCACTTTGCGCAGCAGGTCCTCGGCCGGGTAACTGACGAAGTAGAATTCCGACTCCTTCTGACGCATGCGCTGGGCGAACATCGGGCGAGGTCTCCTGCGGTATGGCGGTTAGGGCGTAGAGTTTGCGCGCCGGCGCTTTCATTGGCAAAGGTCTGCTGTCGGACCGTTGCGAACGGGTCTTGGGGCGACCGCGCGGGCTGGTCCAGGAGCCGGTTCCGTCCTGGGTGCGCTGGCGACGGTCGTTCGGGCGCGCGGTTGCCGCCACGGGTTTCGCAGGTGGGAGCAAGGCGGTTCGCTCCCGATACGGCGCGATCGGATCGGGGCGGGCTCGCAGCGACGTTGGCCACGGCCGCCCGCCGTGCCAGACTGGGCCGGTGACCGTCACCCTGCACGCCCGCGGCCTGGCCGCTTCCTACGGCAGCCGCGAACTGTTCGCCGGCCTCGATCTCGTCGTGGCACCCGGCGATCGCATCGGCCTGGTCGGCCCGAACGGCTCCGGCAAGTCGACCCTGCTGCGCATCCTCGCCGGCCTGCGGGCGCCCGACGCCGGCACCGTGCACCTGGCGCCGCCGACCGGCACGCTCGGTTACCTCGCGCAGGAGCCCGAACGCCTGCCCGGCGAGAGCGTGAAGGCGTTCCTGCTGCGCCGCACCGGCGTCGCCGCCGCCGATGCGACGATGCAGCAGACGGCGCAGGCGATGGCGGACGGTGTGCCCGGTGCCGACGATCGCTACACCGAGGCGCTCGATCGCTGGCTCGCGCTCGGTGGCGCCGACATCGACGAACGCACCGCGGCCGTGCTCGCCGAGCTCGGCCTCGACGTCGATCTCGAACTTGCGATGACGGCGCTGTCGGGTGGCCAGGCGGCGCGCGCCGGCCTCGCCGCGCTGCTGCTGTCGCGTTACGACGCGTATCTGCTCGACGAACCGACCAATGACCTCGACATCGACGGCCTCGACCACCTCGAGGAGTTCGTGCAGGACCTGAAGGCGCCGACGGTGCTGGTCAGTCACGATCGCGAGTTCCTGACCCGCACCGTCAACAAGGTGGTCGAGATCGACCGCAGTCTGCTGCGGGTCGTCACGTATGGCGGCGGCTATGCGGCGTTCCTCGAGGAGCGGTCGGTCGCGCGGCGGCACGCGCAAGAGGCCTACGAAGCCTATTCCGGCCGGCGCTCCGAACTCGAGGCGCGGGCGCGGCGGCAGCGCGCATGGATGGCGAAGGGCGTCAAGAACGCGCGGCGCAAGGCGCGCGACAACGACAAGATCGGCCGTGCCTTCCGCAGCGAGCAGTCCGAGCAGCAGGCGGCGAAGGTGCGACAGACCGAGCGCATGATCGAGCGGCTCGAGGTCAAGGAGGCGCCGCGCAAGGAGTGGAAGCTGCAGTTCTCGATCGCCGCGGCGGCGCGGCCGGGCGACCTGGTCGCGTCGCTGCGCGGCGCCGAGGTGCAGCGCGGCACGTTCGCGTTCGGGCCGGTCGAGGTGCAGCTGATGGTGCGCGATCGGGTCGCGATCACCGGGCCGAACGGCGGCGGCAAGAGCACGCTGTTGCAGCTGTTGCTCGGCCGGCTGCAGCCGAGTGCGGGAACCGCCGCGCTGGGTGCGGGCGTGGTGGTCGGTGAGATCGATCAGGCGCGGGCGCAGTTCGAAGGCGAGCTGCCGGTGCTCGAGGCGTTCGGGCGCTGCATGCCGGACTGGCCGACCAGCGAGGTGCGCACTTTGCTGGCGAAGTTCGGGCTCGGCACGGCGTTCCTGGTCCGGTCGTCGTCGTCGCTGTCGCCTGGCGAACGCACGCGCGTGGCGATGGCGCTGCTGCAGGCGCGCGGCGTCAATCTGCTGGTGCTCGACGAGCCGACCAATCACCTCGACCTGGAGGCGATCGAACAACTCGAGTTGGCCCTGGATGCGTTCGACGGCACCTTGCTGTTGGTGACGCACGACCGCCGCATGCTCGACACGGTGCGGTTGACGCGGCGTTGGCACGTCGAGGCGGGACGGCTGCAGGAGATCGCTGCGGATTGAGGGCGGGCCTGGTCGGGCGCGAAACAGGCCGAAACGGGGCTGGAACGGGCTGGCACGACCGGCTGGATGGGGGGCGTGCGCAGGCGGGAGGATGGCGGGACCGGGGCCCGGGTGGTCCGGGACCGCCGCTTGAAACGCCTACTCCCCGGCGATTGCTGCTCACCCTCGGCCGCGCGCGCGACGGCGACTCGTCCAGCCGCCACGGAACATGCGGTCTCGACCCGCGCCTACCGCACCACGCCGCCGATCGGCGGCGCCACGTGCAGCGGCAGCGATGGCCACACGGCAGCGTGCAGCCACAGCGACAAGAACCGCAGCGACGGCGCGTTCGGGATCGTGGTCTGGAACGACGCGAAGCCCGCGGCATCCGCGACCAGCAGCGCGACGAACGGCGACAGCCCCACCAGCCAGGTCGGTTCCACGGAAACCACCGGCGCCGCGGGCACGAGACCATCGCTGACGAACAGCAGGATCGATTCGTTCGGGTTGGCCCGGTAGTCGATGCGGTACGGACTGCCGAGCCGAGGATCGACGGTCGGACCGGCGAGACCGAGTGCGGTGTCGACGACGCTCGGCCCGAAGACCGCGGCACCCGAACCGCTCGTGCCCACGCCAGGCAGCGTGACGACGCGCGTCAGGTGCACCGGCACGGTGCCGGCGTTGCGCAGCGCATCGCCGCCGCTCGCACAGCCCGGCCCACTGCCGCCGCGCAGCGTGCTGTCGACCACCCACGTGCCGGTGCCGTTGATCACGTGCAGACCGTGGCCGTTGGGATAGAAGCAGCCGAGCGACGCGCTGTCGCCGCCGATCACTACGCAGCGCACGAGGTGCACCATCGAGGCCATCGCGCGCAAGCCGTCGCCGGCCGAGGTCAGGCCGGTCGCGATCAGCCCGCCACCGGCGAACTCGCAGTCGACGGCGGCGACGAACGCGTTCGTCGCGAGCAGACCGGCGCAGGGGAACACGTTCCCGGGGATCGAGGACGGGCCCGGGGTTTCGTGGCCGCTGCACCGGCAGGCGCGCAGCCACACCGCGGCGCCATCGACACGCAGCCCGCAATCGCCGTTGTACGCGCCCTCGAAGTGGCAGTTCTCGAAGGCGACGCGGCCGGCGGTGACGGCGACACGCTGCACCAGCAGGTACGACGCGTTGATGAACCGCAGGCCCTGGACCTTGGCGAACCCACCGGCGGCGATGGCGAAGCCGACCGTCGTGGTGACGAACTGGATCGCGCATTCGATCTGCACGGTCGCGCCGACCGCCGCGGTGATGGTGATGGCCTTGGTGCAGGTGAAGCTGGCGTAGGTACCCGTTGCCACCTCGACCACGTCCCCGGGCTGTGCCACGGCGATCGCCGCGTCGATCTGCGCGTACTGGGCCGGGACCTGCAACACCGCCTGCGCCGGCATCGAGGTGACGACGAGCAACGCGACTCCGGCGACGAGGACGTGGGCCATGGGGTGAGTCTGCCACATCGAGCGACCGTGGGACACGGGCGCGACCGGGCCGGTTCGCCGCCACCGGCCCAGGCTCCCCCAGCATCCGCGCCCCCATTCGCTGACCTCCCGCGCCGTGCGTGCCCACCCCACCGACCGAACGGCGGCGGCAACAGCGCGCGGCTGCATCTGTTGCTCGGCCGGCTGCGGCCGAGTGGCAATACCGCTGTGCTGGGTGCCGGTGTGGTGGTGGGGCAGATCGACCAGGCACGCCCATTTCGAGGCCGAGCTGCGGCCGAGCAGATGCCGACGGCTCAGGTGGAACGTGTAGCGGGCGGGATCACGATGTTCGGCGACCAGACGGAGGCGCTGGTTGCCCTACTCCAGTCGCTGATCCAATGACGCTCCGTGAATCTGCACGGGCAAGGCTCTAGAGGTGCAAGCATGTCCGAACCAGAACCGGAAGCCGGGTGGGCGCGGAAGCGCCGGCTCGGCAGCACCCTGCTCGGCAGCATGTTCCTCGGTTGGTTCCTGGGCGCTGGCTGCGGTGTTGCGCTCGGCAACGTCGGCTTCGGCGCACTGGTCGGCATCTGCGGTGGTGTGGTGGTCGGGCTGCTTTTGCTGCTGCTGGTCGGCGAGTTCCGCCGGCGAGATCGCTGACTCGCCCACAGGTGGCGTCGGTCGTGCGCAGCCAGGGCCTGTGCCGCAACCCGGTTGTCGTTGGTTGGACCGCGAGGTGGGGTCGTCAGCGATCAGAGCTTCGGCAGCGACACTTCGATCGGCCGGGTCTCGTTCGGCCCTCGCGAGGCATCGATCGCCAGTTCGATGCGCGCGGTCTTGCGGCCCTCAGCCAGGATGAACAGCACCATCGGACCGGGCGGAAGCTGCCCGAGTTCGAGCTCGCCGGCGCAGGCGAAGGCGCATTCGCGCACCAGCACCGTCGCGGCCAGCGGATTGCCGTCGGCGTCGCGCACGCGCAAGCCAAGCCGGCCGGTCGGCGTCGTGGCGACGGCGGGGGCGACGTCGCGCACGACGTGGCGAAGCGGCAGCTCGCCGGGCTTCGAGCCGGGCACCAGCACGCCGTCGCCGACCATCAGGTCCGGCCCGAGCCAGCGGCCGCGTTCATCGAGTGGGAACCACGGCAGACCGCCGCCATGGAAGCAGCCGTAACCCGGGCGCAGCAGCTGCGCTCGATTGCCTGCCGCGAGGCTGCCGTCGGCGCTGCGCAGCACCAGCTGCGACGTTCTGCTCAGCGCGATGCGGCCGAGTTCGACGCGGACGTCATCAGCTCGCGCCGGCATCGGCACCGCGACCAGTCGCGGTCGCAGCTCCGGCGCGATCGGTCGAACGTAGAGGAAGCACAGTCGGTCCTGCTCACTGCTCAGCGCCACCGCGCCATCGGGTGCGGCCACCAGCTGGTCGATCGTGCGCGGATCGAATGGTATGTCCGACTGCAGCACCATGGCGCGCGGCAACAGGCGCACGTCGGCGGCGGCGGGTGCACCGCGTTCGTCGACGATCTGCGCCGTGATCTTCGTCGGCGGGAACCAGGCGACGCGCACCGTACCCAGCGCCAGCGCCGACCGGCCGTCGAACTGGAACCAGCGGCTCTGCTGCGTCTCGGCGTGGCGCAGTCGCACGGCGAACGTCTCGTCCGCGCGCACGGGCACCTCGATCGATCCGAACGGTGCCTCGAACTCGCGCTCCGAATCGGCGCGCACGACGGTGAGAGTGCCGTCCACCAGCCCCTCGGCGACGATCTGCACGGTCGGCAGGCGCGGCAGCTCGAAGCGGAATGCCTGGTCCTCTGCGGGCAGGACCACCTGCTCCCGTTCGACGACGGCGTGGTCCGGGTGTTCGATCCGGACCTGATAGCGGCCTGGCGCCAGCCACTCGGGCCCGGAGCCGCGCACGTGCTGCCGGCGACCGTCCTTCGTCCACCAACTGCGTGCATCGACGGCGCTGCCGTCCGGGTCGACGAACTCGATGTTGGTGCGCAACTCGCCCGGATCGTTCGGACCGTTCGGATCGCCGGGCCGCTCTGGCACGAGCGATTGCACGGGATCGCCGTCCGGCGGCGGCAGTCGCAGCTCACACGGCATCGCCTCGGGCCACGGGCACTCGATCTGTCGGCCGGCGTGCTCGACGAAGAAGCTCTCGCCCTCGGACAGGCCGAACAGGCGGAAGCGGCCCTTGCCGTCGGTCTCGGTCCACGGGCCGCGGTGCACGCCGGAGGTTCCGACCGGCACGAGCTTCGCCGGGGTGCCGTCCGGTTGCAGCACGGTGCCGTGCAGTTCTTGGCCGCGCTGGTAGGCGAACTCCTCGGGCGCGTCGCCGGGCACCCAGTCGGTGCTCGTGTAGGCGAAGCAGACGGGTGCCGTGTCCGGATAGATGTCGGCGAAGCTGCCGCGCGGGTCGATGTCGCGGAACCACGCCACACCGTCTGCTTCGACGTAGGCGGTGGCAAGGTCGGGCGTGTGGCCGCAACCGCCACAGAAGCCGAACATCGCACCGACCAGCGGTCGGCCGAGCCAATCGACCGGCCGGATCGGCACGTCGACCGCTGGCGACAGCGGTAGCACGCGGTGCTCGGGCGCCAGCTGCATCGTCGGTCCCAGTCCGGTCGCGCGCGTCATCAGCCAGGCCTCGCGATGGGGCGCGTAGGCGATGCCGTTCGCGTCGGCGACCACGCGCGCCAAGGCACGGAACTGACCGGGCAGGGGGTGCGCCGCTTCGCCGATCGCGAACAGCTCGGCACCGGCAACCGGTTCACCGGTGATCGCGTGCACGATGCGCACGAGTGATGCGGGCACGGCTTCGCGGGCGCCGAAGGTCAACTGCGGCGGCGCGGTGAGGTAGGTGATGCGGGCTTGGGCCGGGGCGATCGCAGCTGCGCTGACCGTCGCGAACAGGAGCAGGGGGCGTGGCATCATGGGTATGTGGCGCTGGCGGGACGGAATCGAGCGTGGGCGCACCTTTGTTGGCAACCCAGGGCGCCGGTGTGGGGATGGCGCGACAGCGGCGCTCGACGAGCTAGCGGGACAATCGGCCGAGCCGAGCGCCGGCCGATGAGCATCCACGCGCTCAGCGCTTCGCTCGTTCGTCACGCGCACCCCGATAGCGCGCGAGCGCTCGCTCGTAACTCGCCCGCGGCGACGGCAGCATCGCGATCGCGCGCTCCTGCAGACGGACTGCTTCGTCGACGTCGCCCGCGACGAAGCGCGCGAGCGCCACCGTGTCGAGCCGCATCGCCGTGTCCCACCCCGGAATCGCCGTCATCGCGTCGACGGCGGCGTGAACGGTCGGCAGCGCGACGGGGTCCGGTTCGCCCTCCCGCAGCAGCCACCAGGCCAGCGAGTTCAACGCATCCGCGTTCCTCGCCTCGCGCGCGACGATCCGGCGCCCCACCTCGGTGACGCGCGGCTCGCCTGCCTTCGCCTCGACAAGGGCGTCGAGCAATGGCTCGTCGACGCGTGCGCCGGGCAGGTCCTTGGACGCGATCTCGAGCACGCGAACGCGGAACGCATGGAGGGCCTGTGGATCCGGCTGCACGGCGAGGGGCGGCTCGGCCGAGAGCCACGGCAGACCGAGCGCGAAGGGCGACACGACCGCGAGCAGCTCGACGGGCTGCTCGCGTAGCTCGTCGAGCAGGGCGGCCTCGAGTGCTGGCAGCGCCTCGGGGCCTGCGGCATGCGCGGCCAGCACGCGCGCCGTGCGCACGTGGAGACTCGGCACGTCACAGCGCGCGCGTTCCAGCGCCGCGTGCGCCTCGAGGCCGACGGCGCAGAGCCGGCCGCGGAGAGCGAGACCGTGTACGAGTCCTGCGAGCGAGAAGGCATCGTCCCTCATCGCCGCGATCGCGGTGCGCGCGACCGCGGCGCTCGCAGTCGGATCGCGTTGCGCCTCGACCTTCGCGATCCACGCCGGCACGGACGCACCCTCGAGGTGCAAGCGCTCGTCCGCGATCTGCTCGAGTTCCGACCAGTCCTTCGCCTCACGTGCCGACTGCGCCGCCTCGTGGAACTCGAGGGCCTGCGCCGTCCCGCGCGTGCGCCCGAGCAGCGCCGTCGCGACCTGCCGGTCGAGCTCCCTCGGATGCGTCACGGCGACGATCACGCCGTCCTGCCCCACGACGTAGCTGGTAGGCAGTGCGTTGCTGCGCCACGCGTCGAAGGAATTTCCCGTCGCGTCGAACGCGATCGCATAGGCGTGATCGCGCCCTCGTTCGGCGACGAACCGTTCGACCGGTTCGCGACCGTCGCGAACCGCCAGTGCCACGACGCGGACGCCATGACCCGCGTAGCGCCGCTGCAGCGCGTCGAGTTCGTCGATCGTGTCCATGCACGGCCCGCACCACGTAGCGAACAGGTCGACGACGACGACCGACTGCGCAGTCGCGGGATCGACGGGCTCGCCTCGCAGCCACTCGGCCGTGATCTTCGGCGCTGGCGTGCCGACGGGGAGGTGCGGCGCGCGGCAGGCGGCAAGCAACAGAGCGGTGATCACGGCGCACTCGCGAGCGAAGTGAACGGGGGCGAGACGAGGGGCCGGCATTGGCGTGATCCTACGACCCTCTCGCTTCGCCAAGAACGGACCGAGCGCGCCCCCTGCTGAAGTCGATCAGGCTTCGAGCAAGGGCAGAGGCCCTCGCCTGGGTTGCCGCCCGTTGCCCCGCCGGGCGAACGCGCGCGTGGCGATGGCGCTGCTGCAGGCGCGCGATACACAGGCGAAGTAGGCTCTTCCGACCTTGGCGAAGCGACCGGAACAGATCGGGTTCGACCCGGAGCGTGAGCGCACACTCTGGCATCTGCGGGTCGGTTCCGCAGCCGAGCTCTCGTCGGCCGAGCTGCCGCCGAAGCCGTTCGTCTGCTTGCTGGCGTGGAACGCAGCCGCCGAGAGCATCGCGACCACCGACATCGCGGTAGTGCGGTTGCTGGACGCCGGGTGTGCCTACGTGTGCACATACGGCACCGGCTGCGAACGCGTGCACGACCTCTTCGACGAAGAGTTGGTGATGCGCAGCATCGACAGGCCGCCCCAGCACTTCGTGAACACGACGTGGCACACGGACGATACGCGCGACCAGGTGCTGCACTTCTTCCTCCGCGATACCGGGGAATCCGACGTCGATGTGGCCAAGTACGGCGATCTGCCCTGGGGTAGCAACTGGCGCCACGCGATCGTGGTGGAGATCGGCACACCGTTGTTCTCGCCCGAGTGGCTGCACGAGGTCTTGCGGGACCCGGTTCGCTTCGCCGCGGAGTACGAAGAGCCGGCGTGAGCGGGAAGCACCAGCTCGCCAGGGGCCGACGGCTTACTGGCCGAGGTTCAGCATCATGCCACGTGAGAACGCCAAGCCCTGTGCTGCACCAGGGTCGAAATGAGCCAACTGCGTGAAGACCTGCATGCCACAGAACACCGAGGCCAGCGGAATGCTCAGCGGCCGGGTCGCAAGGGCCGGCGCCGCCGGGAGCAACACGGCATCGATCACTTCCGGCTGGGCCAGCAGGGTGCCGCCGAAGCCGGACGGGATGCTGGTTTCCGCCCAGCCCCAGACCAGCAGGCCGACAGCCGTTGCCGTGCCGGCACTGGTCATCTGGATGTCGATCTGCGTGCCGAGCACGGGGGCGGCCGACGCGGCGAGCGTCGGTTCTCCGAGCGTGCCGGGGAAACCGGTGCCGTAGTTGTTCCACCCGGACAGGCAGTCGGTCGTGAACAGGCTGTAGACCGTGTTCGCCTGCGAGAAGTTGTAGAAGGCCATGCGGCCGTTGCTGAACGTGCCCGAATGGTCGATCTGCAGCACGCCGTCGACATGGACGACGAGGCGGCTCGGCGAGAACTCGATGCGAAACACGTAGGTCTGGTTGGGTACCCAAGCGGTGCTGCCCAGCGTCGCCGCACGCTGCAGTTCGGTGACCCGGTCGGTCGGCCCCGAACAGGGCACGGTGTCGAGGTTGACGTGACCCCAGAACTCGTCCATCGTCGGAACGCCCTCGACGCGCGAGAGCGCCAGGCCGCGGTTGGCGGTGCTGCCCGGAGTGCAAGACGGTGTGCCGTGGTTGTAGCCCTGGGTGGTCCGCTTCCAATCGAGCAGCAGATAGTCAGCGCTGGCGTTGGTGCTGTCCCCGGGCCGGAAACCGATCGCGAAGCCGAGGAAGTCGTCGTCGGAGTTGGTGGCGACCCTGATGTTCCCCTCGATGCGCAGATAGGCCGCGTCGAACGGGCTGTAGAACAGCGTCGGCGCGCCGTTGACCGACTGCGTGACCGTGGTGTTGCCCGACGAGAGCGTCCAGCTGGCGGCCCCGCCGATGTAGGTTTCGGTGGTCCAGGTCGAGAGGTCGACTGGGTTCTGCGCCAACGCGGCGGCGCAGAGGATGGAGAATGGGAACACGGTGAGGATCTTCATGGCTGTGGCTGCTCGGGAATCGGTGCGCTGCCTACACGTGCGGACGACGGGCCGATCAGGGGCCAAAAAAGATCCGAGCAGTGACATCTCAAGGGATGCGGCGGAACAGTCAGGCGCGCGCCACCGGTCGAGCGGGTCGACGTCGCGGATTTGCGTCGGCAGCAGGCAGAGCGCCGGCGGCGTGCGCGGTTGCGGGGTTCCGCACGGGTCCGAGACAGACTGGCGCCGACCGACGGCCCGAGCAGACAGCGGCGCGAGGCCGCACTAGGATCCCGCGCCGAGGAACGAGATGCCGCAGCCACAGCCAGACTTCGCCACCTTCTGTCGCCAGGTCCAGGAACGTCACGCCGCCGCGGGCCGGGAGCGCGCGCGGCCCGAGTACCCGTTCTGCCTCGACGGCGGCAACGGCGTTCGGATCGATGCGATGGCGCAGATGCGCACGACGCTGATCGGGCTCGGCGCGATCCTGCTCGGGATCGCGGCCGCGATCACGGCGATCTTCACGTTCGGTCTGGTGCTGCAGGTCCTCGCCGTCCTGGTGGTGCTGCTCGGCGGCTTGTGGCTGGTGCGCAACGCGGCGGCGAAGAAGCTCGGCGAGGTCTGGCAACGCGAAGCGGCGGCCTATCCGGCGGCGTTGGTGATGGCGCACGGCAGTCTGCACGAGCCTGGGCCGAGCGTCGCGCCGGGAGTCATGCTGGTCGACTTCGGCATGGCGCCCGATGCCGATCGGATGCAGCGCGTGGCGAAAGCGGTCTACGAGTTCGCCGATGCGGACCACGTGCCGGTCGCGCACGCGCCGGTGCGGGACTGGCTGCGGCTCGGCATGCAGCGGGCGCGTTTCGATCGGTTGCAGGTGCCGCGCGACCTCGCCGGCAACGACACCAGTTGGCTCGTCAGCCTGCGCTTCGATCGCAAGATGATGCCCAACGGCCACGTCGATCGGTCGCTGTGGTTCGTCAAGGCGCGGCCGGGTCGCGACGAGTCGGCCGAGCTGCTGCCGCACGCGTTCTGGACCGACGCCGGCTGACGACGGGTCGTCGGGATCCGGGTCAACGGGGGCCGACCGTGACCAGGTCACTGACTGCCACGTGCACCTGCTCGACCAGCACACTCAGCTGCAGGTAGATCGTGGCGCCGGCCGACAGGCCTGGAGCCTCGATGCGTCCTTCGGCCCGCAGCGGGCTCTTGCGACTCAGCTTGCAGATCCAGCGCGGAGGCATGCCCACGCGCATCCGGAGCCCGTCGATGTCTTGATCGGCGGACTCTGTCGATGCTGCGACGACCAGATCGCCGACGAACGGCAGGTTCTCCGCTCGGAGCTCGATCCCATCGCCCACGAGGGTCGCGGCAAGCGCCATCGGCGAGCTGGGCAGTATCCGGGGCTTCGGCGAGTAGTCGACCGGCTTGTCTTCGCACTCGGCGATCAGCTCTGCGAGATACGACGAGAACAAGGCGGCTCCCGCAGTGTTGAAGTGGGAAGCGTCGAAGTACAGCGACAGGTCGTACAGAGGGCGATGGAGCTCCGGTCGGTCCAGCTGCAGCACTCGAGCTTCGCGCGCGAACTCGTTGACCCCGTCGCGCCCGAAGTGACTCATGCTGAAGGAAGGCATCACGACGTAGGTCGGTTCGATTCCGGCCGCGCGCAGTGCGGCTGCTTGAGCGCGGGCCGACGCGAGGTTGAACCCTCCTTCTAGGAAGTCCGGGCAGATGTTCTCGACCATCCGGCCGATGTAGCCCGCACAGTCGACTCTCCCGGAGACGAAATTGTCATGATCCGCATGGACGTGCGGCAGATCGAGTTCCTCGATCGCGGACCAGCCGCGTCGCTGCGGTGGATAGGTCTTCGGCAACGGTTCGCCGCGGGCGAGCGCCAACCAGTCGTCGAGAATGCGCGTCGCCTGGCCGATGCGGAGCACGTTGGTCGAGCTGTGGGCGAGGACGAAGCGGAACTGGAGCAGCTTGTCGGACCAGGCCGCCGTACTGAGCAGGATCGAGCGACAGCGCGGCAGGAATTCGCCCGCCATGTGCATTTCCAGCTCCTGATCGCTCATCCAGTCGCCGGCCCGGACGGACTGGGCGAAAGAATGCAGTTCGATCACCACGCGCCGCAGACCCGCCGGCTTGTTGGCCAGCAACCAACTCACGACAGCGCTGACGTCGTGTTGTCGGTGACCACTGAGCGCCAGATTGAACGACTTCGACGGCGAGCCGAGTGCATTCAGCTTGGTGTCGAAGGCGATGGGGTCCAGGCCGAAGTTGAGCCGGCTCGAGCCGAGGAACAGGGTGTCGTAGTCCGCTCTGCCCCGGACGACATGTTCGGTCTTCTGCCGGGCCCAACTCAGGAACGGGGTCGGCTCGAACCAATGCAGCCAGGCTGCGGTACCGAACAGTCCGGTGAGGAACAGAGGGACGTGGAGTAGTCGGGACAGCACGGCGCCGCTCAGAATTGGAAGTAGATGAAAGGCCGGGCCTGCAGAGGCATGAACATCAGCGCCAGTTCCGCCACCACACCGAGCAGCAGCGTGACGAGCAGCGGCGGCATGATCGCCCGCAGGCGCAGATGCAGGTTGCCGCTGACGGCGACGTGGCAGAGCAGCAGCGGTGCCAGCAGCACTGCACACCGCAGCGGCAGGCCCCACGACGGCACCGGGGACCAGATCACCAGCTCCTTCGTGCCCGGCGACTCGAACCACAGCCACGCCTTCAGCATCGGCCAGGCCTGCTCGAACGACGTCGCGCGGAAGAAGATCCAGGCCGCCATAACCACGTAGAGGGTCAGCAGCCGCGAGACGATCGGCAGCTTGCCCTCGCCCATGTGCCGCACCCATTCCTTGTGCACGACCAGGGCGATGCCGTGGATCGCGCCCCAGATGACGAAGTTCCAGCCGGCCCCGTGCCACAGGCCGCCGAGCAGCATCGTCAGCATCAGGTTGCGATGCGTGAACCAGCGCCCGCCGCGGTTGCCGCCCAGCGAGATGTACAGGTAGTCGCGCAGCCAGGTCGACAGGCTCAGGTGCCAACGCCGCCAGAAGTCGGTGATGCTGGTCGCGAGATAGGGGAAGCGGAAGTTCGGGCACAGCTCGTAGCCGAGCAGGCGCGCGGTGCCGATCGCCATGTCCGAGTAGCCCGAGAAGTCGCAGTAGATCTGGATCGAGTAGCAGAACACCGCGATCCAGATCGAGCCGGCGGTGTAGGCGCTCGGGTCCTGGAACACGAGATCGGCCGGGCCGGCGATCATGTCGGCGACGACGGCCTTCTTGATGAAGCCCGACAGGAACTGGCCGAGGGCCAGGTGCACGTCGACGTTCTTGAACAGCCGCTTCTCGGTGAGCTGCGGCAGGAAGTCCGACGCGCGCACGATCGGCCCGGCGACCAGTTGCGGGAAGAACGTCACGAACAGCAGGAAGTCGGGGTAGCTGCGCGCCGCCTTCAGCTGGCCTCGGTAGACGTCGATCGTGTAGCTCATCGCCTGGAAGGTGAAGAAGCTGATGCCGACCGGCAGCAGGATCTTCGGCACCCACGGCTCGACCTCGACGCCGAAGCCGCGCAGCAGGCTCACGAACGACCCGGCGAAGAAGTCGAAGTACTTGAAGAAGCCGAGCGTGCCGAGGTCGTAGACGAGGCTGACCATCAGCCATCGCTTGACCGGCCGGCCTGCGGCCCGGGCCGCCTCGATCTTCAGCGAGACCAGGAAGTCGACCGTCGCGCACAGGACGATCAGCACCAGGAAGCGCGGATCCCAACTCCCGTAGAAGTACAGGCTGCCAGCCAGCAGGAACCACTTGCGGAGCTGATTGGTCCGCAGGGCCCAGTACACCCCGAACACCAACAGGAAGAACAGCAGGAACTTCGGTTCGGAGAAGATCATGGAGTGGCGGGCGTGGCACCTTCGGGCCGGGGGAATCTACCGCTCGCGGGGGACCTTCCCAGTGCCGAGCAGCCGCGGCGGGCGAGGCCGGCCATGTCATGGACACGGCGGGAGGTCGCCCGTCTCAGGTCGAGGCGCGGACCGCGTCGGCCCGGAGCCGCAGCGCCGCCTGAAGGAACCGATCCCGCGCGTCATCGCTGGCGAAGGCGCGGCGGCGAACAACGGTCAAGGCGGGGCCGTCGAACTCGATGTCGTCACCTGTGAGCCGGATCCGCGTGACGTTGCGCCAGGGGTGCTCGCCGGTGTCTCCCGATTGCTCCCAGTACACTCCGCTCGGCAAGAGCGCGATCGAGCAGGTGTGTGGCCCCATGCCGTGCTGCTGCTGCGCCCAGCGCTGCAGTGCCGCACGGGTGGTGGCCGGCCACCGCAGCAGGAACGTCACGATCGGTGCCAGCGCGCCGGCGACCGGCAGCGCCCACTGCATCACGGGCGACTCGGTCGGCAGCAGCACCAGCAGCAGCGACGCGATGACCAGTCCGAATACACCGAGTGCCAGCGCGGTGAGCAGGCGCCGCCGCCGCAGCTCCGGTTGTCGCCGCAGGCTGCGCAGCAGGACGTCCGCCAGGTCGGCGTTCGAGAACGTGAAGGTCGCCTGCAGCTCCGGCTCCGGCATCCCCCCACGGTAGCGGACGGGGGGTGAGGTCGGCCAGGACGCCATCCGCCGCCGCGACCGGCAGACCGTCGAATGTCGGGGCGTCGGGCTCTACGTTCCCGACCCAGATGTCCAAGCGCCCCGTAGCACTCGTCACCGGCGCGAACGGCGAGATCGGCCGTTCGCTGATCGAACGTCTCCACCAGGACGGCCGGTATCGCATCGTCACCCTCGACCTGTCGCCGCTGCCCGAGAAGTACCGGCCGATGTGCCTGGAGACCTACGCCGGCAACATCCTCGACCGCTACCTGCTCGACCAGCTGGCGGCGCACCACGAGATCGAGGCGGTGTTCCACCTCGCCGCGCTGTTGTCGACCCGCGGCGAACGCGATCCCGAGCTCGCGCACCAGATCAACGTCGAGGGCACACTGCACCTGCTGCGCATGGCGCAGTCGGTGACGCTGCGCCTCGGCCGGCCGGTCAAGTTCGTGTTCCCGAGTTCGATCGCCGTCTACGGCATCCCGTCGCTCGCCGAGAAGGCGCGGCTCGGCCGCGTGCGCGAGGACCAGGGGCTCGAGCCGATCACGATGTACGGCGTCAACAAGCTCTACGCCGAGCATCTCGGCCGCTACTTCATGCGGCACTATCGCGCCCTCGCGGCCGATGCCAGCCGGTCGGTGCGGCTCGACTTCCGCAGCGTGCGGTTCCCCGGGCTGATCTCGGCGGAGACGGTGCCGTCGGGTGGCACCAGCGACTACGGACCCGAGATGCTGCACGCGGCGGCGCAGGGCAAGCCGTACTCGTGCTTCGTGGCACCCGAGGCACGCATTCCGTTCATGGCGATGCCGGACGCGATCAAGGCGCTGATGGGTCTGCTCGACGCGCCGCAGGAGAAGCTGCAGCTGCCGGCCTACAACGTCGCGGCGTTCAGTCCGAGCGCGGCCGAGTTCATGGCCCGCGTGAAGAAGGCGTTCCCGGGCGCCCAGATCACGTTCGCGCCCGATGTCGCGCGCGCGCGCATCGTCGACTCGTGGCCGGCCGACGTCGACGACTCCTGCGCCAGGCGCGATTGGGGCTGGGCACCCGACTACAGCATCGATCGCGCGTTCGACGAGTACCTGGTGCCCGCGATCCGCGAGCGCTACCGCAACGGGTGATCATGGGCGATTCCGGCGATCGCAAGGCGGCGTTGCGGGCGCAGCTGCGCGGTCGTCGCGACGCGACCTCCGCCGCCGATCGTGCGGCGTGGTCGCAGCAGCTCGCGGCGCACGGCAGCGCGGCGCTGGCTGCCCGGGTCGGTGGTCGCATCGTGTCGCTCTACTGGCCGATGCGCAGCGAAGCGGATCCGCGGCCATTGGCGACCGCGCTGGCCGCCGCCGGGGCCGTGCTGGCGCTGCCGGCGTTCGTCGGCGCGCGCATGGAGTTCCGCCGCTGGCGCGCAGCGGACGAACTGCGGCCCGCCGGTTTCCAGACGTTCGAGCCGCTGTCGTCGGCGCCGGTGGTGGTGCCGAACCTCGTGCTGGCCCCGCTGCTCGGCTTCGACCCGCGCGGTGGGCGGCTCGGTTGGGGCAAGGGCTACTACGACACCTACCTCGGCGAGCTCGATGCGGCGGGCGCGCGGCCGTTCGTCGTCGGCGTGGCGTTCGCGTGCCAGGAAGCCGAGGAGGTTCCGCTCGAGCCGCACGACCGCCGGCTCGACGCGGTGGTGACCGAACGCGGCTACCGCCGATGCTGACCGTCGTCTGGGCCTACCGCCGCACCGGCAAGTTCGCGTTCCACGTGCTGACCGGCGCGTTGGAGACCGATCCGCGCACCGCCGCGGTGCCGATCGAGTTCGCCAACGGCGTCGACGCGGTGGTGGCCGCGATCACGAACGCGCTCGCGGCGCCGGGCGCGCGGGTGCTGGTCGGCTGGTCGTTCTACTCGCCGGATGCGATCGAGATGACCGCCGAGCTGCAGGCGGTGAAGGCGCGCATCGACGACGCGCGGGTGCTGCACGTCTGCGGCGGGGTGCATGCGAGCGCCGAGCCGGAGGCAACGCTGCGTGCCGGCTGGGATCTGGTCGCGATCGGCGAAGGCGAGCGGCTGGTGCGCGATCTGGTGCTGTGCGTGCAGCACGGTGGTGATGCACGGGCCGTGCCCGGCGTGGCCGCACTGGTCGACGGTGTGCTGCGCAAGAACGGCCGCGCCGAGCGCATCGCGCTCGACGACTTCCCACCGTTCGGACCCGCGCACGGACGCTACGGCCCGATCGAGATCACGCGCGGCTGCATCTACGCGTGCCGCTTCTGCCAGACGCCGTACTTCGCCGGCGCGAGCTTCCGCCACCGCAGCGTCGCCAACGTGCGGGAATGGGCGCGCTGGCTGGTCGGCCGCGGCTTCCGCGACTTCCGCTTCCTGACGCCGACGTCGCTGAGCTACGGCACGTTCGCGCCGGAGCCGGATCTCGCCGCCGTCGAAGCGCTGCTCGCCGGGGTGCGCGAGGACATCGGTCCCGATCGCAAGCTGTGGTTCGGCACGTTCCCGAGCGAGGTGCGGCCGGAGCACTGCAGTGATGCGAGCCTGCGACTTCTGAAGCGCTGGGTCAGCAACCGCGCGTTGATCCTCGGCGGCCAGTCGGGCAGCGATCGGGTGCTGGCCAGCAGCGCGCGCGGCCACGACAGTGCCTGCATCGAGCGCGCGGTGGCGCTGTGCGTCGAACACGGCTTCGTGCCGCACGTCGACTTCCTGCTCGGTCTGCCGGGTGAGGAGCCGGACGACGTCGAGGCGACGCTGGCGCTGATGGATCGCCTGGTGACGAAGGGCGCGAAGGTGCACGGCCACACGTTCCTGCCGCTGCCGGGCACGCCGTTCCGCAAGGCGCCGGCCGGGGCGCTGTCGGCCGAGGTGCGGCGACGGTTGCGCAACCTGGCGTCGAAGGGGCAGCTCTACGGGCAGTGGGAGCAGCAGGAAGTCACTGCACAGGCGATGGTCGAGGTGCGATCGCGGCAGCGGCGCGGTGGCGACAGCGGCGGTTCGGACAGCTCGGCGCTCAACGTTCGGTGAGCACCGAGCCATCGGCCTGCAGCACGAGACGCGGCAGGTAAGTCGCGGCTTCCGGCAACAGCTGCGGTCGCAGCCCCTGCGCTGTCACGTAGTAGCGGAAGCGTGGCAACACGGCGGCTGCTGCCCCTGGTGCTGCGGTGAGGCCGACGCTCTCGATTCCGCTGTCGGTCATTGCGCGGTGCGCTCGCTGCAGTCCGTGCAACGCGACCGCGATGCGGTAGCCGTGCCAGCTGACGAACGCCGAGTGCACCGTCAGCAGCGGCAGCAGGCACCAGATCGCCCGGCGGCCGCCGCGGAGTGCCTGGCCGCCGCCGCGGAGTGCGAGGTCGAGCAGCAGCGCCAGCCCCGGAGTCGCCGGGTACAGATAGTGGCCGCTGCTCATGCCGATCGGCAGCACCGGCAGCAGCGGCAGGGCGATCAGCGCGAGAGCGAGCATCGACTCCGTTCGCTGCGCGCGTGGGCGCCAGGCGGCCGCCAGCAGCAGGGCGGCACCGGCACTGCCGAGCAGCCAGCTCGCGCCCCACACGGTGCGCGGATCCTCGGTGGTGATGGCGAACGGGAACGCCGCGTAGCGCAGCGCGCGCACCACCATGGTGCTGTCGAACCGGGGCTCGTACTCGATCGCCGGCGGCTGCGCGTTCGCCAACCGCCAGCCGAGATAGCCGGCGGCCAGCACGGCCAGCGCGATCGGCACCCAGCGCGCAGGGCGGGCCGCGGCCGGGCCGGCGCGCCACAGCAGCACCGCCGCGACCGGGAACACCACGGCGGTGTCCTTGGTCGCGAGTGCCAGCAGGAACATGGCCACGATCGCCGGGCCCGCCGCGGCACGTGGACTGCGCAACAGGCCGACTGCCAGCAGCAGCCAGGTCAGCAGCAGGCGGTCGTAGGCGGCCGCCGCCCACGCGACCCCGGGCAGCGCGGTCGGCAGCACCAGCAGCCACCAGGCCGGGCGGGCCGACCTGCCGAAGCGCCGCAGCACCCATGCGAACAGCGCCGCGTTGGCGACATGGTGCAGCACGCTCGCGCCGTGCACCGCCCACGGACCGAGTTCGTGCAGCCGCAGCTGCAGCCGCAGCAAGGCGTGGCCGAGCGGGCGGTAGAACGTGCCGTCGATCCGGAACAGTCCGTCGGCGAGGTGGCGCACGATTTCGGCCACCGTCGGTGACCGGTCGAGCAACACGAGCTCGTCGTGGTTGTGGTAGCCGGGGGCGCCGCAGAGCCAGCCCAGGGCGATCAGGCCGATGGCCATGGCCGTGACCAGCAGCACGCGGGCGAATCGGTCGGTCGGCATCGGGAAGCTCCGGCGAGACTGTCGCACGGACCCGTGGCCGAAGCGACGGTCTCGCGAGTCGTCGATGGGTGCGATGCAGACCATTGCCACGCCGAGGGTCGTTCGGCTAGCACTCACGCCATGAGCAAGATCAAGGTCAAGAACCCCGTCGTCGAGATGGATGGCGACGAGATGACGCGCATCATCTGGAAGTTCATCAAAGAGAAGCTGATCCTCCCGTACCTCGACATCGACCTGAAGTACTTCGACCTCGGCATCGAGCATCGCGATGCGACGAACGACCAGGTCACGATCGATTCCGCCAACGCGACCAAGAAGTACGGCGTCGCGGTGAAGTGCGCGACGATCACGCCCGACGAAGCGCGCGTCGCCGAGTTCAAGCTCAAGGAGATGTGGAAGTCCCCGAACGGCACGATCCGCAACATCGTCGGCGGCACGATCTTCCGCGAGCCGATCATCTGCAGGAACGTGCCGCGGCTGGTGCCCGGCTGGACCAAGCCGATCGTCATCGGCCGCCACGCCTACGGCGACCAGTACCGCGCCACCGACTTCGTGGTGCCCGGGGCCGGCACGCTGACGATGACGTTCACGCCGAAGGACGGCGGCGCGCCGACGCAGTACAAGGTGTTCGACTTCCCCGCCGGCGGTGTGGCGATGGGGATGTACAACCTCGACGAGCAGATCATCGGTTTCGCGCGCAGCTCGTTCAACTACGGGCTCGAGCGCGGCTGGCCGGTCTACCTCAGCACCAAGAACACGATCCTCAAGAAGTACGACGGGCGCTTCAAGGACCTGTTCCAGCAGGTGTTCGACAAGGAGTTCGCCGACAAGTTCAAGGCGAAGAACATCACCTACGAGCACCGCCTGATCGACGACATGGTCGCGTCGGCGTTGAAGTGGGAAGGTGGCTTCGTCTGGGCCTGCAAGAACTACGACGGCGACGTGCAGTCGGACACGGTCGCGCAGGGCTTCGGTTCGCTCGGCCTGATGACGTCGGTGCTGTTGACCCCGGACGGCAAGACGGTCGAGGCCGAGGCCGCGCACGGCACGGTGACTCGTCACTATCGCGAGCACCAGAAGGGCAAGCCGACGTCGACCAACCCGATCGCGTCGATCTTCGCGTGGACGCAGGGCCTGAAGTTCCGCGGCAAGTTCGACGGCACGCCGGACGTGGTCGCGTTCGCCGACGCGCTGGAGAAGGTCTGCGTCGCGACCGTCGAGGCCGGCAAGATGACGAAGGACCTCGCGGTGCTGATCGATGCGAAAGCGCCGTGGCTGACGACCGAGCAGTTCCTCGACGCGCTCGATGCGGCGTTGAAGCAGAAGCTGAAGCGCTGAGCTCCGGCGAGTTCCCCGGACCGCAAAGGCGGTCGGTCGCGGCGGCCGGTTCCCTCTTGAGGGCACTGGCGGCCTGAACTCATAACGGGGCATGAACACCATCCGCGCCTGCGTCTGGTCCCTCGTGCTTGCTGGCGCCTCGGTGGGCCAGGAATCGCCGGCTGCTGCGCCGGCCACCGTGGCTGCGCCGGCCCGCATCCTGGTCGGCTTCACGGACGGCCGCACTGCCGTGGTCTCGTTGGTCGAGCGCACCGGCGACTCGTTCCGACTGCGCAGCAAGCTGTTCGACGGGCACGTGGAGTTCGTGGCGTCGCTCGACGACTTCACGCCCGGCTCCCGCTACCGGCTGCTGCTCGCCGATCGGCAGCCATCCACTCATGCCGAGCATCTCGCCCTGGCCAAGCGGGTCGCTTCCTGGCGTCTGATCGAACCGACCGCGCACCATCTGCGCGAGGCGATCGTCAGCGCATCGGGCGAGGACGCCGCGAGCCAGCAGGCCGCGGTCCGGACCTGGGCGATCGACTGGATCGAGTCGATCGTGCGCGAATCGCTCGCGGCCGGTGACATCGCCGAGGCCGATCGACGGCTCGAGATGATGTGTTCTCGGTTGGCCGACGGTTGCGCCGAGGAACGTGTCGAGCAACTCGCCGGTGACATCGATGCCGCCCGCACCGCGCGTGAGTCGGCGCGGGCGAAACAGCGACAGCAGCGGTTGGCCGAGCAGGCCCGCGCCGAGATCGAGCGCCGCATGCAGCCGATCATGCGTCGGATCGAGACCGGGGACGCCAGGATGCGCGAGGCGATGCGCAACTCGCGGCGCACGGTGCAGACCACGAAGCTCGCCGAGCAAGCGGTCGAGCAGTGGCGCGCGGCCTGGGATGCGGCTCGGCAGCTGCAGTCTCGTTTCCCCGATGATGCGGCGCTCGCCACCGAGATCGCTGTGCTGGGCGAGGATCTGCGGGCCCGCTCGGTCCGAGCCTCGCTGCACGCGGCGAACGCGTTGACGATCCAGAGTGACTTCCGTTCGGCGCTCGAATGGGTCGATCGGGTCGCCATGATCGATCCCGACAACGCGGACGCGCGGGAGATGCGTCGCACCATCCAGTTCGCGAGCGCGGCGGCGGGTGGTTGGGGCTGGGGCTGGGGGCCCGCTCGTCAGTAGCCGCTGTCTGTGCGCCGTACACCGACATTGCGCGCCGGCGCAGCCAGAGTGCCGGCAACCGCACGTGAACTTGCACCGGGCGCATGATTGCTGCGCGGGCGCGCATATCCGGGGCCAAATGCCTCGGTGATCCTCGATATGTGTGACTGACACCGGGCGCGCCTGCGCGCGACGATGATCCGCGATGTATTCCCGACTCGAGCGGCGGCCGCGACTTTCGTTGTACGACGACTTCGACGGCGACGATCTGTTCTGCAACTGCGCCAGCTGCGGTTGCTCCGCGTGTCTGTCGTCCGAGGAAGTCGGCGATGGTGGGCGAGCGCCGTTCGGACGCCATCCGGCGACACCCGCGGTCCGCCCCGGTGCGAGCAGTCGGCAGCAAGTTCGTCGAGCCTGAACGACGTGTGGTGGTCGGTCCGAGCCCGACCCCGGCGTCTGCTCGCCGGCCTGGATCGGGATTCGTCGGCCCGCTGCGGAACCAGCCGCGTTGCACGTCGTTGCCGCGCCCCCGCTGCCGTTCCCGCTCCCGTTCCGCCGATGCTCCGACTTCCCTCGCTGTCGCTCTGCCTGATGCTCGTCGCCTGTGCCGGCCCCGCGCCGATGCCTGCCGAAGGCTCCTCCTCACCGAAGCTGTCGTCCGAACGCGCGCTCGGTGGCCTGCTCGAGCTGTTGCGCGACAGCCGGTCGTTCGCCGACATCACCGAGGCCCGGCTCGAGAGCGTGCTCGCCGTGCCGTTCGAACGCGCTGCCGATGGCAAGGACCGCATCGGCTTCGGCGAACAGGTCACCGCGGACTGGGTGCACGGCTTCGAGCTCGATCGCACCGGCAGGCACGGCCCGACGCTCGACTACAGCCTGCACCCGGTGGTGGCCGGCGCGCATCCTGACCTGACTGCGGTCTGCGGGGTCGACCTCGAGGCCTTCGGGGCGGCGATGAAGGCGATGGGGTTCGTGGCCGAGCCCTATCGCGCCGAACACGGCCGCCTGATCCACGTGCAGTTCGTCCGCGACGGGCTGGTCGTGACCGCGATGCCGCGCGGCGAGAGCGATGCGAAGGCCGGCCACCTGTGCCTGTGGATGGTCCGCATCCAGTGACCGTTCGTGGTCGGTCGGCCGATGCCATCGAAGATCCCGGCGCCGCGATTGAAGGTCGCGCGCGGCCGGTCGATACATCGGCCATGAAGATCACGATCCAGCACTGCTCCTCCTGAGGCTTCGGCCCCCGCGCGGCAGGTCTTGCCGCGCACATCGAAGACGCGATCGACGGCGTCAAGGTCACCCGGTCGATCGGCAAGCTCGGCCAGTTCGACGTGTTCGTCGATGGCGAACTGATCGCCAGCCGCGGCGGCAAGATGCTGAAGCGTCTGCTCGGCGGCGGGTTCCCCGACCCCGAAGAGGTGATCGAGAAGATCGAGGCGCTGCAGCTGGCGCGCGGCAAGAGCAAGGGCTGAGCGGCCCCGCCGACCGGCGTTGACTTCAGCCTGAGCTCGCGATCGTCCGCGCCGCGTTGACGGTTGGGCTGTCGCCCTGGCGCACCGTCGGGTAAGCCACCTCGCGTGCCGCTCACGTTCTCGATCCAGGCCACCGATGGCGAAGCACGCGCTGGCCGCATCACGACCGGCCACGGCGTGATCCAGACCCCCGCGTTCATGCCGGTGGGCACGCGAGCATCCGTCACGGGGCTCACGGTGCAGGAACTGCGCGAGCTCGGCGCGGAGATGATCCTCGGCAACACGTACCACCTCGCGCTGCGGCCGGGGCCCGAGGCGATGCGGCAACTCGGGGGGCTGCATCGGTTCATGGGCTGGGAGCGGGGCATCCTCACCGACTCGGGCGGGTTCCAGATCTTCTCGCTGGCGCAGGACCGGGTGGTGACCGAGGCCGGCGCGCGCTTTCGCAGCTACGTCGATGGTCGGGAGCACCTGCTGACGCCGGAGTCGTCGATCGCGATGCAGGAGGCGCTCGGCAGCGACGTGATGATGGTGCTCGATGTCTGCCCGCCATCGACGGCGCCGGCGGCGGAGATCGAGGCGGCGATGCAGCGCACGCACCGTTGGGCGCTGCGCAGCCTGGCTGCCCGGCGATCGGACGAGCAGGCGCTGTTCGCGATCGTGCAGGGCGGCCTGTCGCTGCCATGGCGCGCGCAGTCGGCGGAGTTCCTGGCCCAGCACGCGTTCGACGGCTTTGCGATCGGCGGGGTGGCGGTCGGCGACACGCGCAGTCAGCGCAGTGAAGTGATCGCCGCCGCGGCGGAGCGTCTGCCTGCAGATCGGCCGCGCTATCTGATGGGGGTCGGCACGCCGCCGGACATCCTGCTGGCGATCGCGCAAGGCGTCGACATGTTCGATTGCGTGCTGCCGACGTCGCTGGCGTTCCAGGGCACCGCGTTCACGTCCGCGGGCCGCGTGCGCATCGCGCGCATGGAGCACCGTCTCGCCGACGTGCCGTTGGACGCGGAGTGCGCTTGCGCGACGTGTCGCAGCCACCCGCGCAGCTATCTGCACCATCTGATGAAGAGCAGGGAGCCGCTGCTGCCGCGACTGCTGGCCCTGCACAACCTGCACCACTATCTCGAACTCATGCGCCGCGCGCGTGCGGCGATCCGTGCGGGCCACTATGCAGCGTTCCTGCGCGCGACTCTCGCGGCGATCGATCGCCATGAACACGACGCCAGCGCGCGGGTGCCGGGCCGGCGCGCGGAAGCGCCGGTGAGCAGTGAGCCCGCGGTGCCCGCGGCACGGTTCGAGGTCGTGACCACGACCTCGGGCGCGCCCGCCGTGCTCGACCGTGAGGTCGGCGAAGTGATGCACCCGGGCCTCGGCGCCGCGGCCGAGGCCGAGCAGCTCTACGTGACGCAGTCGCGGCTCGCCGCCCGCCTGGCCGAAGGTGGGGCGCCGCTCGTGTTGTTCGACGTCGGCCTCGGCGCGGCCGCCAATGCGCTCGCCGCACTGCGCTGCGCGCGGGAGGCGTCGGCGGGTGCGTGCCGGTTGCTGATGTTCAGCTTCGAGCGCGACCTCGGTGCGCTCGCGCTGGCCGCGTCGGCCGACGGCGCTGCGCGGCTGCAGTGGTCGGCCGCCGATCGCGCCGCCGCGCTCGAGTTGCTCGAACATGGCGTGTGCGACGAGCCCAGGTTCCGTTGGCAGCTGCTGACCGGCTGTGTGCTCGACGCGCTCGCGAGCGTGCCGCAGCCAGCCGATCTGGTGTTCTGGGACCCCTGGTCGCCGCGGAGCAACGCGGAACTCTGGACCGCGCGCGCGTTCGCGACGCTGCGCGCACACTGCGCGCCGGGTGCCGAGCTGTTCACCTATTCCCGCGCCACCGCGGTGCGCAGCGCGTTGCTGCTGGCCGGGTTCGACGTCGGAGCCGGCGCGGTGGTGGGGACCAAGGAGACCACCGCGGCCGCGTTGGCGCCGGCGCGCCCGGCGCAGCCGCTCGATCGGCGTTGGCTCGCTCGCTTGCAGCGCTCGTCGGCGGCGCTGCCGAGCGACATCGCAGCGGCGGAGGTGCCGGCGGCCTTGGCGCGGATCGCCGCGCACCCTCAATTCGGTAGCGCCTGATACCTGTCGCCGCGCGGCGCGACGCCAAGGGTGGCGGATCCCCGCCCCGACCCTCACGCGCCGTGCACGATGTCCAGCACGTCGCCGTCCTGCACGACGTAGTCCTTGCCCTTCTCGAAGAACACGCCCTTGTCGCGCGCGCCCGCCACCCCGTTGCACGCGACGTAGTCGGCGTAACCGACCACCTTGGCGCGGATGAAGAACTTCTCGAAGTCGGTGTGGATCACACCGGCGGCGCGCGGCGCCAGGTCGCCGGCGTGGATCGTCCACGCGCGCACTTCCTTCTCGCCGGCCGTGAAGTAGGTGCGCAGGCCGAGCAGCTTGTAGGTCGCGCGGATCAGTGCGCCGACGCCGGACTCCTCGACCCCGAGCTCCTTCAGGAACTCCTTCGCGTCGGCCTCGTCGAGGTCGACCAGGTCGCTCTCGATCTGCGCCGAGATCACCACCGCGTCGCAGGCGAGGTGGGCCTTGGCGTAGTCGCGCACCTTCTGCACGTAGGGGTTCTTGTCGGCGGTCGCGAGCTCGTTGTCCTTGACGTTGCAGGCGAAGATCACCGGCTTGTCGGTCAGCAGCTGGAACAGCTTGGCGATCGCCTTCTCCTCGTCGCTGAGTTCGACCAGCAGCGCCGGTTTGCCCGAGTTGAGCACCGGCAGCATCTTCTGCAGCACCGGCACCTCGGCGATCGCTTCCTTGTCGCCGCGCTTGGCCTGCTTGGTCTGGCGATCGAGGCGCTTCTCGACCGACTCGAGGTCGGCGAGCACGAGCTCGGTGGTGATGATCTCGATGTCGCGCACCGGATCGACGGTGCCGGCGACGTGGTGGATGTCGACGTCCTCGAAGCAGCGCACCACCTGCACGATCGCGTCGACCTCGCGAATGTGGCTGAGGAACTTGTTGCCGAGCCCTTCGCCGGTCGCGGCGCCCTTGACCAGTCCGGCGATGTCGACGAACTCGATCGTCGCCGGCACCACCACGTTGGTCTTGGCGATCTTCTGCAGCACCTGCAGGCGGGCGTCCGGCACCACGACGATGCCGACGTTCGGGTCGATCGTGCAGAACGGATAGTTCGCCGCCTGCGCCTTGCGCGTGCGGGTGACGGCGTTGAAGAGGGTGGACTTGCCGACGTTGGGCAGCCCGACGATGCCTGCTTTGAGAGTCATGCGAGCTGTTGGGTCAGCGTTCCGTTCACTTGCCGGCGACGAGGGCCGCGATGGCCTTCGTCAGAGCGGGGACCACTTCGAAGGCGTCCCCGACGATGCCGAAGTCGGCGACCTTGAAGATCGGCGCGTCGGCGTCCTTGTTGATCGCGACGATCGTGCGCGCGGTGCGCATGCCGGCGAGGTGCTGGATCGCGCCGCTGATGCCGATCGCGAAGTAGAGCGGCGGGCTGACGACCTTGCCGGTCTGGCCGACCTGCTCGCTGTGCGAACGCCAGCCGGCGTCGACGACGGCGCGCGAGGCGCCGACCGCGGCGACCCCGGGACCGAACGCGGCGGCGAGGTCCTCGATCAGCTTGAAGTGCTGCGCTTCCTTGAGCCCGCGGCCGCCGGCGACCACGACCTTGGCCTCCTGCAGCGGCGTCTTGCCACCCGCGGCGGCGATGATCTCCTTGACCACCGACAGCAGGTCACCGGCCGGGGCCGCGATCTTCTGCGTCGCGGCCGAGCCACCGCCGGCAGCGGCGGCGAAGTTGTTCGGCCGCAGCGTGGCGCAGAACGGCGCCTTCGCCGCGCGCGCGGTCAGCGTCGCCTTGCCGGCGAACACCGGCTTCTTCGCGGTGAACGCGCCGCCCTCGAACGCGAGCGCCACCACGTCGGTGATGACGCCGGTGTCGAGCAGCGCCGAGACGCGCGGCAGCAGGTCCTTGCCCATCGCGGTGTGCGCCATCAGCACGGCCGAGGCCGCGAGCGACTTGCACTGTTCGGCGATCGCCTTGGCCCAGGCGTCGCCCGAGTAGGCCGCGAACGCGCTGCCGTCGATGGCGATGACCTGGTGCACGCCGCTCTTGGCGAGCTCGGCGCCGGCGGCGTCGAGGCCCGAGCCACAGGCGATCGCGGTGACCTTGCCGCCGGTCTGGCCGGCGAGCTGCAGGGCGGCGGTGACGGTTTCCAGGGTGGGACGCTTGCACGTTCCGCCGCGGACCTCAGCGATGACGACGATGTTGCTCATGGTTGTTGTCCTCGTGGCTCAGAGGGCCTTCTGCTCGCGCAGGGCGGCGATCAGCGCGGGCACCGCATCGGCGCCGTTGCCCAGGATCTTGCCGGCGGCGCGCGCCGGCGGCAGCGTCAGCGACACGATCTCCATCGTGCGCGGGCCGAGCGTCGCGGGTTGCTCGACGAACGGCTTCTTCTTCGCCGCCATGATGCCCTTCAGGTTGGCGTAGCGCGGCTCGTTGAGGCCCTTGTTGCAGCTCAGTACCGCGGGCGTCTTGCAGGTGACGACCTCGCGCGCGCCCTCGATGTCGCGTTCGGCCGTGAACACGCCGTTCTCGAGCGTCAGCTTCGACACCTCGGTCACGCAGCCGAAGCCGAGCCGCGCCGCCAGGTTGGCCGGCAGCTGGTTGTTGTCCGAGTCGACCGCCTGGCGGCCACACAGCACCAGGTGGCACGGCACCGTCTTGATCCAGGCGGCCAGCGCCGCGGCGGTCTGCGCGCCGTCGTACATCCAGTCGGTGGTGCTCAGCAGCACTGCCTTGTCGGCGCCGCGGGCCAGCGCGTCGTCGAGCTGCTTCTTGCAGTCCTTCGGGCCGATCGTCACCACCGTCACCGAGCCGGCGTTGAGCTGCTCCTTGATCCGCAGCGCCTGTTCGAGCGCGAACTCGTCGTAGGCGTTCAGTTCGAACTGCACGCCGGTGGGGTCGATCGACTTGCCGTCGGCGGCGATCTTGATCGCCGTGTCGGTGGCAGGAACTCGCTTGATGCAGACGACGATGTCCATGGTCGTGGTGCCGGCGAGGGGCCGGCGCGGGTCAGGGCGGAAAATGAGGGCGAGCAGTCTACCGGCGGGGTTGCCGGGTGCGATGGGTCTTTCGCGGCGAGCTCGCCACGGTGCCCTGACGACGAACACCTGTCGGCAGGCGGGATTTCGCGGCGACCGGCTTCGGGATGCGGAACGGACCTGCCGGTGCGGCACGAACTTGTCCCTGGTATCGAGGGTTGCGCCGTCTGTTCGCTGACTACACTCGGCGAATGTCGACGCCGAGTGATGCTGCCGGAGGAGCCGGCCCATGACCCCAGCGCCCGCCGAGGCCCCGCCGCGGCGGCCGTCCGGGCGGTGGCGGCGCCGGCTGCGGTGGCTCGCGTTCGGCCTGCTCGGTGGCGTCCTGCTGGTGGTCGGCCTGTGGCTGTTCCGGCAGCCGCTGCTGGTGCCGCTGCTGCGGCCGCGGCTCGAGGCCCTGCTGCAGCGCGAACTGGCGGTCGACCGGGTCGCGATCGGCGGCATCGGCGGCAGCTGGTTCGGCGCGGTCGAGCTGGACGGTGTGGTGATCGAGTCGGCCACCGGCCCGCTGCGCGAACTGCGCGGCGGTCGCATCGCGTTGACGCACGACCTGCGCGCCGTGCTCGGTGGTGATCTCGCCGGTCTGCAGCTGGCCCGCGTCGACGTGGCCGAGGCGACCCTCGACCTGCGTCCGGCGCCCGGGGCCGCGGCGCCGGCCGAGGCCTGGTCCGGCTGGCCCGAGCTCGCGCCGTTCGAGCCGTTGCTGCGCCTGTTCCCGGACGGGCTCGAGCTGCGCGTCGAGCGGCTGCGGCTGATCGCGCCACACGGCGAACGGAACGGCGAGCTGGTGGTCGGACTGCAGCCCGCGGCGGCTGCGGCCGCGCGCGCGCTGACGGTCGCGTTCGACGGTCTGGACGCCGAAGTGCAGCTGCCCGGTTCGCTGGCAGCGCTCGCCGGCGCCGAGCCGGCCCGCGTCACCATCGAGGCCACCGATCCTGGCGGCTGGTTCGACGCGTTCGCGCCGGCGCTCGGCGTGCGCGGCGGCACGCTGCGGGCGAAGCTCGGCACCAACTGGCCGCCGACCGCGGTCGCGGCGACCGTCGAGCTCGAGTCGTTGGTGTACGACCAGCGCACGTTGTCGCGCAGTCGCATCGAGGCTCGCTTCGCCGACGATCGGTTGCGGATCGACCAGGCGGTGATCGACCTGCCCGGGCTCGCGCTCGAGCTGCGCGAGTTCGTGCTGGCGCGGCCGTTCGCCGGCGACGATGCCTGGCGCCGCGAGCTGGCCGGCCGGTTCGTGCTGCGCATCGACGACCTGACGCCGCACGCGGCGCTGTTGCCGGCGGAGGTGCGCGAACGGTTGCCGATCCGCGGCAGTCTGGCTGGCGCCGTCGAACAGGGCATCCTGCAGCTCGAGGCCTCGTCGCTGCAGGCCGTGGGGGTGACACTGTCGTTCGCGCAGGGCACGCTGCCGCTGGTCAGCGACGACTGGCGCACCGTCGCCGGCTCGCTGCGCATGCGGGCGGAGCTGGCTGAGTTCGCGCTGGCGCTGCCCGAGCTCGGCCCGGGGTTCTGGAACGGTCGCATCGACGCCACGGTGGACGGCACCGTCACCGCGCCGCGGCTGCTGGCCGAACTGGCGCTGACCGCGTGCCGCTGCGAACGCGGCAGCATCGATGGCTGCACGGGTGCGGTGCGGGCCGAACGTGAGTCGCTGGCGGTGAGCAAGGCCGAGGTGCTCGGGTTGCGTCTGCCGTGGCTCGGGTCCGGCGCGCCGAGTCGACTCGGTGTCGATGCGCGCTGCGGGCTGCGCGACGGTGCCTTCGACCTCGACACGCTGGTGGCCGCGGTCGAGCTCGACAGCGAGCTGCCGACCGAACTGCTGGCGCCGGTGTTCGCCGCGCAGGGCCTCGGCGCGCCGCCGGCGGGCTCGATGAACGTGGCGTTCGCGGCGCGGCACGATGCGGCCGGCCTCGCCGTCGAGCGGCTGTCGGTGCGCTCGGCGGCCGGCGCACCGATCGCGCTTGCGATCGACGGTGCTGGCGTGGTGCCGCTGCACTGGTCGGGTGGCTCGGCGCTGCAGGCGCTCACGACCGGCGAGTTCACCGTGCAGGTGAAGGCGGCGCGCGCCGCGGTGGAGGATCCGTTCGCGGTCGCCGGCACGCTCGCCGTGGCCGCCGAGAAGCTGTCGCTGCGCGATCTGGTGGCGCAGCTCGGCCCGTGCCGGGTGACCGGCGAGGCGCAGGCGGCGTTCGGACTGGGCGACTGGCTCGCGGGTCGGGAGCTCGGCGCGCGCACGGTCGGCGTCGCGCTCGATGTCGACGAACTCGATCTGCAGCAGTTGCCGGCGGCGTGGTTCGCGCCGGTGGCACTGCACGGTCGCGCCGGGGCCGAACTGCGTGCGGACGGACCGCTGCGCGAACTGGCGCCGCGGCTGCGCTTGACGATCGCCGACGGCGCTCTGCACGACGGCATCTCGACCGTGCTCGACGACATCCGGCTGGTGGTCGGCATCGATGTCGATGCCGAGGCGGCGCGCACGCTGCGCGGCCGCGTCGAGCTGTCGGCGCTGGTGCCGGTCGACGACGACCTGCGGCGGCTGGGACTGGGTCCGGAACTGCGCTTCCTCGGCACCGTGCTGTGCACCGATCGAGGCACCGAACTCGCACCGACCGTGCTGCGGCTCGGCGATGGCGAACTCGCGCTCGAGCTGCGTTCGAGCCTGCGCCGCAGCGACCTGCTGGCCGGGACCTTCGGTCCGGCCGACACGACGATCGACGGCCGGGTCGGGCTGCGCCGCTTTGCGCTCGATCGGTTGCCGCCGCGCTGGATCCCGCTCGGCGACTGCAAGGGTGATGTCGACGGCGAGCTGCGGATCGGCGGCACGTTCGCGAACCCAGGCCCCGAATGGCTGCGCGGCGCGAGCCTCAGCCTGCGCGACGGCGAACTGAAGCTCGACGGGGTGCCGCGCTTCGAGCAGCTGACGGCGCGTATCGACAGCGACGAACGCACCGTGACGCTGCAGTCGTTGAGTGGGCAGCTCGGCGCCGGCCGCTTCACCGCGCACGGCACGTTGACCCAGCCGCGCTCGCTGGTCGCCGATCCGTTCGGCGCCGCGGCCGTCGATCTGCAGCTGGTAGGCGACGACCTGCTGCTGTTCCGCGGCGACGGTGCGCGCGTGCGCGCCAGCGTGCGCGCGCACGCGTCCGGCACGCCGGACCGGCTCGCGCTCGGTGGCGAGGTCGTGCTCGGCCGCGGCAGCAAATACGTGCGGCGGATCTCGATCCTGCCCGACCTGAACCGGCGCGGCGGCAAGGCTGCCGACGACGGTCTGCAGCTGCCGGCGCTGCCGCCGGGCATCGGCGAACGGCTGCAGCTCGACCTCGCGGTGCGCACGGCGGCGCCGTTCGAGGTGCGCGCGAACGTGTTCGAGGGCGATCTCGACGTGGCCGCGCGGTTGCGCGGCAGCGGCAGCGCGCCGCGGCTGGAAGGCACGATGGCGACGCGCAACGGGCTGTTCCGCTTCCCGGGTGCGAACCTGCGCCTGACCGCGGGCTTGCTGACGTTCCAGCCGGACGAGCCGCGCTTCCCGACGCTGGCCGTGCAGGCGGAGGGCAAGCGCATGGGCATCACCGTGGCGATGTCGGTCACCGGCCGCTACGACCGACCCGAGGTGCAGCTGACGTCGGTGCCACCGCTGCCGCCGCAGGATCTGGTCGTGCTGCTGACGACCGGCCAGCTGCCGAGCACGCTGGCGGCGCAGGGCGCCGAAGGCCAGGCGCGCTTCGTCGGCAGCTACCTGGCCAAGGAAGTGTTCGAGAGCTACCTCGGCAGCGACAGCACCGAACGTGGCGCCGGCATGTTCGATCGGCTGACGATCGAAGCGGGCCGCGAGGTCAGTCGCAACGGCACCGAGAGCGTGCTGATCGAGTACTCACTGACGCCGCGGTTCGCGGTGCAGGCCGAACGCGACGCGTTCGAGGACTACAACCTGGGGCTCGTGCTCCGGTTCCGGTTCCGATGACGGCGCGCGGCCGGATCGTGGTGCTGCTGGCGTGGTGCGCGGCGGCGAGCTGCAGCGTGCTCGAGCCGGCGTTCGTAGCCGATCGGCCCGATGCGTCGGGGCTGCCGCCGCTGCCGGTCACGCTGGTGATCGAGGGCAACCGCGGCATCGGGGCCGTGGCGCTGCGCAGCCGCGCCGAGGACTACCTGATCGATCTGTCGCGCGATCCGACCCGCGAGTCCGCGGTCTACGACGCCGCGCAGGAGGTCGAGGACTTCTACCGCACTTCCGGCTATCCGGTGGCCGCGGTCCGCTATGTCTACGAACCACCCGCCGAGGATGCGCCGCGGCCCGCAGCGGTGACCGTGAAGCTGATCGTCGAGGAGGGGCCGTTGGTCACCGTCGACCTGCGCATCGACGGCAACGCGGCGTTCGGCACCGGCGAACTGTTGGCGCTGTGGGCGCGCGAACGCAGCGGCACGTTCGGACTCGGTGGGGTGGTGTTCGTCGAGGCGCAGCTGCACGCGTTCGCCGAGGAGCTGCGCGAGTTCTATCGCGGTCGTGGGTTCCTCGACGTCGAGGTCGACGGGCCTCGGCTCGCGGTCGACCTCGGCCTGGCCAAGGCGGCGGCCGCGATCACGATCGAAGAAGGCGCGCTGCACACGATCGGCGACGTCGAGGTCGCCGCACCGTTGCGCGAGGCGCTGGGGGCGGATGCCCCGCCGGGCCCCGCCGGCAAGCCGTACGCGCGCAACGACGTGTTCGCGTGGCGCGATGCGGTGCGGGCGGCGCTGCGCAAGCGCGGCCACGCCGCGCCGCGCGTCGAGGTGACGGCGCGGCCGCAGGCCGATCGCCCGTCGGTCTGGAACCTGCTCGTCGACGGCGAGCCGGGGCCGGTGTCGACGATCGCCACGGTCGACATCACCGGCAACGACAAGACGCTCGACGCGGTGATCCGCGACCAGCTCGACCTCGAGCCGGGCGCCACCTACGACGGCACCGAGATCGACGCCGCGCTCCAGCGCCTCTATCGCACCGGGCTGTTCCGCCGGGTCGAGATCGACGAACGGCCGGTGCCGGAGGCGCCGGGCACGCTCGGGCTCGACATCCGCGTCGACGAGGCCGATTCGCGCGCGGTCGAGTTCTCGGGCGGCTACGGCTCGTACGAACGGCTGCGCGGCGGGCTCCGCCTCGAGGAACGCAACCTGTTCGGCACCGGGCGCGGCATCGCGCTCGACAACCGGCTCAGCCTGAAGGGCTACTCGACCGCGCTGACGGTGACCGACCAGGACTTCCTGTTCTCCGGTGCCACCCTCACGGTCAGCAGCGGCCTCTACCGCCGCGAGGAGCCGTCGTTCGTCGACGAAGCGGTCAGCACGACGGTCGCACTGACGCGGCCGCTGGTCGATCAGCTGACCGCGCGCGTCGGCTACACCTACCGCGATCGTGTCGATGCCGAGTCGTCGGCGCAGCCGGCCGGGCAGCTGGTCGACTACGTCGAGGGCAAGGTGTTCGTCGAGTTGCGCAATGACCAGCGCGACGACCGGCTGTTCCCGCGCTCGGGGCACGCCGAGTTCCTGGCCTTCGAACGCATCGCGCCGTTGTTCGGCGCCGACGTCGACCTCGATCGCCTGATGCTGCGCGCCTCGGTGCACATCGGGCTGATCGACCCGATGCACCTGGTGCTGCGCAGCGAGCAGAGCTTGCTGTGGCCGCACGAGGGTTCGGCGCGGGTGCCGTTGCAGGAGCGCTGGTTCAACGGCGGCGAGGCGTCGGTGCGGTCGTTCCGCGAGGCGCAGCTCGGCCCGACCGACGGTGCCGGCATCGCGATCGGCGGTGAGTACCGCAACCTGTTCGGCGTCGAGCTGCGGGTGCCGCTGTGGCGCACCGTCGAGGCCGGTTTGTTCGCCGACGCCGGCAACGTCGGCTCCGCGGTGCAGGAGTTCTCGCTCGACGACATGCGCTACGCGCTCGGCGCCGGTCTGCGGCTGTTGCTGCCGATCGGACCGGTGCGTCTCGATGCGGCGTGGAACCCCGACCAGCGTCCCGGCGACGAGGAGTGGGTGCTGCACTTCAGCGTCGGCTACCCGTTCTGATCGGGCATCGTCCCGCACCGAGCTCGATGGCATCGGCGGCTGGGCGCCGACCGGAGAACCCCTCCTTGCCGATCGCGAACCTTGACGTACTCTTCGCACGTGGTCGTCGAGTGCATGCCTCGCCGACCGTCTCTCCGAAGCTCGAATCTGGCCATGGAGGTGCGGATGACAGTGTTCGATCGAGATCGCAAGGATCCGGCGGCCTGAGCCGTCGTTTCCGCCTACCTCGGGCTCGCGCGATACCGCGTCGTGGAACTCCTCCCCGATTCGGTCCGGTGTGGCAGACCACTCGGCCTGCTGACCCGGTTGGCGCGAGCCCGTTTCATGTACTGCGGGTCGGCAGCGGCGCGGTGCCGGCAGCTCCGGCCCACGGCGACGACAACGGCAGCACGATCTGCTGGTGCAGCGAGCCACCGCGGCACTGCAGCAGCAACTCGCCACCGATGCGGCGCAGCGCCAGTTGCGCGGTGCGCAGCGGCAGGCCTTGCTTCCAGGCGTCGAGATCGGCGAGCGTCTGCCCGCCCGGCAGCCGCTGCAGCAGCAGCTCCGCGTGGTCGTCGGCGCGATCGGTGGCGCCGTCGGTGAGCTCGATCCGCACGCGACCCGCTTCCACCGCGGCGCGCACCTGCACGACCCCGCCGTCGGGAGTGCCGTCGACGGCGAACTGAACGAGCCGGGTCAACAGTTCGGCGAGCTGCGCTGGCGCGGTGACCGTCGGCAGCTGCGCCGGCACCGCCACCGAGAACGTCACGTCGCGCGCGTTCGCGGCAGCCATCGCGGCGGGTAGCGCCTGCGCCAGGAGGTCGCGCGGCGCCGCGGCGATCGCCGCGCCGGCGTCCGTGGCGCCGGGTTCGGCGGTCAGATGCATACCGAGATCGACCACCAGGTGTCGCAAACCACGACAGTGACCGACCGCCTGCTGCAGCCGTTCGGACTGGTCGGCGGAGAGCGCGCCCTCGTCCGGGAACGCACCGAGGAACCCGCGCAGCGCGTCGAGGGCCCGCGTCAGATCGCGCGCCAGCAGATCGACGCCGAGCCGCAGTTCGTCGTGACCGGTCTGCAGCTGGCGATGCGCGGTCAGCAGCTGCTCGCGCTGGGCGCCGAGCCGCTGTTCGACGCGGGTCTTGTCGAGCGCGAACTGGATCGCGCGCTCGAGTCGCGCCGGGTCCAGGGTCGCCTTGGCCAGGTAGTCGGTGGCACCGGCTTGCAATGCGGTCACCGCCGCATGCGCGCTGCCCGCACCGCTGAGCATGATGACCGGCGCGTGGCACTGCATGCCGCGCAGCACCGGCAGCAGGCGTGGCCCGGTCTCGTCGCCGAGGTCCTGTTCCATCAGGATCAGATCCGGGTGCCGCGGTGCGATCGTCTGCAGTGCACTCTCGACGGTGGCGCAGGCGGTGATCAGCAGACGGCGACCGGGGATGCGTTCGAGGCAGCTGCGCACCATCTGCAGGCTCTGTCGGTCCCGATCGAGGATCAGGATGCGGAGCGGAGCTGGAGAGTTGGACGCCATCTTGCTGCGCCGCCTATCGATGCCCGCCACCCCTGAGGTGAATCCCTTAGGGGTAGTCCTCAAGCGAAGGGCGGTTCCGCGACGATTCCGGGCCGGGGCCTCGGCACCACACTCTCGGATGACACGGCAGACACCGGATCAGGCGCCACGGGGCAGGCCCGCAGGGCAACGGGCAGGCGAACTGCGGCGTCTCGAGTCGGAGCTGGCCGACCTCGGGCGCAGCGTCGGCACACTCGCGCAGGAGCTGACACCGGAGGCGGCGCTCGATCCGGGTCTGCGCGCCGATCTGCGCGCGCGGCTGGCGATCCTCGCCGACGTGCTGCACCGCCACGACGGGATCGTGCCGCAGCTCGATCCGTTCGCGCCGGCGGGGCACACCTGGCCGGAGGCCGAACGTCTGCTCGGCGTGGCGGCCGGCGAGGCGAGGCCCGTGCTCGAGGAACTGGCCGACCTCGGGCTGCTGCAGCGTGAGCTGCACAACCGCGTGCACATCTGCCCGCAGTGCACGCGTTGTCAGCTGAACTTCCGCGAGACCTGCACCAGCTGTTCGTCGATCGACCTCGGCATCGAACGGCTCGTGCACCACTTCGCGTGTGCCTACATCGGGCTCGAGTCCGAGTACGCCGACGGCATCGAGCTGCGCTGCCCGAAGTGCCGCGAGCGCCTGTTCCAGCTCGGTCAGGACTTCGAGCGCCCGCACGAGACCTATGTCTGCGGCGATTGCCACAGCCTGATGGAGGCGCCGTTCGTGAACGGCCAGTGCTTCGCCTGCGCGGCGCAGTTCCCGCTGCGTGACGCCCGCGTGCTCGACGTGCACGTCTATCGGGCCACGGCCCTGACCGCACGCGCGGTCGAGCTCGGCCGGCTCACCGCGCTGCAGGTCGTCGATCTGCTGTTCGACCCGGCCGCCAAGCTGGCGCGACTCGACTACCTGGTGCACGAGACCCGCCGCGAGTTTGTGCGGCTGCGGCGCCACGGCGGCGAGTTCAGCGTGTTGCGGCTGCGGTTCGAGAGCGGCGGCGAGCCGTTCCCGGTGTTCCAGCTGGCCAGCGCCGAGGCGATCCGCGATCTCGGCGTGCGGCTGACCGGGGCGCTGCGTGAACTCGATCTGGTCGCGCCGGTCGACACGGCGACGCTGTGCGTGTTGCTGCCGGAGACCGCCGCGAAGGGTGCCGATGACGTGGCCGAGCGACTCGACATGCTGCTGGCGGCCGTGGCGGTGCAGGATGCGGCCGGCAAGCCGGTGCAGCGGAGCTGGGACCAGCGCAGCTGGGACGCGGCGCCGACCGACTTCGAAGCGGTGCTGGCCTGGGTGCGGGGGGAGAACTGATGCGCACGCTCGGCAAACTGCGGCACGAACAACATGCGGCGCCCGGGCGCGCGGCCGCACGGGCGCGTGAGCAGCTCAAGCTCAAGGCGTCGGAGTGGTCGGTGTGGCGGCGGCGGATCGCGCTCACGATGAAGCTCGGCGCGCTGGTCGCGGTGCTCTGGCTCGGCGCGCGCTTCGTGTTCGCGGTCGGTCGCACCGCCGAAGGCGTCGTGCGCGGCCGACCCGTGGTCGCCACGGCGCCGGCGCGCGTGCGCGTGGCCGAGCTGTCCTGTGTCGACGGCCAGCGCGTCGCCCGCGGTCAGGTGCTGGCGCGGCTCGAACCGGTCGACGACCCGCAGCGCATCGTGCTCGAACGGCGGCTCGCGCACGCGCGACTGCGCTTCGAACTGGTGCAGGCCGGGGCCGGTATCGACGACTTCGACATCCATCGCCGGCAGGAACTGCTCGCCGATGCGCGCCGCGAGGTGATCCGGGCGCGCATCGAGCTGCGTCGGGCGCAGATCGAAGAACGCGGTCTGCTGCGCACCCGCGAACAGCTCGAGGCGGCGCTGCGGCAGGACGGCGTGCGCAAGCAGAGCACGCTGGCGGTGCTGCAGGCGCAGATCGCCGAGGCGCAGGCGCGCGAGACGCAGGCCGTGGCCTCGGCTGCCGAGCTGGCGACGCAGTTGTCGGTGCGCGGCGACCTGGCGCGCGAGGGCATCGTCGCACCGCGCGACCTCGATACGCTGACCACCGACAGCGAGAACGCACACCAGGAAGTGCTGGCGCGGCGTGCGTCGATCCTGGCGCTGCAGGACGCGATGGCGGCGGCTTCGCTCGACCAACAGCTCGAGGGAGGACGCGCGGCGGCGGCGCTCGCGGGCGTCGACAACGCGCTGGCCGGGGCTCGCGCCGCGGCCGAGCTCGCCGAGCAGCAGGTCGACGCCTGGCAGGAGAGCGTCGAGCGGCGCGGCAAGTCGATGCCGCCGGGGACCCGTTCGCCGCAGGAGCTGGGCGCGTTGGAGTTGGCGATCGTGAAGAGCGAGGTCGACGAGCGCGAGGCCGAGCTGCAGGCGCACGATCGCGCGGTCGGTCGCATGGTGATCGAGGCACCGACGGCCGGCTTGGTCGACCGGGTGCACGCGCTGGCTGGCGCGGTGCTCGAGCTCGGTGACCCGATCGTCACCACCTACGACCCGGCCGAGCTGTGGGTCGAGGTGTATGCGCCGGCGGCGTTGGCGCGGGTGCCGGCCGGCACCGAGGTCACCATCGTGCCGGAGTCCGGCGGCGACAGCGTGACCGGCGTGGTCGGCACGCGCAGTTCGATCTGGATCGAGGCGCCGAAGTCGTTCTCGGCCGGGCTCGCCGATCCGTCGGTGCGGTTCCTGCCGATGCGCATCGATGCCGACACCGCGGGCCTGCAACCGAACCTGAAGGTGCGCGCGGTGTTCCCGCTGGTGGGGCCGTGATCGAACGCGCGGCGGCGGCGCTGGTCGCCTGGCTGGATGCCGTGCACGTGCTGTGGAGCTCGTACGGCGGCCTGCAGTGGCTGCTGTGGTTCGCGCCCGCGGTCGTGTTCCTCGAGCTGCCGCGCTACTACCTGCCGCTGCTCTGGGCGGTGCTGGTGCGCGTGCGCGACCTGGTCTGGCGACGCGAGCCGGTGCCGAAGCCGGTGCTGCGGCGACGGCCGCTGGTCTCGGTCGTCGTCGCCGGGCTCAACGAGGAGGAGATCATCGCCAAGGCGGTGCGCTCGCTGCTCGACCAGGACTATCCGTACCTCGAGATCATCGTCGTCGACGACCACAGCACCGATCGCACTTCCGAGGAGGTGCGGCCGTTCCTGGTCGATCCGCGCGTGCGGCTGGTGCGCAACAACGCCGAACGTGGCCGCGGCGGCCGTCCGTCCGGGTCGAACTTCGGGCTGCGGCTCGCGCGCGGCGAGTTCCTGGTCTCGCTCGATGCCGACACCACGTTCGATCGCCACCTGGTGACCAAGCTGATCGAGCCGTTCGCCGATCCGACGGTCGGGGTGGTGGCCGGCAACGTGTTGATCCGCAACTGGCGCGAGTCGTTGGTGGCGCGACTGCAGGCGCTCGAATACGCGATCGCGATCGACATCAACAAGCGCTGGACCGACGCGCGCGACGCGACGCTGCAGGCGAGCGGCGCCGTCGGTGCCTTCCGGCGCCAGGCGGTGAAGGACATCGGCGGCTGGGAGCAGCAGCTCGGCGAGGACACCGACGTGTCGCTGCGCATGATCAAGGCCGGCTGGAAGCTGCGCTTCGCGCCGGACGCGGTCGCGCGCACCGAGTGCCCGAGCAAGCTGAAGCAGGTGATGAAGCAGCGCTTCCGCTGGGACCGCGGCGGCATGCGCGCGTTCTTCAAGAAGCACTACCGGTTGCTGGATCCGCGCGTGGCCGGCTTCTGGTTCGCGTTCGAGCTGTTCACCGAGTTCTTCTTCGCGGTGGTCGCGACCATCGTCTACCCGATCTACGTGGTCTGCATGCTGTGGACCAATCCCGCGGTGGCGATGTTCGTGCTGCTGGTCGCCAACGTCGCCTACTCGCTGTTGTCGGTGCTGTCGGTGGCGGCGGTCGCGATCTGCACACCGCGCATCGAGAAGCCGTGGGCGCTGCTCGGCGCCGCGGTGGTGAACCCGCTCTACAAGGAAGTGCTGCGCTGGGTGCGGTTCCGGGCCACGGTGTGCGAACTGCTGCGCATCCGCTACGAGGACACGTTCCTGCCGATGTCGGCGTGGGTGCACGCCAAGCGCTATTGAGCGGCTGGCGCGGGCCGGCGTCGGCTGGTGTCAGCGCAGCGCGAGACCAACCGATGCCGCCAGCTTGCTTGCCAGCATGGAGAAATCGGCGTGAGCCGCATGCACGGCTGCTCCGTGCGCGCCGATTGCGCCATCGGCCGGACGCAGCGAGAACACCGGCTTCCTGGCGTCCATGGCCATCGGCATCAGGCTGCGATAGTGCTTCAACATCGCGAGGCAGTAGGGGTCCACCTCGGTGCCGGGCAGCGACGCAGTAATCGCCTCGTTCAGGACATGCGTGCGGTAGGCTGCGGGGAATCGATCGATCCAGCGCTGGTATGCCTTCGGCGGGCGGTTGCCGCGCTGCCCGTGCTGAAGCACGACATATCCGGCGGGTTCGATGCGACCGGCTGGCAGGTCGAGGCCTGGATCGGGATTCTTGGCCCGCAGTTCCGACCAGCTGAGGCGCCACTCGCGCAGCGCTGGACCGAGGTTTCGCAATCCTTGCAGGGAGAACAGATCGGGTCCCAGTGGGATCATCACTCGTTCGCAGGCGATGAGTGCCGCCCGGTTGATCGCACCGAGGTTCGGGCCGACGTCGACCAGGACCAGGTCGGCGTGCCGTGCGGCGGCGGCAGCCGCCATCGCCCGATGGAATGCAGTCATCACGCGGAAGGCCGACTCGTCGCGGTTGTGGCAGTTCGGCCATGCTTGCGACAGCCGGTCCTCGAACGTCGCCAGCGCCAGGTCGCCGACGACGAGGCCGAGGCGGTCAGTGACCTCTTCGACATGCGGCGTCCGCACGTCACCGAGCCCTCGAATGACCGGGCGCAGGGCCCCGAAAACGGTCGCCGGGTGCTCACCGTCCGCCCACAACTCCTCGAGTCGTTCCTCGGCGAGGAACATACTGGTCAGGTTGGCCTGTGGATCGAGATCTACGGCCAGTACCGACAGACCCCGCTCCGCGAGCATTGCCGCCAGGTGATAGACCAGCGTCGTCTTGCCGACGCCGCCCTTGTTGTTGAAGAACGCGAGCGTTCTCATGTTCTTTCCCAGACCGTTGCGAGCACGAAACCAGAGTCGAATCGGAACTCGGCTGGTCGACTCCCATTCCTCCGCAGTGCGTCCTGGGCCCGCAGAACGCCGCGGCCGTAGCGATTCACGTAACCTAGGTTCTTCAGCGCTTCGGCAAGGACTGGGTTCCGGTAGCTCGTCTGCTGGGGGAAGTTCGCTGGCGTCGCCTCCCCGTACAGGCCTCCCGGGCTTTGGATCTCGAGTCGATCCGACAGCCAGGTGATGCGCAGCGGTGCCGTAGCGGCATAGTCGCGGTGCATGATGGCGTTGAGCAGCAGCTCGCGGACCGCGACTCGCGGATAACTCGCGATCATCTCCTCGCGCAACGTCGAGAGTTCGGCCGGCTGTTGGGTCAGCGTCGCGTCGACCAGGGCATCGAGTTCGCGGAGCACCGTGAGCAGGTCGCCACGCAACACGCGGTCGTTGCTGACGGGCGCCGCAAGGGAGTCGCCGGCTACCCGCAGGAACTGTACATAGGCGCCAGGCAGCCAGCGCGTGACGTCGAGTCCGAACAGCAGCACCCCGGCGTTGGTCGGGCAGTCGCGGGCGGCATCGAAGAAGCGCAGCGACGCCAACTGATGCTCGATGGGGCGGTGGTTCTCGGCGATCACTTCCGCTGCGATGGCATGCTGGCGATAGTCATTCGCGAACAAGCCGGTCGCCAGATCCTCCAGTCCCGCATCGATGCATGGCTGTGCATCGAACGTGCGCGCCTGGGAGACTCGCCGCTCGATCAGTTGGCGCTCTTCCTGTTCGGTCGCCACTCCCTTGCGCGGCCCGATCCTGATCCAGATGCGACCGCGATACCGCACCGGCGGCAGATGGGACGGTTGCACGGTGACTACCGCGACATCTCCTCTGGACGTAGAGACCTTCTCCACAACGATGCTGGGCATCGGCTGGATCTGCCCGTCCGAGCGCAGTCCTCCCAGGTTGCGCAGCAGCTCGTCCGTGATCGTGATGCCGGCGATTCGCCCTGCATCATCCGCCCCGATCACCAGATGCCCTGGGCGGCCTCGGCGGGGCAGATCGTTGGCAAACGCGCAGACCGCTTCGCTGAACTTGTCGGTGTCCTTGGTCGCCACGGTGAGCTCGACCGAGTCGGCTTCGTGGTGTCTCAGCAGTGTCAGTAGTTCGGCTTCGTTCATCCGGGGTGCGCACCATACGCCAGTCGATCACTGCATGCGACCAATCAGGCCTCGGCTTGCCGCGCCCGTTCGAGATCCGCGGCGGAGCCGATGTCGAGCCAGCGACCGTCGAGCCGCGTCGCATGCAGCGGCAGCCGCTGACTCAGCCACGCCAGCAAGTGTCCCGGCGCGTCGGGATTGCCGCCCTCGGCGAGATAGGCCTCTACCAGCTGCGGCAGTTCGCGCGGCAGCAGGTAGACCGCGATCGCCGACAGGTCCGAACCTGGGTCGCTCGGCTTCTCGCGGAAGCTGCGCACACGGCTGCCGTCGAGCACCACCTCGCTGTACTTGCCGGGAGGCACCGGCGCCGGGACCTGGCGCACGATCAGTTGCCCCTGGCCGCTGCGGCGGAACGGTTCGACCAGCCGCAGCAGGTCGAAGTCGAACAGGTTGTCGCAGGCGAGTACGAGGTAGCCATCGGGCGCGCGTTCGCCGGCTGGCGCCGCCGCGGCCGCTGCGCGCAATGCGAGCGCGAGGTCGCGCACCGCGCCGAGCCGCGTCGCGTTGTCGAGCGCGCCGTCGTCGACGATCTGCAGCGGCAGCCGCGGTCGTGCGGCCGCGTGCCAGGCGACGAAGTCGCGGTGGAACCGCCCGTTGCTGACGATGACCCCGTCCTGCACCGCACCGGTGCGTTCGACTTGCTGCACGATGCGGCTCAGCAACGGCTGCCCCCCGATCTCGAGCAACGGTTTGGCGGTGTGCTGTGTCAGTGGATACAGCCGGGTCGCGAAGCCGGCGGCGAGGAACACCGCCCGCAGCCGCGGTTGCCGCGGCGCCACGGTCGGCACCAGCGTCGTGCAGCCGCGCGCATGGCACGCGGCCTCGACCACCGCGAGTTCACACACGTCGCGGCACACGAACAGCACGGCACCACCCGAGCCCGGGAACTTGCTGCCGGCACCGTTGGCGCGGCCGAGCTCGATCAGTTCGCGATCGGCGACGGCGATCGGGAACACCTGCGCGCGCAGGTCGAAGTTGTGGTCGATGCAGGCGCGGAACGCGTCGAAGTCGCGCGCCAACAGCGCCTGCTTGCCGGCATCGGCGTTGGCGGCGAGTTCGTGCATCACGCGCCGCACCACGGGGTCACCGCGTTGCCAACTCGCGAACACCGGTGCGTGCACGTCGCCGGAGCTCTGGCCCGGCACGCCGTGCCACGCGAGCAGCATCGATGGCAGCAGATCGGCCGGCAGTGGCTCGATCGAGGCCTGCTCGAACGGCCGCGCGAAGTCCATCGCCAGCAGGCCGTCGTGGGCCTGCACCAGCCGGTCGAGCGGCCCGGCGCGGATGCCGAGCAGCTCGTTCTCGGCGCGCCACGCGAGTTCGGCGATGCGCAGTGGTGGGATGGGCACGCCGAACCAGCGGCTCCACGCGCGCAGCGCCGCGATCAGCAGCGCGCTCGAGCCCGACAGGCCGGCCTGGAACGGGATGTCGCTGGTGAACGTCAGCGCGAACGGCCGCGATTCCGGGTCGATGTCACGGTCGCGCAGCTCGGCGGCGAACAGCTGCCAGCCGGCGCGCAGCAGTTCGTTCGGCAGCTCGATCGCGGTGGCATCGTGCAGCGTCACTTCGACCCCGAGCTCGGCGACCGCGAAGCCGATGCCGCGGCCACCGTAGAGATCGGACGGGTTGCCGAGCAGGCCGACCCGGGCCTGGGCGCGAGCGGAGATCGAGGGCATCAGGCGCAGGATACCGGCTGGTGCGACGCGGCCGCGGCGGCAAAGTCCACGGCCGCTGCGCGGCCCGTGCCATCGAGGTCATCGCCCGCGGTCGGCGCGGGCTTCGAGTCGCGGCGCACTGTGGCCCTGCTGACGCAATCGACGCAGCAGGGCCTGCAGTTCGGCGACGAGCTCCGGGTGCCGTGGGCTCAGATCATGCTTCTGGCCAGGATCGGTGCGCAGGTCGAACAGCGACACCGGCTGCGTATTCGGTTGGTAGCCCTCCAGCTGCACGAGCCAATCAGGCACCCGGTTGTGCGAGCCGTCCGCGGCGTCGATCAGCAGCCAGTCGCCGCGGCGGATCGCCCACGCCGTCGGGTAGGTGTTGTGCACCAGGAACGGGCGACCGTCCTCGCTCTCGCCGCGCAGCAGCGGCAGCAGGTCGAAGCTGTCCTCGGCCGCGTTCGCCGGCAGTTCGTAGCCGAGCAACGACGCCAGCGTGGCCATCACGTCGACCTGCCCGATCAGCGCGTCGGTGACGCGCCCGGGTCGGATCACGCCGGGCCAACGCAGCAACAGCGGCACCCGATGTCCGCCTTCGTGGACGTCGCGCTTGAGCCCGCGCAGCCCGCCCGCGCTGCGATGCCCGGTGCGACGGATGCGGTCGTAGGCGAAGATCTCCGGCCCGTTGTCCGAGCTGAAGATCACCAGCGTGTCGTCGGCGAGCTGCAGTGCGTCGAGGGCCGCGAGCACGGCCCCGACCGCCGCATCGGTCTGCATCACGAAGTCGCCGTAGGCGCCGGCCCCGCTGCGGCCGGCGAACTCGGCGGTCGGCACGATCGGCGCATGCGGCGACGTGAACGGGAAGTAGAGGAAGAACGGCTGCTCGCCGCCGCGCTGCTCGTGCAACCACGCGAGTGCGTGCTCGGTCAGCGTCGGCATCACCGCGTCGAGCCGCCAGCCGGCGACCATCGGACCCGGCCGGCCTTCGGCCGTGCCTTCCGTCGGCAGCGGCATCGGTGCGAACGGCACCGTCGGCGCCTGCACGACGAGATCGTCGTGGATCCACGCATACGGCGGGAAGTTGGGCACGTCGTCGCCGAAGTAGTGATCGAAGCCGTGCGCCAGCGGGCCGTCGGGGATGCGCTGCGTCCAGTCGAAGTCGGCCGCCGCGTGCGCCGCCGGCTTGCCGTTCGCTGCGACCGGCTCGGCCCCGGGGCGGCGGATCTCGTTCCAGTCCCAACCGAGATGCCACTTGCCGATGCAGGCGGTGCGGTAGCCGCGCGCCCGCAGCATCGCCGGCAGCGTCAGCTGGCCCTCGGTGAACACCGAAGGCCCGAACGTGTCGACGATCTCGTGGAACTGCCGCCAGTGGTGGCGACCCGTCAACAGCGCGTAGCGGCTCGGCGAGCAGATGCCGGAGGAGCTGTGCGCATCGCGGCAACGCAGCCCCTGTGCCGCCAGGCGATCGAGGTGAGGCGTCGGGATCCGGCTGTCGCGGTTGTAGCAGCCGAGGTCGCCGTAACCGAGATCGTCCGCATAGAGCACGACGATGTTCGGCAGGCGGCGCGGGTCGCGAGGCTTCGTGGCGCTCGTCGTGCAGGCCGCCGCCAACGCTGCGGCGAGCATCAACGACGGACGGAGCCAGCCGGAATGCGTCGACATCGTCGCATGCTAGCGCGCGCGAGGAGACGTTCGGGCTGGGCGGGAGCGGAGGCGGCCGAGCCGTGGTGGACCAGGTCGTGGAGCCGGTGGATTCGAATTCCCTGATTGCCTGCCCCCGCGGGCTGTTCTTCGGCACCTTCCCCGCATGACCCCCGAGCTCGAAAGGCCGGTCGACGACGCGCCCCCGGACCGAGAGCCCTTGCCGTGGCCCGACCAGGATCTGGCCGCGGTGCGGCGCTACCTGCGCTTCCTCGGCGCCGCCCGGCACGAGATCGACGATCTCGCCCAGGAGGTGTTGCTGGCGGCGGTGCGCTCGTTCGGTACCGCGGTGCCGCCGCTCCCATGGCTGTTGGTGACCGCGCGCCATGCGCTGCAGGCCCAGCTGCGCCGGCTCGGCCGGCGGCGCGAGGTGGCGGATCTCGACCGCCTCGCGGCGGCCTGGAGCGTGCAGATGGGGGACGACGGTGGGGCCGAGCGACGCGCGGCGCTGGCGCAATGTCTGCATTCGTTGCCGGAACGGTCCCGCCTCGTCGTCGAGCTGCGCTACCGCGACGGGTGGTCGCGCGACGCGATCGCGGCACGGACCGGGCTCGGCGTCGAAGGCGTGAAGTCGTTGTTGGACCGGGTGCGGCGCGTGCTCGGCGAGTGCATCGAACGGAGGACCCGCCATGACTGACCAGCTGCTGCAGGACGACGGACTGCGGTTCGTCGATGTGTTGCTCGAAGAAGAACTCGGCGCCGGTGCGGACGGGTCGGCGTCGGCCGTGGTGCCGCGGCCGCGCCCCGCGTGGTGGTTGGCGGCACTCGTCGTGTTCGGCCTCGGCGTGACCGTCGGCGCCGCCGTGCTGCAGCGGTTGGAGACCGACCCGGTGCCGTTGCAGGAGCCGGTGCAGCGGTTCGTGCCGTTCGTGCCCGACGATGCGCAGCAGTTGGCGGAGTTCCTGCCGCAGGTGGCGATGGTGCGGGTGCAGCCGCTGCGCGTGCTGCAGCGCAGTTTCGAGCGGGAAGGCGTGACCGAGCCGGGCAGTGAAGCCCACAGCGTCGATCCGGCGACGCTGCGGCTGCTGCGCGGCCCCTGGACTCCGTTGCCGGCCGTGCCGGCCGCGATGACCGAGCCGCGCATCCAGGTGAACGGGGGAAATCTGCTCGTCGCGAGCCCGGACGGTGCTTTGGCGCCGTGGGCCCGCGTGCAACTGATCACCGCGGATGGCCGCTGCCTGCAGCTGTGCTTCGAAGACCCCGCCGTGCTGTGCCTCGACAGCGCGCAGTGGAATCCTGGTGCCGATGCTGCGCGCTGTCTGCGCCGGTTGCTGGAGCAGGCGCGGCAGCAGGGGCAGGACACCCGGGCCATCGCGGAGTCCATCGCCGCGCTGCGCGCGGTGCCGGCCACCGTGCGCTGGCTGTCCTGCCGCCAGACGACCGTCGACGACCTGCAGGATCAGTTGCCGCGGCTGCAGCAGGTGGAGTCGCTCGAACTCGACGGCGAATTCGACGATCGCCTCGCGGTGGTGCTGATGGTGCTGCCCCGCTTGCGGGAGCTGCGCGTGCACGGGACGGGGTTCACCGCGGCCGGTTGGACGCGCCTCGCGCGACTGCCGAATCTCCGCTCCCTGCACCTCCGCGGCAGCGTTCCGGGCCTGACCCGCGAAGCGCTGGCGACACTGGGCGCGCGTCTCGAGACGCTGGCCATGGTCGGTGACAGCCTCGCACCGTTCCCGGTCGCGGAGCGTCTGCTGCCGACGATCGCGCAGCTGCCGAAGCTCATCGAGCTGCACCTCGCCGTCGATTGCGAGGCCCGCACGGACTCCGCCGTTCGCGATCGGGACCCCGAGTCGATCGTGGCCACGGTGTTGTCGATGCCGAACCTGCGCCGGCTGGCGCTCGCGGCGCGGAACAGCGACGTCTCGCGGTGGTGGCCGACCCTGGCCCGCACGCGGCTCGAGAAGCTGCGGCTCCCCGGCGTCGAGCTCGATGCCGCGGCGGTAGCACAGCTCGCCACCATGTCGGCACTGCGCGAACTCGATCTGCGCGAGGTGACCATGCCCGCGGACGCCCGCGCGGCCCTGGCGCAACTCCGGCAACTGACCCGGCTCGATGTCGGGGACAATGGCTGGCACCATGCCGAGGTGCAGGCCCTGCAGCGCGCGTTGCCGCGCTGCAGCGTGCGTGGGGCCGCCAATGTCATCTCCTTCACCACCCCGCTGCTCCGGAACGAGCCCTCGTGGAGTCGCGAGGAGTCGGTCTTGCAGCCGACTGGCACTGCCCGATGAGGATCGCTCGCGCCGGGGCCGGGGCAGTGAGCATCTTGTCGAGCGCACCGGTTGCTCGGGCTTGCATCTTCGACAGGGCCCAGTAACCAAGCTCCCTCGATGGCACTCCCCGACCCACATCGCCCCGATGCGCGCGGGCTGCCGATGGTCCACCCGCCCGACCCGCAACGCCTGGCGGCCGAGCGCGCCTGGCTCGCCGACGTCGCTACCCGGCCGTGGTTGCAGCGCAAGCTGGCGTTCCTGCGGCGCGGCGGGCCGGGTTACCTGCAGAGCGCGCTGACGCTCGGCGGTGGCACCGCGTCTGCCTGCATCCTGTCGGGCGCCGCGTTCCGCTACGAACTGCTGTGGGTGATGCCGCTCGGCATGCTGCTCGGTGGCATCGTGTTCGCCGCGATCGCCCACCAGACGCTGTCGACCGGCATGCGGCCGTTCACGGCGATGCGCACCCATGCCGGCCCGTTCATCGCGTGGGGTTGGGCGATCGGCACGGTGCTGGCGTCGATGGTCTGGCACTTCGCGCAGTACTCGCTGGCGTCGGCGGTGCTCGTCGACCTCGGCGCGGTGGCCGGGCTCGAACTGCCGCGCTTCCCGATGGGGCTGCTGGTGCTGGCGTGGGCGATCCCGACGGCGCTGAGTTTCGGCTCGGGCGGCGGGATGCAGCGGCTGTTCGATCGCCTGATGCGATGGATGGTGTGGACCATCGTGGTGTTGTTCGGCGTCGTCGCGGTGCGCACGGGAATGCGCGACCCGGGCGCCATCGCGGCCGGCTTCGTGCCGACGCTGCCGGCCGATCGCGGCGGCGTGCAGTCGCTGCCGATCGCGATCTCGGGCCTCGCCACCGCGGTCGGCGTCAACATGACGTTCCTGTACCCGTACACGCTGCTGGCGCGTGGTTGGGGGCGCGAACACCGCGAGTACGCGCGCAGCGACATCGCGTTCGGCATGGTGGTCCCGTACGTGCTGGTGACCACGCTGATGGTGATCGTCGCGGCGGCAACGCTGTACGACGGCTTCTCTGGCAGCTCGATCTCGCCCGTCGAAGCGGCGAAGTCGCTCGGTGGCCTGCTCGGCCCGGTGCTCGGGCGGGTGCTGTTCGACCTCGGCCTGCTCGGCATGCTGTTGACGACGATCACGCTGCACATGGTCTGCACCGGCCTGGCCTGCGCCGAGATGTTCGACCTGCGCATCGGTTCGCGCGGTTATCGCCTGGCGACGCTGCTGCCGGCACCCGGGGTGCTCGGCAGCCTGTTCTGGACCAAGATGTCGGTGTACCTCGCGGTGCCGACCAGCATCGTCGCCGGGGCACTGCTGCCGCTCGCCTACTACGGCTTCCTGGTGTTGCAGCGCAGCGAACGGTATCTCGGCGCCGACCGCCCGCGCGGCGTTCGCGGGGCGCTGTGGCTGCTCGGTCTGGTCATCGCCGTGGTGGTGCCGGTCCTGTTCCTCGTCTCCTACTTGGGCTCCTTGTTGTCGGCATGAACCGTCCACTCACCATCGCGATCGTCGGTACGGGCTTCCTTGCGCGCACGCGGATGCGCTGCTGGCGGCGCGTGCACGGCGTAGCGGTAACCATCGTCGTCGCTGCGCGCGATGCGGCCCGGGCCGCGGCGTTCGCGCGCGAGCACGGCGCTGCGCGCGGCGTCTCGATCGACGCGGCGTTGGCCGATCCGGAGGTGCAGCTGCTCGACCTGTGTGTGCCCAATCATGCGCACCGCACGCTGTGCGAACGCGCCGCCGCCGCCGGCAAGCACGTGCTGTGCACGAAGCCGCTGACGGCATTCTGGGGGCAGGGGCTCGCCGCCGGGGCGTCGGCCGAGGCGGTGGCGGCGGTGCCGCGGCCGCTGATGCTGGCGGCCGCGGTCGACGATGCGCGGGCGATGGTCGAAGCGTGCCGGCGCGCGTCGGTCGAACTGTTCTACGGCGAGAACTGGCTGTTCGCGCCGGCGATCGTGCGCGCCGCGGCGCTGGCGGTGGCGGCCAAGGGCATCGCGCTCGAGCTGCGCGGTTGGGAGAGCCATTCGGGCTCCCACTCGCCGTACGCGAAGGACTGGCGGCACGCCGGCGGTGGCGCGCTGCTGCGGCTCGGTGCGCATCCGATCGGCGCGATGCTGTGGTGGAAGCGACGCGAAGGGCTGCGCCGACGCGGTGCGCCGACGCGGGTGGTCGCGGTCACCGCCGAGGTCGCCGATCTCGCCGCGGCCGCGGCGGCGGCCGGGGCGCCGACCGACCTCGCGACCGGCTGGAACGGCGTCGAGAACTGGGGTTCGTGCGTGCTGCACTTCGACGACGGCACGCGCGGCCTCGCGCACGGCAGCGACAACCTGCTCGGTGGCATGCAGAGCTACCTGTCGGTGTGCGGCAGCGATCACCGCTTCGAGTGTTCGCTGTCGCCGATGGACGCGCTGCGGGCCTACGCGGTGCGCGACGGGGCGTTCGGCAGTGAATACATGATGGAGAAGCTCGCCGGCCAGGCCGGGTGGTCGACGCCGATGCCGGACGAGGACTGGAGTTCGGGGCACCAGGGGCTCGTGCAGACGGTTGCGGAACGGTTGGTGGGCGGGCCCCTGGTCGAGGCCGATGGCGAACTCGGGCTCGAGGTCGTGCGCGTCGTCTACGCGGCCTACGTCAGCGCGGTCGAGGGGCGGCGGGTCGCGATCGCGCGGTGACAGCTTCGGCCGCAGGTTGCCGACTATGGCCGATGGCTTGGCACCCGCCGGGCTCTACTGTTCCGGGATGCCCGACAGCCACCGCTGGTTCGTTGTTCTCGACAGCATGAAGGCGCGCCTGGTGCGCGGTTCGCGGACTGCCAAGGGCAGCCCGCATCTCGACGAGATGGCGAGCCTGGCGACGACCTTCGTCGCCGGCGAACACCATCGTCCGGATCGACTGGCGCCGGGGCGCTCGGCCGGCACCAGCCACGAGCACGAGGAGGCGCTCGCCCACTTCGCGCGCGAGGTCGCGCCGTGGCTGCAGAAGGAGCTGACGACGCACGGGGTCGCGAGTTGCGCGTTGTTCGCGCCGACCCACATGATCGGCGCCTTGCGCAAGGTGATCGCCAAGCCGTTGGCTGCCAAGCTGCAGGAGCACCCGCTCGAACTCGCGAATCTCGCGCTGGCGCAGCTGGCGGCGCACCCGCGCATCCAGGAGCTGCTGGTCAAGTAGCGCCGCGAGGGTTCACGCCAGCACCTGCCGCACGACCTTGCCGGCGACATCGGTGAGCCGGTAGTCGCGGCCCTGGAAGCGGTGCACGAGCCGTTCGTGATCGAGCCCGAGCAGGTGCAGCATCGTCGCGTGCAGGTCGTTGACGTGCACCGGCTGCTCGGTGACGTGATAGCCGAGCTCGTCGGTCGCGCCGACGCTGGCGCCCGGCTTCACGCCGCCACCGGCGAGCCAGATCGTGAACGAGTTGCGATGGTGGTCGCGGCCGAGCACCGCGGCGTTGCGCACTTCCTGCATCGGCGTGCGGCCGAACTCACCGGCCCACACCACCAGCGTCTCGTCGAGCAGCCCGCGGCGCTGCAGATCGAGCACCAGCGCGGTCGCGGCGCGATCGGTCTGCCGGCACATGTTCGGCAACCCGTGCAGCAGATCGTCGCTGCGATCGGTGCCGTGATGATCCCAGCCGCGGTGGTAGAGCTGCACGAAGCGCGTGCCGCGTTCGACCAGCCGCCGCGCCATCAGGCAGTTGTTGGCGAAGCTGTTGCGGCCCGGTTCGGTGCCGTAGAGCGCGTGCACGGCCGCCGGCTCGCGGTCGAGATCGACCAGCTCGGGCACGCTGCTCTGCATCCGGAACGCGAGTTCGTAGGCGGCGATGCGGGCCGCGATGTCGGGGTCGCCGAGGGCCGCGAGGCGTTCGCGATCGAGATCGGTGACGAGGTCGATCGTGCGCCGCCGCGATTCGCTGTCGACACCGGTTGGGTTCTGCACGCACGGCACCGGCTCGCCCTTGCTGCGCAGTTCGACGCCCTGGTGGTGCGTCGGCAGGAAGCCGCTCGACCAGCACGCGGAGCCCGCGCCCGGGTCGATCTTGCCGGACACCAGCACCACGAAGCCCGGCAGGTCGCGCGCCGCGCTGCCGAGCCCGTACGACACCCACGCCCCGCAGCTCGGCCGGCCGATCTGCGTGTGGCCGGTGTTCATGAAGATCTGCGCCGGCCCGTGGTTGAAGTGATCGGTGTGCAGCGAACGGATCCACGCGACGTGATCGACGATCGTCGCGTGATGCGGCAGCAGCTCGGAAACCTGCGCGCCGCACTGGCCGCGCGGAGCGAAGCGGAACGGCGAGCCGAGCAGGTTCGGCGTGCCCTTCAAGAACGCAAAGCGCTGGCCGGCCAGGTACTCGGCGGGCACCGGCTGGCCGTGGTGGCGCTGCAGCACCGGCTTGGGCTCGAACAGATCGAGCTGCGACGGCGCGCCGGCCATGAACAGCCAGATCACGTTCTTCGCCCGCGGCGCGAAGTGGGGCAGCCGCTGCTCGTCGGCCAGCAGCGCGCGCAGCGCGATCGCCCCGAGGCCGGCCTGACCGAGGAAATGGCGGCGCGTCAGCAGGTCGTGGGGTGCGCGCATCGGCGATCAGCGCCGGCGCCCGACCAGCCAGGCCCAGCCCATGTAGACGAACTGCATCGGCACACTCGACCAGGCGAGCCAGCTGTCGGGCTGCAGCGCGCCGGCGCCGTACGGCAGCTGCGCGCCGTGCTGTGCCACGTGCAGGTTGGCCGGCAGGAACGCCGCGAGCATGCCGATGACGCCGTACGAAGCGAGCGAACGCACGCGGCGCCACACCACGCCGAGCGAGCTCGCGAGCAGCGCGATGCCGCCGCCGTAGACCAGCGTGGTCGGCGACAGCATCGAGCGCATGTAGTCGGGCACCATCGGCACGAACAGCTCGGGCAGCGACACGTGCAGTCCGCCGGCGGTGAACAGGCTCAGCCCGAGCGCCCAGGCGCCGCGTTCGCGGAACGTGTCCCACAGCTTGCGCCGGCGGAAGAACGGCAGGTGCAGCAGCGCGAAGTACGCGATGGCCAGGACGAGGAACATCGCGCGGCATCATCCCGCGGTGCCAGCCACGCGCAAGGGAGCCGCTCGCCGGGCGCGCCGGTCAGCCGCGGGTCATGGTCTCGTCGAGGTTCAGCAGCGCGTTGGCGACCAGCGTCCAGGCCTGCTCCGGTGCCTCGGCCGCCAGCGCCTGCTGCAGCCGGTCGAGTTCGATCGCCGTCGGCAGTCGCGCCGTGCACAGCCGGAAGCCGAACGCGAGCCGCGTGCGTTCGTCGCCAGCGGCGCTGCGCATGCGTTCGCCGAGCGCCTGCGCTGCCGCCCATGCCGCCGGGTCGTTGAGGCCGGCGAGCGCCTGCAGCGGCGTGTTGGTGACCTGCCGCCGCACCGTGCAGACCTCGCGCGACGGCGCGTCGAACGCCGCGAACTGCACGAACGTCGCGGTGCGCCGCCAGAACGTGTAGACGCCGCGGCGGTGGCGATCCTCGCCTTCGCTCGGCGTCCAGCGCAGGTCGGCCTTGTTGACCGCGACCACGCCGCTGGTGTCGGCCTGCAGCGGGAACACGCCCGGGCCACCGCGCTTCGTCGACAGCAGGCCGCTGACCGCGAGCTGCAGGTCGCGCAGGTGCTCGGCCGCGAGCCGGAACCGGCTGCCGCGCGCGAAGAAGCGGTTGTGCGGGTCGCGTTCGCGATCGGCGCTGCTGGCCACCGGCGCGCGCGCATAGGCATCGCTGAGCAGCATCGTGCGCAGCAATCGCTTCTGCGACCAGCCGCCGGCCACGAACTCGCGGGCCAGCCAGTCGAGCAGTGCGAGCTGCGCCGGGCGCGGTGCCTGCACGCCGAAGTCCTCTGGCGTCTCGACCAGCGAGCGGCCGAACAGTTCGCGCCACAGGCGATCGACGTGCACGCGCGCCACCAGCGGGTGGTCGGGTGCGACCAGCCAGCGCGCCAGCGCGAGCCGATCGCGCGGGGCATCGGCCGGCAACGGTGGGCCCAGCGCCGCCGGCACGCCGGCGTCGACGAGTTCGCCACGCTGGTCGTACGACCCGCGCACGCGCAGCGCCACACGCGGGGGCACGTCGCGCCGTTCGCGCAGCACCAGCGATTCGCGGCCCTTGCCGCCGAACTCCTCCTCCGCGGCCGGCTCGAAGAACGCGACCAGCGCGTAGAAGTCGCGCTGGGGGATCGGGTCGTACTTGTGGTCGTGGCACTGGGCACACGCCATCGTCGTGCCGAGCCACACGGTCGCCGTCGTCGTCGCGCGGTCGAGCAGGCGCTCCCAGCGCGCTTCGTCCGGATCGACGCCACCTTCGTTGTTGAACGGCGTGTTGCGATGGAAGCCGGTCGCCAGCAGGCCTTCGTCGCCGCCATCGGGCAGCAGGTCACCGGCCAGCTGCAGCAGCGTGAAGCGGTCGAACGGCAGGTCGCGATCGAGAGCGTCGATCAGCCAGTCGCGCCAGCGCCACATCGGCCGTACGGCGTCGAAGTTGAAGCCGTTGGTGTCGGCGTAGCGGGCGAGGTCGAGCCACGGCAGCGCCCAACGTTCGCCGTAGTGCGGCGACGCCAGCAGGCGATCGACCTGCACCGCGAACGCTTGCGCATCGCCAGCCGGGTCGGCGAGGAACGCGTCGAGCTCGGCGAGCGTCGGCGGCAGGCCGATCAGGTCGAGGCTGGCGCGCCGCAGCAGCGTCGCGCGGTCGGCGCGCGGCGTCGGCGTGAGGCCGTTCGCCTCGATGCCCGCCAGCAGGAACGCGTCGATCGGCGCCAGGTCGGTGCGCGGTGGTGTCGGCCGCACCGGCGCCACGTAGGCCCAGTGCCGCGGCGGCTGCGGGACAGGTTCCTGCGGCATCAGCAGCGTCGACAGCAACAGCGACCACATGGCGCGCATGCTACGGCGACGGCGCGGCCGCCGCGCGCTACAACCTCGCCGGTGAAGTTCACGTTCTGCCGTTCCGCCATGGCCATCGGCCTCTGCACGCTCACGAGCTGCACCTGGGCCGACCGGCGGCTCACCGATCTCGGCGACTGCTTCCTGTATCGCTGGCACCAGGACGCGCTCGGGCTCGCGGTCGAGGCGAAGGTCGGTCCGCTCGATGCCGCACTCGGCGGCTGGTATGCGGAGTGGGGCGTCGGCAAGGACACGTTCTGGCAGCGATCGGGCTACGTGATGACGAACTCCGGCTACGGCGTGCCGATCACGACGCTGAGCCCGCTGGTCTACGGCGAGCCGTTGTCGCATGCGCTCGCGACCAGCGCGCTCGGCAATCATCCGGCCGCGCCCGACAGCTACACCGACGTGCGGTCGTGGCTCGCGCTCAGCGACGTGTTCGACCTCGACGACAGCTCGCCGTTCGTGTTGTCGCCGGCGCAGAAGATCAGCGACCTGTTCGGCATCGAGGTCGGCGTGGTGCCGGCGATCGTCGGCCTGCGGGTCGGCTTCAACCTCGCCGAGTTCGCCGACCTGCTGCTCGGCTGCGTCGGCATCGACGTGTTCGGCGACGACGGCAAGCCGCGCCCGCCGACGCGCCCGTTCGTGCCGGCCGAGGCGCGATGAGCCGGCGCGCGCGCTGGCTGCTCGCCACCGCCGCGGTGCTGGCGACCGCCGCCGGCGGCGCCTGGCTGCTGCTGCGCGGGCGGACGTGGACCTACACGTTCGACCAGGCGCGCATCGAGGCCGAGCTCGGCAAGCGCTTCCCGATGCGCAAGACCTACCTGGCGCTGGTCGACGTCGACTACACCAACCCGCGCGTGAAGCTGACCGACGGTTCCGACGACATCGCCGTCGGTGTCGACGTGAAGGTCGACGTGCCGGGCAGCAAACGCGAGTGGAAGGGCTCGGCCGATCTGCTGACCAAGATCGCCTACGACGCCGACTCGGCGTCGCTGGTGCTGCGCGACGTGCGGGTGGTGCAGTTCGCGGTGCCCGGCATCGGCGACGACATCGCCGCCCGGGTCAAGGACGTCGCCAACCAGCTCGCCACCGATCGGATCAGCGGCATCCCGGTCTACCAGCTGAAGATGACCAACGGCAAGCAGGCGGTCGCGCGCATGGTGCTGCGTTCGGTCGCGGTGCGCGATGGCGTGCTGCACGTCACCATCGGCGTGTAGTGGGGAGCCGCCCCGATCAGTTGCCGATCGTCAACAGACGCCGTTCCGAGCCGTACAGCCCCGGCAACACCGGGCACGGGGCCGAGGCGGCGCTGATGTCGAACACGATCCACTGAGTCAGCATCTGCTCGCCGACGAGCGTCGGTTCGCACGGGATCACGAACCGCACACGCCGCCAGAAGCCGAAGGGCGGCGCATCGATCGCGGTCCCGAGTGGCGCGAGCTCGCAGGTGCCGCAGAGATTGGTCGGCAGCACCGGAGTCAGATTGAAGAACGCGATCGTGCCGGTGAAGGTCCGGTCCTCGAGGTAGTCCTGCCCGATGTTGGGCGGCGTGGCTTGCAACAAGCTGCCCGCATTGCCGCAGGCGGAACCTTGGATCACGGCGGTGCCGTTCCCGGCGTCGGTGATGCGCTGGCCGCCGATGTCGAGAATGCTGTCATCGAACACCACGAGACCCGTTCGAGGTGGAACATTGACAGTGAAGGGGTAGGGCGGTTCGCGGGCCGCGACGATGCGCGATCCGGACGGGAAGCTGACCGTGAGGCCGTCGTTGCACGACGTGCAGGTGTCGGAACGCAACGCCGCGAGCTGCAGGGTCGTGGTCGGCGTCGGCTGCGCCGTGATGCGTTGATAGCCGAGCCAGGTGCGCGACTGCGCAAAGCACACGGTCGGGGCGCTGGTCTGGTTGAGCAGGGTGCCGCCGTATGTCGCGACGCTGCCCAGGTTGAACGCGGAGTCCGTGCTGACGACCCGCACCGAGCCGTAGGCCGGTGCCGAGGCGCGCCGTTCCCAGGCGACGACCCATCGATCGCCGTGGCCGTCGACCGCCGGCGCGAACAGGTCGTTGGCCGTGCTCGAGGCGATTGTCGCCGTCGCGCCGATGGGGATACCTAGGCTGTCGACGAACTGGCCGACGATGGTAGAGCCGCCGATCGCGCTGGGGCGGCGACGGGCGACCACGAGCATGCGATTCGTGCCGACCGCGTGGCGCGAGATCGCCGGCTGTTCATAGAAGGGGCCCAGCGCGCCATTGGTCCAGATCGCCAGCGGCAGGGTCATCTGTACGGCGCCTCCCAAGGTGATCCGGACGGCTCGGCGGCGGATCGTGTTGGTGGCGTCGTCCTCCCAGACGACCAGGTAGCCTTCGTTCTGGTCGGCGAGCGAGTCCAGGTCGCCAGCGATCGCTGCACTCGGATAGGCCGCGGTGGTGTTCGTCGCGATCGTGGTCAACAGGATCGGGATCTGCGCCGGGTTGGCCGCGGGCACCGATTGGAACTGCACACTGTGGGTGCCGGCGAGGGTCTGGGTCCACACCACGCCGAAGGTGTCATACTCGCGGTTCGAACTGATACGAGGCGCACTCGCCACCCCGCTGCTGGTGAAGAACACCGTCGAGCCGAGCAGGGCGCCGTTGTCGTCGATGCGTTGGCCGCGCACGACCTGGCTGGTCGCCGACAGGTCGCGCCGCCAGACCACGAGCCAGAAACCGTATTCGTTGTAGGCGACGTCGGGGTCGAACTCGGCAAAGTTGAGACTGAAGCTGACCGGCACGATCGGACCGATCAATGGGTCGAGCACCAGCGGGTAGGTGGCGGTGTCGACGAACGAAGCCGGCAGCGACAGTTCGAGGTGTTCGCCCTGCCATCGCAGATTGCCCGCGACCCGCCGGCCGTCCGCGGCGATGCCGGTTACGCCGCCGACGCGGACGCCACCGTGCGGGCCGTTGAGTTCGAACGAGTCGCCGACGCGGGACGGGCGGCCCAACGTCGTGTCGTAGCGATAGCGAACCACCAGGTCGCCGTGGCCGGCTGGGCGCGCCTCGAAGCGCCACGACAAGGCCACGCCGTCGGGGCGCACTTCGTAGCGTTCGTCGCAGCCGGGCGCATGCTGGTAGATCGCCGTGCGCTCGTCCTGTGCGGGCAGCACACCGGGTGGGATCAGCACGGTTTCGTCGGCGCGCAGCACGGCCTCGGCGCGGAGGGTCAAGTGCTGGGTCGTCGGGCAGTTGCGGCCGAGCACCGGTTCGAAGCGCACGCTCTCGGCGAAGTGGACCTCGTAGTCGGCACCGCCGCCGATGAGGCCGTTCGCTTCACCACTTGGCTGCAGGCCGGAGCCGCGGGTCATCGCGACCCGGGGGCCCTCGGTGCGGATCGGGGAATGAGCTGGCTGCTGGGCCAGTGCGGGCAGGCACAGCAACGAGACGAGGAGCTTGCAATGGGGCATGGTGGTCGCGACCTCCGGGTATGCCGGGGGCAGCGAGGGGCGCGGGAGTCCTGTTCGCATCCGTTTCGAATTCCGGCTGGCGGGCCCGCGGTCGACCGTCTGGTCAGCGCCCGAGCGGCCCTTCGTCGCTCAGCAGCGCATGCAGTTCCGGATCGGCGAGCACGGCGTCGATCGTGCTCCACCGGCCGTCGACCAGCACGCGCCGGGCGACGAAGCGCACGCCGTGGCTGTAGTCGACGTGACCGGTGCCGTGCACCTTCGAGCGCGGTTGGATCGGCGTGCCGTCCGGGCGGTGCCAGCCGTAGATGACGACGCGCTGCGGGAACTGCGTGCGCAGCGCCGAGGCGATCACGTCCTTCTTGTGGCCCGCGACCAATGCGCCGGGTCCCACACCGACCAGCTGCGCGTCGATCGCCGCATCGTGCGCGGCGAAGCGTTCGAGCGCCGTGATGTCGTACACGCGCGGATCGAACGTCACCGGCGTCGTCTGCACCGCGGCCGCGCGCCAGATCGCGTCGACCATGACCCGCGTCGGCAGCACGCAGTCGAGCTCAGCCGCGAAGCGTTCGGCGAGTTGCGGCGTGATCGGCAGCCGCAGCCAGTCGTCGTCGCGGCCCAGCCCGAACACGTCGGGCGTGCACCAGAACGTTGCCGTGTGCGTGCGCCCGGCCAGCGTCGCGGTCGTCGTCACCGGGCACAGCTGCCGCAGCGCCGTCGGCAAGGCTCCGCGCGCGAACCAGGCGCTGATGTGTCGTTCGCGTTCGGCGAGCGGCAGGTCGCGGAGTTCGGCGGTGAGTTCGTCGGAGGTCGGTGGTGCGGCGCAGAGCGGCAGCGTGATTGCCGGCGGTGGCAACGAAGTGCCCTGGCACGCCGTCACCAGCAGCGGCAGCAGCCATGGTGCAGAGCGTGGGCATTGGCGCAGCGGGTGGTTCATCGCGAGTCCGGTCGATTCGCGGGACGCGCCCGCGGCACCGAGCATGCCGTCGGCGCTGGCGACCGGAAGCGAGAAGCTGCCACACCTCGGAATCGATTCCTGGCCGGAGCGTTGGCCGCGCCTTTCACGACCCCGAGCGCTACCGAAATGACCACGAACGATCGTTGGCTCGATGCCATTGCCATCGCGTCGCCCTGCCCCGCCGACTGGACCAAGATGCAGGGCGACCCACGCCGCCGCTTCTGCAGTCAGTGCAAGCTGCACGTGTTCGACCTGTCGGCGCTCACTCGCACCGAGGCCGTGGCGCTGGTGCAGTCGCCGAAGTAGCGGTCGCTCCTGTCAGCGCGGCAGCGTCAAGCGGAGCGGACCGTTCCCCGGCGCAGCGCTGGCATTGCCGAGCTCGACCCACTGGTCCCCCGAACGCCACGCGATCGTGAGCCGTCCCGGTGGTGCCGGATCGAGGCGAACTTGTCCGTCCGCGTCGGTCGCCGCGACCAGCGCATCGATCTCGGCGAAGTCGACCGCGGTCACGCGCAGCCGCAGGTCGCTCGCCGGTGCACCGGCGGCGGTGCGCACTTCGAGCGCCAGCGAGCGGCGCTCGAACGTCAACGTGCAGCGCTGCTCACCGGCGGCGAGCGTGAGGCGGTTCTCGGCCCAGAGCCGCTTCTGCTGCTCGCCGTCCTGCCACTCGACGTACGGCAGATACGTGTCCGCACGCAGTACACGCGCGAACCCACCGCGCGGATCGAGCGAGAGCGTGAAGTAGCGTCCGTCCGCGACTTTTGCCTGCCGCAGACCTGCTTCGCCGGCGGTCCACACCGTACCGTCGACGCGCACTTCGCCGCGCAGTTGCACCGGCGCCGCCGCCGCCGCCGAGGCGACCACCTCGCGCACTTCATCGGCGCGCAGCGCCTGCAGCTCGGCGACCATCAGGTCCTCGGACGACACGTGGCCCGGGTTCATCTGCCATTTCACGCCGAGCCACAGCGTGTGGTCGCCCGGTGGCACGGCATCGATCGTGAACGTCGCGTCGGGCAGCACGCGGCCGCGCGCGACGACTTCGCCGGCGGCGGAACGCACCTGGATCTGCGGGCACGCGTAGAGCAGTTCGGAGTTCTCCGGGCGCACGATCGCCGCCTCGCGCACGGCGTTGGCTGACGGGCCGATCGCGGCCATCAGTTCGCGCGGTTCGAGCCGACCGACGATGCGCGCGGCGCGGGCGATCGTGATCTCGTGGCTGCCGCCGTTCGCCGGCAGTGCTGCCAGCGGCTGGTGAACCTCCGTGCAGCGCGGTCCAAAGGCCCGCAGCGACAGGCGCGATTCGGCGGTTGGCGCGCGCAGCGTCACCGTGCCGTCCTCGCCGGTGGTTGCCCGCTGAAGCAGCGCCGCGCAGCGCAGGCCACCACCGACGCCGCGGGCGAAGTCCTCGACGGAGAACAGCGCCACGAACTCGCCCCGAGTGCCCTGCTCGTGCACCAGCACGACCTCCGCGCCAGCCACGGGCCGCCCTTCGCCGTCGCGCACCTTCACCTGCAGCGGCGCATAGGGATGCAGTTCGATGCGCACCGGTGCGATGCCGTCGTCCCCGACCACGAACGGCACCAGCCGCGCCGGTGCCAGCGCAGGATCCACAGGGAACACCGACACGCGGTACTGGCCGGGCGCGAGCCCCGGCAACACGGCGCGCCCCGCCGGCCGTGCCTCCGGCCGCGCCGGGAAGTAGATCGTCTCGTCCGGAATGCGCTGCGGATCGTCGCCGGTCCAGACGTCGATGCCGTGCCGCACGCCGTACGCCAGCACCGGCCGGCCATCGCGCGCATCGACGACGTCGACGGCGACGTCGAAGCGGGGCAACACCGCGACCTTGACCTCGACGTCGCTCGCGCCGCGCGGATACACCCGTTCGGGCTCCAGCAGTCGATAGCCGTGCTGCTGCCACGGAATGTAGAGCTCGGTCTCCGGCTGCACGCCGTAGATCTCCATCGCGAACGTGCCGTCCGCGGCCGAGGTCGCGGCCCCGAGATCGGGCATCGACTCGTGCGCCTGCAGCGGCACGCCGGCGATCGGGTTGCCGCGCGCATCGACGACGCGCCCACGCAGGCTCTCGGCCACCGGCGAACGGTCGACGACGATGTCGATGGCCACGACCGGTTCGTGCCCGAGCGTCAGCGTCGTCGGCCGCACGACGCGATAGCCGGTGCGGGCGCCGTTGCAGTCGATCGAGTAGGTGCCGGGGGCAGGCAGCATGTTCGGGTTCAGCTGCCCCGCCGCGTCGCTGGTGCTGTCGTAGGACGACCACATCACGAACGGCGAGTCCCCGGCATCGACGCCGCCCGACTCGCGTTCGACCGACAGCTGCAGTCCGGCCACCGGCGCGCCGGTGGTGTCGACGATCCGCGCCCGCAGCTCGCAGCCGGCGATCAGCGGGATGTCGCCGAGCGGCACGTCGAGTCCGTTCTGCAGTGAGATCCACTCGGTGCCGGCCTCGACATGGCCCGGCGCCGTCACCGTCAAGAACACGCGGCGCGCCGGGGCGGCCGCCACCGCGATCGCGAACGTGCCGTCGGCGGCGACCGGCTCCTTGTGCGACGCGGGCCAGGTGCGGAACTCGGGATCGTCGGTCATGAAGCGACCGCGGCCGTAGCCGACCTCGACCTCGCCGCCACCGAGCGGCACGCCGTCGCGCGCCGCGACCACCCGGCCGCGCAACGTCGTCGGCGGGCCATCGGCGCTTGCACCCGGCGCGGGGCTGCGATCCGGCACCGCAGTCGTTGCGGCAGCCAGCGCGCCCGGTTGGCTGGCATCGTTCGTCGATGCCGCCGTGCTGGCGCGCGCATCGGCCACGGCCGGCACCACCGGCGTCGCGGCCTGCAACCACCACCAGCCACCCGCGACGAGCAACAGCGTCGCCGCCAGCATCCACAGCCAGCCGAACCGCCGCGCCGCTCCGATCGCCACCGCACCGCCAGCGGTCGCACCGAGCACCGCCGTGCGCACCGCGGCCAACCCGCGCCCCGGCAGCAGCAGCAACGCGAGCCCGGTCGCCAAGGTCGCCGGCAGCGCGCCGCGCAGCAGTTCGAGGCCGCGCTGCAGCTGGGTGCGAACCGTTCCCGGCGCGCGCCCCAACGTGTGTGCGATCGCGGTCGGTTCGAGTCCGTGCACGAGCCGCAGCACGAGCACTTCGCGATACGGCGCTGGCATGCCGCCGAGCGCTTCGTGGATGCGTTCGA
>JALORC010000125.1 GCA_025459175.1 Planctomycetota bacterium | reverse complement strand
GCCGGAACTACCCTGAGCCGCGCAGGCTGGAAAGGGCTGGCGAATGCTATGTTCCGTCGCTCGACCGTCAAGGGCACGCCCTCGGACCGGCTCACCGCGGAAGGATACTCCCCCCCGCCGACGACGCCGGCGATGGCGGCGGACCAGCCGGTTCGGCGGCGGGCAGCCGCCGATGACATCGGCCCTCGCCCGCGGCGCGAATTCCACGCGCGCGCCCCGGAACCGCCGGCACGATCGGCCGGCGCCGCCTCTGGTGCCCCACGCGGCGACAGCTATACCGGCGCGATGCCCGCCGAAACCGCCACGATCCTGATCGTCGACGACCACCGCGCGGTGCGCGAGGAACTGGCGTTCCAGCTCGGCTACGACGGGTTCCGCACCACCGAGGCGAGCGACGGCCCCGCGGCCGTGCTGGCGGCAGCCGACCCGGCCGTCGACCTGGTGCTGCTCGACGTCAAGCTGCCCGGCCTGGACGGGCTCGAGGTGCTGGCCCGGATCAAGCAGAGCCGCCCCGAGCTGCCGGTGGTCATGATCAGCGGCCACGGCGACCTCGACACCGCAGTGCTGGCGGTGCGCCGCGGCGCCTACGACTTCCTGCAGAAGCCGTTCGCCAACGACCGCCTGCTGCTGTCGCTGAAGAACGCCTTGCGCAGCGCGCGCCTGCACGACGACAACCGCACGCTGCGGGCGGCGCTCGCCGCCGACCACGAACTGCTCGGCCAGAGTCCGGCCCTGCTGCAGCTGCGCTCGCTGGTGCAGAAGCTGGCGCCGACCCAGGTGCCGGCGCTGATCACCGGCGAGAACGGCACCGGCAAGGAGCTCGTCGCGCGCCAGCTGCACCTGCAGGGGCGCAGCGCCGACGGCCCGTTTGTGGCGCTGAACTGCGCCGCGATCCCGGCCGACCTGGTCGAGAGCGAACTGTTCGGGCACGAGAAGGGCGCGTTCACCGGCGCGATCGCGGCCCGCCCGGGCGCGTTCGAGCAGGCCGATGGCGGCACGCTGTTCCTCGACGAGGTCGGCGACATGCCGCTGCCGATGCAGGCCAAGCTGCTGCGCGCGCTGCAGGAGCAGGTCGTGCAGCGGGTCGGCAGCCAGCAGCCGCGGTCCGTATCGGTGCGCGTGGTCGCCGCGACCAACCAGGATCTCGAGCGCATGGTCGCCGACAAGAGCTTCCGCGAGGACCTCTACTACCGGCTGCACGTGGTGCGCATCCACCTGCCGCCGCTGCGCGAGCGCACCGGCGACATCGAGCTGCTCGCGCAGCACTTCCTGACCGCGGCGCTGGCGCGGCACGGCATGCCGAAGCGCCGGCTGACGGCGGCCGCGCTCGGCTGGCTCGCGGCGCAACCGTGGCCCGGCAACGTGCGCCAGCTGCGCAACGTGCTCGAAGGCGCCGCGGTGCTCGCCAGCGGCAGCGAGGTCGACGTCGAGGACCTGCGCGCGGTGGCCACCCCGGTGCCGAACCGGAGTCACGGCGGCGGCACCGACTGGTTCGACTTCGCCAAGCTCGAGGACTTCCGGGCCGCGACCGAGAAGGAGTTCTTGCGCCGCAAGCTGCTCGAGTTCGGCGGCAACATCAAGCGCACCGCCGAGAACATCGAGCTGCAGCGCAGCAACCTCTACAAGAAGCTCGAGCGCTACGGCCTCAAGTGAGCCGGCGCGCTGCTGGGCCGGCTGCTACCGGGTCGGCTGCTACTTGGTCGGCTGCTACTGGGTCGGCTGCTACTGGGCCGGCTTCGGCAGCACGAGCTTCTGGCCGATGCGCACCGTGTCGGTGAGACCCGGATTGGCGGCCTTGATCGCCGGAATCATGCGATCGGCGAGCTGGCGGCCGTAGGTGCGCTCGGCGATCTTCCACAGCGAGTCCCCGCTCTTCACGGTGTAGCTGCTGCCGCGCGCCGCCGATGCCTCGAGCACGTTGCCACGCGCGGCCGGCGCCGCGCCATCAACCGCCGCGCCGTTGCCGGTAGCAACACTGCCAGGCACCGCGAACGACGGTCGCGCTTCGGGCTCCGAACCGGGCACCCGGGTGCCGAGCAGCGAGCCGAGTTCCTTGGCGCTGCCCGCACCCGCGCCGTTCGCCCCACTGGCGCCGGCCGACGCCACGACCGCGGCCGGCTTCGGCGCCTCGAGGGTCGCCATCAGCACCTCGTCGTCGACGTACGGCACCGCCACTTCCTGACCGACCCGCAGCCCGACCAGGTCCTCGTTGAGGCTCTGCGCCTCGGCGAGGAACGGGTCGCGGGCGCCGCACCAGCGGCGCACCAGCAGTTCGAGCGAGTCGCCGCTGCGGGCCCGCACGAAGCGCACGTTGCGATCGCGGCGGCTCGACCCCAGCGACTGGGTGACGACCTCGGCCGCGATCAGCGTCTTGCCGGCAGCGACCAGCGGTTGTCCGCCAGCAGCCAGTCCGCCTGCAGCTAGGCTCTCGCCGGCCGGCGGAGTCTTCTGGTTCTCGGTGGTGGTGCGGTTCGCATCGGCCTGATCCGTCGACGGCGCCGGCTCGGCGCCGTTGGCCCCCGCCGCAGCAGCACCACCGTTGGCCCGACCGAGGATCTCGCCGAGGCCCATGGCGCCGGTGCCCTTGGCCGCCGGCAAGCCGATCGGGTTGCCCTGCGCACTGCTGCCCTGCGAGCCGCCGGGTGAACCGACCGCGCCTTCGGCGGGCGGGTTGTGGCCGAAGACCACTGCCAACAACAGGATCAGGGCGAGAAATCCGGTAACCGCGTAGATCAACAAGCGCTCGTTCTGCTTCATGAGTCCCTCCGGCCGCGAGCCGGCAACCACCGAGTGTGTGCGCTGCGGCTCGCGCCGATCGGAATCGGCACCGTGAGACCGGCCGCAACGAACTACCGCACCACGCCGGGATGACCGCCCGGCGGCGCGGATGCTACGCGATCTACGCTCGCGGTGCCACCAGCGGTCGGCCGAACTGTCGGCAACTCAGCGCGTGCCGCCGGACTTGGGCCGATGCTCGACGACGTTCGCGTCGGCCGGCACGTCGAGCGCAGCGGACGGTGCATCCTTCGGATCGATCCGGACCGCGTTCAGTTCGATCTCGATGCGATCGCCGGCCGCGTCGCGGTAGGCGACCGCGGCCAGCTGCGCGTCCTTGCCTTGCAGCACGATCTCGAGCTCCTGCAGCCGCGCGCGCACCGCCGCCGCCTTCGGCACCAACCGCAATCGCACCCGTCCGGCCACCGTCGGATCGTCGGTGCACGCCGCGACCTCGAACCCCGCCCGCAGCGCCGCCGCGTCCCCACCGAGCGCGGCGAACAGGCCGTTCGCCAGTTCGGGGCCATCGAGATGGAACCGCTCGAGCTGTTTCTTCTGTGGCCGCCACACCTCGTAGGTGGCGGCCGACAAGCGCGTCACCGATTGCCGCGGCGCGGTGGCGCGGAACACCACGACCCCCGGGTTGCGCACGAACAGGAACTCGCCGCGGCTCTCGAGCGGCTCCTTCGCCAGCGCCGTGGTGCGCCGCTGCACGTAGTCGGCGACCAGCACCGCGATGCCACGGCTGCGCGCGGCGTGCAGGTCGAGCAGGCGGTCGGCGCGCTCCTGCTGCGCGGGATCGAGCGGCGGCGGTTGCGGCGGCTGTGGCGGCTGCGCCATCGCCGCGGCCATGACGCCCCACCACACCGAGGCCTCGACGACGAATCCGGGCCCGCGCTTCATGTTGCCTCCAGCACCGCTTCGGCCGGGGCCCGGCCGGGCTCGCAGCGTTGCACGGCGGCAGCTGGCGCGGCGGCGCAGGTCATGTCAGCCACCGAGGTCGACGCCGGCCTTCTGCGCGAACTGCTGCGCCGCGGCGTAGCCGGCGTCGGCGTGGCGCATGACGCCGGTGCCCGGATCGCAGGTGAACACGCGGCGGATGCGCGCGGCGGCGGCCTGGCTGCCGTCGGCGACGGTGACCTGACCGCTGTGGATCGACTTGCCCATGCCGACGCCGCCGCCGTGGTGCAGCGACACCCAGGTCGCGCCCGAGGCGACGTTCAGCATCGCGTTGAGCAGCGGCCAGTCGGCGATCGCGTCGCTGCCGTCGAGCATCGCCTCGGTCTCGCGGTACGGCGATGCCACCGAACCGCAGTCGAGGTGGTCGCGCCCGAACACCACCGGCGCCTCGAGCTCGCCCTTCGCGACCAGTTCGTTGACGGCGAGGCCGAAGCGCGCGCGCTCGCCGTAGCCGAGCCACAGGATGCGCGCCGGCAGGCCCTGGAACGCGATCTTCTGCTGCGCCTTCTCGAGCCACGTGCGCAGCGACGGGTTGCTGCCGAACATCTCGAGCGCCAGCCGATCGGTGCGGGCGATGTCGGCCGGGTTGCCGCTCAGCGCCACCCACCGGAACGGGCCGCGGCCCTCGCAGAACAGCGGCCGGATGTACTCGGGGATGAAACCCTTGATGCGGAACGCCTCGGCGATGCCGTGGTCGCGCGCCTCGGTGCGGATGTTGTTGCCGTAGTCGAACGTGATCGCGCCGCGCTCCTGCAGGTCGAGCATCAGCGCCACGTGCTCGGCGACGGTGCGACCCGACTCGACCTGGTAGGCCTTCGGGTCGCGCTGGCGCAGCTCCGTCGCCTGCGCCACGGTCATGCCATTCGGCACGTAGCCGACCAGCATGTCGTGCGCCGAGGTCTGGTCGGTCAGCATGTCCGGCACCACGCCGCTGTCGCGGATCACGCGCAGCAGCTCGGTCGCATTGCACGGCACGCCGATCGACCAGGCGATGCCCTTCGCCTTCTTGTCGAGCGCGACCTTCAGCGCGACCTTCGGGTCGGCGATCATCTCGTCGAGATAGCGGGTCTGCAGGCGCTTCTCGATGCGCCAGCGTTCGACGTCGGCGGCGAGGCAGACACCGCCCGCCATCGTGATCGCCAGCGGCTGCGCGCCGCCCATGCCGCCGAGGCCGGCGGTGACTACGAGGCGTCCCTTCAGGTCGCTGCCGTAGTGCTTCCGACCGGCGGCCACGAAGGTCTCGTAGGTGCCCTGCACGATGCCCTGGGTGCCGATGTAGATCCAACTGCCGGCGGTCATCTGGCCGTACATGATCAGGCCGAGCTGATCGAGGCGGCGGAACTCGTCCCACGTCGCCCAGTCGCCGACCAGGTTGCTGTTGGCGAGCAGCACGCGCGGCGCATCGGTGTGGGTGTCGAACACGCCGACGCACTTGCCCGATTGCACCAGCATGGTCTGGTCGGGGCGCAGCCGGCGCAGCGTGGCGAGGATCTTCTGCAGCGCTTCCGGGTTGCGCGCCGCCTTGCCGAGGCCGCCGTAGACGATCAGCCGTTCGGGGTCCTCGGCGACTTCGCGGTCCAGGTTGTTCTGGACCATGCGGTAGGCGGCTTCGATCGTCCAGTCGGCACAGGTCAGGGTCTTGCCACGCGGGGCGCGGTACTCGGTCATGGCGCCTAGCGTGGCGAGTGCCGGGAGGCGGTGCAAGCGGTCCGAACAACGGGTTCGCCAGCGCCGAACAATCGCCTGGATACCGCCCACCCGCCGTCCCACCATGGCGGCCATGACCATGCCCCCGCCTGCCGGCGTCCCAGCGCCGGCGCCGACCATTGTGGTCACCGGCGCCACCGGCTACGTCGGCGGTCGACTGGTGCCGCGCCTGCTGGCGGCCGGCTACCGCGTGCGCTGCCTCGTCCGCGAACCGCGCAAGCTCGACGCGCGGCCGTGGCGCAGTTCGCCGGCGGTCGAAGTGCTCGCTGTCGACCTCGACGACCTGACCCAGGTCACCGCCGCACTGCAGGGTGCTGCCGCCGGCTACTGGCTGGTGCACTCGATGATCGCGGCCGCCGCCGACTATCACCGCCACGACATCCAGCTGGCGCGCACGTTCGCCAAAGCCGCAGCGGCCGCCGGCCTGCCGCGCATCGTCTACCTCGGTGGGCTAGGCGAACTCGGCAACAACCTCAGCCAGCACCTCGCCTCGCGGCGCGAGGTCGAACGCGAACTGGCGGCGACCGGCGTGCCGGTCACGGTGTTCCGCGCCGCGATGATCCTCGGCAGCGGCTCGGCGTCGTTCGAGATCCTGCGCTATCTGGTCGAACACCTGCCGGTGATGATCACGCCGCGCTGGGTCAGCACGCAGTCGCAGCCGATCGCGATCCGCAACGTGCTCGGCTACCTGGTCGACTGCCTCGCGGCGCCGGCGACGATCGGCCGCACGCTCGACATCGGCGGACCGGACATCGTCACCTACCGCGAACTGATGCAGACGATGGCGGCGGCGCGCGGGCTGCGGAAGCGCTGGATCGTGCCGGTGCCGGTGCTGACGCCGCGACTGAGTTCGCTGTGGATCCACCTGGTGACGCCGGTGCCGCACACGATCGCGCGGCCGCTCGCCGAGGGACTCAAGAACCGCATGGTGTGCCGCGATGACAGCGCGAGCCGGCTGATGCCGCAGCGGCTGCTCGGCATGCGCGAAGCGATCGACGCCGCGCTCGAGAAGCGCGACGACGGCGCGGTCGAGACGGCGTGGACCGATGCCGGTGCGATGCCGGGCGATCCGGACTGGGCCGGCGGCACCGTCTACGACGACCGGCGCGAGATCGCGGTCGCAGCGCCGGCGGCGGTGACGTTCGCGACCGCCTCGGGCCTCGGCGGCGACACCGGCTGGTACGGCGGCACGTGGCTGTGGCGGCTGCGCGGCTGGATCGACAAGCTGGTCGGCGGGCCCGGGCTGCGGCGCGGGCGGCGCGATCCGCAGCAGCTGCTGGTCGGCGACGCGCTCGACTTCTGGCGCGTGGTCGCGGTGGTGCCGGGCGAGCGGTTCGAACTGCGAGCGGAGATGAAGCTGCCCGGCGAGGCGCTGCTCACGATCGAGGTCACCGACACCGGCGGCGGCACTTCGAAGCTGGCGCTGACGGCGCGCTTCAAGCCGCGTGGGTTGTTCGGCATCGGCTATTGGTACGGCGTGCTGCCGCTGCATGCGTTGGTGTTCCAGGGGCTGCTGCGCGGGCTGAAGCGAGCGGCGGAACGCAAGGCGCGGGCTGGTGGCGATGCGGCAACTACCGGCCCGACGCCGCCGCACTCTCTGCCACCTCGGGGCTGACCAACCGGTCCGAACGCGTACGGTACGGGACTGGCACCCAGCTTGGCGGAGCGGACCGCCAAACCCACCATGCGCTGGCAACAGCACATGGAAGCTCGGTATGCAATGACCCAGCTCGACGACAGCGCGCCAGACCATCTGGAGCGAATCGCGGCTCTGTGGCAGTTGGTGACATCGACGATGACAGAATGTGAGTCCAAGGCCCCCCGATCGATCGCCGTGGACCCCAGTGGCAATCTCGCCAGAGCTGCCGGGTAGGGCGCGGCCCACTCCTCCCTCTCGCCACTGCACTGACGTGCACTGGACCGGCCGGCGAGCAGTCGGGCGGCTTTCGCAACCGGAGCCAACGCCGCCAACGCAGATTACCGAGATCTGCAGCCGCCGCCTTGCGCTCCGACCTCGATCACTGTATATCTGCCCAACCTATGGCGAAGAACTCGAAGCATCGAGCCCGCGCTGGTCGGGCCGAGGCCAGCCGGAAGAAGAGCGGCGGTTCCATCGCCAAGCGTGCAAGCAACGACCGGACCGCCCCCTTGCTGCCGTTCCGCCCCGGGCGCGGCGGCGCCCGTCCGGGATCCGGTCGCAAGCCGAAGATCCCCGGTCGGCCCGGTGTCGAGCACCGCCAGCGCGCCCCGCTCGCGAAGCGCTTTCCGGTTCACGTCACGCTGAAGCTGCGCAGCGGTCTGCCCCGCCTGCGCAGCAAACCTGCCTACGACGCGCTGCGTGCGGCGTTCGCGGCCGGCTGCGCCCGCAACCTCAGCGGCGCGTTCCGCCTGTGCCACTACGCGGTGCTGAACGACCACCTGCACCTGATCTGTGAAGCCGAGGGCCGCGAGGCTCTGAGCCGCGGCCTGCAGGGCCTGCTGATCCGCATCGCCAAGGCGCTCAACAAGCTGTGGTCACGCCGCGGCAGCGTGTTCGCCGACCGCTACCACGATCACATCCTGAAGTCGCCGCGCGAGGTCCGCAATGCGCTGCGCTACGTGTTCGGCAACGGGAAGAAGCACGCCGCCGAAGGTCGCGAAGTCCACGTGCCACAGGCGATCGACACGTTCACGTCGGCGCCATGGTTCGCCGGCTTCCGCGAACGCATCACGGTCCACGGCATCGAGGCCATCGTGCGACCGGTGACCGATGCCCGCACCTGGTTGCTCACTGAGGGCTGGTTGCGGCACGGGCGCATCAGCGTGCACGAGCTCCCCGCCACCGCGTGACGCCAACCGCCGCCACACCTTGACGCGGTCTCCCCTCCCACCCAGCATCGTCGACGGCAGCACCTTCCCCAGCTGCCGAGTTCCACGACCATGCTGCCACGCGCCCACCTCGCTCTGCTCCTCACCACCGCGCTCGGCACGTTCGCGAGTGCACAGACCAACCCCGGCGACATCGCGCTTACCGGGTTCTCGACCACGACGTTCGGCATCTACGGCGGCACCGCGCCGGCGACCGGCTACCCGACCAGCGGCTTCGGTGGGTTGTCGCAGACGATCCTGTGGGACGACCAGGCGCCCACTTCGTTCCTGATCGGCGGCGGCGGCTTCATCGGCCGCGCCACGGTGCTCGGCCCCGGCAGCGTCAACTACACGGTGCTCACCGCCAACGTGAACAACGTCGCGCAGATGTCGTGGGACGCGCAGCACCAGGTGGTGTTCGCCGACTTCGGCACCGCACAACTGCACCGCCTCGACCCCACCACCGGCGTCGTCACACCGATCACCAGCGGCATGCAACCGTGGGGCACCGACCTCACCGCGGCGGCACTCGACCCGCTGACCCAGGACATCGTCTGCGGCGGCAACGGCGGCTTGTTCCGCGTGCCCGCCGGGGCCGCCACCGGCCTGCCGTTCGTCAGTGGGCTCGGCGGCTTCGTGTCGGGCATCCAGTTCGATCCGCAGAACGGCGACGTGCTGGCGACGGTGCTGACCGTCAACCGCGTGATCCGCGTCACCGCCGCCGGCGTCATCAGCGACGTGTGCCCCCCGTTCGCGGTGCCGGGCCCCAACGCGCTCGACCTCGACCAGAACGGCGAACTGATCGCCGGCGGTGGCACCGGGCAGGTCTATCGCATCCCGCGCAGCGGCGGCGCGCCGGTGTTCCTGCTCAACAACACGCAGCCGTTCGGCAACGTGAACGGCATCGCGGTCGTCGGTGGCGGCGGCTACGGCCGCGCGTTCGGCAGCGCGTGCAATGCGAGCTTCGGTCCGGCGATGCTGGGTGCGAGCGGTCCGTTCCTCGCCCGCTCGACGGTGACGCTGACGTCGTCCAACCATCAGGCCGGGGCTGCCGGCGTGCTCGTGCTGGGGCTGAGCCGCGACGCCTACCTCGGCATCCCGCTGCCGTTCTCGCTCGACAGCGCTCTCGGCACCGTCGGCTGCTCGCTGAATGTGAGCGCCGACGTGACGTTCGCGGGCGTGGCGGCCGGGGCGGGACCGGCGAATCTGGTGTTCCAGATCCTGCTGCCGGCGTCGTTCCAGAACCAGCAGTTCTTCGCCCAGCATGCGACCCTCGAGGCGGTGCCCGGCGGCTTCGCGTTCAGCAACGGGATCGCGTTCCGGATCCGCTGACGCAGCCGCTCGCGCGCAGCCTGTCTGGCGGAGCGTCTCGGAAGCTACTTCGCCAACTGCAGGCTGCGGAACGCTTCGGGCGCCTGCCCCGGCAGCTCGCTCGGCTCGACCGCGCCGCGTGCTGCGTGCTCACAATAGTGGAACACCAACCCGCGACGGCTCACCAGGTCGTCGGCGTCGTAGACCCAGAGGATGCTCGGGCGCGCGACTCCGACCCACAGCCATCGGCCGTCGGTCGCCTCGCCCACCATGACCGAGCGCGCATGGTCGTCATTGGCGCGATCCCAGGTAACGCCGCGATAGCCGTGCATCTGCGCCATCGTGAGGCCGATGGTCTCGATCGTGCGTCGCTGCCCATCATTCAGCTGGCCACCTGCCGCCTGGATGCGAGCCACGTCCGCGACCGTTGCGCAGCAGTCCACGAACGCTTGTAGGTCCTCACGGATCCTGACGCACTCGACCTTGTTCGCCGCAGCGGCCCGATCCTCCCATGCGCGCCATCCCGCGAGGATCTCGGTCGCCGCGGCCGCCAGGTGACGGAACACCGCGGAGAACGGCGCCACCCTGGCCTCACGATCCCCCGAGTCGATCCCACGGAGCCGAAGATCGGCATACTCGGAGGCGCGCCGTTCGTGGCACGCCAGAGCCGCCAAGAGCGTGTTGCCGTGCAGCAACCGCCAGGCCTCGCCGGTGTGAACCCTCGGCGCGTTGTCGTCGGGCGTGCGCAACGCCGCGAGCGCCGCCGCGAACAGCTCACCCGCGGTCGTTGGCTTGCTGCCCGTTCGACCCAAGTCCTGCGCCAACAACCCGAGCAACGAGCTCGGCGACCCGGCGCGATCCCAGAGCTGACCCAGCGGCGTGTGGATTGGAGGCAACACGCGCGCACCGGGGCGCAACCGTGCCGAGACCAGGTCCGAGGCACCGAACCCGCCGAACACTGCGCCGAGCGGATCCACCAGCTTGCGGACCAGAGCCGCCACCTCCGGATCCGCCGCCAGCGCCGCCGCCGCGGTCGATTCCGCCGCGGAGTGGAACACGCACCACTGCAACAACTGCCGCGCCCGGTAGTAGCCGGCGAGTTGCGACCTGCCACCGCCACCACCGATGGCCATGACGTCGGGCACGGCCGCGGGCAGCAGCGCCTGCACACTCGACGGCAGTTTTGCACGGTCCAGCTGTGCTGACGCCAGCACGCCACGCAGACTGCTCGCGAGATCCCCGAGCAAGGTGCTGCTCGATGCCACCGCGCACCGATCGATCGCCGCGACCAAAGCTTCGAAGTCCCTGGCCATGATGGCATCGACCAGGTCCATGGCGCGCGACTGCACCGCCAGGAAGCCGTCGATCAGCAGGTCGGTCGTGATGAAGGTCGGAACCCGCGCATCGATGTAGCCATCGAACAGGTGCCGCGGCGGGCGACCGAGATCTGCCAGTGTTCCGCCCGGAACGACCAACAGCCCCCGTTCGCGCAACGCGGCGATTTCCGGCGCCGACAGGCCCGTTTGCTCCTGCGCTGCCGCGGTAGGACGCTCGTGTTCCTGCGCTCGGAGGCCGTCGCTGCCGAGGCCGAGGGCCGCGGCGAGCAGCAGCCGAACGACGACGGCGGCGGTCGCGCGGAGGATTGGCGTCGTGGTAATCGGCACGACTCCGACTCTATCGCCGCTGCTCCCCCTCACACCGCGAGCGGCCCCACCTTCTTCTCCGCCGCCGCCGCGATCACCCCATCGCGCACCAACCGCTCCGCCGCCGCCAGATCCGGCGCCAGGAAGCGATCGCCGTCCAACCCCGGCACCACCTTGCGCAGCGCCTGATACGCTGCGTGCACCCCCAAGCCCGGCCGCAGCGGCTCGCCGAGATCCAACCCCTGCGCCGCGCACAGCAGCTCGATGCCGAGCACCTTGCCGGTGTTGCCGACCACCATCGCCGCGTGCCGCGCCGCCGTCACCCCCATCGACACGTGGTCCTCGCGATTCGCCGAGGTCGGGATCGTGTCGACGCTGGCCGGGTGCGCGAACGTCTTGTTCTCGCTGCACAGCGACGCCGCCACCACCTGCGGGATCATGAAGCCGCTCTCGAGCCCGGGGTTCTTGGCCAGGAACGGCGGCAGCCCGCTGATGTCGGGGTTGACCATCTGCTCGATCCGGCGCTCGCTGATGTTGGCGAGCGTCGCCACCGCGATGGCGAGGAAGTCCATCGCCTGACTGACCGGCTGGCCGTGGAAGTTGCCGCCGCTGACGACATCGCCGTCGGGGAACACCAGCGGGTTGTCGGTCACCGAGTTGGCCTCGGTGACCAGCACCTCGAGCGCGTAGCGGATGCCGTCCTTGCTCGCACCATGCACCTGCGGCGCGCAGCGCAATGAGTAGGCATCCTGGACCTTGCCGCAGTCGCGATGGCTCGGCAGCACCTTGCTACCCGCCAGCAGTTGCCGCAGGTTCTCGGCCGTCACGCGCTGGCCGGTGTGCGGCCGCGCGTGGTGAATGCGCGCATCGAACGCGCGATCGGTGCCGCGCAGCGCCTCGACCGTCATCGCGCAGGTGATGTCCGCCGTCTTCGCCAGCAGCACCGCGTCGTGCACACACAGACAGCCGATCGCGGTCATGATCTGCGTGCCGTTGATCAGCGCCAGCCCCTCCTTCTCGCGCAGTTCCAACGGCGGCCGGCCGAGCTGCTGCAGCGCCTTCTGCCCGGTCGTCACCTTGCCCGCGTGCCACACCTCGCCGCAGCCGATCAGCGGCAGCGCCATGTGGCTCAGTGGCGCCAGGTCGCCCGAGGCACCGACCGAACCCTGGCTCGGGATCACCGGGATGTAGTCGCCGTTCCACAGCGCGATCGCCTGCTCGAGCAGCGCGAGGCGAACGCCCGAGCGGCCGAGTGCGAGGTTGTGGATGCGCAGCGCGAACGCGAGCCGGCTCTGTTCGATCGACAGCGGCTCACCGACCCCGGTCGCGTGGCTCAGCAGCAGGTTCTTCTGCAGCTGCGCCAGCTGGTCGTCGGGAATGCGCACGCCGGCGAGTTTGCCGAAGCCGGTGTTGATGCCGTACATCGTCGCGCCGGTCGCCACCGCGTCCTCGACCACGCGGCGGCTCTGCAGCACGTTCTCCTTGCTGTCCTTGGTCAGGCCGATGCGGGTGCCGGCGCGGCTCAGCTGGACCAGGGTCGACAGAGGAAGGTTCGGTTCGCCGAGCAGGATCGTGGCCACGGGGCGAACCTACCTAGGCCGACCCGCAGCGGCAAGGTTGCGGCGGCGGCGAGCTAGCGCGGCGGCTGCCAGGCCGCGAGCCGCAAGAACGGCAACCACTCCTCCGGATCGAACGATTCCTGCTTGCTGGCGAACGGGGTGCCGACCAGTTCGATCAGCCGCTCCTCGGCGACCGCGCGACATTCCGGCTCCGGATCGCGCAGCAGATGCCACAGCACCAGCGAATCGCGCGGCCGCTGCACCAGCTCGACCAAGCGCTGCACTCGCGACAGCCGATCCTCGACGACCTTGCCGGCCGGCAACTCGAACGCCTGCAGCCCTGCGCGCAGCTCGGCATCGGCGTCGGCGAAGCACGGCAGCCGCGGCCCACCCGCGTCGACGCGCAGCTCGGCGCCATCCGGCACGAACACGCTGCGCTCGCCGAACGTGAACGTCACCGCGCCCTCGGTGACGACGATGCGCGCGCCGGCGTCGTCGAGGTCGAGCGTGTAGCGGCAGCCCTGGTCGATGACACGACCCAGCGGTGTGTCGACCTGGAAGAACCCGGGCGCCACCACCGGCGGCGGCACCACCTTCGCCTCGAGGCTGCCGCGCCGCAGCGCGAACAGCGCCTGGTCGCTGCGCCAGTGCACGAAGCCGAGTTCGCTGCCGGGCCGCAGCGTGATCGCGGCCAGCTCGCCGAGCGGGATCGTCAACGGCTGCGAAGCGGCGACATAGGTGCGCGGCGCGGCCGCTGGCTGCAAAGGCGGCGCCGGCCGCAGCCAGGCCCACGCGAGGCCCGAGGCGAGCAACACGGCGGCCGCCAGCAGCCACGGCCGGCGCCCTCGCCGCGCAGGCAGCGCTGCCGGATCGAACGCCTGCTCGCGCCACTGCAGCGGCGCGAGCGCGCGCTGCAGCCGTTCGAGCTCCAACGGAGTCGGCGCGGCCGGATCGATCGGTTCGGGCTCGTTCACGGCAACCCCTCCGCGGCGAGCTTCGGCCGCAACAGCGCCATGCCGCGCGTCAGGTTCACGCGCACCGAACCGTGCGTGAGCCCGGTCTGCGCCGCGATCTGCTCCCCGGTGAGACCCGCCACGAGCCGCAGCACCAGCGTTTCGCGATAGGCCTCGGGCAAGCTCCGGATCACCGCCAGCACGCGTTCGGCGACCTCGCGCTCGGCCGACGCGGCCACCGGCGACGGCTCTCGGCTCGGCAACGCATCCGGCGCCTCGCTACGGCCGGCGCGACGGCGGCGCCGCAACGCATCGCGCGCGGCATTGCGCGCGGCGGTGCAGACGAAGCCGGGCAGAGCCTCGGCGTCCCGCAAGGTCGGCAGCGCCACGAACACGGAACAGAACACCTCCTGGGTCACGTCGTCGGCATGGCCCGGCCCGGCGATCGCGAGCGCGATGCCGTGCACGGTGCGCGCGAAGCTAGCGTAGAGCTCCGCCCACGCCTCGCGTTCGCCGCGCCGCGCTCGATCCACCAGCTGGTGCCCCACCGAGCGGTGCCAGGTTGCGTCGCGGTCGCCCGCCATGCTGTTGGCCAACCGGACGCCGGAGCACCGCGGCGTGTTAGCGAGGCCGTTCAGCGCGACGGCGATTCGAGCCGCAGCGGCGGCGCCTGCGGCACCAGGAAGAAGCGGCCGATGGCGACCACGAACCGCTTGCCGTCCTCGCGCTCGAACGTGTAGCTGCCTTCCATCGTGCCCCACTTGGTCGGCAGCGGGCAGTAGCTGAGGTAGCTGTGGCTCTCACCCGGCAGCAGCTTCGGGAACTCCCCGACCACCCCGCGCCCGCGCACGTCCTCGCGCCGCCCGTCGCTGTCGACGATGATCCAGTGGCGCGCGAGCAGCCGCGCGGTGCTGTCGCCGACGTTGGTCAGCGTGATCTTGTAGCGGAACACGAAGTGCGGCTTGTTGCCGTGATCGGCGGCCGCGAACTCCGGCGGCAGGTTGTCCTGGGCCAGGTACTCGGCCGCGGCTTGGACGCGGATGCCATCCGTGGTCGTGTCGGAGTGCGGCGAATTCATGGTGGGGTGCGCAGGATAGGCAGCCGGGCCCGAAATGCGAGGCCCGCGACCCGGTCCGGGCCCGGTTGGCGCCAGTCGGGGCTGCGGGGGCGGGTCGGGGCGGGGCAATCCGCCGGGGCGGGCGGAGGGCGCCAATCGCCCGCGGTATGCCTCCCGCGTCGCGGCGTCGGGCATCCACGCTGAGTCGGGTCGCCTCCGGCGAGCCGACTCAGTGCCCGGCCGGCTTGCCGCCGGAGCGGAACTTCAGCACGGTGTCCCCGCCCTTCAGCTCGAACTGGCCGGTGCCGAGCGTCCCGGTCCAGGTGTCCGGCTTGCCGGCGCCGAGCAGTTCGCACTTGACCACCAACGCCTTGGTGGCGGCATCGAACGTGAAGCTCGCCTTCGGGTGGTCGTGGCCGCCGTCGGCGCGCGGCGCCGTGTGCACGACGACCTTGGTGCCAGTCGAGTCGAACTCGAGGCTCATGCCCTTCGCTTCGGAGCCCGTGTCCTGGCTCCAGTTGCCGGCGAGCGGATGATTGCTGCCGCCACCGCAGGCGGCGAGCACGAGGACGGGGAGCAGGGCGAACAGGAACTTGCGCATCGGAGGTTGCAGGGGAAAGGGCTGCCCATCATGGCCACCCAGCCCGCGAATGCCAAGCTGCCGCTGCCCGCGCTACGGTTCCGTGATTCTGCAGGTTCCGGCACTCGGGCCGGCGGCGCCGCTCACTTGCGCTTGAAGGTCATCTTCATCTTCATGCCGATCTGGTCCGCCTCGATCGAGAACGAGCCATTGCTGTAGGGAACGGTCTTCGCCTCTTCCTGGCCGTCCTGATGCTTGATGACCATCGACAGATTGCCGCCCTCGAGCTTCCAGGTGCCGGTGGCCTTCTGTTCCGAGACCCGCCCCATCATGTCCGTCTTCATGTCGAAGTTGGCAGTGCCGTCGACCTTCAGCTCGATGACGGCGGACATGCCCTTGACCATGCTCTCGATCATGTCCATCGCCATCTTCTCGTTTCTGGCTTCAGCCGGCATGTTGGCCAGCATGGCGTCCTGGAAGGCCGGCCGATCGAGTTCGTAGAGGCCTTCGGCTCCCGCGGCGCCGGCCGCGCCAGCGCAACAGGGCAGCAACGAGAGAGAGAGGACCGCGAGGACCGACCAGGAGCTTCGCTTCATTGCGTCAGGATGACCGCACTGCGAACGCAATGCCAGCCGAGCGCAGCCAGCTCGGTCACCGCCGCGGGAACATCTGCCTGCGCGCGCCGGTCGCCACATCGACGCGCTGGATCGTCGCCTGTTCCTGCAGCAGCGCGGTGTCGGCATCGAGCCAGGCGAGCAGCATCGTGTGGCGGGCCACCCGCAACGGCAGCACCGTCGCCACGCGTGCGGCAGGATCCCAACGGAGCAGCCGCTCGTCAGCCCGGTTGGGGTCCGTGACGATCCACCACAGATTGCCCGCTGGGTCGCGCGGCAGCAGCGAACCGAGTTGGTGCATCGGCGCCAGCAGCGACAGCGAGTGGCCGACCAACGGCGCCGGCAAGGCGATCGCTTGCACGGCACCGGTGCCGACATGCCAGGTGAACAACTCGCAGGTCGTCTTGCTGAAGCGTCGGCACAACACGTGGTCGTCGTCGACGAGGCCGATCAGATCGGCGCGCGCGAGCTCGGGCACTTCCGCGAACTCGGCGGTCCCGACGTCGCGCCGCAACCACACGCCGGCGCGCAGATGGCGCTGGCACAGCATCACACCACGCACGAAGAACACCTGGTTGCGTCGGTCGTCGACGGCGATGGCCGTGCGCGTCGTCAGATCGAACCACTGCTCTGCCTTGCCGAAGGCGACGAAACCATGGCCACGCGGCCGCACGGTGACCGGCAACGGCCCCACCCAACGCGAACGCTCGATGCTGCCATCGGCCTCTGCGAAGCACAGGTCATCGCCGTCGAACCAGACTCGCACACCATCGGGCGCGAACAGCGCCGGACCGTGATCCTGCGGCGAGACAAGCGGGCGCATCTGTCGCAGGACTTGCTCACGCATCGCCGCCTCGTCGCTATTGCTCGCCTGCGCGATCCACGTTCCGGCCTGCAGATCGAAGCCGCGGAAGCCGGTGATGCGGTCGGTCCACACCGAGCCCTCGTAGCCGCCGAACCATCGTGCCTGCCCGGCCACCATGAACGTCGTCGGCCGCAGCAGATCCGGGCGCAGGTCGATGCCGACGCCGCCGAGCTGCACCGCCGAGCCGTCCTGCAGGTCGATGCGGAATGGGATGGTCCACTGGTAGCTCGCTCGCGACTGCCCGCTGGCGAGCAAGTAGCGGTGGTCCGGCGAGATCCCGGTCACCCGCAGCTCCTCGAGCTGCTGCGGATCGG
>JALORC010000042.1 GCA_025459175.1 Planctomycetota bacterium | reverse complement strand
CAGGATCAGCGACGTGTGGAAGCCACCAGCGGCATGCGTGCGCAGCACCAGCTCCTTGCCGATGCCGCGCCGCTGGAACGCGCGGTCGACGGCCAGATCCGACAGGTACGTGCAATAGTGATAGTCACTGATCGCGCGCGACACCCCGACCAACAGGCCCTGCTCGTCGCGCGCAGTCACGATCAAGCCCGCATTCTCCAACATGCCGGCGATGCGTTCGCGGTCGTCGACCGGGCGCCGTTCGGCCAACGTGCTGCGGCGCAGCACATCGATGAACTCGTCGACCGACAGCTCGGGCTCCATCGCATAGCGGATCGTCATGTCAGCTCCTCACGACGGCGCCTGCGTGACGCCGAACACTCGCCGCGAAGCGTTCGACGACCGGGTGCAGCTCCGGCTGCAGCTCGGGATGGAAGCACGCGGCCAGGATCGAGCCGCACTGCACCAGCACCGCATCGGCACCGCGCCGCGCCAGCACCTCGCAACCAGCACCCACCGCAGTGATGCGCGGCGCGCGGATGAACGTGCCGGTCGTGCCCGGCGGCAACACCTTGGACTCGAGCGCGAACGTGCCACTGTGGAACTGCCGCCCGTAGCCGTTGCGCACCACGGTGATCGGCAGCAGCCCGTAGCTGCGCTGGCTCGGATTCTCGACGCGTTCGGCCAGCAGGATCATGCCAGCACAGGTCGCGAACACCGGCAGACCGCTGCGCAAGGTACTGCCGAGCGGCTCCCAGAGCCCTTCGACGCCGAGCAAGGTCAGCATCGTCGTGCTCTCGCCACCAGGCAGCACCAGACCGTGCAGGCCGTCGAGCTGTGCTGGCGAACGCACCTGACGCGTGCGCAAGCCGGCCCGCTGCAGCGCCACTTCGTGATCGACGAAGTCGCCCTGCAGCGCCAGCACACCGACGAGCGGCGCCTCGCTCATGGCCTCAGATGCCACGGCCGGCCAGGCGCTCGTGGGCCGGCATCGTGTTGATGTCGATGCCGACCATCGGCTCGCCGAGACCCTTGCTGACCTCGACCAGCACCTTCGGGTCCTCGAAGTGCGTCACCGCGCGCACGATCGCGCGCGCCCGCTTCACCGGGTCGCCGCTCTTGAAGATGCCCGAGCCGACGAACACCGCCTCGGCGCCGAGCTGCATCATCAGCGCCGCGTCGGCGGGCGTCGCGACGCCACCGGCCGAGAAGTTCGGCACCGGCAGCTTGCCGTGCTCGGCGACCCACGCGACCAGCTCGTACGGCACGCGCATCTCGACCGCCTTCCTCTCGATGTGCTGGCTGTCCATGCCGCGCAGCGCGCGGATGCCGGTCATCAGCGTGCGCATGTGACGCACCGCCTCGACGACGTTGCCGGTGCCGGCCTCGCCCTTGGTGCGGATCATCGCCGCACCCTCGTGGATGCGACGCAGCGCCTCGCCGAGGTCGCGGCAGCCGCACACGAACGGCGTCTTGAACACCCGCTTGTCGATCTGGAACTCCTCGTCGGCGGGCGTCAGCACCTCGCTCTCGTCGATGCAGTCGACTTCCATCGACTCGAGCATCTGCGCCTCGACGAAGTGGCCGATGCGGACCTTCGCCATCACCGGGATGCTGACCGCCTTCTGGATGCCGACGATCATGTCCGGGTCGCTCGCGCGCGCGACGCCGCCGTGCTTGCGGATGTCGGCCGGAACGCGTTCGAGCGCCATCACTGCGCACGCGCCGGCCTCCTCGGCGATGCGCGCCTGCTCCGGGTCGATGACGTCCATGATGACGCCGCCCTTGAGCTGTTCGCAGAAGCCGATCTTGCTGACGAGTTCTTCGGCGGTGAAGCCGGGGATCTTGGGAATGGGGTGCTTGCCGGTCATTGGAGGTGCAACGTTGGGAGGGAAGGTCACAAGAACGGCTGCGCCGACACCGGCGCGGCCAGGAGTTCGCGCGCGCAGTCGCCGAGCACGGCGATGCCGGCTTCGATCTGGCGGCGATCGGCGCGCGTCAGCGACAGCCGCACACCGCGCGACGGGCGGCCGTCGAGGTCGAACACGCGTCCGGGCACGACCCGCACGCCGCGTTCGCTGGCCAGCTCGGCGAGGCGATCGCCCTGGCCGGGCTGCGGCAGCTCGAGCCAGGCGACGAAGCCGCCGTCCGGATCGCTGATCGTGCAGCCCGGCGGCAGGTGCTGGCGGCAGGCGCGCTGCAGCGCGTCGTGGCGCAGCCGCAGTTCGCCGCGCAGCGCGTCGAGATAACGATCGAGCGCGCCGCGGGCGACGAACTCGACCAGCGCCGCCTGCAGCAGCGGACTCTGCTCGAGATCCATGAAGCGCTTCACCGCCGCCATCGGCCGCAGCAGGTCCTGGCTGCCGGCGATCCAGCCGATGCGCAGCGCCGGGAACAGCTCCTTGCTCATCGTCGACACGGTGACCGTGAGCCCGCGCGGATCGAGCGAACGCAACGTCGGCAGCGGTTCGCCGCGGCAGCGCAGCGAGCTCTGATACTCGTCCTCGACGATCGGCACCGCGGTGCGCGCGACCACCTCGAGCAGTTCGTGCCGCTGCGCCAGATCGAGCGTGCGCCCGGTCGGGTTGTGGAACGTCGGCATCAGGTAGACGAGCCGCACCGAGCGCCGCTGCAGCGCGCGTTCGAGCGCGTCGAGGTCGAGCCCACCGGCCGTGAACGGCACCTGCACGACCTGCAGACCGTGCGCGCGCAGCAAGCCGTGCATCTGGTGATACGACGGCGCTGTCACCACCACCGTGTCGCCGCCGGTGCAGAACGTGCGCAGCACCAGGTCGAGCGCCTGCTGCGCACCGGCGGTCACCAGCACCCCGTCGGCGGTGAGGCCCGGGTCGATCTCGTGCGCGCGTTCGGCGAGCAGCGCGCGCAGTTCGGCCAGGCCCTCGGTGGCGTGGCCGTAGCCGAGCAGCGCGGCGCCGCGCGACTGCAGCACCGCGTCCATCGCCGCGCGCCACTCGTCGACCGGGAAGCGTTCGCTGTCGGGCGCGAGTTCGGCGAAGTTGGCGACCAGCTGGGTGCCGCGCGGCAGCGGCGGCGCTCCGGGCATCACCTGCGAACGGCGCAGCGCGGCGTCGGCGTAGGGGCTCAGTGAGTGCGCGCACGCGGGCCGCTGCAGCTCGGCGTGCGCCCCACCCGGCAGCACAGTGGTGCCGCGGCCGACCGCGCCTTCGACGAGACCCTGCTCCGCGAGCTGGCGGTAGGCGTCCTGGACCAACGCGCGCGTGACGTCGATCGCGGCGGCGACCTCGCGGATCGGCGGCAGCCGGTCCCCGGCGCGCAGTCGACCGTCCTGGATCGCGCGCCGGTAGAACGCGGCGATCTGGGCAGCGGCCGGCAGGTCGGCGGCAGGGTCGAGTTCGGGAAGGTCCAGCACGAGGGGCGGAAGCAAACCAGGACAATCTTGTCCTGTCAATCGGGACAATCTTGTCCTGAGACCACGTTCGGGCCGACCGTTGGTGCTGGTCGACCGGAAAATCTGGCCCGAAACCGCGGGCTTGAGGCGCGCGCCACCTTTCGTCCCGTCTGCACAGCGGCGATGGCACCGCCGCAACCCACTGTCGGCTGTTGCATTGCGCGACACGTCCCACAGCGAGTGCTCGATAGCTCGCCCCGGAGGATGGCCGTGGGGAACAATCGAACAGTAGTCGCCGGACGCACCTTGGGTGTGGCCTGCCTGTGGATGGTGGCCGCTGGCTGCGCGGCTGGCGATGACCCGGATCCTCGCGCGATCGCCGCGGCGCTGCGCAGCGGCGGGCCCAGCCAGCGGGACCTTGCGCCCCAGCTGGAGTTCGCCGGCGCGCTGGACGGCAACCAGGTTGTAGCCGCGTTCGCGGCGCCGGCACCGGCCGGTGAAGTGCGGACGATGGCGCGGGCCGAGCTGGCGCCGTTGCAGGAGGCCGCGATCGTGGTCGGCCTGCAGGCTACGCACGTGTTGGATCGCACCCTCACCGAGGCGTTCCTGGCCACCGTGGACGGGATCACCGCGGTGCCCACGCCGACCAGCGACCGCGAGGCGGTCGAGTTCCTGATGCTGGGCCGCGCCGACTTCGGCGTGATCGGTGGCCAGGTGTCGGCGCGGGAGCAGCAGGCCGGGGCCCGGCAGACGCAGCTCGGAGTCGAGCTGTTCGCGCTGTCGATGGCGCCCGGCGGCCCGGTCCGGACGCTGACGCACCACCAGGTGCGGCAGATCTTCACGGGCCAGCTGACGCACTGGCAGCAGCTGGGGCTCTACGGCGGCAAGATCACCGCGCTGGTGCCCGCCGAACGCACGCTGGCCGAACGGGCCGCCAAGGCGCTGATGCCGGGCGATGCCTTCGCGTCGAGCTGCGTGAAGGTCGCGAGCGAAAAGCACCTGGTGGATCAGCTGCTGCAGCAGCCGGGTGCGATCGGCGTGCTGCGGGTGACGCAGGCGCCGCGTGAGGCGGGCCAGCAGCTGCTGATGATCGATGGCGGCCAGCCGACGATCGAGGCGTACGGCTTCGGGAGCTACCCGTTCGGGATCCCGGTCCAGCTGGTCACGTCCGGTCACCCGGCCGGGCTGGCCAGCCGCTTCCTCGAGTTCGCACGCACGGCGGAAGGCCGTGCGCTGCTCGGCCGCACGCTGTCCCTGCAGCCGTGATGCTCCGGGCGCGGTCGGGTGGCGAACCGTCGCCACCGCCGCGCCCGGACGGACGCGTGGGTGGTGGCGCGGGCGCCGCCCAGGCCGGAACGACCCGAAGGCTCGTGCCCGCGACCACCGCAACCGACACCATTCACCCATGCATCCTCGCACCCAGGAGCTGCTGTCCGTTCTCGAGCAGAGTCATGCCGAACTGCGAGCCGCGTTCGACGCCGTGCCCGAGGCCCAGCGCGAGCAGCCGCAGGCAGCGGACCGCTGGTCGGCGGCACAGGTGATCGAGCACCTGGCGCACACCGCGACCGGCATCGCCACCTTGCTGTCGCGCGGGCTGCGCAAGCTCGAACGCGACGGCCTGCGACCGGCCACCGACGAGGCGCCGGTGCTGCCGACCATCGATGCGGCGCGGCTGCTCGATCGCGCGCAGCGGGTGCAGGCGCCGGCGACCGTGCAGCCGAAGCACGGCCTGACCGCGCAACAGGCCTGGCAGGCGCTCGACGATTCGCGCCGGATGCTGATCGAAGCGCTGCGGGCCGGCGACGGCATCGACACCAGTTCGATCAAGGCGCCGCATCCGGCGCTCGGCGAACTCGACTTCCATCAGTGGATCGCGTTCGTCGGGCTGCACGAACGGCGCCACGCGGCGCAATTGCGCGAGGTCGCGGTGCCGGCCTGACCCGGACCGACCGGCGCGGAAAGAATCTCGTCGGCAGTCGGGCAGTTGTGGTGGGCAGAGTCGAGGGCGGCAGGCAGCATGGAGCACCCCCTGTCCCCTCCTGATTCGCATCGACGATGACCGACGTCCTGTTGTTCGGCCTGTTCGCCGCGACCCTGCTGGGCATCGCTCGCTACCACCAGTACGCGCTGCGCATCGCGCTGGGTGGGCTGGTGGCGACGCTGCTGGTGCGGCTGGCGTTGACCGAGTTCGCGCTCGGTGCCCATCTGCACCACGAGTGGCGGATCCTCACCAACCTGGCCGGGCTGCTGCTCGGCTTCTCGATCCTCGCCGACTACTTCGAGCGCAGCCATCTGCCCGAACGCCTGACGGTCGTGCTGCCGCCCGGCAAGAAGGGCGCGTTCGCGCTGCTGGTGCTGGTCGCGTGCCTGTCGGCGGTGCTCGACAACATCGCCGCGGCGCTGATCGGCGGTTCGGCGGCGATCACGCTGTTCCGGCGCAAGGTCCACATCGGCTATCTGGCCGCGATCGTCGCCGCCAGCAATGCCGGTGGTGCCGGCTCGGTGATCGGTGACACCACCACGACGATGATGTGGATCGAAGGTGCGTCGCCGCTGTGGGTCGCGAAGGCGGCCATCGGTGCGGCGGTGGCGCTGGCGTTCTTCGGCGTGTTCGCGAGCGCCCAGCAGAACCGGCTGCAGCCGCTGGTGCGCAGCGAGCACGCGCCGCCGCCGGTGGACCTCGGCAAGGTGCTCGTCGTGCTGCTGATCATCGTCGGCGCGGTGTCGGCGAACGTCGGCCTCGACTTCCCGGCGGCCGGGGTGTGGGCGGCGATCCTGCTCGGCGGCCTGTTCCGCGCGCCCAACTGGAAGGTGCTGCCGTCGGCCGCGCACGGCACGCTGTTCCTGTGCAGCCTCGTGCTGACCGCGTCGATGATGCCGGTCGAGTCCCTGCCGGACGCCTCGCCGTGGACCTCACTCGGACTCGGCTTCGTGTCGGCGTTCTTCGACAACATCCCGCTGACCAAGCTCGCGATCGACCAGGGCGGCCACGACTGGGGCCTGCTCGCGTATGCGGTCGGCTACGGCGGCTCGATGCTGTGGTTCGGCAGCTCGGCCGGCGTCGCGATCTCGGGCCTGTTCCACGAGGCGAAGTCCGCGAAAGCGTGGCTCGTCAACGGCTGGCACGTCGCGGTCGGCTACGTGCTCGGCTTCGTGGCGATGTTCCTGCTGTTCGGTTGGCAGCCGAGAGAACTGCCGAAGAAGGCCGCCGCCGAGGCGCCGCCAGCCGCCGGCAGCCACCGCTGAAGCGGGGATTACGCTGCAGCAGCACGAGCCGACGGAGCCGAGGAGCCGAGCAGGGGCACTTCCGCCGCAGTTGCAGCTGCCTATCCTGCTCGCGTGCGTCCATCCACGATCGTCGTCCTCGCCGTAGGCACGCTGCTCGCCTCGGCGTGCGAGAACCGCTCCAATCCACCGCCGCCGGTGGTCACCCCCCCAGCGCCAGTCGGCTGGACCGGGCCGTACTTCCTGCCAGTGCACACGCCGGGAGCGTGCACCCACTGCAGTGAGATCGCCCATGCGATCCTGCTCGCGAAGCCCGGGCCGAATCAGGGCAAAGTGCTGATGCTGCAGACCGACGGCCGCCGCTGGCTGTGGGATCCCGCGGATCCGTCGATGCCGATGATGGAGGACGGGCACGGCGAGAACCTCGAGAGCTTGTTCTGCGCCGGCCACAGCGCCGACGTGGACGGCAACATCCTGATCGTCGCCGGCAACCGCACGGTCGGCTTTCCGCCCGGCACCTGCGGCAGCCAGCCGACGTGGTCGCACCTGTTCGACCCCACGACTCTCACCTATTCGCCGAACTACCCGCTGCTGGTCCCTGCCCCGACCCCGCCGAACCTGGGCTATTGGTATCCGAGCACGGTGCGCCTGCCCGACGGTCGCGTGCTCGCCGCGGGTGGAGGCTCCGCGCCATTGATCCCCGGCGCGCCCTGCTTCGATCCGCCCGGCTACTACTTCGTCGACGGCTGGCAGATCTTCGACGCGACGTTCGGCGGCTGGTTCGGCAGCGGACCGAACCAGTGGTTCGACGGGCTGCCCACCGGGGCCAACGGCTACGAGTACCAGTTCACCTACTACCCGCTGCTGTTCACGATCCCGGCGAGCCCACCGGCCGCCGCGGCGAACCCGCAAGGCTACCTGTTCGCGGGGGTCGCGCCCGACTTCGCCGGCTCCACCACGAGTCTGTTGACCCGCTCCGGTACGGCGATCATGGATTTGTCGGTGGCGGGTTGGCCATGGACCGGTCAGTGGTCGATCCATCCGAGCCAGATCTCGCAGCCCGGTGGCGAGCCACGCAATCTGATCTACCCGAGCGGCGTGATCCGTCCGCTGCTGCTCGGCGAGGATGGCCTGCCCTCGGGCCCGGTCGAAGTCATGATCCTGGGCGGCGCCGACTACAACCTGCCACGTGCCAACCCGCCACCACCCGGACCGGGCCAGGACGGCGGCGGTGCTCCGGCGGTCCATGAGGTATGGCAGATCGCCGCGCCCGAACAGCCGGGATCGCAGTGGAACTCGAACGGGACGCGCTTCCCCAATCTCAACTTCCCGCGCGTCTACGCCAACACCGTGCAGATGCCGGATGGACAGATGATGGTGATCGGCGGCAGCACCCACGATTACTTCCCCAACGCGGGCGGCGCACCGGGCGCACCGGGAGGCCAGTTCGAGCGCGTGGCAGAACCGGTGATGGTGCCGGAGTTCCTCGACCTGCTGGCGCCGAACCCGCAATGGCGGCTCGGGGCCCCACACCTGTCGCCACGCCTCTATCACTCCGTGGCGCTGCTGCTGCCGGATGGTTCGATCCTGGTCGGCGGCGGCTATCGGGGCATCCAACCGCCGGGCTTGCCGACCCTGCCGGTCCACTTCACGTGGGCCAACCATGTGCAGACCGACCTCGAGGTCTGGAACCCCGAATACATGTCGGCCGGTCCGCGCCCGACGATCGAGGCGGTCAGCGGCGAACCCGGGATCGGCTTCGGCACGACGTTCACGATCGACGTGGCGTTGGCCGGTGCGAACGCGCCGAATGCGGCGATCGAGTCGGTGGTACTGATCACGCCGGGCTCGGTGACGCATCACTTCAGCTGGGACCAGCGCATGGTGTCGATGTCGTTCACGGCAACCGCCGGGTCGAGGCGGCGTCTCACGGTCCGCGCGCCGGCCAACGGCAGCGTGGCGCCGCCCGGTTGGTACATGCTGTTCGTCGTCACGAACGGCGCCACGAGCAGCGGCACCAAGATCCCGAGCGTCGCGAAGTTCGTGCAGCTGCGCTGATCGCCTGATCGCCGGCAGCGGATTGACGGCCGCGCAGCGATGCCGCAACGTGCCGCGGTGAACGCTCGTCGCCGGCCGCATCGCAATCCGTTCGCCCGGCGGCGAACCATCGCGCTCACGCTCGCCGCCACGCTCGCCGGCTGCGCCGGCCTCGATCCGCTGTCGCGCGCCGCGTCCGACCGCCTCGTCGCATTCGACTTCTACTGGCAGCAGCTCGCCACCGACTATCCGCTGTTCGGCCAACAGCCGGTCGCGTGGAACGAACTGCGGCAGCGCTATCGCGCCGCGGTGCCGTTCGCGCAGCAGCCGCACGAGTTCTACCACCTGCTGACCGGCATGCTCAGCGAGCTCGGCGACGTGCACGTGTCGTTCGCGGTGCCGGCCGATCGCTTCGCCGCCGGCGACACCGCGCCGACCTCGCTGCTCGATGTCGACGGTTTCGACGTGATGCCGATCGAAGGTCGTCTGCACGTGACCAGCTGGCCGCTGCAGCAGGCGCCCGCGGTGCCCGAAGGGCTGCCGCTCGGCGCCGGCTATCCCGAACTCTGGCGCGTCGAGGGCTTCCCGGTGGTGCTGTCGCTGATCGACAACCTGCTGCTCGGTCCACCTGGCACCGCGGTCGAACTGCAGCTGCGCTGGCGCAACGGTGCGCTGACCCGTCACGTGCTACAACGTCCCGCCGCCGGCACCGAGCGGCGGACCAGCCCGCTCGGCCATCTCGTCCGCAACGGCGACGACTGGCAACTGCGCCGCACCCAACCGTTCAGCTGGCTCGAGGTGCACCGCCTCGAGGACGACCTGCCGATGGCGCGCATCGATCAGGCGATCGATCGCGCCGCCGCCAGCGACGGTCTGGTGCTCGATCTGCGCGCCAACCTCGGCGGCCGCTGGTCGGTGGCGCAGAGCCTCGTCGAACGCTTCCTGCGCGAGCCGGTCGAACTGGTGCTGGCGCCGCCGCACCCGCGCTCGACGTGGTTCGGCCTGTTCGCGGTCGAGGTGTTCGTGCAGAGCAGCTGGCAACCGCGCCCACCGCGCTTCGAGCGGCCGCTGGTAGTGCTGACCAGCGCACTGACCGGCAGCGCCGCCGAACACGCGGCGCGCGTGTTGCAGCGCTACTCGGGTGCAACCGTGATCGGCGAACGCACCGCCGGCGCCGAAGCGGTGATCCAGGCGGCCGAGGGGCCCGACGGCGGCACGCTGCGCTTCGGTTCGACGCGCGTGCTCGATCGCACCGGCGTCGGTCTGCAGGACGAAGGCGTGGTGCCGGACGTGTCGGTGCGGCTCACGCTCGACGACGTCGAGCGGCTCGGCCCCGACGAGGCGGCACGCGACTGGGAGCAGCGGCTGTTCGACGCCGCGCGCGCGCGACTGCAGCGCCGGCGCGGGCCGCAGTGAGCCAGGAACCCGTGAGCCCGCCGTCGATCAGAACTTGATGCCGGCGGTGATGAACACGCCCTGCACGTCGACGTCGGCGTCGAAGTCGCGCGAGGTAGCAGTGCCGTAGGCGTCGAGCAGGACGTAGCGATAGCCGGCCATCAGGTCGAACTGCTTGGTCGCCTGCCAGCGCACGTTGCCTTCCATGTCCCAGTAGCGCCCGCTCGCGTCGCGGATGTCGGCGCCCATGATCGCGGCATTGGCGCCGATCGTCACCGGGCCCAGCAACAGCTCGAGCTCGACGAACGGCATCGGCACCAGCACGTCGGTGCTGACCGCCTCGCGACCGACCGGCGACCGGGCGGCGATGTCGAGCTTGTAGTAGCCGGCCTGGCCGCCGACCGCGAAGCGGTAGTTCTCGCCGCGCAGCAGCTCGTAGCCGTAGTTGGCGGCGATCGCGAAGAACTCGGTCGACGTCGTCACCTGCGAACCGGCCGCGATGCCGCCGTAGTCACCCGCCAGAGTACCGTTGCCGTTCTCGTCGAAGCCGAAGCCGTGCAGACGCACCCGATGCCGCTCCTTGTCGCTCTGCAGGCGGATGTACGGAGCGGCCTGCGTGTCGCCGAGGCCGAGTTCGCTGTCGACGTCGTTCTGGTTGTCGCCGAGCGCCAACGTCCCGCCGGCATTCTGCAGCGCGATCTCACCATTGGTGACCGCGAAAATGGGACCCGCCGAACCGCGGTAGGTGGTGCCCGCACACGCGGCGAGCGGGACGAGCAGCGAGACGAGCAGCAACGACTTCTTCATGGCGGCGAGCAGCATCCCTCGGCGGGGCGACAACCGCCAGCCCGGGGGGCCATCAAAAGCGCAGCCCGCCGCCGATCGTCCAGCCTCGGATCGAGACGTCGACGCCGAACGTGTCGTCGCCGGAATCACCGGACGCATCGATACCAAGGCGGCGATAGCCGACGAACAGATGCGCCAACGGCGCCAGCGGCCATTGCACCATCGCCTCGAGATCGTGGAAGCGTCCCTCGTTGCCACCGAGGCCGCCGACCTCCAGATAGCCGGCCTCGGCGATCGCGCGCAGCGGACCGAGCCCGGCCTCGACCCGCACGAACGGCATCGGCAGCGCCAGGAACTCGTCGACCTCCTCGCGATTGCCGACCACCAGGTCGCGGGCGCGGAACTCGAGATCGAGCACGTCGACGAGCAGCCCCGGCGACAGCTTGGCGATGCCGAGGTCGAGGTCGTAGACGGCGCTCAGCTTGGCCACGCCGAGATCGAGTTCCGACGCCACCGGAGTGGCCGCGGTCAGGCCACCGAACGACTCGTTCAACACCCCCTGGCCCGACTCGCGCAACCAGAACGCCGAGCCGGTGAACACCAGCGCGCCGAGGTCGACTTCGGCGCGCAGCCACGGCGAACCCCGTTCGTCACCGAGCCCGAAGCCGCTGTCGAGATCCTGCGCGGTCGACGCCGCCCCACCGCTGCCGAGCGCCAGCTCGCCGCGGACCGCCACCATCGTGAAGCCGGCCTGGGCCGAGGCCCCGATCGGCACACAGCCGCTGCCCGTGGCGACCGCGAGCACGGCCAGGGCAGGAACCACGCGGCGCTGCAGATCCTTGGTCACGGGTCGCCAGCATACGTGGCGCACGACTCGCTGCAGAACCGGCGCCGCGATTGAAACCGGACCGGGCGACCTCGACACTCCGCCGCCTCACCGCGCCGTCCACACCGCGCCAATCTCGTCCGGAGTCCGCATGCATCGCCGCGCCACCGTCGCCCTGAGTCTCCTCCCGTTGCTCTGCTCCGGCTGCATCGTGCCGGAGGACCAGAAGCCGACGGTCGCCATCGGCAGTACGTTCGCGACCAAGTTCGTGCACCGCGGCATGACGCTGGTGGACAACCCGGTCTGGCAGCCCCGCATGGGCGTGGGCCTGCCGCTGACCAACGGCGACACCATCGGCCTCGATGCCGAGGCCAACATGGACCTGCGCAATGACACCGGCGGCGCGTGGTTCCCCGACGGCCACGCCGGGCGCTTCTCGCAGATCGAGGCGGTCGCCAGCTACCAGAAGCGGATCGGCGACGTCTCGCTGCGCGCCGGCGTGCACAACTACAACCTGCCGAACGGCCTCGAATTCGTGAACGGCGAACGCGGTGCGACCTCGGAGGTGTTCCTGGTGGCCAGCACCGAGGTGCTCGAGGCGACGCCGTACATCGGCATCAACTACGACTTCGACGAGGTGCGCGGCGGTTACTACCGCGCCGGCCTGACCGAGAACATCCCGCTGGGCGACAAGTGGGCGCTCGACCTCGACGGCTCGCTGAGCTACGCCAGCGAGGCGCAGGCGTCGTGGTTGTACGGCCTCGGCGAGAACGGCCTGGCCGATCTGCGCGGTTCGCTGGCGCTGCAGTACCGCTACGACCAGCGCACGCTGCTCAACGTCGCCGCGCACGGCTCGGCGATGATGAACAGCACGCAGGATCGCTGGTTCCGCGACCTCGGCATCGACGACGACCCGATCTGGTTCTCGATGGCCGTGCAGTGGACGTTCTGACCGTCAGCGGCGCCCGAGGCGGAAGGCGCCGATGCCCTGCAGCACGAACAGTTCGAGCTGCGGGTCGCTGACATCGGCAGCGATCGGGAACGTGAAGGGCGGCGAGAGTTCGCCGACAACCTCCTTGCCGTCCGGTCGAAGCCGGGCCTCGCCGATCCGGATCACCAACCGATCACCCCGCCGCTGGGCCGAGAACCAGCCGCGATACTCGTCGTCGGCATCCTCGGGCTCCTGCCATTCCTTGCGCACCGGTGTATCCAGTCCCTTGGCCGTCCATGTGGTGCCGGTGCGCGTGGCCTCCAGCACCTCGATCGAACCGAGCCGCCCACGATCGCCGCGGCGGTGCACCTGCAAGACGATGGCGCGCTCGCCGAACTCGAAGCGCACACCGGTGCGGGCGTAGTCCGTGCCCTGGTCCTCGGCCGACGTCAGGGAGCCGAACCATTCCCAGTATTGCTCGTCGCCGAGCTGCGTGCGCAGGAAGCGATCCGCCTTGTTCGCACGACACAGCACGTGGCGATCGGTCGGATCCGTGATCTCCTTCCAGGCTCGGTCGGACGCATCCAGGCGCCATTCCGCCTTGCTCTCGAAACCGATCAGCGGCAGCTCGGGCGCGAAGTCGGCGATGACGAGCTTCTTGGTCGCCGTGGCGGTCGCCCCCTTGCTGTCGGTGATGGCGACGGCGATCTCGAACTCGACGCCGGGCAGACCGTCGATCACATCGAAGCGGACCTTGCGGTCATTGGTCGGCCCACGCGCACCGACCAGCTCGAACGGTCCGGACCATGCGTAGCTGAGCGCATCACCATCCGGATCGGCGCAGCGGACCTCGAACACGGAGCTCTTGCGCAGCGTCACGCTCGGCTCGCCGGTGATGCCCTCGACCGCCGGCGCGCGATTCGCGACAGCGACCGGCGCGAGCTTGGGCTCGACCTTGGGTTCCGCTCGGACTTCGGGCTTCGCAGGTTCGACCACGACCGGGACCGGACCCGGCGCCGGCTCCGGCGGCTTGCCGTTCTCGCCCTCGCCACCCATGGCCAGGAACGCCGCCCCGCCGCCGACGATCAGCACCGAGGCGACGATCGCCGCCGCGCGGCCCGGCCGCTGCCGCGCCGGGGTCGAAACGGTCCCGCCAGCCGCAGTGACCGCCGTCGGCTGCCGCGGGTTCGATCCGGTCGCGCCAGGATCCTGGAACGCCGGCGGTGCTGGCGGCATGCCCGGGCCCGCGCCCGGCTCACCGAGGCCTTCGGCGAGGAAGTTGATCTCGGCGGTGCCGAGGAACCCGGGGCCGCCGGCCTTGCCGGTCGGTGGCGGCGGCGGCGTGGTCGGCGGCGACGGCGGCTTGCTGCCGCGCGCCGGCGTCGTTTTCGGCGCCGCCTTCGGCTCCTGCCACGGATCGGCCGCCGGCTGCACCGACGGCCGCGTCGCCATCGGACCGGCCCCCCATTCGGTCTCCTCACCGACGACCGGCGCCGCCGGCTTGCTCCTGGCGAGCGTGTCGAGCAGCTCCGCGAGTCGCTCGTCGAGTTCCTTGTACGAACGTGGTCGTTCGTCGCGATTGCTCGCCAGCAGGCACTGCACGAAGGCCCCGACCGCGGCCGGCACCTCGCTCTCGGAGCACGGGTTCGGCGCCACCGGCGCCCGCTTCTGCGTGACGATCTCGGTCAGCTTCTTGCCGCGGAACGCCGGCTTGCCGGTCAGCATCTCGTAGAGCGCGCAGCCGAGCCCGTAGATGTCGCTGCGGAAATCGACCGCTTCGGGCTCGTCGAACTGCTCCGGCGACATCGTCGCCGGCGTGCCCATCACCGAACCGGGTGACGTGAGGCCGAGACTCGCGGTGCCCTCGGACGCGCGCGCGAGGCCGAGATCGACGATCTTCGGCGTGAACGGGAACGCGACGTCGATCGCGGTCGAGGTCAGCGTCTCGAGCAGGATGTTCTCGGGTTTGACGTCGCGATGGATGATGCCGAGCGTGTGCGCGTGCGCGAGCGCCTGGCCGACCGCGCGGGTGAGCCGCAGCGCCGCCGGCACCGCCAGCGGCCCGTTCTCGAGGATCCAGTTCTTCAGCGTCGGCCCGTCGATGAACTCCATCACCAGGTACGACTGTCCGTCGTCCGTGGTGCCGGCCATGTGACAGGCGACGATGTTGGGATGTTTGATGCCGGCGAGGATCTTGGCCTCGCGCTGGAACCGCTGCGCGAACGACTCACCACCGAGCTCGACCGAGAGCAGCTTGACCGCGACGCGGCGGTCGAGGAAGTCCTGGCGGCCGCTGTAGACGACGCCCATGCCGCCGCGCGCGATCTCGCGCTGCAACGTGATGCCGGGGATCCGCGGCAGGTTCGGCGGCGGCGGCTCGGCGGCGCGATCGGCCGGCTGCCACGCGCGCGTGGCATCGATCGAGCGGTCGTTCGGATCGGGTGCGTTGCCGGTCACTGCCGCATTTCCTCGATCTTCTGCAGCAGGCGCTTGGCCGCCGGACGGTCGGCGCGGTGCTCACCCTTGTAGAAGTACCGGATCTTGCCGTCCTGATCGAGGATCAACGTCGACGGCGAGGCGAGGTCGCCGTCGATGCCGAGCGACTTCACCAGCTCGAGATCCGGGTCGTAGAAGACGCGATAGGGCGGCCCACCTTCGTTGAACGTCATCTTGTAGGCCTTCTCGAACGAGGCCTCGTTCTCGCGCGCGCCGGGATAGATCACCAGCACTTCGATGCCGAGCTGCTCGAGCTGCTCCCGCGATTGTGACAGGGCCTTGGTCTGGGCGATGCAATAGCAACACACCTCGCCGAGGAAACCGCGCAGGACGACGATCATCACCTTGCGCTTGCCGTGGAACTGGCGCAGGTCGAGGTCCTGGCCGTCGACACCCTTCATCACGTCGAACGGCAGCGGCTTGCCGTACCACTGCGTGAGCTCGCCCTGGCCGGCCGGCCTCGCCGGTGCACCGGCGGGGCGGTACTTGTCGAACATCGAGCCGTTGCGGGCCGGGCCGCTGATGTACTCCTCGACGTAGGACTTCATCTCCTGCCGCTGTTTGACGGTCAGGTCCGGCTGGGCCGGCGCCGGCATGCGGGACGGTGCGGACTCGACCGCGGCGACCACCGACGCGACGGCAGCCTTCGGCGCCACCAGGGCCGTGGCCACTTCCGGTGGTTTCATCATGGTGCGATCCACCGGCCGGGTGATCGCCGCCTCGAGTGCGGGACCGTCACCGGCCGGCACGGTGCCGTTCCACACCCCGAAGGCGATCGGGTTGCCGGACGGGTCGCCGAGTTCGTAGACGCCGCCGAGCACGGCGGAATTCAGTGTACAACAGAATTGGCGCTTGCCGTTGTCGTGATAGATGGTCCAGCGACCCGAGGGCTTGCCGTCGAGCAACACACCTTGACGGCGGATCGTCCCGTCGGCGGCGAACTCGCTCACCAGCTCGACGCCCGGGCGTCCGCCGAAGTCCTGCACGCCGCGACCGCCGGCCTCGTCCCACACCGACCACGGGCCGATCCGCTGGCCGCGGAAGTACATGCCGGAGGCCTTCGGTTTGCCGTCGGCGTAGTAGTGGTTCCACGGGCCCGACTGCTTGCCGGCGTCGTACTGCCCCTCGCGCTCGAGCACACCGTTGCTGCCGTAGTAGAACCACGGGCCGTCCTCGAAGTCGGCCAGATAGCTGCCGCGCGCCTGCGGGGTCTGGTCCGGATACTGGAACGTCCACTCGCCGGTGCGCTTGCCGTCCTGGTCGTAGCTGCCCGAGCGCTCGGCGGTGCCGTTCTCGTAGTAATAGGTCCAGGCCCCGATCTGCCGGTCGTTGGTGTAGGTGCCCTTCGCCCGCGGCCGGCCGGACTCGTAGTAGAAGGTCCACTCGCCGGTCTGGGTGCCGCCGTCGAGCGCGCCGCGGCTCTTGGGCAGACCGCTCGCCCACGACTCGGTGTGGTTGACGATCTGCTGGACCAGGAACTTGCAGGCGCCCAGGGACAGGCAGATGGCCAGACCGAGGCACAGGGATTTCGTCTTCATCGGGGTCTCGCGGACGGGCGGCGGGCGGGCGAGCGACGGGCGTTCGTGACGAACGCCGGCAGTGCAGTATCAGGGCGCTGCACAACGGACGCCACCATCGACCGTTGCGAAGCCCCGACGTCATCGACCACATCCCCGTCTCGACTGCACTCCCGGAGCGCCCTCTGCGGTAGGCTCCCCGCCGCGAACTCGTTCGCCCTTCTCGCGATCCATGCAGGCACGTACCGCCCTCCTCGTCCCCGTCACCATCCTCGGCCTCTGGCTCGCCGGCTGCTCCTCCGGGCTCGGCAACAACCTGCCGCAGCGCGCGCCGGGAGAATCCGGCACCAACAGCAACCTGCCGCTCGGGCTCGATCTCGGCGTGGTGCCGAACGCCCCGCTCGGCGGCCACCAGCTGACCGGCCTGCTGGTGCCGCAGATCGGCGACACCGCGCCGCGCGAGGTCGTGCTGCTGGCGTTCGCGACCGCGGCCGCGGCCGACAACGCCGACGGCAACGGCACGCCGCTGAGCCGCGACGCGGTGGCCGACGGCAACAGCGCCGACGACGTGTTCGTGGCCGCGGTCTCGGCGCGCGACGTCGAGACCCGCGCCTTCAGCCAGTCGCTGGCCGGCAAGTTCCGCCATCCGCGCTGCGTGACGTGTCACAGCCTGCAGTCGCCCGACACGCTGGCCTTCGCCACGGCGACCCAACCGCACGCCGGTCCGCCGCCGGGTGCCGGCTTTCCCACCAACGACCCGGCCACCTGCGTGCCGTGCCACGTCAGCAGCACCAACTTCCCGGTGCCGGGCTGGCAGGCGCCGGCCGCTTCGTTCGACCTGCGCAACCAGACGGTGGCCCAGCTCGCGCTGCGCGCGCAGAGCGCGCCGGCCGACGAGACCGAGCACTTCGTCACCGACAAGCGCGTGCTATGGGCGCTCGATTCGGGCGTGCTGCCGCAGGTCGGCGGCCGCAACGGCATCGCCGATGACGACCACGACGGCGTCGACGAGCCCGAGGACAACGACGGCGTGATCCGCACCGTGCCGGGTGGCTCGGCGCGCTTCATCGAGGAGATCGAGGATTGGATCGCCAGCGGCCGCGTGGTCTCCACCGCCGCCGCGGTGCGCGACCTGACGCTGGTCAGTCGCGCGACGGGCGGCAATGCGGCCGCCGGCGGCGCGTCGGCGGGCCCGCGACTGCTGTGGGTGCCGAACTCCTCGTTCAATCCGACCACGGCGTCGACCGCGGCCGCGACCAACCCGATCGGCACGCTGCACGTCGTGTTCGAGTCCACCGGCAGCGACCTAGGCGGCAGCGACACCAACGGCGCCAGCGACGTCTATCGCGCGCTGGTCGAACTGCGCGCCGAGGAGGACGCGAACGGCAACGCGGCCGCCGGCGGCCTCAACCTGCGCTACCTCGACGGCAGCACGGTGCTGGTCAGCGCGCGGTCCGGCACCGTCATCGCCGGCAACGGCGCCTCGAGCCGCGCCGTGATCGCGGGGGCCACCGGCCAGACCGTGCTGTTCGAGTCGGTGGCGACCGACCTGATCCCGGGCTTCACCGACGGCAACGGTGCCGGCAGCACGGACGTCTACCTGCGCCAGCTCGGCGGCAACACGACGCTGCTGGTCAGCCACGCGGTCGGCAACGCGGCCACCGGCGGCAACGGCGCCAGTTCGAGTGCCAGCTCGGCGCCGAACGGCAGCTTCGCCGCATTCGAGTCCGACGCCAGCGACCTGGTCGCGAGCGACGGCAATGGCGTACGCGACGTCTGGTTCACCCGCATCGACGCCGGCTCGCCGTTCACGAAGCAGCGCGCCAGCGTCACCGCGACCGGCACCGAGGGCACCGGTGGGGCCTCGGGTCCCGCCGCGATCCATGCCGACGGCAGCGGTCGCGTGCTGGTCGCGTTCCAGTCGGCCAAGACCGATCTCGCCGCGGGTCTCGTCGCGGCGACCAACGTCTACCTGTTCGACAGCGGCACCGGCAACTCGACGCTGCTGAACCAGCGGATCTCGCCGAACGGCAACGCGATCGGCGACGGCTCCGCCAGCGCACCGGTGATCAGCGCCGACGGCAGCGTGGTCGCGTTCGCATCGACGTCGACCAACATCGACGTGCTGCGGCCGCTCGATCGCAACGCCGCCAGCGACGTGTTCCTGGTCGAGACGGCGCAGGTCGCCAACGGCAACGTGCTGCCGTACCGCATCAGCATGACCGCCGCCGAGGCCAGCGACGGCAACGGCGCCTCGACCGCGCCGGTGCTGGGCTCCCTGAGCGGCAGCAGCGCGTTCCAGGTCGGCGCGATCGCCTACACGACCAGCGCGACCAACCTCGGCACCTCCGACTCGACCAACCTGATCGTCGCTTTCCTCGACGAGACGTCGGGCGTGCTGGCCAACTTCTCGGCCAGCGCCGTGCGCGGTGCTGCGCCGCTGTCGGTGACGTTCACCGACGCCTCGTCGGGCACCCCGACCAGCTGGCAGTGGGACTTCCAGAACGACGGCGCCGTCGACTCGACGGTGCAGAATCCGACCTTCGTCTACACGACGCCGGGCACCTACACGGTGCGCCTGGTCGCCGCCAACGCCAACGGCAGCGGCACCAAGACGGCCACCGATCTGGTGCTGGTGGTCGACGTGCCGACCGCGAACTTCACCTCGACGCCGGCGAACGGCACCGCGCCGCTGTCGGTGACGTTCACCGACACGTCGACGCAGTCGCCGACCGCGTGGGCGTGGGACTTCGAGAACGACGGCACCGTCGATTCGACGCTGCAGAACCCGACCCACGTCTACACGACGCCGGGCACGTTCGCGGTCAAGCTGACGGCGACCAACGAGGCCGGCAGCGCCGAGGTCACGCGCGCCGGCACGGTCGAGGTGTTCGCACCGGTGGTCGCCAACTTCACGCGCTCGCCGAGCAGCGGCATCGCGCCGGTGACCGTCAACTTCAACAACAGCTCGACCGGCGCCACCAGCTACGCGTGGGACTTCGACGAGGACGGCCTGGTCGACTCGTCGGACGTCAACCCGTCGTTCCTCTACACGTCGTCGGGCACCTTCGACGTCACGCTGACGGCGTTCGGGCCGGGCGGCAACGACACGTTCACGTTCGCCGACTGCGTCACGGTGTTCGGCTCGGTCAACGCGAACTTCACGATGACCGTCGGTGGCAGCCCGATCACCTCGGCCTACGAGGCGACCAGCATCCAGTTCACCAGCACGTCGACCGGCACGATCACCAGCCACGCCTGGGACTTCGACTTCGTCAACAGCCCCGGCACGCTGACCTCGTCGTCGTCGTCGCTGTCGCGCAACTTCGCCAACACGACCAGTTCGACGCGCGTGTTCGCGGTGCGCCTCACGGTCTCGGGACCTGGCGGCACGTCGTTCGCGCAGCAGAACCTGACCATCGTGTCGGACACCGAGACGATCGACATCAGCCCGAGCGCCGACAACACGATCTACTCGAACGCGACCAACAGCAGCAACGGCGCCGGGGTCGACCTGGTCGCCGGCACCGCCAACACCAACGGGCCGCGCCGCGGCCTGATCCGCTTCAGCATCACCGCGGTCCCGGCCGGCTCGACGATCAACTCGGCGACCATGACGCTGACCAACACCAGCCCGCAGGGCGCGCTGCAGCTGACGGGGACGCGCACGCTGACGTTCCACCGCGCCACCGTCGGCTGGACCGAGGGCAGCTCCGACGCCGGCGCGCTCGGCGGCGCCGGTGCCGCGGCCGCGGGCGGCGGGGCGACCTGGAACAACCGCACCACGCCGTCGACGGCGTGGACCAGCCCGGGCGGCGACTTCGTCGGCACGGCGACCGCCTCGATCACCGTCAACGACGCGCTCGGCGCCTACAACTCGGGCAACCTCGCCGCCGACGTGCAGGCCTGGCGCAACGGCACGGCGACCAACTTCGGCTGGGTGATCGTCGGCGACGAAGGGGTCGGCAAGCGCGTGAAGTGGTTCGCGACCAAGGAGAACCCGACCGTCGCCAGCCGCCCGAACCTGCGCGTCGTCTACCGGCGCCCGCTGCCGTGATCCGGTCGCAATCTCCTGCCGCTCGTTCGTAGGGCTCCGAAACCATGCACCACTCCCTGCTGCTGTCCCTCGTCGCGTTCGCCGCGCTCGGCTCCGCCTGCGGCTATCCGAGCTTCCAGGCCAAGAAGACCGTCGAGCTCACGTTGCCGACGGCATCGGTGTCACGGCTGCTGTGCACCAGCCACAACGGCCGCATCGAGGTGTCGGGCGATGCCGCGGCGACGGCGATCCAACTGAAGGCCGAGATGTCGGTGCGCGGTTCGACGCAGGAGGAGGCCGACGCCAACCTCAATCTGCTCGAGGTCGGGCAGGAACAGACCGACGGCACGCTGAAGGTATGGGGCAAGTACCCGACCGACAGCCTCACCACCCGTTCGCCGAGCTTCTCGTTCACGATGACGGTGCCGGCGCGCATGCACCTGGAGCTGGAGTCGCACAACGGCGGGCTGACCGCGCGCGGCACCGATGGCCCGATCCGGCTCGAGACCCACAACGGCGACATCGAGGCGAAGGTCGCCACCGGCAAGGTCGAGGCCGAGACGCACAACGGCAGCGTCGAACTCGTGATCGACGGTGCCGGCAAGCTCGATGGCACCGTGACCTCGCACAACGGCGGCATCCGGATCGGCATCGCCGGCGAGCGCGGCGCCACGATCGAGGCCGCCACCCACAACGGCAGCATCAAGGCCGGGGCGAAGGTCGCCGGTACGGCCGCCACCAGGAACAGCCTGCGCGGCCGGATCGGAGACGGCAGCGGCAAGCTGGTGATCACGACCCACAACGGCAACGTCACGATCGACTGAACGGCCGGCGGCGCGGCGCCGGGAGCCGGCCTGGCAGCGCCGCCACGAAGCCACGAAGGGGATCGGCGCGGGGGCGGCGGTTCGGTATCCTCTTCGCCCCTCATGATCACGCTGACCGGCATCAACAAGCAGCACGGCAACCAGATCCTGTTCGTCGACGCCTCGCTGCAGCTCAATCCGGGCGAGAAGGTCGGCCTGACGGGACCGAACGGCGCCGGCAAGTCGACCGTGTTCCGCCTGATCGTCGGCGAGGAGAAGCCGGACGACGGCGAGGTCGCGCTGCCCAAGCGGCTGACGATCGGCTACTTCCGCCAGGACATGGGCGAGATGAAGGGCCGCTCGGTGATCGACGAGGCGATCGCCGGCAGTGGCAAGGTCGGCGAGCTGCACCACGAGCTGGAGAAGCTGCAGCACGACATGGCCGACCCCGAGAAGGCGGACGACATGGACCGCATCCTGGCCCGCTACGGCGAGGTGCAGGCGCAGTACCAGGACCTCGGCGGCTACGAGCTCGAGGCCAAGGCCAAGGAAGTCATGCACGGCCTCGGCTTCAACGACGCGCAGATCGAGGGCGACGTCGGCGCGCTGTCCGGCGGCTGGAAGATGCGCGTCGGCATGGCCAAGGTGCTGCTCGGCAACTCCGACGTGCTGCTGCTCGACGAGCCGACCAACCACCTCGACATCGAGTCGATCCTCTGGCTCGAGCAGTTCCTGCAGGCGACCAAGGCCGCGGTGCTGATGACCTGCCACGACCGCGACTTCATGAACCGCGTCGTCGACCGGATCATCGACATCGACAACGGCTCGTTCAATTCCTACACCGGCGACTACGACTACATGGAGCGCGAGCAGAAGGTGCGCGCGCTGCAGCTCGAGGCGCAGTTCGAACGGCAGCAGGCGATGATCGCCAAGATGCAGCGGTTCATCGACCGCTTCGGCACGCACGTCGCCAAGGCCGCGCAGGCGCAGAGCAAGGCGAAGAAGATCGACAAGATCGAGAAGATCGAGCTGCCGAAGAAGCGCGAGGCGGTGCCGTTCGCGTGCAAGACGCCGCCGCGCTCGGGCGACGACATCGTCAAGATCCAGGGGCTGAAGAAGGCCTACGGCCCGCGCTCGATCTACCAGAACCTCGACTTCGAGATCAAACGCGGCGAACGCTGGTGCGTGATGGGCCAGAACGGCTCCGGCAAGACCACGCTGCTGAAGATGATCGCCGGCCACCTGCAGCCCGACGGCGGGCAGCTGAAGCTCGGCAGCGTCAAGATGGGCTACTTCGCGCAGCAGGCGCTCGACCTGCTCGACCCGGAACTGACCGTCTACCAGCAGGTCGACCAGAAGTTCCACCTCGAGCCGATCGGCGCCAAGCGCAACCTGCTCGGCGCGTTCCAGTTCTCCGGCGACGAACAGGACAAGCTGATCAAGTTCCTCAGCGGTGGCGAGAAGTCGCGGCTGGTGCTGGCCCTGATGCTGTTCGACCCGCCGAACTTCCTGGTGCTCGACGAGCCGACCAACCACCTGGACATGCTGACCAAGGAGATGCTGGTCCAGACGCTGAAGGACTTCGAGGGCACGATGCTGTTCGTGTCGCACGACCGCGTGTTCCTGCGCGGCCTCGCCAACCGCGTGCTCGACGTCAGCGAGTGCGCCCAGGGCAAGCCCGCCAAGGCCTACCAGGGCACCTACATCGACTGGGTCGAGAAGACCGGCATGGAAGCGCCGGGCGTGCATCGGTGAACGGATGACGGCACTGCTGGTCGCGCTCGCCGGGCTGTGGCTGCTGCTCGCGCTGCACGACCTGCGCGCGGTGGTGAGCCTGCCCCAGCTGCCGCAGCTGTCGGACGGTGGCAAGCGGCACGACGTGACGATCGTGATGGCGGTGCGCGACGACGGCGAGCACATCGAGGAGTCGGTGCGGCGGCTGCTGGCGCAGCGCGACGTCGACCTGCGGCTCGTGGTGATCGACGACCGCAGCACCGACGCCACCGGCGTGGTGCTGGCCCGCCTCGCGACCGGCGAGCCGCGGTTGCGCGTGGTCACCATCGCCGAACTGCCGCCCGACTGGCTCGGCAAGACGCACGCGCTGCACCGCGGCAGCGAGGGCATCACGACGCGCTGGATCCTGTTCACCGACGGCGACGCGCACCTGGCTCCCGACACGCTGGCCCGCGCCATCGACGCCGCCGAACGCACCGCGGCCGCGCACGTGTGTCTGCTGCCGGAGCACCGCGGTGCTTCATTCCTCGGCCGCGCCTGCCTGCTCGCGTTCCAGCTCGCGGTGCAGCGCCGGGTCGCCGCGGTCAATGCCGACCATCGCGCCGCGTTCGTCGGCACCGGCGCGTTCAACCTGGTGCGCACCGATGCGTATCGCGCGATCGGCGGCCACCTGCCGCTGCGGCTGGAAGTCGTCGACGACGTCTGGCTCGGCTGCCTGCTGCGCCGCGCCGGGCACCGCTGCCGAGTGTGGCTCGCAGCGAACGAGTTCGCGATCGAGTGGGGTGCGACGCCGCGCGCGCTGGTGAAGGTGGTCGAGAAGAACATGTTCGCGGTGCTGCGCTACCGGACCTGGCTGGCCGCGGCGGCGGTGCTCGGCGGCGCGGGTCTGCTCGGGCTGACGTTCGCGGCGCCTTGGTACGCCGGCGCACTCGGGTGGCTGCCGCTCGGCTGTTACCTCGCGACGGGGCTCGCCGGCGTGCTGCTCGCTCACCGCCTGCGCTGGCCGCTCGCCGCCGCTCTGCTGACGCCAGCCACACGCGGCCTGCTGCTGGTGGCGATGGCCAACTCGACGTGGGTCACGCTGCGGCAGGGCGGCGTGCGTTGGCGCGGCACGTTCTATCCGCTCGAGCAACTGCGGCGCGGTCAGGTGCACTGACAAGACTCCGCAGGGCGCCAACGCGGCAATCGATGGCAACGGTGGTTCGCGCCCGCGCCGGCCCCGAAACGGGCCTCGTTCGGCTGCTCCGGTAACCGGCGCCGGAATCCGAGCTATCCTTGCCCGGTGAACGCGACTCGGGGAAGCATCGTGCCATGGGCACTGGTGGCCGCATGTCTGCTGCTGCGGTCCGGCTACGCCCTGATGACCTTCGACGCGACGCCCGCCGACCCGAGCTGGGCGCTCGGCTACGAGACGACCCGCATCGCCAGTCACCTCGCCGAGGGCCGCGGCTTCGCGATGGAAGGCGCACTGTTCGGCAATGACACGGTGCAGCCGACGTCGTGGATCGCCCCGCTCTACCCGATGCTGGTGGCCGCCGTGTTCTGGCTGCTGGGCACCTGCAGCGAAGCAGCAGCGTGGTGCTGCATCACGATCCAGATCCTGCTGGCCGGGGCCACGACGCTGGCGCTCGCGACCACGCCGCACCCCGATCGCCGCATCCGGCTCGGCTTCGTGTTCGCCGCCGGCCTGTTCGCGATGACGCCGATCGCGATCCACAACGCGACGACGCTGATCTGGTCGACCAGCGCCGAGGTGTTGGTGCTGGCGATGCTGGCGCGCGCGCTGGTCGGCACGAACGCGCCGCGGACGCGCGGCCGCGCCGCCGCCACCGGCATCGCGTTCGGCGCCAGCGCGCTGCTGAATCCGGTGCTGATCGCGCCCTGGCTCGTGCTGCTGCTCGCACGCCACCGCCGCGAACTCCCCCAGCTCGCGATCGCCGCCGCCACCGCCGCGCTCGTGGTCTCGCCGTGGCTCTTGCGCAACCACACGACTTTCGGTGGCTTCGTGTTCTTGAAGTCGAACTTCGGCCACGAGCTGTTCGTCGGCAACAACCCGGTCGCCGACGGCGGATACCACCGCATCAGCGAACAGATCCCGCTGGGCTACGGCCTCGGTAGCGAGCTGTTGTCGCCGGTGGCGAACGAAGTCGAGTTCGCCGCCCGCCTCGGTGCGGCCAGCCGCGCGTGGGTCGCCGCCAACCCCGGCGACTTCGCGGCGCTGTGCGCGAGCCGCGCCGTGCGCTTCTGGTCGGCGCCGACCATCGCGCCGCAACAGCTCGGGCCGCTGGCGGTGCCGCACCGCACCGCCGAACTGCTCGCACTGGCCCTGCTGCTCGTGGCCGCGATCTGGACCCTCAGCGATGCCGAACGCCGTCGCCGCCACGGCGCCCTGCTGCTGCTGATCGCGGCGTGGCAGCTGCCGTTCGTGCTGACCCACGCCGACATCGTGCGCTACCGGCTACCGGCATTGCCGATCGCGTTCGTGCTGCAGGGCCTGCTGGTGAGCCACCTGCTGGTGACGCTGGCCGAACGGCGGCGCGCGCGCCTGCTGCCGATCGCGGCGCGCTGACCCGCAGCGGACCCGAGGGCCCCCTCGTCGCGACCACACGGGGCGCATTGCCACCGCCGCGCAGCCGCTGCATGATCCGCGCGCCGGCGGGGAGTCGCCGGGAAACCTCGCATGCTCCGGACCACCACCATGCTCGTCGCGCTCGCCGGGGTCTGGACCCTGCTGCCTGCGCAGTCCGACTTCGCCGCGTTCCGCGCGCGCATCGACCAGCGCCTGAAGGAACACGCGTTCTTCAGCCGCATCAAGTTCACGACCATCGAACGGCCGCCGTTCGTGTTCCTCGTGCAGCGTGCGGCGGGCGACGTCGAAGGCTACGAGGCCTCGATCGTCAACGGCTACATCCCGTTCGTCACCGAACTCGAGCGCCTGTTCAAGGCCGACTACGTGACCCCGAACGGCCTCGCGCCCGCCGCCGAAGCCGGCGGCTACGCGATCGCCGTGCTCGACAGCGCCGGCAGCTACCTGAACTTCCGAACCGCGATCGGCGATCCGTCGCTCGCCAATGCGCGCGCGCACTACACGCCGTCGCTGCAGCTGGCGGTGACCTACCAGGACGCGTTCGCGCGCCACGCCACCAATGCCGAGGAACGCCATGCGCTGCTGCACGAGTTCGTGCACGCCCTGCAGCACGCGTACGGCAAGGACGGTGCGATGCCGAAGCCGGTCTGGTACACCGAAGGCCTCGCCGACTATCGCGCCGGTTCGACCAACATGGCGAAGTCGCTGGCGCAGCCACCGCTGCAGATGCGCCATCTGCAGGCGCTTGGCTTCGGCCACGGCAATCGCGCCGGCCGCTTCTATCTGTCGCCGATCAACGACCTGATCGCCGCCACCTCGTACGGCGACGCGATCCAGCGCGCCCAGAAGCGCAACAACATCGCGGTGCGCGAGGACGTGCTGCTCGGCATGTTCTACGCGCAGTCGGAACTGCTGGTGCGGTTCCTGCACGAGGCCGAGGGCGGCAAGTGGCGGCCGGGCTTCGTGCGCTATGCGGCCAAGGCGCAGGCCGGTGCCACCGGCATCGAAGCGTTCCTCGGCGCCTTCGAGCTGAAGGACGAAGCCGCCCTGCTGGCGCTCGAGATCACCTGGCTGCAATGGCTCGGCGAACTGCTGAAGCCGACGTTCCCTCGCCTCGCCAACCTCGGCAAGGCGGCGCCGATCGCGAGCGGTCCCGAACCGGCCGGGCCACCGCGCGCGTTCGACGCGACCCGCCTCGCCTGGCTCGAGACCGATGCGGAAGGTCGCCTGCACGGAGCGCGCAAGCGCGCCGGCGAGGGTGACTTCGACGGCGCCGCGCGGTTGCTGCCGGGCGCCGAGGAGAAGTTGCCCGATGGCATGCGCGCCCTGGTCGCGCGCGAGCGAGGCCGCTTGCAGGCGGCGATCGAACTGCGCACGCGCGTGCTGACCGACGTGACCGGCAAGCAGAGCCAGCTCGCGCTCACGGCGGCGACCGGCCAGGTGCGCGGCAAGGCGTTGCGACTCGACGGCGGCGAGATCGTGCTGCTGGTCGGCAAGGCCGAGCAGCGCTTCCCGCTGCAGGCGATCGGTCCGGCCGTGCTGGTGCGCGAAGGCAACCGGCTCAAGGCGTTCGACGGCGCCAATCGCTGGCTCGAGGTCTGGCTGCGTTGGTTGCAGGCGCAGAAGCTCGGCACCCTGAAGTCGTCGCTGGCATTGGAATACGCCAAGATGCAGGAGCTGCGCGGCGATCTGACCACCGAGCACGACCCGCAGCTCGGCGTGCCCACCGACGGCTGGGAACGGCTGCAGCAGATCGCGGCCGCGGCGCCCGATCCGGCGCGCGCCAAGGCCGACCTGGACCAGTTCCGCGCCGTGCTGACGACCAACCGCGCCGCGGCGATGTTCACGGCGCGCCGCGAAGCCCTCGAAGCGATGGCAACCACGCTGGCCGAGCGCGCGTTCGATCCGACCGACCCGACGATGCTCGGCATCCACGGCAAGGTCGCGAAGCTCGACGGCGGCCGGATCCAGGTCGAGTACCCGAGCCCGAAGATCGCCCCCGATTGCGACTTCTGGCCGTGGCCGAAGGAAGTCGCGCTGCCGGGCCCGTTGCCGGACACCAAGCTCGCCTACAACGGCCCCACCGGCTTCACGACCAACGAGTTCTTCTACCGGCTGGTCGGTTCGGGCTACGTGCGCTGGTGCACCCCGCTCAGCGGCCGCCAGTCGGTCGAGTTCGACTACATCCTGAAGCAGAACGGCTGGTGGACGCTGATGCTGTGCGCGGAGCCGAAGGCGTCGATCATGATCGACCTCAGTGGCGAAGTGACCGTGCTCGACCCCGAGTCCGGCATCATCGACACCATCGGTGAGCCGGCGACCCTGATCCTCGACCAGAAGCACACGCTGCGCATCGACTTCGACGGCGAGTCGAAGCTCGAGGTCCGCCACGACGGCAAGCTGACCGCGACGGTGTCGGCGGTCGGCACGCGTCGCCGCGGCGACATCGCGTTCTTGGTGCATGCGAGCACGCCGCTGCTGATCGAGAACCTGAAGATCAGCGGCAAACCCGACGCCAGCGACCTGCAGCGCGTGCGCGAGGAGTTCGCGGCGCGCACGCTCGGCGAGCTGTGGCCGTAGTCGATCGCGAGCGAACCACGGTAGGCTCTGCCGCGGCGAACTGACCATGGACACGCAACCGACGCAGGCACACTGATGAACCGCGGCATCCCACTCGCGGCATTGGTCGCTCTGTCGGCGCTCGTGGCCTGGTGGCTGCTGCGCGACGGTGAAGACCCGGCCCCACCAGCGGCCATCGTGCCGGAACAGATCACCACCCAGGTTGCCGACCAGGCTGCGTCCGAACGCGAAGCAACTCCGGCCGCGACCGCGGCACCCGAGGCGACGCGCATCGCGCCCGCGGCCGCGATCGCGCAACCGCCGATCCCCGCCGACGCTCTGTGGCTCGAGGTCCTGGTCGTCGACGGCGCGACCGACCGGCCCGTGGCGGGAGCCGAGGTGCTTTGGACGACCACTTCGATGTACGTCCCGGCCGCGGAGAGGGGGCAAGAGAACTGGGATCCGGACGGTGTCGCCCGCCGGTGCGGATGGCACACGCGCGCCGACACGAACGGGCGCGCGCGAGTCGCCGGCGACGCGAACGGCGCGACGGTGCACGCGCTCCACGGCGGGCACTACGGGACGGCGCACATCGGCGGCAAACAGCCGGTGCCGCCTGCAGGCTGGCGAATCGAGCTGGTGACCGACCTCACGTTGCGCGTGCTCGTGCTGGATGCCGTCGACCAGCCCGCCGCCGGCATCTCGGTAGCGATCCATGCCGCCGACACGGAAACCGTGAAGCGCCCCCAAACGCGCATCGGGTCGCCGCGGCTGACCTCATCGCAGGGCATCGCCGAGTTCCGCCATCTGCAGCGATGGCTACCCCCCAACCGGATCGACGCGGCCATTCGACTGCTCCTCCGCGCCGTCGCTTCGTTGCCCAGCCTGGATGCCGCAGAGGCCACGTTCGGTCTCGATGCCATACCCTCCGAACCGATCGTGCTCCGGCTGCCACCGACCGGCCGACTGATCGCGCAGCTGCGCCACGAAGGCCGACCCGTGACCGCAGGCGTACACTTCCTGGCCATCAACGCCGACGCCGGCATGGTCGAACGCCACGATGCATCCCTCGGCGTCGGGCCCGGCGCGCCGTGCGGTGCCGATGGCTGGGGCCACCTGCCTCCGGTTCCACTCGGTCGCTCGTTCACGGTCTTCGCGCGCTGGAGCGACACCGTAATCGAGACCACCACGATCGGCCCGGTGCGCGCCGGCGAAGAAGTGCGTGTCGAGCTGGTCACGGCAGACATCATCACCATCCTCGGCCGCCTGCTCGGCCCATTGGACCAACCGCTCGCCAACGCCGAGGTCGGCGTCAGTTTCGACATCGAGGGCGCGCGAGTGGCCGGTGCCAGGTTCACCACCGACGCAGCGGGCCGCTTCACGTGCCAGCTGACGAGGAGCACGCTGGCCCGCGCGCCGCTGCGGAAGATGTTGCTGACCCACGCTCGGCACAATGAACCCCTGCTGCGAGCCACGGTCCCACCACGCGAGGTCGTCGTCGGCCGCAACGACTTCGGCGACATCCGCTTTAACACCGGCCCACTCGTCGTCGCCGGCCGCGTCGTCGTCGCCCCTCCCGATCCCGGTACATACGCCACACTGTCCGTGGAAGAACTCGCCGAGGCGCGCGGTGCGGACGGCAAGGAGCGCTGGGAGCCGCAGCGCACGCTGATCACGTCACAATATCCCGATGGCACGTTCGAGGTGCGCGGCGAGGCAAAGCCTGCGCGCCGCCGACTGCGGGTCACGGGCCGGATCGTGCCGCCGCCGCCGCTCGAGTTCCGCACCGGGGAGAGCGACCTCACGATCACGGTCACGACTGGCAGCGGAATGAGCGCCAACTGCCTGGTCCCGGCTGGAATGCGCGATCTGCCGCTGCGCGGCGTGCTGCGGCCCGCTGGCACGCCGCCGACCGACGACGAACTGCGCCGGCAACTGCAGCATCACTTCACGAGTTCGGGCACCGCAGCCGACGACGGTTCGGAGGCCATCAACCTGCGCTGGCAGCTGCTGCCGGCCGGCACCTACACACTCGACCTCGAAGTGCTAGGCCTGCAGGCGCCGCTGGCGACGGTGCCCGATCTGGTGGTGCCGCAGCCCACACCCGGCGATCCTCGACTGACCGACATCGATCTGCGCGGTCGCATCCGCCGGCTCACGGTGGTCGCGAAGGCCGACTCCGGCCCGCCGAGCGCGGGCGAGCTCACGCTGGCGTTCGTGCTGCCGCAACCGGATCCAAGGAAGTGGAACGGCTTCTCGGGAGCCGGCGAGGAGGTCACGGTCTTCTGCCCACCCGGCCCGACCGAGCTGCAGGTGCTGCGGGCAGGCTTCCGGCCAGCGCGCATCGTCGCGGGCGAAGGCACGACGACGATCCGTCTCGAACCGTGGCCGAGCCTCGAGCTGAGGTTCTCCAACCTGCCCGAACTTCCGGACGGGGTCACTCTGCGCGGCCGACTCAGCGATGTGGACGCGGTCGACGAGCCGGACTTCCAGACCATGACCACCGGTGGCTCGCTCGCGTCGATGCGCCCGATGCGCCGATTCGAGGTCAAGAACGGCCGCGCCACACCGGCACCCGGCGAAGGCACGTTCGAACTCGCGCTGGTCCTCACCAGCAACGGCAAGCACCGCCCGCTGCGCTCGATCACGCCCTTGCGCGTGGTCGGCAGCGTCAACCAGGCCCCGATCGTCGTGCAGCTCGATGCAGACGAGGTGCGCACCGCGCTCGCCGAACTGGCCGCCTCGAGCACGAAGTAGCCGACGAGCTACTCGATGCCGAAGCCGAGCCGCCGCAGCTCGTCGACGAGCACCTTGCGCGCCGCGACGTAGCTGCTGTCGCCGCCCCACATCGCCGCCATGCGTTCGGCCCAGCCCTTGGTCTCGCTGACCGGCTTGCCCTGGTAGCCGCCGCGTTCGGCGTTGGTGCGCTTGCTCCACGCGCGCATGCCGGCGTCGGCGCCGTCGAGCACGACATCGGTGCTCGCGGTGTCGTAACGATCCCAGTGCAGCACGCCGGCCAGCGGCATGCGGCCGCGCGGGATCGGGTCATCGGCGGGCAGCCCGACCGTCATGCCGAACACGACGTAGGCATGCTTCGGCAAGCCCAGCAACGCCGCCAGCTGCTCCGGATGATTGCGCGCCGCGCCGATCATGCACGCACCGAGCCCCTCGGCCTCGGCGGCGAGCTGCAGGTTCTGCCCGAGCAGCGACGCGTCGACGGTGGCCTGCAGGAACAGTTCGAAGCTCTGCGCCTGCAGCGCCGCACCATGCCGGCCACACGCGGCAGCGATCTTGTGCAGGTCGGCGCAGATCGCGAAGAAAACCGGCGCCTGCGTGATGTGCGCCTGCCCCGAGCACAACCGTGCGCACTGCGCCTTCTGCTGCTGGTCGCGCACACAGACGACGCTGTAGGCCTGGATGAAGCTCGACGTCGAGGCGTAGCGCGCCGCATCGACGAGCCGTTCGAGCTGCGACTGCGGCAGCGGGTCGGGCCGATACGCGCGATGGCTGCGATGGCGGAACATCTGCGCCACCGTGCTCCACGGCTCGCCGTGCAGTGCACACACCGCGGCGCGATGGTCCTCGGGATGGTCGAGATCGGCGTGCACCCACGGATTGGCCGACGCCACCACGCGCACCCGCGCGGCATCGCGGCGGACCAGGTCGCGCAGCACCGCGCCGGACTGCGCGATCTCGGCGAACACTTCGCGCGTCATCGCCACCGGGTGACCGGGCCGGCCACGGAACAGCGGCAGCGCGATGCCGCAGCCCGGCTGCACCAGCGTCGCCAGCAGCGCCAGCACGGTCTCCGCCTCGACCAGCGCGTGATCGACCGGGAACACCACCACGGCCGCGACGTCCGGCGCCAACGCGCCGTGCGCCGCCCGCAGGCTGTCGGCCATCTCCCCGCCTGGCGGCACGACCAGTGTGCGCGCCGGCAAGCCCGCCGGCAGCGGTGCCGCTCCATCGCGCCGCACGACCACGACCTCGTCGACGCCGGCGGCGAGGCACGTGGCGACCAGCCGTTCGATCGCGGTGCGGCCGGCGAGATCGAGCAGCGCCTTGTCGGCGCCCATGCGCTCGCCGCGCCCCGCCGCCGGCACGATCGCGACCGTGCGCTCGCTCACTTGGCGCGGATCTCGCTCAGCGTGATCAGGCAGTCGACCTTGTACTTCTTGCGGAACGCGTCGGCGTCGGGGTCCTCACGATCGGCGATCGCCATCACGACGACCGGCACGGCGCCGACCTCGACCACCGCCTCGATCGCCTTCAACGCCGAACCGCCGGTGGTCACCGTGTCCTCGAGGATCGCGACCTTCTCACCCTGGTCGAGGTCGCCCTCGATCTTGCTGCCGGTGCCGTGGCCCTTGGCTTCCTTGCGCACCAGGAACGCCTTCAGGTTCTGCCCGGTCTCGAAGCTGAGCGCGGCGACCGCGCTGGCGAGCGGATCGGCGCCGATCGTGAGCCCACCGACCGCGGTGATCTCCGGATACGCCTTCAGCTTGTCGAGCAGCAGCTTGGCGATCAGCCACAGCCCCTCGGGGTGCAAGCTGACCTTCTTGCCGTTGATGTAGAACGTCGAGCGCTTGCCCGAGGCGAGCACGATGTCGATGCCGTCCTTGTAGGCGCGTTCGCGAACGAGCTGGAGGAGACGGGCCTTGGCCTGCTTGGGTTCGAACTTGGTGGTCACGGGCTCGTGGATATCGAACGCGGCGGCCCCTTTCCAGGGTGGTGGTGTGGTTCACCGCGGAACGTGGGGCTCACTGATAGCCGATCGCGCCCTGCAGACCGTTGGCAGTGATCGCACCGAACGGGTTCTGCGGCGGGTTCTGGAACAGCGCCGCGGAGGCATACAGGCTGGTCCCGACCAGCGCTGCGGTGTTGGGCAGCAGGACGCTCTGGATGTGGGTCGGTCCGGTCACCGGGAACACGGTCACGGCATCGAGGGATGCGCGCAGGCCACAACCCGGCATGCCGAGCGCAGACAAGTCGTTCAGGCCAGGATCCGAGAAGCCCAGGATCGTCACGCCGAGCACGGCCGTCGGCGGCACGTTGGTCAGGGTGTGGCTCCAGTTGGAATTCAACCGCGGCAGCGAGGTCGCGGTCAGGACCGGTGGCGAAGATCCACCGCAACCGGCACCGAGCACCGTGTTGCTGGCGGCGAACCCGGGCACCTGGCAGTAGCGCACCCGTCCTTGCCAACAGTAGTGCCTGCCGGGCGACGAGAAGCCACCGCCGCCGCGCACCATTTGGTTCAGTGTGTAGCTGAACGCGTAGAACTTGCCGACCCCGCAGACGACGTTGAGGATCCCGTCGGTACCGGTCGTGAAGCCCTTGATGCCATTGGCACCGGAAAAGCCCCGCAATCGGTAGGTCGGATTGCCGCGAGTCGTGACGTAGAACCCCTGGATGCCATGGGGCGCGATCATGACGTTGAGGGCTGCCGGGATCGGCACGATGCTGCCGGTGAGGTTGACCGGCACCCCGAGTGCCTGCCCCACGAGCGTCCAACCCGATGGCGAACTCTCGAATCCATCCCAGGTACCTGGCCGCGTGTAGATCTCGAAGTCATAGCTGCCGCCGCCGAGGTCGACGACCTGATCGATGCCGGTGATTCGGATCTCGGTGCCCGATGTGTTCTGGATGTCGAACATGAATCCGTGAGAAGACACCCCATTCACGCTGCCGACGCCGGCGGGGAGGCTGTCGAGGGAGGGCCGCGTCAGGCACTGGGACAGCAGTGGACTCGAGAGCCAGGCGAAAGCGCACAGGAACAGCGTGCGAACCGAGCAATGAAGGCGCATGAGATGACCTCGATCAGAAATCGCCGACCCGGCCGATCACTGCATTGGATGTGATGGCGCCGAACGCGGTCGCCGGGGGATTCGAGAACACTGCCGAGGCGGCGTAGATGCTCACCCCCACCAGCGAAGCTGCCGACGGAATGCCCACGCCGTAGGAATGACTCGTGCCCGAGCCAGCGAACGGTCGCAGCAGGTCCAGCGACGCTCGCAGACCGCATCCTGGCAGGCCCAGGAAGGCCAGGTCGAGGAGGCCCGGATCCGAGAGCCCGAGCACCTCCACGCCGAGCACTGCCGTCGGCGGGATGTCGTCGACGCGCAGGTTCCAAGCGGTGCCGAGGACCGGACGGCTCACGGCCGACAGCCCGAGCCCCGCCACTTGCCGGCCGGCGACGAGGGTTGCGGCAGCCAGGTTCACCGAGCCCGGATCGCTGGACGCGCCTTGTCCGGAGATCCCGACCAGGTACCTCGACCCGCGGAGCGCCGTCGAGTTGGCGTTGACCCGCACAAACACGAGAGTGATGTTCCCGGTGGTCAGATCGAACTGGAACTGCACCGTGCTGCGGTTACCTACCGGTGGCTGCGAATCGCTCTCGACATTGTCGTAGGTGACATAGGCGACGTTGCCGACCTGCTCGGCCACGACCTGGCCACTGCCCGGCTCCGTGGGGTCGAAATCGTGCCATGCGTAGACGCCGGGCGGAGCGTTGTCGAGAAAGGCCCGCGCCGAGGGGATCCACGGGGTCGAGCCCGGGAACTCGGGGATGTCGGGCCCCCAGAACACGATGCCGTTCGCCTCCACTTCCAGCGTCGTCTGCAGCCCCTGTGCGGTGGGGAAGCCTGCGCCAACGAGATTCACGGTTGCATAGAAGTCGCTGCCGACGGCCAACACCGTCGGTGCGACGGGTGCGCGGTAGAGGCTCGACGCCGTCCCGGGCAGCCACTCGCCCCGATAGCCGTCGGTCGTGCGGACGAAGCGCAGCGAGTTGCCCGTCAATCGCAGGTCCGCCAACGAGGCGAACGGAAACAGCTCGTAGAACGAGTCGTAGCTGGCGATGCACCCGGCACCGAGCTTCGTCGTGGTGGCGTCGACGCTGCCGCCGGCACAGTACGTCACGCGGCCGTTCCAGATGTTGCCGGCGGTGATCGGCGTCCCCGTGGACGGTCCGAACGGATAGCCCTTCGACGGTCCAGAGCGGATGTCGATCGTGCCATCCGAGCCGATCGTCTGCGCCTGGCCGGTGACACCATCGGTGTGGGCGCACACGATGGAACCGACCTGTGTGACCGTCACATAGAAGCCCTGCGTACCGCCCGGCGGGATGGCCACGTCCAACGCAATCGGTACGGACGTGATGTTGGGGGCCCCGAGGTGGGTCACGCCATTGGCTGACCCGGCAAAGGTCCAGGCGCTCGGCGTCTGGTCGAATCCGGCCCAGGTGCCGGGCTTGGTGTAGATCTCGAAATTGGAAGTGCCGGGCAGGTTCATCATCTGCCCCAGGGCCGTGATCGTGACGCCGGCATTCGACGTGTTGGTGATGTCGAACATGTGCCCGGTGTCCCCGTTCGTTCCCGCCGTGGACGTGACCACGGGGGGGCGCAGGGCGCACTGGGCAATGGCTGCATTCGCGGCCAGGAAAACGGACGGAATGACCGCCCACAGGGACCGAAGACTCATGATGAAGTAGCGCCCAGGGGTCGAGGAATCCGTCGACGAGCAAAGTGGTCAGGTGCAAGGCGCGTACCGAATGTCAGCCCCGGCGCGATCCGCGGCTTCGAGCCCGGTATGCGGACACCAGCGCCCGGTCGGCGGACACTTCGTCCGGACCAGCGGTCGAGGCACGGATTGTGTCGCCGAAGCTCGTCCTGCAACGCGGCGCTGACGGCAACGCGGCGCTGCCGGGCTTTCCTTGGCGCCGAGCGCGGGTGGCTCGAGGCGGACGACATTCGCACCCACTCCTGCACCTGACAGCACGCTCACGGCGATCGCGCACACCGCCACCGGACCACGCACCCCCATGTACGCCAACTTCCTGTTCGCATTCCTCATCCTTGCCGGAGCTGGCCTCGGTCAGATTCCGGCCAACGACGAGTGCATCAACGCGACGCCGATCGGCATCGGCACGCTCACCGGTCAGTCCAATGTCGGCGCCACGACGTCGTATCCGTTCCTGTGCGGCTTCGCCGACAATGACGTCTGGTACTCCTTCACCGCGCCGTTTGCCGGCAGGATGGTCGCCAACACCTGCGCCTCTGGCGTCTTGGACACCGTGCTCGAGATCATCGACGGCTCCGGCGGCTGTGCCGGCGGCAACGGCGCGTTCGGCTGCAACGACGACTTCTGCGGCAGCCGTTCGCAGGTGACAGCGGATGTCCCCGCCGGCACCCACTTCATCCGCGTCGGTGGATACCTGGGGGCGACCGGCACGTTCGATCTGACGGTGAACCTCGGCTTTCCGGCGACCGTGGCCCCGATCGGCTCCGGTTGCGGCCTCTCCTCCGGCTCGTTCTACGAGCTGCTGTCGAGCACGAGTTTCGATCTCGTCGGCAAGACCCTGACGATGACACCGGCCGGCGCTGGCTACCTGTGCACACTCGCTGCCGGCGCCATCGCGCCGGTCGGATCGGTCGGCACGGTCACCAATCTAGTGCTCGCCGACGACGATCAGACCACGGCCGGCACGCTCGGCCTGTGGATCGGGTCCAATTGCTGGGTTGCCACGGGTCCAGGCAACTCGAACAGCCAGATTCCGACCGCCGGGCAGTTGCTCAACAACCCGTCGGCCGCGTTCTACAGCTGGCGCGATCTCGACCCCAGCACGGGTGCCTTCGGTTCCGGCGCCATCCGGTACGAGCAGTCGGGAACGCTGGCGCAGATCACCTATGACGGCGTGTGGGCGTTCGCCACGACCCAGCCGAACACGATCCAGTTCCGCATCGACACGGCGACGCCGAATCCGTCGGCAACGATCACCTGGGGCACGATCTCGACGAATGCGTCCAACGTGTTGGTCGGCTACTCCCCGGCCGGCCCGAGCCCGGTCACGTTCGCCAGCGACGTGTCGGCGTTCGCGGCCGCGCCGCTGCAGTTGTCGGGCGACAACCTCCCCCTCGAACTGCAGCCAGCACCATCGTTTCCTCGCCCGATCCAGGGGCCGGTGGCGAGGAACTTCCAGGTCACCACGACCAACATCCCGACGTCGGCATTGATCCACGTCGGCATCGTCGGATTGACGAGCCCAGGCCTGCCGCTCGCGTTGCCGCTCGGCGCCTCCGGCTGCGTGCTGCACGCAGCGCTCGACGTCCTGGTCGCACCGACGTTCTTTCCGCCCGGCCAGCTGACCTGGACGGCGCTTCCGTTGCCTTCGCTGCCACCGAGCTTCGCCGGCTTTGCAATCAGTGCGCAAAGTGCCGTGCTGGGGACGCCGCTGAACTCGGCGCTGGGGCCGGGGCTGCTGACCAGCAATGGTCTCTACTGTGTCGTCGGCACGCTCTGACGCCGGGGAACGAGGCATGGACCGGGTGGCGCCATCGACGCGATGTCACCAGCGCTCGGTGGCAAGAGGTCCATGCCCAAGTCCGGTCCGAGTTAGACCCCTTCACGTCTCGTTGCTATGTTCTGAACGTACCGGTCCCCGCGCCGGCCACGCCGCCCAGTGAACCAACCCGCCCGCGAGCCGAACCAGCGCGAACAGCCGGTATTGATCCCCCGGCCGCAGGTTCACACCGAGCCGCTGGTGGTTGCGCGCGACTTCGCCGCCGCCGAGCCGCTGGTGCGTTCCGGCACGGACAGCAACCGCATCTGCGTGCTGCAGGGCCAGGACGAGCCGGCGGCCCGCGCCGCCGCCGAACGCGGCCGCGAACTCGGCCACGGCCCGACCCCACCGCGCGCGCACACAGCCCCTTGGCGCACGCTGGTCGTGATCCCGACCTACAACGAGAAGGACAACCTCGAGGCGATCGTCACCGCCATCTGGCGCTACCTCGACACCGACATCCTGGTCGTCGACGACGGCTCGCCGGACGGCACCGGCGCCATCGCCGACCGCCTCGCCGCCGCCGATCGCCGCCTGCACGTGCTGCATCGCAGCGGCAAGCAGGGCCTCGGCACCGCCTACATCGCCGGCTTCAAGTTCGCGATCGAACGCGGCTACCAGCGCGTCTGCGAGATGGACGCCGACTTCAGCCATGCGCCGTGGGACCTGCCGCGCCTCGTGTTCGCGTCGGCGCACGCGCAGCTGGTGATCGGCAGCCGCTACGTGCAAGGTGGCAACACCGTCGGCTGGGACTTCAAACGCCGCCTGCTGTCGCGCGGCGCCAACCTCTACACCCGCACCGTGCTGGCGTCGGGCATCCGCGACAACACGGCCGGCTTCCGCTGCTTCCACACCGAGGCACTGGGCAAGCTCGACCTGTCGAAGGTCAACGCGCAGGGCTACGCGTTCCAGATCGAGATGGCGTTCCGCATGGTGCGCGCCGGGTTCACGGTCCGCGAGATCCCGATCCACTTCGTCGATCGCCGCGTCGGCATGTCGAAGATGGACGGCAAGATCGCGCGCGAGGCGCTGCTGCTGGTGCCGCGACTGCGCGGCCGCGTGAGCAAGCAGCGGCTCGCCGACTGAACCCGACCGCGCCGTTCAGCGCATGCCGGCGCGAACGTCGGCGAGCACCTGATCGAACGGGTCGATGCGGATCAAGCCCTGACGCGGGTGCTCGATGTCGAGCGTCACGCCGACCGTGCCGGCGATGACGACCGCGAAGCCGGTGCTGTGCAGCCAGGCGCGCCGCTTGCAACCGCCCATGCCGTAGCCGGCAAACAGCGCCGCGGCCAGGGCGAGCAGGTAGAGCATCCCGTAGATGATCGGCGGCGGGTGACTGCGTGCGGCCCGAACGCGCACGGCGGCGAGGTCGAACATCTCGTTGAGCGACCCCATCAGCAGCGTCATCGCCGCAGCAGGGACACCCTCGGTCTTGACTGCCGCGACCGCCGTCTTCCACATGGTGGCGGCGAGCGCGTCCGCCTTGGCGAAGACTCCCTCGGCGTGCGGATCGAGCGCCAGCCGTGCATAGCCGTCGAGTCGGGCATCGACGTAGGCGCGCAGCTGGTCGCGCAGCGCCGGCTGCTGGTCCGGCACCAGCAGATCGAGGCGCAGCCACGCGGTGCCCACCGCATTGGCCTCCTGCACGATCAGCGCGCGGCGCTCGTCGAAACGCCCGACGGCGCCCGAGAACGTGAACGCGATCATCAGCCCGAGCAGCGCGAACACCGCTCCTTCGATCGGGCCGACACCGCTGACGGCCTCGGGGTCGACCGCAGACACGCGTTTGCCGATGCGATGGCCGACCTCGAGCATCGCCAGCAGCCCGGCGAGCAGCAGTGCGGCGGACAACCAGCCCAGCGTGACCGCCGTCATGGGCACATCCTCAGGTCTTGCTGGCCTCGAGCCGGTCGTTCTCGATGTCGCTGATCATCGACTCGGTGATGTCGCCGGTCGGATAGGTGCCGACGAAGCACGCCTTGCAGAACTCGAGCTTCTTGTTGCCGGCGGTGCGCACCGCGTCCTCCATCTGCTCGACGGTCTGGTAGATCACGTGGTCGGCGCCGAGCTCCTTGGCGATCTCGGCGTGGGTGCGGCCGCGCGCGACGAACTCACGCTTGGTCGACATGTCGATGCCGTAGAGGCACGGGAACAGCAGCGGCGGCGAGTAGCTGGCGAGATAGACCTTCGCCGCCCCCATCTGCCGCGCGATCTTGACCATCTGCCGGCTCGTGTTGCCGCGCACGATCGAGTCGTCGAGGATGATCACGCGCTTGCCCTCGAACTCGGCGCGGATCGGGTTCAGCTTGGTGCGGATCGTCGCCTGCCGCGCCTTGTCGTTGGGCATGATGAACGTGCGCCCGACGTAGCGGTTCTTGACGAAGCCCTCGCGGCACGGCAACCCGAGCACGTCGGCCATGGTCTGGCCGGCGGTGCGCGCCGACTCCGGGACCGGGATCACGACATCGGCCTGCAGCCCGGTGTCGGCGAACACCTTGCCCAGCCGCCGCCCCAGCTCCATGCGCGCCTCGTAGACCGAGGTGCCGTCGAGGAACGTGTCCGGGCGCGCGAAGTAGACGTACTCGAAGATGCACGGGCGGTGCGGCTTGTCGCCGACCTGGCGGATGTGCGGCACCCGATCCTTGCCGATCCACAACAGTTCGCCGGCCTTGAGATCGCGCACGATCTCGTAGCCGGAGACGTCGAGCACGACCGACTCGCTGGCGACCGCGTACCAGGTGCCCTCCGGCGTGACCTTCTTGCCGAAGATGCACGGCTTGATGCCGTACGGGTCGCGGAACGCATACATGCCCTCGCTGGTGATGCCGACCACCGAGTAGGCGCCCTTCACGCGATCGAACACTTCCTTGACCGCCGCCTGCACGTCGTCGACGGTGACCGGATCGGCGAGGCGGCGCATCAGCGCGTCGGCGAACACGTAGAGCACCACCTCGAGGTCGCAGTTGCTGCCGAGGTGGATGTTGCGCTGCGCGAAGTAGGTGCGCTTGAGCTCGTGGAAATTGGTGACGTTGCCGTTGTGCGCCATCGCCGTGCCGACCGGGTAGTCGAGCCAGAACGGCTGCACGTCGGTGTCCTCACCGAGGCCGACGGTCGGATAGCGCACGTGCGCCACCGCGAGGTGGCCGCGCAGGCGCGCGAAGTGCTTCTCCTGGAACACCTCGCGTACGAGGCCGAGGCCCTTCTTGGCCTGGAACTTGTCCTTGAAGGTGACGGCCCCCGCGGCGTCCTGGCCGCGGTGCTGGATCGCCAGCAGACCGGACAGGGCATCGTGGATGGCGTCGGAATCGGCCGGGCCGAAGATCGAGATGAAGCCGCACATGGGGGCGGACCAGCTTACCATCCGCGCCAGCATGGCGAACCTGTGCAACGTCGACGGCAGCATCGTTCCCGAGGCCGAGGCACGCATCCCGGTGCTCGACCGCGGCTTCCTGTTCGGGGACTCGGTCTATGAAGTGGTCCGGACCTACGCCGGCGAGCCGTTCGGCTGGCCCGAGCACTGGCGGCGCCTGCAGCGGTCGGCGGCGGCGCTGCGGCTGCGGCTGGACCTCGACGAGGCCACGGTCGCGCGCCGCATCGCGGCGACCCTGGCGGCGGCCGGCCCCGGCGACCACTACGTGCGCATCGTGGTCACGCGCGGCAGCGGCGAGGCACCCAACATCGACCTGGCCTACGCGACCGGCGCCCCGTGCTGGCTGGTGATGGTCCGGCCGCTCACCCCGATGTCCGGCAAGGCGGCGCGGTTGGCGATCATCGGACGACTGCGCAACGATCGCCGGGCGCTCGACCCGGCGACCAAGAGCGGCAACTACCTCAACTCGGTGCTCGGGCTCGCCGAGGCCAAGGACCTCGGCGCCACCGACTGCGTGATGCTCAACCAGAGCGGCCACGTCACCGAGGCGTCGACGTCCAATCTGTTCGCGCTGATCGACGGCGCCTGGTGCACACCACCGCTCGACAGCGGCATCCTGGCCGGCATCACCCGGGCGCTGCTGCTCGACTTCCTGTCCCGGCACGGCGAGCCGGTCACCGAGCGCAACATCACCGCCGTCGAACTGCGCCGCGCCCAGGAGATCTTCCTGTCGAGCACGTTGCGCGACCTCGGTCCGGTCACTCACCTGGACGGTCGCGCGCTGCACGGCGGCGGGCCGGGTCCGCGCACCTCGGCGCTGCTCGAACGCTTCACCGAGCACATGCAGCAGCGCCAGCGCGATCACTACGCACCGGCCTGGCGCCGCCTCACGGCGACGCCCTGATCGCGCGAGGAACCTGATCGCTAGCAACCTGATCGCGCGAGGAACCCGATCAGCCGAGGCAGTCGCTGACGATCGAACGGATCCGCTCGAGCGCGGCGCGATAGCGAGAGCGGCTCTGCTCGCTCGACTTCACCGCGGCGACGATGCTCTCGATCGTGCCGTCGAACGACGGCGACGCCGCCTTGGCGGACCTGGCCGGCTTGGTGGACTTGCGCGGCCGACCCGGGCCGCGCTTCGGAGCCGTGGGCGCCGCCGCGGCGGGAGCAGCGGCAGCCTTGGCGCGCGCGGCCTTGCCCTTGCCACGCGGCGCCATCTTGACGATGCCGAGCAGCGTTTTGGCCCGCCCCCACATGATCGGATAGACCTTCAGCTTCTTCTTGCCGGCCTCGGCGGCGACGTCCTTGTAGACGGCATCGCGATTGGCTCGGAGGCTGTCGAGGAGGAAGTCCATCGCCGGGTTGCTCTTGTTGGCTGCCATCGATATCGCTGGTTTCGAGTTAGGTGTCTTTGCCGGATCGAGCACAGCCGCCATGCCGCGGTGTGACGATGCCACTTGATGACGGACAGCCGCATCGTTGCGCGTCAAAGGCGACAGCTCAAGCATGCAGCTCCGGAAATCACCGGTGACTCACTTGCTCGCTCGCACGGTCCATGACTCGCCAGGAGCCAGCAGCACGGTCGGCGTCGGCAGCAACTCCGTCTGCATGGCGAGGAAACTGCGCAACTGGATGCGTGCCGTGTCAGGTCGGGACTGACATGCGAACGCATCGTCGAGCAACACCACCCCCGGGGTGACCTTGCGCACGATGTCCAGTGCTTCGGGATTGCGAGGCGACAGCACCATCACATCGACCGGCGCGGCGTCGACCTCGGCGGCGTGCAGATTGGCCCCCACCAACAGCACGCTCGGGCCGCCGGGCAGCTGGATGCGATAGCTGCAGCTCCAGGTCACCGATCCGTCGGCGAGCGCCTTGCCGAGCGCCTGCACCCTGACCCCGGGTGACAGTTCATAGAGCTGACCGGGCACGGCCAGGGTCATCTTGTCCATCGGCACCGCCGGCAGATGGAACGCGATGTGGGTGATCATCGGGCGCGGCGGCTTGGCGAAGAACATGCGCACCAGCAGCTGGTCGTTGCGGCGCACGAGGTCCATCGGCGTCGTCAACACACAGAAATCGATGGCGCCCCCGAGCCGCTGGGCCAGTTCGGCCCCGGCCGCATCGACGACGAACGTCTGCTGCTGCGAACGGAACAACCACCCACCCATCGGCAGCTTGAACACCCGCAGCGCCGAGGCCTCGACCGGGTCGGCGGCGTTCTTCGCCACCGATTCGAGCTGCAGCTGCCACCACGCCGGCAGGCCGCGCCCGGCGATGCCGGCGACCTCCCGCGACATCCGGCGATGGATGCGGTGGTGGAACTCGAGGAAGTCGACGCGCGGGAAGCGATCGATCTCGGCCTCGATCTTCTCCAGCGTCGTCAGGCGCTTGGCCCCCAAGGTCTGGGCAACCGGGTTGGAGCCGTCGAACAACACCGGCGGTTGTTGCACCAGTTCGGCGCTCAGCTGCCGCCAGTAGTCCGCCGGCGGGACCGGCGGCGCCGCGAGCCCGGGCTTGGGCGGGAACTCCGGCACCACACCGCTCAGGGCCGCGGCGTCGCCGACCAGCATCATGCTGGCGAACAGGCCCGGGTCGACCACCGGGCTCACCCCGAACGTCAGCCCCGAACGCGTCTGCGGCATGCTGTCGGTGGCCTCGTCGAAATCGTTGACGACGATCTGCAGGTCGAGCACCAGCCCGATCGCCGGCTTCATCGACGCGGGCAGGATCTCCGGCCACGGGATGCGGGCTTCGTAATTGGTGATGCCGTGCTCCTTGTCGTGCAGCACGACCATGCGCGCGGTGGCGCCGTCGAGCACCCGCGCGCTGCCGCGCAGGCGATCCCACTGCACCACCTCGCGCCCGTTCTCGTCGGCCAGCCAGAACTCGCGGTCCTCGCGCCGGCCCGGATCGGCGCCGTTGCTGCGCGTGTCGCGCTCGGGATCGAAGGTCAGCACCACCGAATCGGCGGCCGGGATCTCGGTGACCATCAGCGTGTTGGCGTCGAGCGCCCGGTGCCAGTCGTCCTTGACGGCGCAACTGATCCACAGCGCCTCCTCGTCCCACGCCATGAACGCGACCGCGCTCAGGTCGCTGCCGTCGCGGAATGCCCCCTGCGCGGTGCCGGACATCTGGCGTTGGTCGTCGAGCCGGATGCCGGGCAGTTCCGGCCAGTCGATCAGCGAGCCGTCGACCTTGAGCTCGCGATCACCGCGCGGCAGCACCAGGACCTGCGGCATCAGCATCGGATCCGGCGGCCGCTGGGCCGGCCCCGACGGCGGCGGATTCTGGGCCAGCAGGGCGGCGGTCAAAGCCAGCGCGGGAACGAACCTCAACGGCATCGGAGTCTCCACAGATTGAGATGATTCATGATCGCGTTGGCGACGGTCGAACCGAGCAGGCCGAAGCCCTGCTGGACCAGCAGACCGAGGACCGCGGCGTGCACCAGCAGATACGGCAGCCAACGCAGACCGCCGACACTGCTATTCACGAGCACGTAGGCGGCAACCGAGCCCGGCAACCCGAATGCGTCCTGGACGGCGAGCCGGAAGAACAACTCCTCGCCGATCGCCGCCATCAACACGAACACCATGGCACCGAGGTCACCGATCCCGGCGAACATCGCCCGCGTCAACCGATCCATCAGCCGGAACCTGGGCACTCGCCGCGCCAGCCGACCGAGCGCGACGGCGCCGAGGCAGCCGACCACGAGGCCAGCCGCGGCCCCGAGGAGCGCACCGTGCGCTCCGATCGCCGCGTCGGCGAACGCATCGCCGCGGTCGCGCTGCGACAGCCAGCCGAGCGCCGCCAGCGCCAGCAACGCGTAGAACACCGTGCCCGACAGCAGCAGCGCGCCGGCGGGGGGACGCGGCAGTTCGCTCACGACGGCACCCGGCGACCGCGCGGCCACGGGCCGAGCACCAGTCGCGGCACGCCGAGGAACGTCGCCATCGACACCGCATCGAACTCGCGGCTGTCGCTGCTCGCGAACGCGCTGTCGCCGAGCAGGAACCAACGCCCCGGTGGCACGAACCGCGGCCACGTGCCGACCTCGCCCCGCTTGCCGACGATCGGCTCGCGCCAGGCGAACACGTCGTGGAAGACCCGCACCGAACGGAGGTCGAGCCGGCCCTCGCCCCCCGGTTCGGCGACGACGGCGATGTGCGCCAGGGTGCGCACCCCTGCCAGCTTGCCGCTGCCGCGCTCGTTCCACTCGGGTCGCCGCGCGACCACGAAGGACCGCGCCGGCTGGTCGTCGAGCACGAAGAACGCGCGGTCGTCGAGCAGACCGAACTCGACCCGTTCGGCCGGGCCCGCCGGCAGCACCATCGCGTCGACGTCGACGCCGTCGCGCCACAGCACCACCCGCCCGGTGGCCGGTTGCCAATGGAACGTCAACGCCTCGGCGCGGGTCTCGATCGTCGCCAGCAGTTCACCGCGCAGTTCGCCGCACAGCAGGTCGAGGCCGACGTCGGTGACGAACACGTCGCTGCCGACCGCGCTTCGCACGCCGGTGGCGTCGATGCAGCCGGCGTCGACCGGCCGCGTGGTGCCCAGACACCCGTCCGGCAGCAGCCCTTCTGCAGCGCGCCGGCGCGCCGTTCGTGGTCCCGGCAGCAGCTGCTGGCGACGATCGCCGAGCCGCGCGTCGCTCGCCGCGAGCCGCCACGGCCCGGCGCCGGCGAGCGGCCCGACACCACCGATCGCGATCGCCCCTTCGCTGGCCGCCGTGCCCGGCGCCTCGGCCCACGGCACCCGCATCGACCGGGCCTGGCGCGGGTCCTTCTGCTCACGTGCGAGGTGCTGGGCATCCGGGCCGAGCCACACGTCGCCATCCATCAGGTTGATCCAGCACGCCTCGTGCTCGTCGCCACGGGCCGCCAGCCGCTTGACGATCTGCTTCTGCGGCTCCTTCGGATTGACGACCACGACCAGATCGTGCCGGCGCCGATCCGCGGCGCGCGCGGTCTTGTCGACGAACACGATGTCGCCGTGCTGTGGGTGCCCGTGCAGCACCGGCTCCATGCTGCCGGTGGGCACCAGATAGCGATCGCCGACCCACTTGCGCAGCGCCTGCACCGTCAATACCGCGAGGCCCGCCACCAGCAGGGCATCGCGCAGCAGTTGCAGATGGCGGGACGCGTTCGACATCGTTCAGCCGCGGAAGAACCGTTCGTGCAGCAGCGCGATGGTGCGCGGCAGCGCCTCGGCGGCGACGACGCACGCGAACGTGCCGCCCAGCGCGCCCTGACCCGCGCAGCGTACTCGGATCCCGGCCGCGGCGAGGGTCGTCAACAGTTCGGCTGCGCCACCGCGCGCCAGCGCCGCCGCCTCGCCGACCACGCCGACCACCGCCTGCCCGGTCTCGAGCACCACTTCACCGAGCCCCGCCATCGCCGTCTGCACGGCGTCGGCGAAGCCCGGGTCGACCGCGAACGTCACCGCCGCCTCGGCCACGGCGACCGGGCCGACGTCGCACTGCAGCTCCGCCAGTTCGCCGAACACCTTGGCCAGGAACGTGTGCTGCGGCTGCAGCCGTTGCGAGGTCACCGTGACCAGCACCGCGGTGGCGCGATGGGCGATCGCGCGCACCGGCGGGCGCGGCCCCGGCACGTCGCGTTCGATCGCGGTGCCGGGCGACTCGGGCTCGAGCGTGCTGCGCACCCGCAGCGCGATGCCGCGCTGCATCGCCGGCACCATCGCTGCCGGGTGCAGCACCTTGCTGCCGAACGACGCCAGCTCGCACACCTCGGCGAACGTCATGCTGCGGATCGGCAGCGCACCGGGCACCAGCCGCGGGTCGGCGGTGCGCACGCCGTCGACGTCCTTCCAGATCTGGATCTCCTCGGCGTCGACCGCGATGCCGAACAGCGCCGCCGAGTAGTCGCTGCCGTTGCGACCGAGCGTGGTGATGTTGCCCTGTTCGTCGGCGGCGATGAACCCGGTCACCACCGGCACCCCGACCACGCGCTGCAGGTGCGTGCGGATGCGACCGTCGTCGGGCAACGGGCGGGCCCGGCCGAACGCGCTGTCGGTGCGCAGCCCGGCCGTGAACGCATCGACCGCGCTCGCCGGCACGCCCGCCTGCTGCAAGGCGGCGGCAACGGTGCGCGCGCTGCACCGTTCGCCGTAGCTGGCCATCAGGTCGAGCGCCTTCCGGCTGGCGGCGCCGACCAGCCGCAGGCCGCGCGCCAGGTCGCGGACCTCGAGCAGCAGCGGGTCGAGCAGGTCGAGCGGCAGACCGAGCTCGCGCAGGATCGCACGGTGGCGCTCGGCGATCGCGTCGGTGTCGGCGGCCCCGGTCGGGGCGGTGCGGGCCAGCGCCAGCAAGGCATCGGTGACCCCGGCGTGGGCGGACACCACCACCACCGGGCGGCGGTCCAGCTGCTGGCGCACGATCTGCACGACCTGGCGGATCGACCTCGCACAGCCGACCGAAGTGCCGCCGAACTTCATCACGATCACGCGGGGATCATGCAGCCCCGGCGCGCGCGCAGGAAGGCGGGGTTCCCCATCTTCGCCCGCGCGACCGTCGGGCATAATCCTCGCCCCTATGACGCGCATCGCGGACCTGATCCACGACTGGAACCAAGACGGCGGCACGTTCCGCCCGACCCGACCGCTGCAGTTCGACGACGAGACGCTGCGCGACGGCCTGCAATCGCCGGCGGTCAGCGACCCGCCGCTGGAGCAGAAGATGGACCTGCTCGAGCGCATGGACCGCCTCGGCATCCACACCGCCAACCTCGGCCTGCCGGGGGCCGGCGGCCGGCCGCGCGAGGACATCCTGAAGCTGGCCCAGCACATAGCCAGCAAGCGCCTGCGCATCGGCGCCAACGTCGCCTGCCGCACCGTGGTCAGCGACATCGAGCCGGTGGTCGAGATGACGCAGAAGGCGGGCATCCCGATCGAGGTCTGCGCGTTCATCGGCAGCAGCTACATCCGCCAGTACGCCGAGGACTGGACCCTCGAGCGCATGCTGCAGAACACCCGCGAAGCGCTGACCTTCGCGCGGCAGCACAACCTGCCGGTCATGTACGTGACCGAGGACACCACCCGGGCCCGGCCGGACACGGTGCGGGCGCTCTACAGCACCGCGATCGAACTCGGCGCCCGCCGCCTGTGCGTCTGCGACACCGTCGGCCACGCCACCCCGCAGGGCACCCGCGCGGTGGTGAAGTTCGTCCGCGAGCTGGCCGACCAGCACGACAAGACACTCGGCGTCGACTGGCACGGCCACCGTGACCGCGACCTCGGCATCGCCAACTGCCTGGCGGCGATCGAGGCCGGGGCCGACCGCGTGCACGGCAGCGCGCTCGGCGTCGGCGAACGCGCCGGCAACGCGCCGATGGACCTGCTGCTGGTCAACTGCCGGCTGATGGGCTGGATCCAGAACGACCTGACCACGCTGCCGCAGTACGTCGCCGCTGCCGCCAAGGCGCTGGCCGTGACCGTTCCGCACAACTACCCGGTGCTCGGCGCCGACGCGTTCGAGACCGGCACCGGCGTGCACGCGGCCGCCGTCATCAAGGCCTTCAAGAAGGGCGACACCGAGCTGGCCGACGCGGTCTACTCCGGCGTGCCCGCTGGCATGGTCGGCCTGCAGCAGCAGATCGCGGTCGGCCCGATGGCCGGCAAGTCGAACGCGGCGTTCGTGCTCGAACGTCTCGGAATCGAACCGACCGAGGAGCGGGTGCAACGCGTCCTTGTCGCCGGCAAGTCGAGCAAGCGCCTGCTGACCGACGCCGAGGTTCGCGCCGCCGCCCAGCCCTGAGCGTCAAGTCCTCCGGGTCGGCAGCCGATCCAACGTTGCACCGGAGGAGCATGCAGCAAGTATTGGACATGAGCGTGGTCGAGGAGCTGCTGTCGTTCTCGGACGACGGCGACCCCGAGCTGCTGCTGGACCTGATCCAGATGTTCCTCGACGACGGCCCCTCCAAGGTCGCCGCGGTGCAGGCAGGGCTCGCCAACGGCGACTTCGACCAGGCCGAACGCGCCGCCCACTCGCTGAAGGGTTCGTCGGGCAACCTCGGCGCCCAGCTGCTGCAGAACGTCTGCGAGGAGATGCAGCTGGCGACCCGGCAACACCGGCTCGAGGAGTCGCGCCGCCTGGCGGAGCAGCTGCAGCAGCGCTTCACCGAGGCCGAGGCCGCGCTCAAGCAGCTGCTGGCCGACTACCAGAGCTGAGCGGGCCCGCGCGGAGCCAAGGCGCTCCGCCCGCCCGACTCACATCGCGGCGCCGCTGGCCTTCGGCTTGCCGCCGCCCTTCTTGCCACCCTTGGCGGCGACGTCGAGGCGCGGGATCTCGACGATCTTGACGTCGGCTTGCGCCGGCTCTTCGGCATCGTGCACGTTGATCATCGCCAGCGGCGGGTTCTCGGGCTCCCAGCTCGCGGCCATGCCCCGGTAGATGCACCGATGACACTTGTGGAAGTTCGACGATTGCCGCGCGAGGCAGACGTCGACCCCGATCCGATGGGTGATCAGGGGGGACGCGGAGCCTTCGACGGACGGGCAGAGTCTCATGTCGGGTCGTGCGGGGGGTGCGTAGGGGCCAACACCTGGGCTGGCGAGGGGTCGGGAAGCGTAGAGGCGTCCGGCCGCACCGGTCAACGACGCCGATGCGCACCAAAGCGGTCCCAGACCGCCCGGCAGGCCGCCACCGCCGCCGGCGCGCGATGGCTGTCGCGACCCAGCTCGAAGCACACCGGCCCGCGATAACCCGTGTTCTCGATAGCGGTTAGCACCCCATCGAAGTCGACATCGCCGGTCCCCGGCAGCAGATGCTCGTGCACCCCGCGACGCATGTCCTCGAGCTGCACCTGGCGCAGGAACGGCCCCGCCGCGCCGATGACATCGACCGGTTCGCCTTCCCACTCGGCGTAAAGGTGACCGACATCGAGCGTCAACGCCGGCGCCTCGCTGCCGAGCTCCTCCCGCAGCTGCAGCCACTGCGCGAACGTCGCCACCGCCATGCCCGGCTCCGGCTCCAGCGACGGCACCAGCCCCTCGGCCGCGATCGCCGCACCCGCCGCCCGCACGCCCGCGCGCAGCCGTTCGCCACTGTCCGCACCCGGCGCCCGATCGATGCCGCTCCAGAACGACAGCACCTCGGCCCCCAGCCGCGCCCCCATCGCCGCCGCCCGTCGGTAGAACTCGAGCCGCCGCTGCCGCGCCGCCGCATCGACGGTCATCAACGTCGGCTCGTGCTTGTGCTGCGGATCGAGCAGGAAGCGCGCGCCGGTCTCCATCACCGGCACCAGCCCCAGCTCCCGCAACAGCGCCGCCAGCCGGTCCAGATCCCGATCGGTGGTGATCGTCGGATCGAGGTGGCAGGTGTCCGGGGTCAGCCCGACGGCCTGGTAGCCATTCGCGGCCAACAGCTGCAGGGCTTCAGGCAGGCGATGGTTCTGCAGCCCGTTGGACTGGTAGCCGAGCAGCATCGGCGCGATCAGGTACCGCCGCCCATGCGCACGCGCTTCTCGAGCTTGCTGACCTCGCCGTAGAGGTTCTCCAGCGTCACATACTCGGCCGGCTGCGCCCACGACCCCAAGTCAGCCTTCTCCTGCCACCTCAGCGGCGCCTCGATCATCTTCTGCAGCGCCTCGATCTTGTCCTTGGCGGCCGACTGCCTCTCGCGCGCCTTCTGGTTGTCACCGGCAGTGCGCGCCTTGACCCCCTCGTCGGACAGCTTCTTGGCCTCCTGGAGCAGGTCGCGCACTTTGGTCAGTGTGTCCTGGGTCAGCCCCGGCGCCGGCTCCTCCGGCGTCTTGCCCGCCCGCGCCCCCGCCAGCGCGATCGCCGGTGAGGCGGAGGGAGCGGCCGCCGGAGTCGGCTTCGCGGCTGCCGGCACGGCCGGCTTCGGCTCCGCCGGCGTGTCCTTCTTGCCGCTGGTGGCCAGGAACACGACCACCAAGGACGCCGCGATCGCGACGCCGACGCCGACGAACACCATCGGCGAGGTGCCCGAGGAGCTGGACGAGCGGGAAGAGGACGAACGACCGCCGCTGCGGCCACTGCTGCGAGTTGGGGTGCGCGAAGCCATGGGGGCCGAGGTTCTATCCGCGCTCGGAGCGGGCAGGAAGGTGGGGCTCGATGGGGCGGTCTGCCGCGGGTCGGGCCAGCGCGCGCAGTTGTGGCCCTGGCGAACGGGCTTGGCGATGGAGCGGTGACCGTTCGCCGTGGCTCTGAGTCGCTCTGCGGGCGAAGTCTGTTTGATGGCGTCGCGGTCGGGTGGAATGGGGAGGGGCGCGGGGAGGGGAAGGAGGGTCGTCGAGGTGAGCGATGGGTCAGAGCTGATGGTCGGTTGGAGTCAGGCCGTTCGGCCGATTTCCGGGGACGAGCTGGCGAGCGTTGGCATTGGAGGGGTTGTGCTCGCCGAGGTCGGCAGTAGGCTGCGAGCGAGGCCGCGTGCCGGAAGTCGGCAGTTCGGCTGAAGTTGAAGTTGGCCAGAGCGGAGGCCTCATGTCAGCGATCAACAGGTTTAAGACGGCGATCTCGGATGAGGTGAAGGCGCGTGACAAGGACCGTCGA
>JALORC010000214.1 GCA_025459175.1 Planctomycetota bacterium | reverse complement strand
GCGAGCCGATTCCGCTCCCCGCCTGACCCCCGCCAGCGACCCTGGGGGTGGCCAGTCAGGGCGATGCGGTTTGGCGCGAAACAGCCTTTGGATCAGTTCTGGACGAGGCCGCGCAGGACTCGGAGGAGCCGGAGAAAGCGCCGCTTCTCCAGCACCGGGTGCCCCATGTAATCCCCCGACTCCGGCAGATCCTTCAGCACGATCGTCCCACCCCCCAACCGCACATCGCTGGCGATCTGCAGGTGTCCGCTGATGCCGACGTTGCCGGCGAACACGCAGCGGTCGCCGATGTTGGTCGAGCCGGCGATGCCGCAGCCGGCCGCGATCGCGACATCGGTGCCGATCACGCAGTTGTGGGCGATGTGGCACAGGTTGTCGATCTTGCTGCGAGCGCCGATCCGGGTGTGACCGAGGGTGCCGCGATCGATCGCGGTACCGGCACCGATCTCGACATCGTCGTCGAGGATCAGGCCACCGAGTTGCGGAACCTTGAGCCAGCGACCGCCCTCGTGCGCGTAGCCGAAGCCGTCGCTGCCGAGCACCGCGCTGGCGTGCACGATCACGCGCTGACCGAGCTGGACGCCCTGGTAGAGGGTCACGTTGGGGTGCAAGAGGCAGTCGCGATCGAGGCTGCAGCCATCACCGATCACGACGCCGGCCATCAGCACGGAACCAGCGGCGATGCGGCTGCGGCCCACGACCACGCGTGGGCCGATCACCACCGGGGCCTCGATCTCGGCGGCCGGATCGATCACCGCGCTCGGGTGGATGCTGTGCACGATGGCGCGCGGCACCGGGTGGAAATGTGTGGCCACCTTCGCATACGCGACATCGACGTCGTCGACGACGATCTGGCTGGCCGTAGTGGCGAGTTCTGCCGCCAGCAACAGGGCGCCGGCCTTGGTCGCCTTGGCGGCGGCGTGGTAGCGCGCATCCCGCACGAACCCGATCCGGTCGGCGCCGGCGGTTCGCAGATCGCCGAGGCCGAGGATGCGGCGCGCCCCGTCGCCGACCAGGCGACCGCCGACCAGCTGGGCAAGGGCGGCAACGGTGATTTCCGTCATGGCTTCTGATTATGCAGCGACCGCAGCTGTTCTGCCGCAGCTGCACGCGCGGATTGTGGCCAATCGGGATCGTATGGAACGCGTTCGCCGACCGCGTGCCAGAGCGCTTCCCCCGCCAGCAGCCGAAGCTCGGGCTCGGTGGCCTCGAGCAGCTGCGCCAGCACCCCGTGGCAACTCGCCTCGCGCCGGCCGCGCAGCGCCGCCGCCAGCGCCCGACGGTCGTCGCGACCACCGCGCAGCAGTGGCTCGATCGCGGTCGGCATCGGCAGGTCGTGGCGCCACAGCGCCAGCAATTCGCGGCGGCCGCCGCGCGCGACCAACACCCGCGCGGCCTCGTCCAACACGAACGGATCAGCCAACTCGCGCAGCGCCTGCTGACCCGCGGCCGGCAGCGGTGCGGTGGCCAGGGCCTGCACCAGGGCGCGCGCGCACGGCGACGGGAACCGCGCCCGCAGCGCGACCGCGAGCGGCGTGTCGCCGCTGGCCAGGGTCGCCAGGCGCGGCAACGGTGGCAACCGCGACAGATCCTCGAGTTCGCCCTTCGCTTGATTGGGCAGCGGCAGCGAGTGCAGCACCGGCGGCAGTTGCTGGAACAGCAGCGGCGCCATCGCGTGCGCACGGCGCGCGGCCACCGCTGGTGTGAGCAGCGGCTCACGTTGGTCCCCGCCAAGGCCGAGTGCAGCCTGCAATACGGCGCGCGGCGCCCCCAGCGGCAGCCAGCGGGCGGCGAGATCCTGCGCCGCCGCGCGGCCGGCCGGATCATCGACCAGCGTGCGCAGCGCCGTCTCGGCGGCGCGCAGTTCGGCGCGCTGCGCGGTCCAGCGCGGCAACAATGCGGCCGGCGTGGCGGGCGGCGGCGGCACCGGCGACAGCCAATCGTGCAGCACCTGCACCACACCGCGCCGTCCGGTTGCGTCGGCGGCGACCGCCATCGGCGCGGCTGCGTTCGCCGGCGGGCGCACGGTGCCAAGCAGCGCGCGCTGCAGGTCGGCGACCTCGCCGAGGTGCGCGCGATGCGCGTGCCAACGCCAGTCGTCCGGCCATGCCTGGAACGGCGACAACCTCGACCAGGACGGCGCCGCGACTGCGCCGACCAGCACCGCGGCATCCCCGACCACGAACAAGCCTACCCACGGATGCTCGATCGCCGCGGCCGCCAGAACCTGCGCCAGCACCGGCGGCGTCACCAGATCGAGGCCCAGCACCTGCAGCACCAGCCCGTCGCCGACGACGCGGCGGCACTCGGCGTGCAACGCCTGGTGTGCAGCCGGCGACTCGGCCCGACTCGGATCCGACGCGAACGGGGCCCCGTTGGGTTCGGCGAGCACCACGACCTGGCGCACGCCGTCACCGAGCCCTGCCAGCGCCGGGAAGAGACCGGCGGTTCGAGCCCGGGGTGATGGCGGCGAGTCCTCGCGGGCGGGCGGGGTCAGCACCGGACCATGGCCGCGCAGCGCTCGCTGCAGCGGCGCCGTCGATGGGCGCGTCTCCACCACGTCCACTTCCCAGCCCGGCTCGCCGCACAGGGCCGCCGCCGCGGCCCCGCCGGACGGCCCGAACAACAACACGCGGTCGCCAGGGCGACCGAGGCTCTGCAGCAACGTGCACAGCAGCGGCAACTCGTCGCGATCGGGGCCGGTGGCCTCGACCACCATGCCGAAGGCGCGCAGCTGCAGCTCCTGACGATCGCGCAGATAGACCACCTCGGCGCCGCCGTTCGCGACCACCGATTGCTGCGCCGCGGAGGTCGTGGGGACGGGCCCGAGCCATACCACGGCCGCCAACACCAACCCGACGGCTGCGAGGCCCCGCCGGGCACCGACCGCGGCGGCGACGGCGATCGCTGTCACCAGCAACGAGGCGCCGGCGACTCCAGCCGCATGCGGCACCATGAGCCCCGGCAGCACCAGCAGCGCGAGCAACGCCACCCCCACCACCGCCGATCGCCGTGCCCAGCTCGCCGCCACCGACGAAGACGAAGACGAAGACGACGGCCGCCGGCGTTCCGTTGCCACGGCGGCGCACCATCCCACCACCTGCAGCACCATCGCCGCCGCCAGCAAGGCGCCCGGTCCGCCCGCGGCAGCTGCCAACCACCAACTCGCGACCAGGCACAGCGCGCCGAACGACGCCGCGAGACCCGATCGCCACTCGTTGGCCGGCACCGCGACCGCCAGCTGGGCACCGATCGCAGGGGCAACCAAGAGGCATGCGGCACCGCTGCCGGCGACCCCGGCGATGCCGATCGTGAGAGCAGCACCGGCCTGCAGGCCCATCGCCGCGGCGGCGATCCAGCCCGGGGGTCGGCCGCCGCGAAGCCATGCCCGCGCCACCACGGCGCCGGCGATCGCGACCACCGCCGCGCCCCCCCAGCCGCTCGCCGCGTCGGCGCCGAACGGCAGCCACGCGCGCTCGATGCTGGCCGCCGCCAGCACCGAGGCCGCGGCCGCCGCCCCGGCCATCGCCGTGGCCAGCCCGCCGGACGGCACTGCGCCGACCGCGGCCCCGCCGTCCGCAGACGCCACGACCGACGGTCTGGCAGCGGTTGGCGGTACCTCAGGGGCTATCATCTGCAGCAGGATACCCGGCTGCTGCAACGGGCACGGGGGCTTGGCCCTGGCTGGCTCCCCGCCGGTAGCGTCGACGACGACACGACCGGGCGCCGCCGGCGAACGGACGCTGCCGAGCATGCGCCGTTACCGACCTGGTCCCTGCAGCTCGACCAGGGCCGCGACCGCCATGGCAGCATCGGTACAGCGCAGCAGCCGATCCCGCACCTCGGCGCGGGACAGCAGCTTGGCGATCTCGGCCAGGGTCTTGATGTGCGCCAGCTTCTTGCTGCGCGGGATCACCAGCCCGATCACGATCCGGGCCGGCGCCCCGTCCAGCGTTTCGAACGGGATGCCGACCGGATTGAGCCCGAGCACGGCGACCAGATCGTCGATGCCGTCGATCGCGGCGTGCGGGATCGCGATGCCGTGCTCCATGCCGGTCGTCATGCTGCGCTCGCGCGTCACCAGCGCCTGCTCGACAGTGGCGACCATCGATTGGGGGTAGCGGCCCGCGCGCACGGGAATGCGGGCGATGGCGGCGAGCGCTTCCCACTTGTCAGTGGCGCGCAGCGGCACCTCGACGAGGTCGCTGGTGATCAGTTCGGACAGCTTCATGGCCCCGCGGGCGATCCGTGCGAGTCACTTCGACGGACGCCTCCGCATCCAAGCTACGCCGTGCGAACGGCGCAAACGGAAAGTCGGAAACACCGACTCGATGCTTCCTTGCATCGTGCGACGGAAATAAAAACGGCGGGCCGCCAGTCCCAGCGGCTCACCAGTCTCCGGTCTCCGGAGGCAAGCGCACGAACTCGCACGATGGCCGACCAAGTCTTCCGCCGCTCCTCTTGCCCCCGGCTGCTGGCCGGTGCGGACTCGATCGTCACCCCCGCCAAGTTCGCGCCGGCCGCCGCCGCTGACCGCCGGCCGCTGCCGCTGCTGCGCTGGGCCGTGCGCCTCGCGGCCTGCAGCGTGTTCGCCGTCGGTGCCATGGCCGCGGCGCCGGCGTCGACGATCGAGAACGGAAGCCGCGGCGCGTCGCTCTGGCAACCGCAGGAACCGCCGACGCCGCAGCCAGGGGAACAGGCGCCGCCGGTTCAACCCGGGGCGCAGGGCCAACCCGGCGCGCAGGGCCAACCCGGCGCACAGGGCCAACCCGGCGCACAGGGTCAACCCGGCGCACAGGGCCAACCCGGGGCACAGGGCCAACCCGCCGCGCAGGGCCAGGCCGGCGCGCAGGGTCAAGCTGGTGCACAGGGTCAAGCTGGTGCACAGGG
>JALORC010000213.1 GCA_025459175.1 Planctomycetota bacterium | reverse complement strand
TGCCGCGTCGGGAGCCGCGCTGAGCCGCGCGCCTGGCGGGGAGAGTGCTGGGCGCTGTCGACGGTGGTGCCCCGGCGCGGGTATGACATCGCGGTCCGACTCCGACTCCCTCATGACGAACCAACGATCTGCCGCGTTCCTGCTCGCGCTCGGTGCCGCGCTCCCTGCTTCGATCCTTGCCCAATCGACCCATGTGGTGCCCGCCGCGAACGGCCTGCAGAGCTCCGGCGGCGATGCGCAGTTCCTCGCCGTGGTCGATACCCAGGGGGGCGTGCGTTGCATGCAGGTGATGACGCAGCCGGCGCTCGGCTTCGACAACCGGACCATCACCGAGCTCGCGCTGCGCCACTCGGCGTTCTTCGCGCAGGGCTGGGCCACCACGCACCAGTTCCGGGTCGCCTTGGGCTACACGGCGTTCGCCCCTGACGCGCTGCCGAACCAGTTCGCCGCCGTGCCGTCGGGACCGATGACCACCGTGTTCCAGGGGCCGGTCCAGCTGCCCGATTCGACCTCGCAATTGGTGCCGCGGCCGTGGTCGGTGGTGCTCCCACTGCAGACGTCGTTCGCCTACGACTCTAGCCTCGGCAACCTGGTGCTCGAGATCGAGACCAGCTACTCGAGCGGCGGCCAGCAATCCTGGGCGGCGGATGCGGTCTCGCAGACGCCGGGCGGCGCCAGCTATCAGATCCTGGGTCGCGGCTGCGACGGGCTCGAAGCGCAGTTCCTCGGCTCGACGACCACCATGGTGCCTGGCGGCAGCATGTCGTTCGCGCTGAGTCAGATGCCGGCCCTCAACATGACGGGGGGAGCGATGCTCGGCAACGTCGGTTTCCCGGGCAGCCCCGGCATTCCCGGCGCCGGGTTCCCGCTGGACCTCGGCTTCATGGGCTCGCCAGGCTGCGTGCTGCAGTTCCCGCCGCTGCTCGAACAACCCGCTGCCGTGAGTGGTGTGCAGTTCACGGCCACCGGTGTGGCGACCTGGGCGATCCCGCTGCTCCCGTTCCTGTCGGGTCTCAGTTTCGATCATCAGGTCTACCTGATCGAGCCACTGAGCCTCGGCGGCAACGTGCGTCTCTCGACCGCGCACCGGGTGCGCCTCGGTTCCTCGGCGCCGGTGCCGGCAAGCATCGGTCAGCTGATCGGCAACGCCGGTGACAGCATCGGCAGCAGCCCGACCAATCCGGGCGGCTGGGTGCTGCGGCTCACCACGCAGTAGATCCGGATGCGCGAGGCGCATCGACGTCGTTCCGCGACCTGCGACCGGGGCCGCGGCGACGTCAGAACGCGCCGCACTGCAGCGTCAGCGCGTTCGTGCTGGTCGCCGCCGCGATGCTGCCCGCGACGATCTGCAGTGCGACCACCTGCTGGTGCACGACCACGCCCGACAGGGCCACGCTGTTCGGGATCGTCAGCGCGACCGGCACCTTGCCGGCACCGGTCGTCACCGCGGCGAACAGGTCGGGGTTGGCGAGCAGCGCGCAGCCGGGTGATCCCTGCGGCAGGATCGCGGCCAGCGGAATCGACACCGAGCTCCAGCCGGTCACGGCGATGGCGAGCGATGCCGCGGGCAGGCCGCTCGCGATCATCCTGCACGTGGAGCCGACCCATGGCAGCGAACTCGCGACCAGCACGTTCAGGCCACCGGCGCCCGTGCAGCCGGTGCCGTTGGCGTTGGCGGTCGCCGGGCAGGTGGTGGACAGCCGCGCGACGCCGGGCGAGACCACGCCGCCGGCGGTCGTGAACCTGCCGCCGACGAAGACCTCACCCGACGGGTGGAACGCCAACGCGTCCACGAACCGATCGACACCGAGGTTGACCGCGGACCAGCCACTGCCGTTCCAGCGTGCGAGCCACACGGGACTGAGGCCCTGCCCGAACAAGTCGCTGCCGACCAGGAACCCGCCGTTCGGCAGGACCGCGATCGAGGTCACGGCGAGCAACGGGCCACCGGCGACGGCAGACCAGGTGATGCCGTTCCAGCGGACGACCTGGGCCAGGACCGACCCGCCCAACACGAAGCCGCCGCCGGCGAGCAGATCGCCGTTCGGCAGTACGGCCAGTGCGCGAACCGAGCCGATGAGGCCGGTGCCGAGGGCCGACCACGCGGACCCGTTCCAGCGGGCGATGTTGCTGGTGACGACCGTGCCGGCGCGAGTGAAGCTGCCGCCGACGAAGAGGTCGCCGTTCGGTGCGGTCGCCAGCGCGTTGACCGCGCCCGGCTGCGCGAAACTGTCCGTGACGCCGCCGGCGAGCGACGACCACGCAGTGCCGTTCCAGCGCGCGATGCCGGGCGCCGGGGCGCCGCCGGCCATTGAGAAGTTGCCGCCGGCGATCAGACTGCCGTCGGACTGGGTCGCGATGGCGCGCACCGTGCCGTTGACTCCGGCGCCCAACGGCAGCCACGACGTCCCGTTCCAGCGCGCGAGGTGCGCCCCCGGCCCGCTCGGCGCGAGGCTGCCGCCGGCGAGCACGTCCCCGTTCGGGAGGGCGGCGAGCTCCAGCACGGACGCGTTCGCGGCGAAGGACTCCAGCGGCGACCATGCGGTGCCGTTCCAACGCACCACGGAGTTGCCGCCGGCGGCGATCACGTCGCCGTTCGGCAACACCAGCAAGGCCTGGCCTTTGCCGGCGAGGCTGGGCACGCCGAACGCATTCCAAGCCGAGCCGTCCCAGCGCGCCGTGGACCTCGCAGGGGTCGAGCCGAGGCTCGTGAAGGCCCCACCGATCACGATGTTGAGGAAGAAGTTCGGCAGGTGCGTCGAAGTGTGCACTGGCGCGTCGGGACTCGCGCCCAGTGGGGACCACGCCACTCCGTTCCAGCGCTGGCAGAAGCCGCCAAGGTCTCCGCCGGCCGCCAGGAAGTCGCCGTTCAGCAGGACCTCGATGCGCAGCATCTGGCCGGGCATCGTCACGGAGCCGACCTGCGACCAAACGCTGCCGTTCCATCGTCGCAGGGTGCTGGTCGCTCCCTGTCCCGACAACGACAAGTTGAAGCCGGCCAGCAGATCGCCGTTGGGCAGGCTTGCCAGCGCCGTCACGAAGTTCGAGGGCACGAGACCGAGCGGAGTCCAGACCGAACCGTTCCAGCGCGCGACGCCCGTCGCGGGCAGACCACCGACGACAGTGAATCTGCCCCCAGCCACGAGATCGCCATTCGGCATGGTGGTCAGTGCATCCACTGCCACACCGAGACCGGTTCCGAGTGCAGACCACGTCGTGCCGTTCCAACGCGCGATGTTGTTTGCCGGCGTGCCGCCCGCGACCGTGAACAGCCCTGCCACGACCAGGTCGCCGTTCGGCAAGACCGTCGCTGCGCGAATCTCGAACGGACCGCCCTGATCGCTGAATCCGGCCGCCAGCGGCAGCCACGTCGAACCGTTCCAGCGAGCGACCTGGAACGATGGCCCGGCGAGACCCGGATTGTCGCCGGCGGCGAGCAGTTCGCCGTTCGGCAGCGCGACCAGGGCTCGCACATGGATGTCGAGACCAGCGCCGAACGGGGCCCAGGTCCCGATCGCCGGATCCCATGCGGCGATGCTGTTCGCCAGTATGTCGCCGGCAACTCGAAACGACCCGCCGAGGACCAGCCGAGCGGTAGCCGGGCCAGGGCCGTCTGGATCGTGCATCGTCGAGGCGAGCACGGAGCCGTCGGTGCCCAGGAATCCGCCCGTGGACACCCAGGGGTTGGCGCATTGCGCCGACAGCAGCGACGAACCGGCCACGCCTGCGAGCAGGGCGAGGGCGAGCGGGTGCCGTGCGCGCGGCAGGGCCATTGCCGATTGGCCGGTGGGTCGCAGACCTGGATGAGGCGACAGAACATCACGCAGCGAGGCGGTTCGGATCATGGCAGTGATCAGTGATCAGTGGTCCGTGGTCAGCGCTTCGACGTGGGGTCGACCAAGGCCGCTCCTGAGACCCGCATCCTACCGATTCCGGAGCCAGCCGCTGGCCGCTGGAGTCCTCCTGCCGAGACCGCAACCCGGCGATATCTTCGACCGCTCCCGGAAACCGAGTTCGCCCCGATGCGCCAGACCATTCTCGGCTCGCTGTTGCCGGCCTTCATCGCCATTGCGCCTGCGCAGGAGCCGACGCCGGCCGAACGCTTCGCGGCGATGCGCAAGCAACTCGTGGCGGGGGTGACCAACCAGTTGCAGGCCGACGACCTGCCGAGCGTCGCCTGGGGCGCACACGCCGCCGCCGAGTATCGGCTCGCGGAGTGCATTCCAGAACTCCGGGCGCGACTGACGAAGCTCGGGCGACCGAGCAGCGCCGCGACGGAGTTCGCGGCGCTGGCACTGCTCGACGCGCTCGTCGAAACCGGCGCCAGCGTGCCGGGCGAGGAGCTCGTTCCGTTCCTCGAGGGGTGGTGCATGGACGCCGCGCTGGCCCTGCTCGGCGCCCGTGCCGAGGCCAATCGCGAGCTGTTGCTGCAGCAGTATCGACTGCTGCATCCGCGCAGCGAGGCCCGGGTCGCCTGCGGTAGCTGGCTGACCGGCCTGCGTGATCCGGCCTTCTTGCGCGAACTGCTGCACGCGCCGGTGACGATCGATGTGCTGATCGGCGGCAGTGGCGAGGACTTCGTCCGCGGCATCGAGATCGGCTTCGGATCACTGTCGCACTTCCGGCCGAAGGTCCCGTCCACGTTCCCGAGCCCGAGTTTCCGCCACCTGACCGTGGGGCTGGCGAGCGCGAGCGTCTCCAGTGCCCCGGTACAGTTGACGCGCACGAAGCACGACGGGGGCTTCTGCCTGCCTGACCATGGCTTCACCCGCGCCATCCGCACCGCCCACACCACCTGGTTGCGCCAGTATCTCGACGAGCTCCGCGAGCCGATCGCGTTCGATCGGAACCCGATCCTGGCCTCCGAGTGGCAAGGCGTCGACGCCTTGCGCGAGGCTGTCGACGAATGCCGGCGTCGCGTCA
>JALORC010000124.1 GCA_025459175.1 Planctomycetota bacterium | reverse complement strand
AATCCACGACACGCCGGCCACCACGAAGCCGTACGCCGACATCGCCGCGAACCATGGCTCGAGCGAGAGCGTCGGCAGCATGCCCGGCGTGAAGCGCAGCGCCGCGGTGACCAACGCACCTTGCAGCAGCCAGAACACGATCGCGCCGCCGAGCGCCATGCGCCCGTTCGGCAGCCACATGCCGATCGCCCAGACCCACGGCACCAGCAGCGCCGCATAGCCGAGCCAGACCATCGGCCACGGCCGTTCGAAGAACACTTCGCCTTGGTGATCCCAGCGGAACAGGTCGTGCCAGCCTTGACCGTTGCTGGTCAAGAACAGTTCGCCGGCGGCGAGACCGAGCAGCGGCATGGCCAGCATCGCGAGCAACAGGAACAGCAGCTTGCCGCCGAACGACGGCCGCAGCGCGCCCGGCAGGCGCCGCACGAACTGGTCGCCCTTCGGTCCGTACTCCGTGCGCACCAGTGCTTGCGCCGCGAACGCGAGCACACCGACGCCGCCGATCACGACGAACCACGACAACGCCAGCGCACGGCGGCCGTCCTCGAGCCAGAAATGTTCCGGCACCAGAATCAAGACGAAGCACAGCGCCGCGATGCCGAGGCCGAGGAAGCCGGCCAGCATGCCGCGCTGCGCGCGCCACTCGCGCCAGCAATGAGCGAGGACGAGATTCATCGACGTTCCTCCGCGTGCTGCGGAAACAGCTGCGTGCGCACACCAGTCGCGAGGTCGAGGCGCACGATCGTGCACCCGTCCTGCAGCAGCCACGTGTCGTCCGCCGACCACGCCAGCAGCTGCTGGTCGCGCCAGTTCCACGGCGAACGCAAATGCGACGGTTGCTTCGTCACCGTGCGCGCTTCCGGGTCCAGCGTCAGCAGTTCGGGCGGACGGTTGTACGGACCGGTGGCGAACCAGCAGCGGCCACGCGGATCGCGCGGCAACAGCGACGACAGCTGACCCGGTGCGACCACGTGCAAGCCACCGCGCCAATCGACCCCGGCCGGGACTGCGATCGCGGCGATCGCATCGTCCGCGGGACACCACGTGAACAGTTCCGGCGGTGCTTCCGCCGGGCTGCCGACTCGCACACACAACAGCCGATCGTCATCGAGCAAGCCCAGCACCGCGGCGCGCAGCAACGCGGCCACCGGCTTGGCTTCCCGCGTCGCAGCATCGACGGCAAGCCAGCGCGATGGCGTTTGCTTGCTCGCCACCAGCATTCTGCCGCGCACGAGCAACACGCGGCCGAGCTTGCCGGCGTCGGCGACGAATCGCCGTTGCGCGAAGTCGTAGGCGCCACCTTCGGGACCGGTGCATTCGAAGCCATGGCCCGCGGCGCGCAGACCGCCGGGCAGCGGCCGCGACCAGGCCGCGCGTTGCACCGGCCCGTTCGGCGCCTGCGAACACAGCTCGCTGCCTTCGAACCAGAACCGCACGTCACCAGGGCCGCGCAACGGCGTGGTCGCCGCGGCCTCGGCGATGGCGAGCGCCCGCCACGCGGCTGGCAGCACGGGTTGGCCGGAGCTCGGATCGCTGGCGACCTGCAGCAGCTCGCCGGTCGCGAGGTCGAACATCGTGTGCTGGCTCGGTTCGCCGCGCAGCCGGTAGTCGACCCAGCGCCAGAGCCGCTGCGTTGCGTCTGGCAGCTGCAGGAACGGGGCGTTGAGTTCCGGCGTGAACGCACCGTGCACGCCTGCCACCTTCACCGCACTGCCGTTCTGCAGGTCGACGCGACAGGCAACCGACGAGTAGGCGTGGTGCGTCGCCAGCGAGGCCAGCACGTAGCGACCGTCCGGCGACAAACCGCTCACCCGCAGTTGGGCCGGCCGTTGCAGATCCGGGTGGTGGTAGTCCCAGGCTGCGACTGCAAACCACGCCGCCGGAGCGGCGAGCCCGAGCGCGCTTGCCGCGAGCCCGAACCGCGCCGAGCGCAGCGGCCCGCCACCGCGCCGACCGATCGCCCACGACACGAACGCCACCGCGATGCCGAGCACCGGCACGTACGGCACCCACCGACGCCACGCGATGCCATCCTCGAGCCCAGGGCTCTGCCGCAGCACCGCGGCGACCAGCAGGCCGAGCAACAACACGAACAGCACCGTGCCGCCGAGCGCCATGCGGCCCTTCGGCAGCCAGGTGCCGATCGCCCACACCCACGGGATGCCGAGCGCCGCCCACATCGACCAGACCATCGGCCACGACGACAGCATCGATCCTTCGCCGCCCGGCGCGCCGCTCGGCCACGCGGTCTCCAGCTCCATCGCCTGCAGAAGAAGTTGACCGAGCGTGAGTCCGAGCACCGGCAACGCCGCGGTCACCAGCACGAGGAACAGCAGCTTGCCACCGAACGACGGCAGCAGCGCCCCAGGCAGCCGCAGCACGAATTGGTCGTCCTTGCTGCCGAACTCACTGCGCACCAGCGCCGCGGCGACGAAGCCGAGCACCCCGAAGCCACCGGCGATCGCGAACGCCGCCAGCGCCACACCGGCGCGCCCGTCCTGTTGCCACCAAGCGGTCGGCATCAGCAGCGCAATCAGCACCAGCGCCGCGAACACCAACACGGCATACGCGCACAGCATGCCGCGTTGCGCGCGCCACTCGCGCCAGCAGTAGGTCAGCACGAGGCTCATGCGATCACCTCCTCGCGCGCCTGCGCAGCGACCTCGGCGAGCAGGCGATGCAGCCCACTCGGGGCCGCCACCGGTTCGTCCTGACCGAGCACTTCGCCGAGCGTGCCGTGCCGCACGATGCGACCGTCCTGCAGCACCGCGATGCGGTCGGCGATCCGGCTGGCGATCTCGAGTTCGTGGGTCGCACACAGCACCGTGCGACCGCCCTCGCGCAGCGCGCCGAGCACACCCTGCAGCACCTGCTCGCGCACCAGCGGATCGAGGCCCGCGAACGGTTCGTCGAGCAGCAGCAGCTCCGGCGCGAACGCGAGCGCGCCGACCAGCATCGCTTTCATGCCCTGGCCGCGCGACATCGCCGCGAACTTCGTGCGCAGCGGCACCGCGAGCCGTTCGCACAGCGCGTCGCAGCTGGCCTGGTTCCAGGTCGGATAGTGTGGCTGCAAGAAGCGGAACAGATCGCGCGCGGTCATCCAGCCCGGGCAGTCCGGCACGTCGGGCACGTAGCCGATGCGTTGCAGCACCGCCCGATGGGCGCGCAGCGGATCCTGGCCGAACAGGCGTACGCGGCCCGCGCGCGGCCGCAGCACACCGAGCAGCACGCGCAGCAGCGTGCTCTTGCCAGCGCCGTTGCCACCGAGCAGCACCGTGGTGACTCCGTCCTGCAACCGCAGGTCGAGCCCATCGAGCACGCGCTTCCTGCCGAAGCGCACCGCGAGCTGCTCCACCACCAAACCCGAGTTTTCCGTGCTCATGCCTTGCTCCGCTCCCCTTCGTGGTCGTCCTGCCGTTCCCCCGCCGCCAGCGTGCGCGCCGCCGTCCCCACGACGTCGTGCAACACCGTTGCCTCGTGCCCGGCGCGCAGCGCCTGCTGCACCGCGAGCCGCAGCGCCGCCAGCGTCTCCGCGAGCCGCACCGCCTTCGCCACAAAGGCGGCGCCGGGCGTCACGAACACGCCCGAGCCGTTGCGCCCCTCGGTCACGCCGAGGTGTTCGAGCTCGCGCCAGGCCTTGCCGACCGTGTTCGGGTTGACCAGCGCCTGCTCGGCCAGCGCCCGCACCGCCGGCAGCTTGTCGCCGGGGCGCAGTTCGCCGTTGGCGATCGCGTCGAGCACCGCCGCCACGAGCTGTTGGCTCGGCGGCACCAGGCTGTGTGGATCGACGCGGACGTGCACCACCGTCCTATCGGCCTAGGACGGTGCGCGGCTTGAGCGCTCGTCACCAATGCGGCCCTTGGCCGCATGGTGACGAGCGTGCAGTCCGCCGGGGACGCCGGGGGTGTCTTGCGGCACGCAGCCGCCGTGGCCCGGACCTTGAACTCTGACTCGGGGCCCCGAGTGCCGGGCCCAACGGGATCTGGTCACAATCAACCTCAAGCCCTTCGCCGTGAATGGCTGCACCATGTCATTGCGGAATCCACATGGCGACCGGGTCGAAAGCACATCGGGACAGGAAGACCAAGCGGGCAGACACCGGACTGCTGCCGTTCCGCGCGCTCCACGGCGGCCGCCGCGCCGGTGCCGGCCGCAAGCCGAACGGCGATCGCGCCGGCGTGCCGCACGACACCCGCCAGGCCCTCGCCGCCCGTTTCCCGGTCCACGTGACCGTCAAGCTCCGCGAGCACCTGCCACCGCTGCGCCGCCGCGATGCCTACCAGGCACTGCGCGCGGCCTTCGCCGCCGGCTGCGACCGCAACGGCTTCCGGCTGATCCACTACGCGGTGCTGAACGACCACCTGCACTTCGTCGTCGAGGCCACCGGCCGCAGCGCACTCTCGCGCGGCGTGCAGGGCCTGCTGGTCCGCATCGCCCGCACCCTCAATCGCCTGTGGAAGCGCCGCGGCCGCGTGTTCACCGACCGGTACCACGACCACATCCTGCGTTCCCCGCGCGAGGTGCGGAACGCGTTGCGCTACGTGCTGGGCAATGCACACCACCATGCGGCCGAAGGACGCATGGTGGCGGTGCCGCAGGCGATCGATACCTACACATCCGCCCCGTGGTTCGACGGCTTCCGCGAGACGATCGTCGTGCGCGGCCTCGAGGCCATCGTTCGCCCGGTCACCGAGGCGCACACGTGGCTGTTGACGATCGGCTGGCGCCGCCATGGCCTGCTGTCGGTTGCCGAACGTCCGGCCTGACCTCCAGGTCCGCTTCCGACGTTCTGTCCGGTCAGGTCTACGCATCCCCGAGGGGGCTGCTCCAGCCCCTCCGAGCCCGGCAAGCCAATCCACCGGGGACACCGCCATCCGTTCGCAGTAGCCTGCGCCACCGCGGCTGCCCCCTCCCCTCGTCCCCAACCCGTCCGGAACCCCGCCATGCACCTCTCCACCCACAATTGGATGCGCGCCGAACCGCTCGAAGTCACCCTGAAGCGGATCAAGCGCCTCGGCTTCGAGAGCATCGAGATCAGCGGCGAACCGCGGCAGTACGAGACCAAGGTCTCGCGACCGCTGCTGAAGCAGTACGGCATCCGCTGCTGGGGCGCCGTGACGCTGACGCTCGGCGAGCGCAACCTCGCCGCCAAGAGCGACGCCCAGCGCGCGGCGTCGGTCGACTACGTGAAGTCGGTCGTGACGATGGTCAAGGAACTCGACGGCACCGAGATCACGATCGTGCCGGCGACGGTCGGCAAGATCGTTCCCGACAGCACGCCCGAGCTCGAGTGGAAGTGGGTCGTGCAGGGCCTCAAGGAGGTCTACGCGCATGCCGAACGCAGCGGCGTGCGCATGGCGATCGAACCGCTGAACCGCTTCGAGACCTACTTCCTGAATCGCGCCGACCAGGCGCTGCGGCTGGCGCAGGATGTCGGCCCCAACTGCGGCGTCTGCCTCGACGTGTTCCACATGAACATCGAGGAGGTCGACATGCATCAAGCGATCCGCAGGGTCGGCAAGCGCCTCGCCGACGTGCACGTCGCCGAGAACAACCGCCTGGCGCCGGGCATGGGCAACGTCGACTGGAAGAAGCTGGTCGCGACGCTGCGTGAGGTCGGCTACGACGGCGCGCTGACGATGGAAGCGGTGGCGCCGGTCGATCGCACGCCGGTGAGCCCGTGGCCCGACCAGGTCGAACGCAACCCGGTCGACATCCCGCCGGAGCAGCTGAAGTTCATCCAGGACCACGGCAGCAGCCTGCTCAGCGAAGCGTTCTACACGCACCTGTACGAGACCGCGTCGAAGACGCTGTTGCCGCTGATCCGCTGATCCGCTGATCCGCCGAGACGCCTCTGCCACGGACCCCGCGTGAACATCCGCTCCGTCGACGCCGCCTGGTTGCACTGCCCACTCGACCCGAGCGTGCAGCACGTCTCCGACTTCGGCCGGCTGACCGCGTTCGACGCGGTGCTGGTGACGATCCGCACCGAGGATGGTCTGGTGGGCTACGGCGAAGCGAAGCCTGCGGTCGGCAGCGCCGGCAACGGCCGCGCGCTGGTCGCCATCGTCGAGCACGAGCTGCGCCCGCTGCTGCTCGGCCAGGACCCGCGCCAGATCGGCCGCATCTGGACCCGCATGTACAACGGCACCCGCGCCCCGCTCGCCGCGCGCTCGGGCCGCGCGATGCCGGTGCTCGGCCGCCGCGGCGCGCACACCGCGGCGATGGCCGGCGTCGATCTGGCCTTGTGGGACCTCGCGGCGAAGGCGCGCGGCGGCTCGGTGCTCGATCTGCTCGGCGGCCCGTGCCGCGATTCGATCCGCGCCTACGCCAGCGGCGGCTGGGCCGATGTCGCCGGACTGCCGGCGGAACTCGGCCGCTACACCGCTGCCGGCTTCCGCGCGATCAAGATGCGGGTCGGCGCGATGGACGGTCGCATCGACCAGAGCCTCGCCCGCACCCGCGCCGCGCGCACCGCGATCGGCACCGGCGTCGAGCTGATGGTCGACGCGCACGGCACCATGAACGTCGCCGAGGCCAAACGCTTCTGTGCCGGCGCCGCCGAGCTCGGCCTGCGTTTCGTCGAGGAGCCGGTCGCGTCCGACGACCGCCAGGGCCTCGCCGAAGTGCGCGCCGCCAGCGCGCTGCCGATCGCCGCCGGCGAGAGCGAGTTCGCCGCGTTCGACTTCCAGGAGCTGCTCGAACGGCGCGCGATCGACGTGCTGCAGCCCGACCTCGCGATCGCCGGTGGCATGAGCGAAGGCATGCGCATCGCCGCGCTGGCCTACGCCAACCGCCTAGAACTGGCGCCGCACTGCTGGGGCTCGGCGATCTCGTTCCAGGCCGCGCGCACGCTGGCGTTCGCGAGCCCGGCCGGCGTGCTGTGCGAGGTGCCGATGGGCGGCGCGCCGCTGCTGCGCGAGATGGCGACGATCGACCTCGCGCTGCACGACGGCATGCTGTTGCCACCGACCGGGCCGGGCTTCGGCGTCGAGCCGGATGCCGAGTTCGTGCGGCGCTACACCGTGCAGTGACTTCGACCATGAGCGACTATCTGCTGCAACACGTCAACGTCAACGTCGACGACCTCGACCGCGCGGTCGCGTTCTACCGCGACGTGCTCGGGCTGCCGCTCGACCCGACGCCGGATCAGGGCTTCCGCTCGCAGTTCTTCCGCTGTGGGCCGAACCAGCAGATCCACATGAACGAGATCGAGGACAGCCACCAGTTCCGCGGTCACTTCTGCGTCTGGGTGCCGGACTTCGCCGCCGTGTTCCACCGCGTCAAGGCGGCCGGTGCGATCGACATCCAGCCGTGGGGCCGCGTGCGCAAGCTGCCGAGTGGTTCGATGCAGATGTTCGTGCGCGATCCGGCCGGCAACCTGATCGAGATCGGCAGCGCGCGCGATGCGGTGGTCGACCCGAAGCTCTTCACCGACGAACTGGTCGAACCGCGGCCCGGCGTCTACCGCATGGCGCCCGGCCAGACCCGCGGCGAGGGCCGGCACGAGACCCCATGAGCATCCTGCTGCTCGAGTCGTTGCACCCCGAGGCCGAAGCGCTGCTGGCGACCGTCGACACGATCGTGCGCGCCGCCGATCCGAACGCACCCGACTGCGACTTCGCGGCGGTGAAGGCGATCCTGACCCGCGGCCGCGGCCGCATCACGGAAGCGCTGTTGCGCCGCTGCCCCGCGCTGCAGGTGATCGCGCGCGCCGGCGTCGGTCTCGACAACCTCGACACCAAGGCGGCGGCAGCGATGCGCATCCCGGTGGTGTTCGCGCCGGGCGGCAACGCCGACACCGTCGCCGAACACACGATCGCGCTGGTGCTCGACCTGGTGCGCGGCATCACCCGTTCGGCCAACCAGGTCACCGCCGGTCGCTGGGAGGACCGCGCTCACTACCAGGGCAACGAGATCCGCGGCCTGTGCCTCGGCATCCTCGGCCACGGCAACATCGGCAAGCGCGTGGCGGCGCTGGCGCGCGCGTTCGGCATGCGCATCCTGGTCGCGCAACGCGCTGGCCAGCCGGCGGCCACCGGCCCCGACGCGCCGCCATCGGCACCGCTGCTCGAGGTGCTGCGCACCGCCGACGTGATCACGCTGCACCTGCCGCTGGACGCGACCACGAAGCACCTGCTCGGCCGCGCCGAGTTCGCGGCGATGCGCCCCGGCACGTTCCTCGTCAACACCGCGCGCGGCGCGCTGATCGACGGCGCGGCGCTGCGGCAGGCGATCGCCGAACGCCACCTCGGCGGCTTCGCCGCCGACGTGCTCGAGCAGGAACCACCGGCCGCCGACGACCCGCTGCTGCGCTCGGACCGCGTGCTGCTGACGCCGCACAACGCGTCGCTGACAGCGCGCACCTACCGCGCGATGTGCACCACCACCGCGACCAACGTCGCCGCCGTGCTGCAGGGCCGCGCGCCCGAACCGCAGAGCCTGTTCCGCGGCTGAGTCGGCGGGCAAAGTGGTCGCCGCTGTTGGCCGGAGCGAGGTCGGGGCCTACATCTGCGGCTTCCCCGCAACCCCATCCGCTCCCATGGCCAAGATCACGTTCAAAGGCAATCCCGTCGCCACCAGTGGCGACCTCCCGAAGGTCGGCAGCAGCGCTCCCGCGTTCACGCTGACCAAGAACGACCTCAGCCCGCTCGCCAGCAAGGACCTGGCCGGCAAGAAGGTCGTGCTGAACATCTTCCCGAGCATCGACACCGGCGTCTGCGCGACCAGCGTGCGCAAGTTCAACGAGAAGGCGGCGAAGCTGAAGGACACCGCGGTGGTCTGCGTGTCGAAGGACCTGCCGTTCGCGCAGAAGCGCTTCTGCGGCGCCGAGGGCATCGACAAGGTGATGACGGCGAGCTGGTTCCGCGGTCAGGACTTCGGCAAGGACTACGGCGTCACGATGCAGGACGGCCCGCTGGCCGGCCTGTTCGCGCGCGCGGTGGTCGTGCTCGACGGGCAAGGCAAGGTGCTGCACACCGAGCTGGTGCCCGAGATCGCGCAGGAGCCGAACTACGACGCGGCGCTGGCGAAGCTGGGCTGAGGCACTGCCGGACGGCTCCTCTCAGCGCGGCGGGTTCAGCCACTCGCGGACCAGCCCGCGCAGCGCGTCGATGCCGGTGTTGTCGGTCGAGCTGACCCACAGCACCTCGTCCAGCGACAGCTTGCAGCCGGCGGCGAGTTCGCGCTGCCGCGCCACCCGCTTGCCCTGCTTGAGTCGATCCAGCTTGGTCGCGATCACCGCGACCGGCAGGTCCTCGCTGCGCAGCCAGGCGAGGAACTCCTGGTCGGACTTGGTCGGCCCGATCTCACCGTCGATCAGCAGCAGGATCTTCTTCAGCGGCTCGCGCGTGGTCAGGTAGTGCTCGAGCATCGGCTGCCACGAGTCGCGGGTCGCCTTCGGCACCTTCGCGTAGCCGTAGCCGGGGCAGTCGACCAGCGTGCCCTTGGTGCCGACCAGCGAGAAGCAGGCCAGCACCTGCGTGCGACCGGGCGTGTTGGAGACCCGCGCCAACTGCTTCTGGTTGGCGAGCGCGTTCAGCAGCGACGACTTGCCGACGTTGCTGCGGCCGAGGAACGCCACCTCCGCGCGCGACGGCGGCAGCGTGTCGGCGTCGACGGTGGCGACCAGGAACTCGAGCGGCAGCGCAGGCATGCGGTGCATGCTGCGCGGTCGGGGCGCCGGAAGGAAGCAAACTCCCGCGCCGCCGCGTCGCGGTTCACCAGTAGAGCTCCGCGTCGATCGTCGCCGACAGCGTCAGATTGCCGAGGCAGGGGCCGCTGGCATCGAACGTGAATGCCTGGGTCGACACCACGACCCCGAGCAGCGACAGCAGCGGCGGGATCTGCAGGGCCAGCGTCGAGCCGCCGACCAGGACCCCGTCGACGCCGATCTCGCAGTTCGGGCACTGCGGCAGGTAGAGCGAGAACGGGTTGCCGAACACGAACCCCGGCAAGCCGCTCGCAGCACCGCTGGCGACCGTGAACGACTCGCCGATCCGCGTCGAGCCGAACGCGCTGATCGACAATGCACCGCAGCCCGACGGATAGATGGTGAAGCCGCCGGCGGCGTCCGAACTCACGTAGTTGCCACCCCACAGCTGCGGCGATGCACCGGTGACGATCCAGAACAAGCCGTGCCGGGTGTCCGGCACGCCGGAGCTGCTGTAGCGCGACGCGATGTACGGCGCCCGCTCGACGCGGGCGCTGTTCTGCACCACGGCGGTGCTCTCCAGCGCCAGCGCGCCGTTGGGATCGAGCTGGAACGTGCTGGCGCGCACGTCGAGCGAGCCCGTGGCGGCCGGGGCGACCTCGTGGAACACGACCGTGAACAGATAGCCGTCGCAATCGACCTCGGCGTGCTCCTGGATCGCACCCTGCGCCGCCAGCGGCGTGTCGAGCGCGGTCAGGTTGGTCGCGATCGAGCCGGTGCCGGTGAGCGGGTCGACGACCCGGGCGACGATGTCCGGCGCGCCGCCGTTGCGCCGTTCCCACGCGATCATGACCCGGCGCTGCTGCTGGCCGACCGGGGCCGCGGGCAGCCCCAGCGACGGCGAACTGACCGCCGGCCGCACGTCGTTGTTGCCGGAGCCATCGACCACGGTCTCGCCGACCAGGATCGCGCCGGTCGGGCTCAGCACGATCTGACGGATGTCGCTGTGCGTGCTGCCCGGCAGGCGGCTCTCCCACGCCACCACCGCGAACTGCGCCGCCACCGGCGCCGGCCCGTAGCTCTTGCTGATCGACGGCGTGCGTTCGATCGCGATCGACGCGGTGAGCTGGGTCGGCGCGGCGTTGACCAGCGCGTTGGTCTGCGCGACCTGCTTCATGTGGATGTCGATGCCGGCCGCGGTCTGGTTCTCCCAGACCACCGTGTAGAAGGTCGGGCCGACCGGATTGCTGTCGCCGCACACGTCCGGACTGCGCTTGTCGCCGGGCAGGTGACCGGGCACGCCGGGCACCTCGATGTCGAACGCGCTGCCGACCGCACCGTTGTTGAACGCACGGGCGCGGATCGTACGCGTGGTCGACCCCGGACCGCTGCCGACCTGGGCCACACACAGGCACTGCGCGCCGTAGGCGAGGTAGGCGACCCGCGGCCGTTCCCACATCGCGGTGCTGGTATCGATGACGATGCCGGACAGGAAGTTGAAGTCCGCATCGAGGCGGTAGGCGAACACGTCGTGGTCGCCGTCCGAGAACACGATCTCGTACACCACCACGTAGCGCTGCGAGCTGGCGTCCCAGACGATGTCGTGGCCGTCGGTGTAGACGTTCGCGGCGCTGGTCGACGCGAACGGCACCGCGGCGACCAGCGGATCGATCAGCAACGGCAACCTGGCCGTGGCCACGAACGCCGCCGGCACGTCGATCTCGATCCGCCCGGAGCGCCACGCCGTCGGCGCCGCACAGCGCCTGCCGTCGGCGTCGATCGCGACCGCTTCGCCGTAGTGCACGGCCTGCTGGGGACCGGTGAAGCGCACGCCTTCGCCGAGATCCTCGGCCTGCAGCTCGGACTTCACCGCCAGCGACAGCTGCAGCGCGCCGCGCCCCGGCAGCCGATCGATGACGAAGATCTGCTCGATGCCTGCTTCGCGCGCCTCGAGCAGCTGGCGCACGGCACCGTGCTCGTAGGTGATCCAGTTGCCGTCCTGCACCGGCACCGCCGGCTCGCACGGCAGCGGCACGCCGGCGATCGAGCAACCGACCGCGGCGAAGTGGACCGGCACCGCCGGCACTTCGGCATTCGTGCGGCACGAGAACTGCCAACCGGTGGCATCGAAGCGCGCCTTGTAGTCGCGGCCGCGGGCCCAGACCGGCCCGTCGGGCTCGGGCTGATCCATCGACAGCGGGGGCAGCGGCAGATCGCGCACCGCCTCGCGCACCCGGCCCGGGTCGACCGGCAGGGTCTGGGCAGTGGCCGAGGTGGCGACGACGAGACAGAACGGGATCGCCGCGGTGAGCAGCGGCAACGAACGGAGACGAGAACGGACGGACATGGGGACCTCTTCGGGTTCGACCGGACCGGCGAGCGCCGGCGGCTGTCCCGACATCCGCAAGCCGCGCCGCGAACCCCTCACCGATTTCCGCGCGCCGCCGCGCAACTCACTTGCCGGCCATCGTCGTCGCCGCTTCGCGGACGAAGATCCACGCCTGCGGGTCCTTCACGTTCGCCGGCTCGGCGACCAGCGCCTGCAGCTGCCGCCAGTGCTGCTGCGCCTGCGCGTCGTCGCCGAGCCGCGCATGCGCCATCGTCAACACCGCGAGGTCGATCGGATCGGGCGCTTCGCCGCGCGCTACAGCCTCGCTGACCAGCGCCCCGGCGACGGCGATCGCCCGCGCGTGCTCACCGGCCCGCAGGTAGGCGGTGCCGAGCGTGTTGCGGAAGCCGGCCAACGGCATGCTGGCCACCGCGCTCTCCGCCGCCAGCACCGCGAAGCGATAGTCCGCGGGCGCCAGATACGGCCGCAGCACGCGGTACCAGGCCTCGTGGTTAAGATCGAACGGGCTGTCGCCGAACCGGTCCAGGCGCCGCAGCAACACCGCACGCGCCGCGGCATCCAGCGGCTCGGCAGAGATCTCGGCCCGCATCGCCGCGATGGTGGCATGGTTGCCCTTCAGGCGTCGGAACGCGTCGCTGCCGCGCACCGCGGCGGCGCGCTGCGCGAGCTGCTCGGCGCCGAGACCGAACTGCCAGGCGACCAGCTGTTGCCCGGCGCCGAGCACCCCGGTGCCAGCACCGGCGAACACCACGCTGGCCGCGGTCTGCCCGCCGGGCAACTGCGGCAGCAGCACCCGACCGTCGCGCGCATCGCGCAACTGTGGCCGGTCGCCGTCGAGCAGCACCAGCCGCTCGCCGTCGTCGCTGACATCGATCGAGGCGTGGCTGCCGCCGACGGCGCCGAGCCGTTCGACGGCGGGCTCGGCAGCGAGGGCACAGCCCCACAGCGCGCCGTCGCCGCCGACCGCGTACAGGCGACGCGCCGCGGCGGCCACCGCCGCCGCCCGCACCGGCCCGGGCAGCGACCAGGCGGCGACCAGCCGGAAGTCCGTTTGGTGCCGCAATTCGACCGCACCACCTTCGCGCACGACCACCCAACCATCGGCGCTGGCCAGCAGCGCCTGCACCGGGGCCGGCGGCGACGGCGGCGCGGCGATCGTGCGGCGCGAGCCGTCGGCGCGCGCGAACGCATGCAGGCCGCCCTCGGCATCGGCGCCGAGGCAACGTTCGCCATCGGCACTGACCAGCGCCTGCACCAGCACCGCACCGGTCGGCAACGACTGCACCAGCGCACCGTCGGCGAGCCGGTGGATGCCGACCGCGCCGCCGCTGCCGGCGGCGAGCACGTGTTCGCCATCGGGCCAGAACGCATGCACGCGGTTCGGACCGTGCGGCGGCAGGAAGGCGCGCACCAGTTCGAAGCTCGTGGTGTCGTAGACGACGCTGCCGCCGAGCGACCACGCCGGCACCGCCAACAGGCGGCGGTCGGCGCTCCACACCATGCGCCCCCACGGCAGCGCCAGTTCGATGCTGTCGGGGGTCGGCACCGGTTGTGGTGGCCACAGCTGCACGCCCTCGGCGCCGAACGACACGAAGCTGCCGTCGGTGCGATGCACGATGCCCTTCACCGGCGACGGCGCGCCGGCGATGCGCTGCTGTCGCCACGAGCCGCCGCGCCCGGTCAGCAGCAGCTCGGTGCCGCTGGCCGCCGCCAGCGACAGCCCGTCGGGCGCGAATGCGAGCGCCGGCAGCACACCGCGGCCCGGCATCGGCACCAGCTGCTCGAGTCCGTAGTCGGAGGTGCGGCGCAGCTCGATGCGGTTACCGACCCCGCTGGTCGGCGTCTCGGCGTGACCGATGCCGATCGCGAGCTGCTGGCCGTCGGCCGCGAACGCCAGCGCGGTGATGCGCGGCTGCAGGTTCGGGTGCTCCTCGCTGCGCCAGTGCCGGCGCGGTTCCGGCAGGTCGTGGCGCAGCGCGCCGTCGGCGTCCCACACGAGCAGGTCGACGCCGGCCGCGACCACGTGCCGACCGTCGGGATGGAACCGGATCCGCTGCAGTTCGACGGCGCGCGCCGGCCGTTCGCAGGCCGTGCTGGCGCCAGAGTCGAGATCGAGCAACTGCACCGCCGATTCGCCGCGCAACAGCGCGATGCGGCGGCCGTCGGGCGCCAGTGCCGCCCGCCGCACACCGTCGAGCGCCGTCGCCACCGTGCGCCGCGGCTGCAGCGTCGCGGCGTCGAGCAACCACCAGGTGCCGGCCTCGTTGCCGACCAGCAGCTGCTGCCGCGCCGCATCCGCGACCACATCGACGATCGGGCTGTCCGACAACGGCTGGCGCGCTTCGATCGCACCGCGCCCCGGATCGACGACGGCGAGCCCGCCGCTGCCACAGCCGACCAGCAGGCGTCGCCCATCGGCGTGCAACACCGCGGCGGTGGCGCCGTGGTCGTCCGGCGCGAACTTCGTCGTGCAGAGGCTCTGGTCGGCGATCGCCTGCAGATAGCGCCACTCGAGGCCGCGCAGATCGGTCGGCCCCGCCTCGAGCAACTGCCGCGCGACCACCGCCTCGCCGCGTTCGATCGCCTGCTGCGCGAGCGTGACCTGGTTCGCGTACAGCTGCCGGCGCAGCGCCTCGGCGCGCACGACCTCGCGCGCCTCGGCGGCGCGCGCCTGCTGCATCGCCAGCCAGGTGGCGACGAAGCCGGCGCCGATCGCCAGCAGCACCGCCGCCGCCGCGAGCACGGCCCCGCGATGGCGCCGCACGAACTTGCCGAGCCGATAGCGCGCGCTCGGTGGCCCCGCCAGCACCGGCTCACAGGCGAGATGACGCTGCAGGTCGGCCGCCAGTTCGGACGCCGACGCGTAGCGCTGGGCGCGCTCGCGCGCCATCGCCTTCAGCACGATCCAGTCGAGGTCGCCGCGCAACCGCCGCCGCAGTTGCCCCGGCTCGCTGGCCCGCACGGCCGCGGCGTCGCTCGCCCCCGCGCGGGTCACCTCGGTGCTCGGTCGCGGCGGCTCGGCGTGCGCGAGGAACTGCTGCACCTGCGCCAGCGGCAGCCGGTGCAAGCGGGCCTTCGCGAACGGCAGCACGCCGGTCAACAGCTCGTACAGCATGACTCCGAGCGCATGGATGTCGGTGCGAGTGTCGACGTCGACCCCACCGAGCGCCTGCTCGGGACTCATGTAGTCGAACGTGCCGACCACGTCGCCGGCGCGGGTCGGCAGCGCGTGCGCCGCCGCCTCACCGGCGGCCGGGCGCGCGATGCCGAAGTCGATGACCTTCACCATCGGTGCGCCCGAGACCTCGCTGACCAGCACGTTCGACGGCTTCAGGTCGCGGTGGATGATGCCGCGCTGGTGCGCATGCTGCACCGCCGAGCACACGGCGAGGAACAGCCGCAGGCGGGCGTCGACCCCGAGCCGGCGCCGATCGCAGAACGCGACCAGGTTGGCGCCGGGTGTGTACTCCATCACGTAGTACGGCCGCCCCGCCTCGGTCGCCCCGGCATCGTGGATGCGCGCGATGTGCGGATGGTCCATCTGCGCCAGCGCCTGCCGTTCGAGCGCGAAGCGGGCCATCGCCTGCTCGGTGTCCATGCCGGCGCGCACGACCTTCAGCGCGACGATGCGTTGCACGGGTTCGGTCTGTTCGGCGCGATAGACGACGCCCATGCCGCCCTCGCCGATGCGCTCGAGGATGCGATAGCGGCCGATCCGGGTCGGCTCGGTCGCTTCGGCGGGGCGCACGCGGCGCGGCTCGAGGCCGTCGGGAGTCGGGCGATCGAGCTGGCGCAGCAGCGCCAGCAGTTCGGTCGCGAGCGCCGCATCCTCGGCGCACTCGGCCTGAACCAGCGCCGGCCGCTCGCCCGCCGGCAGCGCCGCGGCGCGATGGAACAGGTCTTCGAGCCGCTCCGCGCGCGCGTCGCTCACGCCGCCCCCCCGCCGCCGTCGAGCGCCGCGGCGAGCCACGCGCGGGCGAAGCTCCAATCGCGTTCGGCGGTCGCGAGTCCGATGTCGAGCACCGCCGCGATCTCCGGCATCGTCAGCCCCGCGTAGATCCGCAGCTCGACCAGCCGCACCTTGCGCGGATGCGCGAGTTCGAGTCGCTGCAGCGCTTCGTCGACCGCCAGTTCATCCGTCGCCACCGGCTCGGCGGCGACCAGGTCCGGGTCGAGATCGGCGCGCTGCAGGTCGCCACCGCGCCGCTGCGCCGCCTTGCGCCGCGCCTGGTCGACGAGGATGTTGCGCATCGCGCGCGCCGCGGCACCGAAGAAGTGGGCGCGGCCGTCGAACTGCGGTTCGCGATCGAGGCCGAGCTTCAGCCACGCCTCGTGCACCAGCGCGGTGGCCTGCAGCGTCTGCCCCGGCGTCGCTCGCGCCAGCTGCTGCTGCGCCATCCGCCGCAGCTGGTCGTAGACCAGCGCCAGCAACTCGTCGGCGGCGCCGGCCTCGCCCTCGCGCAGCGCGTGCAGGACGCGCGAGAGGTGCTTGTCGACGGGTTCGGTCGGGTCAACCATGCAGGCCGCGCATGCTACCGCGGCCGGGCGCCGGTTCGGCGGGCGCCGCGTCAACAGCTGCAGCCGCCGATGGCCGATGTCGCCTGCATGCGCATCGATGCGACGCTGGTCGTGCTGGCCGCCTGCGGCGCCCTGGTCGCCGCCGGCACCACGCTGCTGTTGCTGCACGGCACCACCGCCGGGGCGCGGGGCGCGACGCCGACGATGCTGCCACCGCCGGTGGCAACGGCGGTCGGCGCCCCGGCCGGCGCACCGCTGCTGCTGCTGGCCGCCCATCCGCAGTGCCCGTGCCTGCCAGCGACGCTGGAGCAACTGACGGCCATCGACGGCAGCTCGCCTCTGCTGCGGGTGCTGGTGTTCACTCCGAACCCGCCTCCCGCCGACTGGGACCCGGCCGCCACCGAGTACCTGCGCCGGCTGCTGCCCACCGGCAGCTTCGTCGCCGACCTCGACGGGCAACTGGCGTTGCGTCTGGGCCTGCAGACCTCCGGCCACCTGCTGCTCTACGGCAACGACGGCACGCTGCGCTTCGACGGCGGCATCACCATGGGCCGCGGCCATCGCGGCGGCAACCCGGCCGCCCGCTCGTTGCAGAAGGCTCTGGCCACTGCCAACGGGCCATCGACTTCCCCTAGGGAAACTCCCGATGCATTCGGCTGCGCCATCGGGACCGATAGCGCACCGCATGAACGCGACTGCTGCTCGCAATGAAGCGATCGCCGACCGCCTCGCCGCGGACCACATGATGCTGTGCGACACGTTCGACCGCGGCTTGTCGAAGCTGGTCGCCGTGGAGACGGTGCTGGCCGTGCTGCTGGCATGGCTGTTCACGCCGCAGACCTGGGCGGGCACCGG
>JALORC010000212.1 GCA_025459175.1 Planctomycetota bacterium | reverse complement strand
TCAGATTTCGATTGCCGACACCGGGTCGCGCGGCTGGCCGGCGGCGGGGTGGGTCAGATTTCGGCTGCCGGGTGGGTCAGATTTGGCTTGCCGCCAGCAGCCAGTCCGCCTCACGGTCGGGCCTCGCGCAGCTGCGTGCGCCAGCCGTGCAGCAGCCGGCCGACATCGTCGAGGCGCTGCGCGATGCCTTCGTAGTGGGCGGCCGGGCACAGCTTGCTGCTGGCCAACAGGCCAGCACGAAGCGCGCGCGTTCGAGGCGGAGGTTGGCGCCATCGAGGCGTGCTCGGCGCGCGGCCTTGTCGTAGCGGGCGATCACCAGGTCGTCGACGACATCGAGCACGTGGTCCTCGAGGCGGCGGGTCGTGGTGTGGCGCTGCGACTTCGGCCAGCGGCCGCTGCGTTGCAGCACGAAGGTCGCGAGCTCCTCGGCGCGCTGCAGCACCAGCAGTTCGTCGGGGGCGCGGCGCGGTTCGTGGCGCGGGGAGGGCACGTTCATGGTGCGGGCTCGGGTGCCGCGGCCGGCGCGGTCGGGTCGGTCGTGCGCTCGGGCGCGAGCAGCGCCAGCAGTTCGTCGCCGTAGCGGGCGACCTTGCCTTCGCCGCAGCCAGGGAATGCCAGTAGCTGGCCCGGCGTGGTGGGCGCGCTGCAGGCGAGGGCGGCGAGTTCGCGGTTGGTGAACACGACGTAGGCCGGCACGCCGTCGCGGCGGGCGCGTTGCGCGCGCCAGCCGCGCAGGCGGACGAAGCGGGCGCGCTGGGGTTCGTCGAGGTCGATGCGGTCGTCGCGGCGGTGGGTGCGGGCGGCGGCGAAGGGTGGGGGCGGCGCAGGCGGTGGTGGTGGACTCGGCGGTGGAGGTGCGTCGGCGATCGACAGCCGGTAGGTCAGCACGCAGCACAGGTGTGGCTGGCCGTGCACGATGAAGAAGTGTTCGCGCAGGGCGAGCAGTTCTTTGTCGGCGAGGAAGCGATCGAGCGGGCGGCTGTCGATCGCGGCGAGGCTCGCGTCGTAGGCGAGCGTCAGCAGATGGATGCGCGTCGTGGGCGGGTTGCGTGCAGGCATGCCCCGACCCACCGCCCCATGTCCCACCTACCAGCCAACCGTCAATAGGGTGGCTGGAAGTTCCTGCAGATTCCAGGGCTGAGTGGTGAAGGTGGTGAAGGAATCACGGTGACGAACTGGCGGGGCGGAACCCGACGCCGCTGCCACGAACGCCGGGGTGCCCGCCAACGCGAAACGCGGACCGGCAGTCCCTGGCGAAGTTGAACCAGGAGCCGCCGCGCACCACGCGCAGGCCCGAGCCGTGGTCCGTCTCCTGTGCCGAGCCATCTCTCGGAGCATTGCTGTAGTCGCCGCTCCAATCCTGGCACCACTCCCACACGTTTCCGTGCATGTCGCAGAGGTCCCAAGGGTTGGCGGGCTTTGTGGCCACGGCCCGCGGTTGGCCCTCGCTGTTGCCCCGATACCAGCCATAGGCACCCAGCTGGCCTTCGTCATCGCCAAACCAGAACTCGGTCTTGGTTCCGGCTCGACAGGCGTACTCCCACTCGGCTTCCGTCGGCAAGCGCAGGCCCGCCCATCGGCAGTAGGCATTCGCGTCGTCCCACGACACTCCGACCACGGGCTGGTCGGCGCCGTTGAAGCGCTTGTTGGACCATTCGCTCGGCGAAGGATGCCGCGTCGCCTCGACGAACACGCGGTATTGCGCGTTGGTGACCGGCGTTCGCGCCAGCAGAAACGGCTTGGCGATGCGAATGAGCCGGCGCGGTTGCTCGTCAGGGTGACCCTCGCCGTTCCGACTGCCCATCTCGAACTCGCCGTCTGGGATCAAGACAAAATCGAGTCCGCTGTGGTGCTGACGCTCTGCACGAACGCGCGCGGCGTAGGACTGGTACGACCCCGCCATCAGGGACCTGGCGAACTCGTCCGCTTCGAACCCGAGCAACGCGGCCAGCTCCCGATCCAGTTCCGTCGTGCCGAGCCGTCCTGCGAATGGCCCCAACACTTTGCCGACCAGATCCTCCTCCAGCCGATTCTCCAACTGGTGCAGCGCGCGCACCGCGGCGATCTGCCGCTGTCGCAGGTTGGTCATGGCGTCTGGGGACCTTGGCTTGTCGCCCGCCGTTCGCAGCAAGAACTCGACGAACGGCCGTGCATCGGGCTCCTTCGCCTCGCTGATGCAGTCCTCCAGCAGCAGGTCTTCCGTGCCGAATGCCGGCAGCTCGACGACCTGTGCGAACAGCTGACGGAAGAAGGGTCGATCCGGCAGTGCCAGCAGCAGCAGCAGCACCTCGCGCCACCATGCCTCGCCGTAGTGCGCCGCAATATCCTTCATGCGCGCCGCGAACTGCTCCGGCTCGTTGATGAGCTCGACCTCGATCGCACGCGCGGTCAGGTACTCCTGGATGCCGAGATGTAGGAAGCCATACGTGTCACCGCTGTGCCCGGTCAGGATCCCGCTGTCGTCGCGGATCGCCATCAGGAAGTCGTCGGCGTTCTTCTTCCAGCCGATGCGTCGCAGCGGCGCCTGGATCACCGGAGTCAGCGCTGCGGTCGGTGCTCGCGTTCGCCCCGGCTCGTCGTGCAGATACTTCGCCACCGGCATCAGAACCTTCAGGGACTGCTCGGCCGTGAGATGCACCGCCATCTGCTTGCCGCGCCGCCAGTTCTCGAGCAGCACCTGCACCAGCTCCCGATACAGCCGTTCGCGGTGTTCGGGAAGGTGGGTGCTGTCGCGATGAATGATGCACAAGATCGTCAGCAGCAGCGGGTTGGCGGTGAACTCGGCGACGCGCGAGGCGCGCACCGACGGCTGCTGCAGCCGGGTGATCAGATCCTGGGCGGCGGTTGCCCCGCGTTCCTGGCCGGCGATCGGATCGTGGTGGCATTCGACGATGGCGTACCAGTTGGTAATGAACTGCGCCGTCTGCTGCGGAGTGAACGGTTGCAGGTCGAGCACCAGCGCGGTGTCGGCAAGTGTCGACGCGACTTCCTTCGTGTAGCCGACGTAGCGCGTCGAGACGACGGCCCGGCGTTCGTGCTCTTCGATCCACTTCGGCAATCGCTCGACGAGTCGCTTGCGATCGTCATCGCTCGGCGCTTCGTCGAGGCCATCCAGCAGCAGCAGCAGCGGATACTCCTCCTGGGTCGCCAGCCAGTCGGCAAACTGCTTGCGGTCGGTGCCGTCCGGCAGGCGCAGGTGTTGTGGGAGGCTCCTCTCGATCAGATGGGCCAGGCTCTGGCCGTAGTCGCCACGATCCAGCTTGCGCACCGTGATCAGGACCGGCAGCGCTTCCTGCGCCAGGGCGAACTCGACGCCACCTTCCTGGACACATGCCACCGCCAGCCGCTTCAGGAAGGTGGTCTTGCCAGCGCCGGCGTAGCCCCGCAGCAGCACGCACCTGCGCTCGACATCGGCGGCGGTGGCCAGCACATTGCGCAGGTCGATGCCGCGGTCCGTGGATTCGACGAACGGTGCGGTGCGAGCGTCGGACTCCTCGTCGCGGTCGAGTCGGTTGCCGCCACCGATCGCGGCAGCCCGCAGGTCGACGTACAGCGACGTGGTCTGGATCGGCGCCCGCACCGTGCTGGCGAAGCCGACCATCGCCAGGGTGCCGTGCTCGGCGAGCATCGCATCGCGGTAGCAGGAGACTTGCTCCCGCCGCGGATCGCGCGACGGTTCGGGGCACGCCTCGACCGGCTGCAGTCGGCGCCGAGCCAGCCATTCGGTCATCGAGTGCCAGACCTTGTTGACGAGGTCGGTGTCGCTCTGGAAGCGGGGCACGGTGACTTCCTGCTGAACGCGATCGGTGAACTGCTGCAGCCGAGCCTGCAGCTCCCAGCGCTGCGGCAACGGATCTGTGTCGACTTCCGGGTTCATCGGCAAGGCCTCGCGGTCGACGACGAACACGAGCCGATCGATGCCGATCGACTTCGCGGCTTCGTACTCGATCTCCGTGTGCGACCGCTGCTCGCCGGTGGGTGGCGTGCCGTAGCGGTAGGCGAGGATGCCGAGATACAGGTCGCACGTGTGCACCAGCTCGATGTCGTTCTGCTGTGGCGTCTTGCTGTTGGCGGCGAAGCGCTCCATCGCCACCGGCTCGACCCCGAGCCGTTGCAGCGCGTCGATGACGGCGTGGCGGCGCGCCGCCTGGTCGAGGTAGGTCGACGACACGAACACGCGCGGCCGTTGGGTGGCAAGCTGGACAACCGGATCCAGCAGTCGCTTCGCGGCCGCGCAATCGCCGGGACCCAGCGCGGCGACGATCTTGTCGATCGTGGCGCGCGCGAACGCCGGCGGACTCGGCTTCAGCAGCCGCGTGATCAGCGAAGCGTGCACGCCGGCCGCGGCGGCGAACTCGCTCTGGTTCTGGTCGTGCTTCTGCAGGTGGCTCTGCACCAGCCTGGCGATCGCGAGCACGGTTTCGGTGTTGGTGTTGCTCATGCTCAGCGTGGGGAGGCCGATGAGATGGATGTCGATTTGCGTCAGTGCCTGCGCCGTGAAAGCCAGCAGTGGGTCGGAGAGGACCGAGCCATCGCCAGCGACGGTGTCGACCGAGCATGGGCCGGTGGATGCGCGCGGCGGGCGGGTTGCGTGAGGAAATGCCTCGGCCCACCGTCCCAGTCCTACCTACCAGACAGCTGTTAAGAGGGTGGCGGCGGGTGCATTCAAAATCCAGGGCGGTGTGGTGATGGCTTCACAATGACGAACTGGCGGGGCGGAACCCTACGACGGTGCCACGAAAGCCGGGGAGCCCGCGGAGGCGGTACGCGGAGCGGCACCAGCCGGCAAGGGCGCCCCAGTTGCCGCCGCGCAACACGCCCCGGTCCCAGCCATAGTCTTCTTGCTGCGCCGAGCCTTTCGCTGGTGCCTTGTCGTAGTCATGGAGCCAGTTTTCGCACCACTCGAACGCGTTGCCGTGCATCTCGTGCAATCCCCATGCATTCGCAGGCAACGATCCCACA
>JALORC010000001.1 GCA_025459175.1 Planctomycetota bacterium | reverse complement strand
GCACCGGCCAGCATGGTGTTCCAGCTCGGCGTCACGCACCGCTTCTGAGCCTCAGCGACATCCCAGCCATGATCCGAATCCTGCTGCCGTTCTGTTTCGTCGGTGCACTGCTGGCCCAGCACTCCGAGCCCGTGCCTGCGCCGACGCGCGAGTTCGAGATCCGCGCCGACCGCGCCTTCCTCGGTGGCGAACCGATCGAGATCTGGGGCGTTCGCTGCGGCAACGCGCTGCACAGCGCCACCGTCACCGAGCGGCACGTGCGCGCGTTCGACACCTGGAACGAGCACGGCATCAATGCGATCGGCGTCTACATCCAGGGTTCCAACGGCGGCTACCCGAACGTCGACGCCGGCCTGAACGGGTTCGATCGCGACGGCTCGCTGAAGCCGGCGGTGGCGCAGCGCCTGGAGTGGCTGGTCCGCGAGGCCGACTGGCGCGGCATGGTGGTGATGGTCGGCATCTTCTCGCCGCGCAAGGACCAGCTGCTCGACGGTTCGGCGGCAGTGCGGCGGGCGCTCGAGCAGACGGCGGCGTTCCTCGTCGCGCGCGGCCTGCGCAACGTCTTCATCGACATCGCCCACGAGTACGACCACACCGAGCGCATGGACCTCGAGCTGTTCCGCGAGCCCGGCGGCGAGGGCAAGAAGGCGTTGATGACGCGCTGGTTCAAGGCGGTGGCGCCCGACATCGAGGTCGGCGTCTGCCCGTACGAGAAGTCGACGACGACCGACGCCTATCCGGGCATGGATGTGCGCATCGTGCAGAAGGCGATGCCGATCCCCGCCGAGGGCTTCGTCGTCAACGTCGAGACGACCAAGCGGGATGCGTACGAGAACGACGGCGTGTTCTCGGCCGGCGGTCGCGACGAGGTGCTCGCCGACTGCGAGCGCTACCTGGCGGCGCCGAACGCGGCGCTGTTCTTCCACGCCGCGTACGTGCAGGGCATCACCAATTTCAGCGGCACCGCGCCGCATGCGGAGCCAGGCGGCATGGGCACCGGCCCGTCCGACCGCGGGGTGCGCTTCTACTTCGAATGGGTGCGCGATCGCGTCGGTCGCTGGAGCTACCCGAAGCACGTGCCGGTGTCGGCGCCGACTGCCGCCGACCAGGCGCCGACGCGCGAGTTCGAGATCCTCGATGGCATGCCTCACCTCGGTGGCAAGCCGGTCAAGCTGTGGGGGCTGCGCTGCAACAATGCGCTGCTCGCTCCGGCGGTCGCCGAGCGGTTGCTCCACAACCTGGACAACCTCTGCGCCCACGGCATCAACCTGATCAGCGTGAGTCTGCAGGGCACCCACGGCGGCTTCCCCGACGCCGATGCCGGGCCGCAGGCGTTCACGCCCGACGGCAGGTTGATCCAGGCGTTCGGCGAGCGTCTCGAGGCCTTGGTGCGAGCGGCCGACCGACGCGGCATGGTGGTGCTGGTCAACATCCTGACGCCGCGCAAGGACGAGCAGCTGGTCGACGAGGCCGCGGTGCGACAGGCGATCGAGTCGACGGCGCGACTGTTGCTGGGCCGCGGGCTGCGCAACGTGTTGGTCAACCTGTGCGACGGCTTCGACCATGCCACTTCGATCCATCACGCGATCCTGCGCGAGCCCGATGGTGAACAGAAGAAGTCGCGGTTGGCGAGCTGGTTCCGCGCCTTTGCGCCCGGCATCGAGGCCGGTATCGTGTCCGAGCACGCCAACGGCTCTGCCTCCGGGTTCCCCGGTGCCGATCTGCACCTGATCCACGCGGACGCGGCGATCCCGTCGAGCGGCTTCGTCGTCAACGCAGAGTCCCCGTTCGCCGAGCCGAGCGGCAACGATGGGGTCGCGTTCCCCGCCGATCGTCGGCGTCAGCAAGGCTGCTGGCAGCAGTACGCGCAGTCGCCGCGACTGGCTCTGGTGTACCGCTCGCCCTACGTCGAGGACGTGACCGGGCGCCAGGGCACCGGCCCGAACTTCGAGATGGGCGGTAACGGCAAGGGCGAGTCCGACCGCGGCATCCGCTTCTACTTCGAATGGGTGCGCGCCAATGCCGGTGCCTGGGTCTATCCGAACCATCAGTCGCAATGAGCTGGTCGCACGCGACTGCCAACCCTTCCACGTTCTCCCGCCATTGACCACCATGTCCCACCAAGTTCGCAGCTGTGGCGTTCTCCTGCTGTTCGCCGTTCTGGCAACTCTGTTGGCTCCGTTGCATGCGCAGACCACCAAACCGAACGCCACGCACCTGTTCGTCACCTACCGCTGCAAGCCGGCTGATCGTCCGGCGTTCCTGAAGCTGTTGCGCACCGAACAGTTGGCTCGGCTCGAGCAATGGAAGGCGGACGGCGCGATCGCCGACCACCAGCTGCTGTTCAACCAGTTCGTCGACGAGAACACCTGGGACGCCACGCTGATGCTGCGCTTCGCGAACTACGAGCAGACCGCGCGTTGGCGCACGATCGAGCAGGAGTATCCGGGCGGCCTCGACCAGAAGGGACTCGCGCTCGGCACGCCGGTGACCAGCTACCTCGCCGACCTCGAGCTGTCCGGCGGCGCGCCCGGCGATCGCTCGAAGTCGATCTTCGTGTTGATCCCGTACACGTGGGCCGATCGCGGCAGCTACATGGACTTCATCCGCGTCTATGGCGTGCCCCAGTTCGACGCCTGGGTCAAGGACGGGGCGGTGGCGAGCTACGGCGTCTTCACCAACCACCACGCCACCGGCAAACCGTGGGACGCGATGCTGGTGTTCGAGTATCGCGACATCGAAGCGCTCGGCCGTCGCGAGCAGGTCAAGCAGGCGTCGCGGGTGGCGCTCGCGAAGGAGCCGGCGTGGCGTCAGGCCTCGGCCGGCAAGGCCGAGATCCGGACCGAGCACGAGGTCGTGATGGCGGCACCGGTCGTGGCGGGCAAGTAGTCGCCGGGATCGCCGGCCGACCTGGTTGCGATCAGCCGGCGACCAACACCACGGCGCACGCGACGATCGCGCCCGTCAACACCGCCGGCGCTGCCGCCCGCACCAGCGCCACCGGGTCGACGCCAGCGAGCCCCGACACGTAGATGACGACCGCCGCCGCCGGACTCAGCGTGCGGCCGAACGCGGCGCCGAGGCAGGCCAGCGCGCCGCAGCGATCGAGCTGCGGGCCGGCGGCTTCCGGCGCCAGCAGCACCTGCGCGCTGGCCAGCACCGAACCCGAACCGGACCCGCTGAGCAGCGACAGCGAGAACGGGAACAGCGTCGCCAGCAGCGGCTGGCTCGCTTCGCCGCGCGACATCGCCAGCACGGCTGCACCGAGGCCGCTCGCCGCGAGGCCGGCGCCGAACACCTGGGCGCAGATCGTCAGCGAGATCACGCCGGCGTAGGCGTGTCCCATGCCGCCGAAGAACTCGGCGGCGCCGCGCTGCAGCGCGCGCGGCGCCGAGACCGCGGCGACCGCCGCGCCCAGCAACATCGCGCGCACCACCGGCAGCGCGCCGCTCCAGCCCTGCCACGACGGATCGGCGGGCAGTTGCAGCAGCCAGGCCGTGCCCGGGGCGTGGGCATGCGCCGCCAGCAGCAGCGCCACCGGCAGCAGCGGAATGCTCGCGCGCAGCCAATCCGCACCGCGCAGCGGGGTCGCGGTCTCGCCTGCCGTCGAGGCCGTCGTCGGGCCTGCGCGATGCGCGATCGCGACCAGCATGGCGATCGCAGCCGCGATCCCGAGCCCGAGGGCCGGCACCAGGCGGGAGTGCGTGGCCGCGACATCGAGCGGCGCGCTGCCGGCGATCGCCAGCAGGTCCTGCGCTGCCGGGCTCAGCAGATCGCCACCGAACGAGGCGCCGAGCAACAGCCCGGCGGCCGCGAACTCGAGCCGCACCCGCGCCGCGCGCAGCACTGGCAGCGCGATGGGGCCGAGCGCGGCGGCCGTGCCGGCCTGGCTCGGGATCGCGAGGTTGACCAGGAACGCCGCGGCGGCCGTTCCCGGCAGCGCCAACCACGGCCAGCGCTCGATCGGCCGCAGCAGCACCCGCGCCAGCGCGCGGTCGCAGCCGGTCGCCGTCAGCACCGCGGCGAAGCCCATCGACGCGCAGATCGGTGCCACCAGCGTCGCCACCATCGCCTTCGCGAACGCGTCGAGCGCGAGCAGCGGACTGCCCGCGAGCAGGGCCAGCGCCGTGCCGGTCAGCAGCAGCACCCACCGCACTTCGTGGCGCCGGCCGATCGCCACGACGGCGGCGATCACCAGCAGCGCGGCCAGGAACAGCATCGCGGCATGTTGGCGCGCGGGTGGTCGCCGGGGCAAGCCTGTGCAAGGGCGGCGTGCAGTTGCCGCAGTGGGTGAGGGACCCTCTTCGTCGGTGTCACAAGCTATGCAAAATCAGAGTCTTACAGCTGAGTTTGCAAGTTCGGAGTTGGCTTCCGATATTGCGCACGTGCCCACCCCGCCTATCTCACAGGCCGCTCGCGCCACGGCCGTCGCCTCGGCTTTGCAGCGCGCCCCCATTGTCGCGCTGCTCGGCGCCCGCCAGTGTGGCAAGACGACCCTCGCACGGGGGCTCGCACCGGCGGCGATCTTCGATCTTGAGAGTTCGACCGACCGCGGGGCGCTGGCCATCGCGCCGGAAACCACGCTCGGATCGTTGCGTGGGCTCGTCGTGCTCGACCAGATCCAGACCATGCCCGAACTGCTGCCGATCCTGCGTGTGCTCGCAGACCGGTCGGAGCAGCCAGCGCAGTTCTTGTTGCTCGGCAGCGCTTCGCCGGACTTGATGCGCGGTGCCTCCGAGACCTTGGCCGGACGCGTCGCCTTCGTCCATCTGAGCGGATTCGATGTCGACGAGGTCGGCGCCGACGCGATGCACCGCCTGTGGCACCGCGGTGGCTTCCCGCGCTCGTTCCTCGCCGTGGACGATGCCGCCAGCTACGCCTGGCGTCAGGACTTCATCGAGACCTTCCTGAGTCGCGACGCTGCGCGTTTCGGCATTTCGTTGCCGCCCGAGCAGCTGCGCCGATTCTGGACCATGATCGCCCACTGCCACGGGGGACCGCTGAACGCATCCGAGTTGGCGCGCGGCATCGGCGTCGACCAGAAGACCGCGACGAAGTATGTCGATGTGCTGGTCGGCACGTTTCTGGTGCGTCGTCTGCAGCCGTGGTTCGTCAACACCCACAAGCGGCTCGTCAAGACGCCGAAGGTCTATCTGCGCGACAGCGGCGTACTGCACGCTCTGCTGGCGTTGCGCGATGGCACCGAGATCCTGGCGCATCCTCGCTTCGGCATGTCGTGGGAGGGGTTCGCTCTCGAGCACGTGATCCATGCGTTGCGTGCGGAGCGAGAGGCCTGCTTCTGGGGCTCGCCGTCCGGGGCGGAGGTCGACCTCGTCGTTCCGCGCGGCGGCAAGCTGTACGGCTTCGAGTTCGAGTACAGTGACGCACCGACGAGCACCAGGTCGATGCAGGTGGCAAGGGCCGAACTGGGGCTCGAACGGCTCGATGTCGTGTATCCGGGCTCGCGCGAGTTCGAGATCGCGACGGGCATTCGTGCCTTGCCGCTGACGCGAGTGTTCGATGCGCTGGGTGAGCTGTAGTTCGCGCCCGGTCCGCGCGATGGCTTGACCGCGTGTGCGGCGACAAGGTTCCTCCAAGTAGCCAGCTCAGGCGGTGTCGACCATGCCACCCAGGATGCGGTGCATGAGTCGCACCCGGGCCCAGCGCGGCAACGTGCCGAGCGACCACCCGAGCAGCTTCGACAGCCAGCCGGGGCGGACGGTGCAGCGCTTGCCGAGCGCCGCCAGCGTGACCCGGGCGACGGTCGCGGCGTCCAACGCCTTGCCCATCCGCATGCTGGCGCGTTGCGCGAAGCCCGTGTGCACGGGGCCGGGCGCCGAGGCCAGCACCGCGACGCCGTGCGGCGCGAGTTCGTGGTGCAGGCCTTCGGCGAAGCTCTGCACGTAGGCCTTGGTCGCCGCGTAGTTCGTCGAGGAGGGCCCACCCTGGAACGCGACCACCGAACTGAACAGCACGATGCCGCCGCTGCCGCGCCGCACGAACGCGCGCCCGAAGTGCCAGCTGAGCTGCATCAGGCTGCGGCAGTTCAGGTCGACCATCGCCAGTTGGGTGGCGAGATCGCCGTCGAGGAAGTCGCCGGCGGTGCCGAAGCCGGCGCTGCAGACCAGCAGGTCGACGTCCAGCCCGGCTGCCGCCTGCTGCAGTTGTTCGCAGCCGGTCGGCGTGCCGAGGTCGGTCGCGACGGTGCGCACTTCGATGCCGTGGGCGGCGGTCAGGGTCGTGCGCAGATCGGTCAGCAGATCGCCGCGGCGCGCCGCCAGCACCAGGTGCTTGCCGCGGGCCGCCAGTTCGCGCGCGATGGCGAGGCCGATGCCGGACGAGGCGCCGGTGATCACGGCCCAGGTGGCGCTCTTCTTCGGGGTGGTGGGGTCGGTCGGGCGCGAGCTGTTCTTCATGTCGATACGAATCCGTTGTCGGTAGCGCTGCGCAAGCGAGGGGCGGCGGTGCGATCGCGGTCCGTGACGAACAGGCGCCGTCTCACGCCCGGCACCGGTACCTACTTGCTGGTCTCGGTCTCCACGCTCGAGCCGGATGCAGCATGGCTGTGGCTCGGTTCCGGGGCCGATCGGTTCCTGGATTCCGCCCGCTCCTTGATCTTGGCCAGCGTCTCGTCGTGCAGTCGACCGAGCTTGCTCGGCATGAAGATGCCCTGCAGCCACGCCAGGAAGCCGAACTGGCTCTCGTCGGTCACCAGACGAGTGCCCTGGTCCGTGGGGATCAGCAACCACGTGTGGTAGCCCTGGATCGTCGACTTGCGCGACTCCCAGCCGAGGCGATGGGGAGGATCGAACTCCTTGACGGTGGAGACGAAGTCCAGATCCATGATGTTCCAGGACAGCTCGGCCTCGGGGGCGAGCTTGCCGGGCGTGCTGCTCGTCAGCTGCAGGTCGGTGGCGCCCGCATACCAATCGGGCCAGCTGTCGACGTCGACGAGCACGTCCGAGACCCCATCGGGCGGGGCGGCGATGTCGATCTGGTTGCTGATGAAGAAGGTGGCCCGCTCGGGTTGGTAGCGCGCCGGCCAGCGGATCTGGTCGGGTGCGAGTTCGCCGTGTGGCAGCAGGTTGTCCTCCGTGCCCACGACCGGAACCGACCAGCAGGCGGGTAGCAGGCAGGTGGCCAGCGCCAGCACGGAACGGGCGAACGGGTTGGATCGATGCATCGACGGAATCCTCGCGGGCAGATGGTGAGGGGCGGGCCGGCCCGCTCGGGTCTCGTGCCGACACTGTAACTTGCAACTTGCAAGTTACAAGTGACGGGCGGGAAGCCGATGCTGCCGTCATGCACAGCTCGATCCGAACTGCCGTCGTCGCCTGGTTGCTGGCACTGCCGGCCTGCACGTTCGCCACCGGCTTCCGTTTCGCGCCAGGGGTCGATCCGACCGGCGCCATGGCCGAGCGCGAGGTCGTGGTGGCGCTGACGCACGCGGTGCTGAAGGGCACCGACGACGCGCTGTTCTTCGCCCAGATCGAACGGGTGGTCGCCGGTCTGGCGCCGCAACCGGGATACGTGGGCCACTCGCTGCGTAGTTCGGGGCGCGGTGAGGCCTGGACGATGACGGTCTGGACCGACGAGGACGCGCTCGATGCGTTCGTCGCTTCGCGGCTGCACCGCGAGGCGATCGCCGCGGCGCTGGTCACGGTCGACAAGGCGCGGTTCCACCGCTACCGCGTGCCGATGCGGTCGCTGCCGCCCGACTGGTCGATGGCGCTGGCACAGTTGGAGTCCATCGCCTTCGACGACTACGGTGCGCAGTCGGCAGCTTCGCCGACTCGACCCTGACCATCGCCCCGCATTCCCATGCCGGCCAAGTCCAAGCGCTCCGTGTGTCCGCTCGCCTGTGCGCTCGATCTGTTCGGCGATCGCTGGACGATGTTGGTGTTGCGCGACCTGTTCGTCGGCAAATCGCAGTTCGGCGAGTTCATGAAGTCGCCGGAGCACATCGCCTCCAACACGCTGGCGGATCGGCTCGAACGTCTGGTCGCGGCGCGGCTCGTCGAGACGTTCCGCAGCGAGGAACGGCCCGGTGCCGATGGTTATCGATTGACCGCTAAGGGCAGTTCGACGCGGCCGATCCTCGAGGCGATCATGAACTGGGGGCTCGCCAACATCCGCGGCACCGAGGCGCGTCTGCAGCCGAAGTGATGTGGCGAGACCGGGGTACTGGTAGCCTCGACAGCAGGCTGACGTGCGGCAGGACAGAGCCATGGGTGAACGCAAGGTTCCACTGCGGGTGACGCGCGAACTCGCGCGATGGCGGCGCCTGGCGGCGCAGGGCGATCCACGCGGGCAGGTCAACCTCGGCTTGCACTACGCCCGCGGCGAAGGTGTGCGCGTCGATCGTCGTCGAGCCAACCGTCTGTATCGACTCGCGGCGGCGCAGGGCAATGCCGTGGCGATGCACAACCTCGGCTTCGTGTATGCCAACGGCCGCGGCGTGCAGCGCGACGACGACAAAGCCTACGACTGGTATCTGCGCGCCGCACGGCTCGGCGACCGCGATGCGTGCTACCGCGCCTTGGATCTGATCGAGGAGAAGCGGGTGCAGCAGCGCCAGCGCGCCGCGCTCGCATGCCTGCGCACCATCGCTGCGGCTGGTGATGTCGATGCCCAGGTCACCTACGGCGTGCACTGCTTCGAAGGGAACGGCGTCCGGCGTGACTGGCCGCAGGCCCTGCATTGGTACGGTCTCGCGGCGGCCGCGGGCGACCCGCATGCGCTGTTCAACCTCGGGCACATGCACCGCAACGGACAGGGCGTGCGAGCCGATCGGGACGCGGCGATGGCGTTCTATCGCCGTGCTGCGGCCCGCGGTCACGCCAGATCTGCGGAGTGGTTGGCACGCTGCCACGAGGGTACGCGGCGGGAGTTCGTGTGGTGGCGGCGGGCCATTGCACTCGGCAGCACCGATGCGATGTGGAGCCTGGCTCTGAGGTATCGCCATGGCATGCGCTGCCGCACCGACTTGATGAAGTGCGTGGCGCTGCTGCGTCGTGGTGCCGGCAAAGGCAATCTCGCCTGCACGTGCTTCCTGGCGCAGTGTCTGGCGAGTGGGACCGGCGTGCAGCGCAACCCGCGCGCGGCTCGCGCTCTCTACGTCAAGGCTGCCGCCGGCTACGCCGCCGATGCGGCCCGTGGGGACCAGTGGGCAATGTTCCAGCTGGGTTCGCTGTATCGAGACGGCAAGGGCGTGCCAAAGCACCTCGGGCGCGCCAGATCCTGGTGGCGCAAGGCTGAGGCCCTCGGTTGTCGCGAGGCGAAGCAGGAGCTGGCTCGGTCGCGTCGCTGATGCCTGGGGTCGGGCCCATCCTCCCGGCATCGCTGCGGAATCCTGGCCGCTGGAATCCACTTCCCGCACACGCCACGATTGGTGTGGATCTCCGCGTGACCGGGTCCTGCCGCCTCGGGAGTCGGGCGGGCAACGGCCACCGCAACCAAGATTGAGAAGGAGGAATCGAGCCATGCCCCAGTTCTGCCCGGCGTGCAATGCCAGCAATCCGTCTTCGAGCAGCCGTTGTAGCGCCTGCAATGCGCAGTTGGTGAAGTCGAAGGCCGAGCCGACGGGGACCCGGCGGCCGCGCTTCCGGCATCAGATCGCCAGCGGTCGACAGGCCATCAACCGCGTGCGCATGACGTTCCTGGTCATCTTCGTGTTGGCCGTGCTGTTCTGCGGGCTGGTCGGCCTGGCGCTCGCCGCGACCGAGGCCGAACTCGAGCCGGAACTGCATCAGGAGCTGCTGATCAATCTCTGCCTCGGCGTGGCAATGGCGGTGACGGCAGGGCTCGGCGTCTTTCGCGCGCAGCACAATCCGCTGCCGTGGGCCATCGGTGCAGCAGGCCTGGTGACCCTGACCTTCGTGATGCCGCTGCTGGAGGGGCGATTCCCTGGCCTGGTCAACATCCTCGTCACCCTGTCGTCGTGGGGCGCGGTGGTGCCGATCCTCCGGCTCGGCCGATTGGCGAAGGAGAACCCCGACCACGCAGGACTCCGGGATCCGGTGCCGGCCCCCGATGCTCGCCAGCAGGCGCGCGCCCGCAGCAAGCTGCGCGCAGTCGGTGGCGACTTCCGCACCGCGACGTTGCTGTTCGTGGGGTTCGTCGTCGTGCTCTGCGGCGTGTGGTACGGAGGCGGCGCAATCCTGCGCAGCGTCCGCGGTGCGTCAGCCGCGGCGGCGGAGGTGCGACCGGACCAACCGATCGATGCGGCCCTGGCCCGCTTCGAGCAGGCGTGGGGCAACAGTGATCCCAAGGCCATCGAACCGCTGTTCGTGCCGAGGCTCCAGCACAAGGCGTCGCGCATCGGTGCGACCCTCGCGCGCCGCGGCTTCACGACGCCGTATCCGGCGTTGCGCGACCGTCGACTCGGTGGGGAAACGGGGGCGCGCCGGACGGTGACCTACACGACCGATGTCTGCGACGTGAAGGTCGTCTTCGAGTGGGTCGACGGCGCCTGGCGCATCGGCAACTTCATCTTCTCGTGAGGTGAGCACGCGGCGCGCGAACCGGGCACGCGCGGCCGCGGCGACGGACCGTCTGCGTTCAGGTGCCACTGAAAATCGGCCGTGTGGACGCGCTCGGCAACAGGCCCGCATGGTCGCCGGCGCCCGCCCCGCGACGGACCAATCGCGCTGGTGCGCCTGGCGCCGCGTAGACTGCGGGTAATGAGAACCGGGATCGCGTCGGCGCTGGCCGCCTGCCTGTCGCTGCTCCAAGCTCAGGAATCGTCCGCAACGGGGCGGGGCCTGGCCGTCGGCGAAGTGCGGCTCGCCGATGGCCGCCCATGGGTCGGGGCCGAAGTGGTGCTGCTCGCGCGCCCGCTCGGCCGCGCCACGGAAGTCGACGCCGATCGTGTGGTCGCCACCGTCGACGAACGCGGTCGCTTCCGGGCGCCGATCCTGCGTGGCCGGCCCTACTCGGCGTGGGCCTGGGGCCCCGCGACCGCGACCGGTCGTCCGGCTTCGGCGGTGTGCGAACAGGTGTTCGTGCAGCAACCGATCGTGCTGCGGCACGAACGCGACCTGCCGGCGCGCGATCTCGTGCTCGACCACCTCGATCGCTGGCCGGAGGCGAAGTTCCAGCTGCGAGTCATCGACGAACTCGACAACCTGGACGTGCACACGCTGGAAGTGCAGGACGGTCGCGTGCGCTTGCCATGGCTGGTCGGTCCCCAGGCCACCGTCGAGCTGTTCGTCGTCGACGGGACCAACCTGCACCCGCTGCAGCGCACGATGGTCGCGAGCTCGCAGCTCGGCCCGCGGTTGGTGGTCCCCGAGCGCGTGCGCGTCACCTGCTTCGCGCGTTCGACCGACGAGACGCCGCTGGTCGGCGCCCGCATCCACCGGCACCTGGGCCAGACGATGCACTTCGTCGGCATCACCGATGCGGCAGGAACGCTGACGCTCGACACCGGCAACGACGAGGGTATTGGCATCCAGACGCTGGTCGAGGGCTCGGACGGCCGCATGGGCGTCTTCCTGTCCATTGCCGACGTCCGACGCATGGGGCAGGTCGAGCTGCCGGCCGGTGTGGAGCCGCGGGACCTCTGGTGCCGGGTCGATCCCGGCCGAATGCTGCATGCGCGTTTCGTCACCGCCGATGGCACCCCGCTCGCGGGTGCGGACATCGTGCAGTCCGGCATGGCCACCAACAGCCCGACCCCGGCCAGCCGTTCGTATCACGGTTGGCATCGCACCCGCCGCACCGACGCAACCGGGACGATCGCACTGCCCGGGCGCACGGACCATGTCGGTGCCAACCTGCTGCTGCGCGAACGCGATCTGCCGGCACTACCGGCACCCTGGCGGCCGGGGCTGTGCCCGGTCGTGTTCGCGCCGCTCTCGGTCGCGACCGGAACCGGCACCCCGGAGGATCCGATGGTCGTCGACCTGAAGCGGATGTGCCCGATCGAGCTCACGTTCACCGGTCCCGGCGCCACGCCGGTGGCGAGCGTCGACGTCATCCTCTGCACGCTCGGAACCACCTTGGCCAGCTACTGGCCAGCTGGCCACGACCGCGCCCGCAGCGACGAACGTGGGCGTGTGCGCATCCTGGTGCCGGCCGGCCAACCCATCGGAATCGCAGCCACCCACGGCATGAGCCTGTTGATCCGTGCGTTCGTGACGACGCCGGGCGATCCAACCGCCGGGCCAGCGACCGCGACGTTCGCCCTGCCGGCACCGACCGGCATCCGCGGCCGCTTGCTCGGCAAGGACGGCCAACCGATGGCCGATCGCATGGTGTACGCATCGTTGGGCACCTCCAACCATCCGGCCCTCTGGAACTGGCTCGACGAACCCGAGTCGAAGTTGGCTCGTGGCAGCGGCAACACGCTGCGCGTGCTGTTGCCCGAGGACGAGTCGTCGCAGCGGATCCTGACGAGCCTGATCGGTATCCCGGTGCCGACCGACGCGAACGGCTGCTTCGCGCTGCCGCTGCCACCGGTGGCCGTCCCTCGGCTGCTGTTGTTCCAGGGCGAGCGCGACGCGAGGTCGCTCTTCGACAAATTCGAGGTGACGTGGCGGGGCGAGGCGATCGACGACCTCGAGTGGACGGTGCGGTTCTGATCGTTCAGCGCCCCGCGAGTGCGGCGTCTCCCGCGCTCGCCTCGTGCACCGACTGCCAGCCACCGCCCAACGCCTTGAACAGCGCGATGCGCGCTTGCCACCGCGCGGCCTCGGCGAGGGCCGCCGCGTCGAGTTCCTGCGTGAGCAGGCGCTCGGCGTCGAGCACATCGCCGAAGTCGACGACGCCCTGGGCGTGCAGCGCTCGTGCCTGTTCGACGCAGCGCCGTTGTGCTGCCACCGCCGTGGCGCGCCGCCGCTGCTGCTCGTGCGTGCTCGCCACCGCGACCGCGCCGGACTCGACCTCGGCGCAGGCCTGCAGCACGGTGTGTTCGTAGCGCGCGAGCGCCGCGCGGCACTCGGCCTCGGCGGCGGCGAGCCGCGCGCGCAGGGCACCGCCGCGGAACAGCGGCAGTTGCATGGCCGGCCCGAACGCGAACGTGCGGCTGCTGGCGTCGAGCAGGTTGCCGGTCGAGGTCGAGCTGAACGCGAACTGCCCGGTCAGCGACAGGCTCGGGTAGAGCTCGGCGGTGGCGACCCCGATGCGGGCGGTGTGCGCGGCCAGGTCGCGTTCGGCGGCGGCCACGTCCGGTCGTCGGCGCAGCAGTTCGGCCGGCACGCCGACCGCGATCGGTCCCGGATCGCCGTGTGGCGACGGTGCGGCGCGCAGTTCGTCGTGCAGGGCGGCCGGCGGCAGGCCGAGCAACACCGCCAGCCGGTGTGCGGCATCCTGCATCGCCGACTCGAACTCGGGGCCGACCGCCGCGGCGCTGGCATGCCGGGCCTCGGCGCGATCGGCATCGAACGCGGCGGTGACGCCGGCGGTGGCGCGGCTGCGGCTGAGTTCGGCCTCGGTGGCGGCCAGCTCGGTGGCGGTGGCGGCGAGCCGGGCGCGGGCGGCGGCGGTGCGATGTTCGACGTAGGTGCGGGCCACCTCGGCTGCGAGCCGGACCCGCACGTCGTGGCCGAGCGCCTGCTGGCGGGCGAGTTCGGCGTCGGCGGCGTCGATGCCGCGCTGCACCCGACCGAACAGGTCCAGTTCCCAACTGCTGTCGAAACCCAGCTCGTACACCGGCCGTGTCTGCACGACGGGTGGAGCGAACAGCGCGTTCTCGCTGAGGCGCTGCCGGCGGGCGCTCCCCGCGGCGTCGGCTCGCGGCAGCCGCGCCGCCGCCGCCTGGCCACGCAGCGCTCGCGCCGCGTCGATGCGCGCCAGAGCTTCCCGCAGCTCGAGGTTGGTGCCCAGCGCCCGGTCGATCAGGCTGCACAGCAGCGGGTCGTCGAACGTGCGCCACCATTGCGCCAACTGCGTCTCGTCGACGGCGTTGGCCGGCGGCGCGGCGGCGAATTGCGCCGGCAGCGCGGGTTCGGGAGTGGTGTGGTCCGGGCCCACCGCACAGCCCGCGAGCACGAGCGTGAGCGCTGCGAGTCGGGTCGGCGATCGCCCGCGGCTCGTGCGCTTCATCGCTGCCCTCCGGCCTCGACGAACACGTCGAGCTGCTGACCGACGAACGCCGGCAGCGCCTTGGGGTCGAATGCGTAGACCACCTGCAGCACGCGCGTGTCGACGCGCTCGAACGTCGAGCCGGTCAGCGAGCGCTTCGGGATCACGAACGGCTCGATGTGCACGAAGCGCAGTTCCGTGCGCTGCCGCGGGTCGCCACGCAGGCTGGCGAACGCGCGCGCATCGGGCCGGATGCGGAACGCGTCGTTCTCGTCGATGTCGGTTCGCACGTGCAGCACGTCGATGTCGCCGAGCAGCAGCAGGCGATCGCCGGCGGCGCCGTTGCTGGCGCTGGCGAACTCGCCGACGCGCACGTCGACCTGCAGCACCGTGGCGTCGCGCGGCGCGCGCACGAGGTGCCGTTCGAGCTCGACCTCGACGCGGGCCAGCTGGGCCTCGGCGGCGGCGACCGCGGCGCTCGCTTCGGCGAGCTCGCGGTCCCAGGCCCCGGCGCGCAGCAGCGCCAGTTCGGCTTCGGCGGCGGCGAGGTTCGCGGTCGCGGCCTCGGCGGCGAAGCGGCGCTGCTGCAGTTCCTCGCGCCGCACCGCGCGCGGATCGGTGACGGCTTCGAGGTTGCCGACCAGCGCCAGGGCGTCCTGTTGGCGCGCCCGTGCCGCCGCCACGGCCGCCGCCGCCGGCGGCAGTTGTTCGGGGCGCGGCAACGCCTGCAGGCGTTCGAGCCGGCGCTGCTGTTGTTCGAGCTCGGCGCGGCGCACCGCGAGTTCGGCGGTCGTGCTGCGCGCATCGATCCGCAGCAGCGGCTGGCCGGCGGTGACCCGGTCGCCGACCACGACGTGCACCTGCGCCACGGTGCCGGCGATCGGAGTGCCGATCGCGATCGGCCGCGTGCTCGGTTCGACCAGCCCCGCACCGGCGACGGTTTGCGCGAACGGCGCCTGCGCCGGATCGATCAGTGGCGCTGCGGGGGTCATGCGGCGATCGTTGTCGGCGACGACGAAGCCGGCGGTGACGACGCCGGCGACGGCCAGCACGGGCAGGAACGGAATGCGGGGCATGGGGAGTCGGCTCAGTGGCGGTCGGAAGCGGTGTCGATGCGTTCGATGCGGCCGTCGTCCATGCGGGCGATGCGGTCGGCGAACGGGAAGATGCGGGAGTCGTGCGTGACGACGAGCAGCGCGCGGTCCTGGCGCTGCGCGGTGGCGCGCAGCAGTTCCATCACGCGATGGCCGGTGTCGTGATCGAGCGCGGCGGTCGGCTCGTCGCAGACGATCAGCCGCGGCTCGTGCACCAGCGCGCGCGCGATCGCGACCCGCTGCTGCTGACCGCCCGACAGCTGGGCGGGGCGGGCCTCGGTGCGTTCGCCGAGTCCGACCGTCGCCAGCGCCTCGCGGGCACGTGCTACCGCGGCGCGGCGCGGCATGCCGAGCAGCATGCACGGCACCGCGACGTTCTCGGCGGCGGTCAGCGTCGGGATCAGGTTGTAGGCCTGGAACACGAAGCCGACGGTGCGCCCGCGCCAGCGCGTGCGGGCGGTGTCGGTCATGCTTTGCACGTCGTCGCCGAACACCGTGAAGGTGCCCTCGTCGGCCTGCAGCGTGCCGGCGAGCACCGAGATCAGCGTGGTCTTGCCGCAGCCGGACGGGCCGACCAGCATCATCAGTTCGCCGGTGGCGACGTCGAGGTCGACGCCGCGCAGCGCCTGCACGCGGCCGTCGCCGGTGCCGTACGACTTGCAGAGCCCGCGGCAGTGGATGGCGAGTGCGGGCGCGGACGAAGTGGTGGCGGGTGGGTGCATGCTCAGCTCTTGAACACGACCGCGGGTTCGAGCCGCAGCACACGGCTGATGCTGATCAGTGCGGCGATGCAGCAGACCACGAGGATCGCGGCGGCGCCGAACAGCGGGATGCGCCAGTCCATCTCGAACGCGAGGCCGCCGCGCGCCAGCAGCACGCCGGACAACGCGGCGCCGCCGACGCCGATGCCGAAGCCGAGCCCGGCGGCGACCAGCACCTGCACCATCACCATGCGGATCAACGTGCCGTTGGTGGCGCCCATCGCCTTCATCGCCGCGTGGTAGCGCAGGTTCTCGACCACGAAGTTGTAGAGCAGCTGGCCGGCGACCAGCACGCCGATGACGAAGCCGAGCGCGATGGTGATGCCGAAGTTGACCAGGATGCCGGTCTTGGCCAGCACGTAGTCGGTCGAGATCGCCTCGAACTCGGGGCCGGTGCGCGCGGCGCAGCCGGTGGCCGCGGCGATCGCACGCGCCACCGCGCCGTGATCATGGCCGTCCTTGACCTTGACCAGCACGAACGTCAGCTGCCGCCGTTCGCTCGGTGCCATCGCCAGCGCGCGGCTGTAGGTGGTGTAGAGCACCGGGTCCCAGAAGAACTCGGGGCTGCGGCGGTAGCTGCCGACGACGATCGCCTCGTGGTCGTTGACGTCGATGCGGTCGCCGATGCGCACGGCGCGCGGCCCTTCGCCGGGCAGGCCGTAGCGCAGTCGTAGGTCGCCGAGGCTGGCCTCGTCGATGATCACCGCGCGATCGCGATGCAGGTCCTTCAGTTCGCCTTCGACCATCTCGGGCGGGCCGCCGAGCAGCGTCGCGTCGTCGATGCCGATCAGCCGCGCCTGCACGCGCGTGCCGTCGGCGAGGCGCATGCGCAGGTAGCCCTTCCACATCGGCACCGCCCAGGCCACGCCGTCGATGCTGCGCACGCGCTGCAGCGTGGTGTCGGTCAGCGGCTTGCGGTCCTCGGTGTACTCGGCCTGTTCGTCCATCACCCACAGGTCGGCCTGGCCGGTGTCGCGGATCCAGGCGCCGATGCGGTGCGCATAGCCGTAGAAGATCGACGCCTGCTGGGTGATCAGCAGCGACGCGAACGCGATGCCGATCACGAGCCCGAGGTACTTGAGCCGGTCGCCGACCAGCATCTTGATCGCGAACACGTTCACGGCCGCGCTCCCGGAGCGGCGATGCCGCGCACCAGCACCTCGGTGATCGCGCGGGCGCGGGCCTCGAGTGCGCGCCACTGCACCCAGTCGTCGCCGTGCATGGTCAGTTGCAGCGCCGCGGCGCCGTGCACCCCGGCCCACATCGTCTGCGCGAGCAGTTCGGCATCGTGCAGCTCGGCGCGCACCTGGCCCGCGGCGATCGCCGCGGCGCAGACGTGGCGCAAGAACGCGTAGCCGTCGCGGTGCGGGTCGCCGTGTTCCTCGTAGTCGGTTGCCTTGCGGGTCACCGGCGGCGGCTGCAGGAACATCAGCCGGTAGTGGTTCGGGTGCTCGACGGCGAAGCGGATGTATTCGAGGCCGATCGCGACCAGGCGGTCGAGCGGATCCGGGATCGCCGCCTGCTTGCCGAAGCGTTCGGCGAGCGCCAGGAAGTCCTGCCGGCACAGGGTGCGGATCAGCGACTCCTTGTCCGGGAAGTGGTTGTAGAGCGCACCCGGGGCGTAATCGATCGCCTCGGCGACCCGGCGCATGGTGACCGCCTCGTAGCCCTCGCGGGCGAACAGCTCGCGGGCGGCGTCGAGGATGGCGTGCTGGGTCTCGGTGCGCTCGCGGGCGCGGCGGTCGGATGGCGTCATGAGGCCGTCGTTCAGAGGATGAACAGCGTTCAGTGAACGGCGTTCATGTAGCCGGCGAGCGGTCGGCCAGCAAGGGGCGGGTGGCCTGGAATCGTGCCCGGCCGCTGGCGCCGCGCGGCGCCCCGGGCGTCAGAGTCCGATGCGAGCGCGGCCACCGTGGCTGAAGGCCAGCGGCAGCGCGCCGGTGTCGACCACCACGCCCTGGTTGTAGAGCCTGGTGCCGACCAGCGCGGTCGACTGCGGGATGGTCAGCGACCAGGTCGCCGCACCGTTGCTGCCGAGCAGCGCTTCGCTCACCAGCGGGTCGACCAGCAGCTGGCAACCCGGGAAGCCTTGCGCCGACAGATCGATCGGCAGCTGCGCACCACCCGAGGTGGTGGTGTCGGAGAAGCCGCTCAGCATCACACCGAGGTCGATCGGCATGCGGTCCAGGGTCACCTGCAACGTGCTGCCGATGGTCGGCGCCGCTGCGGCAGCGAGCGTCGGCACGCCGAGAGCGCCGGCGCACCCGGTCCCGAAGCTGGTGTACTGCGCCACCACCGGCCGCAGGTCGTTGGCCGGCCCTTCGAGCACGACGCGGTTGCTGTACTGCCGCAGCTCGTAGCCGGTCACCGTGAACGCGGGGTCGCCGGCGTTGAGCGGGAACGTGTGCCAGTACTGGAACGCGATCCGGTACTCGCCATTGCCCTGCCGCTCGATGTCGAACTCGAGGAAGCCGTAGTGCTTGCCGCCGCTCAGCAGCTGGTTGCCGTTCCAGGTCTCCGGCTCGCTCTGGTCGGCGCTCCAGCGGTGGTGGGGATTGGACACCCAGGCCTGGCCCTCCGGGTTGAGCGGGTTCGACCGCCAGGCCGTGATCGCCGCGGCGGTCGCGCCCGGCGCATCCTCGACGCCGCGCAGGCCGTCGCCGGCGGCGCCGACATCCCACAGGTGCACGCCGTAGCCGTCGTTGTTCAGGTCGAAGTAGCTCATCTCGGACACTTCGCTGTGGCCGCAGAACGCCCCCGCGACCCGGTAGAATTCCAGCAGCGGCGCATAGATCCGCATCGCCTCGCCGGACTGGTTGCTGGTCACGCTGGTGCCGTGGATGCCGCGGCTGAAGGGCGTGTGGTGCCACTGCACGAAGATGATCTGCCCGGCCGCGCGCGCCGCGGCGAGTTGCTGCACGGTCCAGTTCCACTGCGCCGAGCCGACGTTGAAGTCGGGCAGGTCGCCGAACGGATAGCCCTGCAGCCAGGCGCGGTTGGTGTCGCGGTTCTCGGGGAAGTTCACGTTCACGAACTGCCCCGTCGGTGGCGCCACGTCGTCGTTGGCGCCGAGCGAGCCGACCGAGCACAGGGTCAGGATCGTGACCGGGCCGTAGTCGGTGCGGAAGTAGAGGTCCTTCGCCGCGGGATCGTTGTTGGCCGGGTAGTCGAAGTAGGCCGACCACTGCCGCCGCGCGTACTGCACCAGCGGGTTGGCGGTGCCGATCCCGCCGCCGTTGTAGATGCAGTTGTTGCCGATCGCCGCGACGAACGGCATGCCGCTGAACAGGTCGTCGTACTCACCGGCGTTGTGCCGCCAGAACTCGTCCCAGCGCCGCTGGCACTCGTTGGCGGTGCCTTCGATCAGGTCGCCGGCGAAGATCAGCAGGTCGGCGTTGCGGGCCTTGATGTTCTTGATGTTCTCCTGGTAGCCGACCGTCTCGGTCAGGAAGTACTGATCACGGCCGCGGCCGGTGCCGGCGGGGCGCCCGGTGCTGGTGGCCGTCTGCGGGGTCGTTCGCGCCCATTCGCGGAACCGGGTGCGGCCGCGCACCAGCGTCTCGCTGTCGGAGATGGCGATGAAGCGCAGTGCGCGGGTGGTGCTCGGCAGCGGCGCGGTGCGGAACGTGTTGCCGTACGACGACGCGCCCTGGGCCACCACGTAGGAGTAGTCGGTGTCGGCCTGCAGCCCGGTCACGGTGACGCGGTGCCGCCAGTTGCGCGCGGGAACCCCCGGCGCCTCGAACACGGCCGTGGTCGCGAACGGGAACTCGCCGCCGGCGGTGAGCTCGGCGGCGATCTGGTAGTCGAGCACCGGCTCGAGCACCGGCGTGCTCGGCAGCGTCAGCGGCGCGGCGAGCCCCGGTCCGGTCACGGTCAGCAGGCCCGGCGTGTTCGCGGTCGTGAACCAGGTGAGCTGGATGCCGTCGGTGGCCGGGTTGAGCTGGTAGGGCAGCACGCGGAAGTCGGCGGTCGACTGCGCGCGCAGCTGGGTGGTGAAGGCGGTGGTGATGCCGATCGCGAGCAGTGCGAGTCGGCGGACAGGAATCTGCATGGATTGCTCCGGTCGGGAGAACTGCCGTGGGTCGCACCGCGACACCGCGGCGCGTGGGCGCCCTTCTGGTCCCCCGATGTGTGGATTCGACGGCTTCGGGATGAAGCGTCGCCGCGGGCCCGTGCCGTCGACGTTGCCGCTGGCTCGTGCCCGCAACGCCGCCGCCGTAGGCTGCCGGCCCCTTGACCGCCCAACACTTCGTGCTCGAGCTCGGCCGCGCGATGCACGCGCTCGGCAGTCCGTCCTACCGCGTCGAGGACACCATGGATGCCTGCAGTCGCGCGCTCGGGCTCGAGGGCAGCTTCTTCTCGACGCCGACCGCGATCTTCGCCGCGCTCGCGCCGCGCGGCAGCGAACCGGTGACGACGCTGCTGCGCGTGGCACCCGGCGACCACGACCTCGACCGGCTGTCGGCCCTCTACACGATCCGCGACGACGTGGTGACCGCGCGCATCACCCCGGAGGCCGGGCTCGAACGGGTGCGCTCGGTGTTCGCGACGCCGGACCGCTCGCGGCCGTTCGCGGATCCGTTGGCGCATGCGCTGGCCGGGGCCGGCGCGGCGGTGCTGTTCCGCGGCAGCCTGGTCGAGGTCGGGTTCGCGGCGGTGGCGGGGCTGCTGGTCGGGCTGATCTCGATCGTGGCGCGGCTGCGGCCGGGGCTCGGCGACGTGCAGGCGCCGATCGCGTGCGCGCTGGTCGCGTTCCTGGTTCACGCCGGGGCGTCGTTCGGGCTGCAGCTCGACGCCACCGTCACCACCGTCGCCGCGATCGTCGTGTTGCTGCCGGGGCTGTCGTTCACGACCGCGCTGGCCGAACTGGCGATCCGTCACCTGGCGTCCGGCAGCGCGCGGCTGATGGGAACGTTGGCGGTGCTGCTGACGATGGTGGTCGGCGTCGGGATCGGCGACCGGTGCGCGACGCTGGCGTTCGGTCGCGCCGTGGTCGTGCCCGGGCCGGAACTGCCGTGGTGGGCGAATCTGCCGGCGCTGCTGCTGACCTGGATCGCCTACGTGATCCTGCTGCGCGCGGCGCGGCACCAGATCGTCTGGATCCTGCTCGCGGTCGCGATCGGCTACGGCGGTGCCCGCATCGGCGGGGCGCTGTTGACCTCGGAACTCGGCGCTTTCGTCGGCGCCCTGATGGTGGCGGCGACCGGCAATCTTTATGCGCGGTGGCGGCGGCAGCCGGCGGCGGTGGTGCGCACGCCCGGGCTGTTGCTGCTGGTGCCGGGCAGTCTGGGTTTCCGTGGGCTCACCACCGCGGTGGCCGGCGACTTCACCGCCAGCGTGCCGTTCCTGTTCCACATGCTGCTGGTGGGCGGGGCGATCGTCGCCGGGCTGTTGATGGCCGGCGTGCTGTTGCCGCCGCCGCTCGATGTCGAGCCCGACTCGCGGCTGCGGCGGGTGATGCGGCAGTGAGTCCTCGGCGGCATGGGCGACTCCGGCAGCGCCCGACAGGCTCGGGGAAACCATGGGCAGAGCACCGGCGAACGTGGCTATGCTGCGCAGCCCGAACCTCGCCCCGATGACCCGCTTCGACCCCCGCGCCCGCCTCGATCAGTTCCCCATCCTCAAGGTCCTCCGCGACCGCGTGCTCGTGTTCGACGGCGGCATGGGCACCCAGATCCAGAACGCCAACCTGACCCTCGAGGACTTCCGCAACCTCGAAGGCTGCAACGAGTTGCTGGTCGAGACCCGGCCGGACGTGATCGGCGCGATCCACGAACGCTACTTCGCGGCCGGCGCCGACGTGGTCGAGACCGACTCGTTCGGTGGCCAGCCCTACGTGCTGGCCGAGTTCGACATCGGGCACCGCGCCTTCGAGCTCAACCAGCAGGCGGCGCGGGTCGCGCGCAAGGCGGCCGACAAGTTCTCGACCAAGGAGCGGCCGCGCTTCGTCAGCGGCTCGATGGGCCCGGGCACCAAGCTGGTCACGCTCGGCCACATCAGCCCGCACGAGATGTTCGACGCGTACAAGGTCTACGCCAAGGGCCTGATCGCGGGCGGCGTCGACTGCCTGAACATCGAGACCTGCCAGGACATCCTGCAGGTGAAGATCGCCGTCACCGCCGCGCGCGACGCGATGGCCGAACTCGGCCGCGAGGTGCCGATCTTCTGCACGGTGACGATCGAGACCACCGGCACGATGCTGGTCGGCAGCGACATCGCCGCCGCGGTGACGACGCTCGAGGCGCTGCCGGTCGACGTGATCGGCCTCAACTGCGCGACCGGCCCCGACCTGATGCAGGAGTCGGTGCGCCACCTCGGCAAGACCACGACCCGCAGCATCATGGTGATGCCCAACGCCGGTCTGCCGCGCAACGTCGGCGGCAAGGCGGTCTACGACCTGACGCCGGCCGAGCTGGCGCGCTTCCAGGCCAAGTTCGTGCAGGAGTTCGGCGTCGGCGTCGTCGGCGGCTGCTGCGGCACCACCCCCGAGCACGTGCAGGCGATGCAGGCGGCGATGACCGGCCTGGTGCCGCGCGAGCGGCCGGTCGACTACCAGCCGCAGCTGGCGTCGTTGTTCCACTCGGTGCCGCTGACGCAGGACAACGGGCCGCTGATCATCGGCGAGCGCACCAATGCGAACGGCTCCAGGAAGTTCAAGGAGCTGATGGTCCAGGGCGACGTCGAGGGCATGCTGCAGATGGCGAAGGAGCAGGTGCACGAGGGCTCGCACGTGCTCGACATCTGCACCGCCTACGTCGGCCGCGACGAGTTCGGCGACATGTACAAGCTGCTGCAGCCGATGGTGCAGCAGGTCACCGCGCCGCTGATGATCGACAGCACGCAGATCGACGTGGTCGAGAAGGCGCTGCAGGTGATCCCCGGCCGGCCGATCATCAACTCGATCAATCTCGAGGACGGCGAGGAGAAGGCCGACGCGCTGTGCCGGCTGGCGAAGCGCTACGGCGCGATGTTCGTCGCGCTGACCATCGACGAGGAAGGCATGGCGAAGACCGCCCAGCGCAAGCTGGAGGTCGCCAAGCGCATCCACGACATCGTCGTGCACCGCCACGGCATGAACCCGGGCGACCTGATCTTCGACCCGCTGACGTTCACGATCGGCTCGGGCGACGAGGCCTCGCGCGACGCCGGCGTGCAGACGCTCGAGGGCATCCGCCTGATCAAGCAGCACATCCCCGGTGTGCGCACGATCCTCGGCCTGTCGAACATCAGCTTCGGCCTGGACCCGTACCCGCGGCAGATCCTCAACAGCGTCTACCTCGCCGAGGCGATCAAGTACGGCCTCGACTCGGCGATCGTGCACGCGAGCAAGATCATCCCGACCCACAAGCTCGACGACGAGGACAAGCAGGTCACGCTGGACCTGATCCACGACCGCCGCCGCGAGGGCTACGACCCGCTGTTCGCGTTCCTGGCCCGGTTCGCCGGCAAGAAGCGCATCGAGACCGGCAGCGGCAACGACGAGATGACGATGCCGGTCGAGGAGCGGCTGAAGAAGCGCATCATCGACGGCAACAAGAACGGCATCGGCAAGCACCTCGACGAGGCGATGCTGAAGTACCCGCCGCTCGCGATCATCAACGACGTCCTGCTCGACGGCATGAAGGTCGTCGGCGACCTGTTCGGCAGCGGCGAGATGCAGCTGCCGTTCGTGCTGCAGAGCGCGGAGTGCATGAAGGCGGCGGTCGCCTACCTGCAGCCGCACATGCCGAAGGTCGAGGGCGAGGCGAAGGGCACCATGGTGCTGGCGACCGTGCGCGGCGACGTGCACGACATCGGCAAGAACCTGGTCGACATCGTCGTCAGCAACAACGGCTACCGGGTCGTCAACCTCGGCATCAAGGTGCCGGTCGAGCAGATCCTCGAGGCCGCCAAGCAGCACAAGGCCGACGCGATCGGCATGAGCGGGTTGCTGGTCAAGTCGACCGTGGTGATGAAGGAGAACCTCGAGCTGATGAGCCAGCGCAGCCTGACCACGCCGGTGATCTGCGGCGGTGCTGCGCTCAATCGCCACTACGTCGAGAACGACCTGCGCGCGGCCTACACCAGCGGCCCCGTCTACTACGGTGCCGACGCGTTCTCGGGCCTGCACATCATGGACGAGCTGACCGGCCGCTCGAAGGCGAAGACGCTGACGCAGACGGCCGAGCCGCAGAAGCGGGTCACCAGCCACCGCCGCATGACGCGCGCCGAGAAGGAGGAGCTGCTGGCGCACGCGTTCACCGAGTACGCCGACAGCGGCGTGCGCCCGGCGCCGACGGTGCCGGTGCCGCCGTTCTGGGGCTCGGCGGTGGTGACGCCGGCCGAACTCGACCTCGGCACGGTGCTGCAGTACGTCAACAAGAAGGCGCTGTTCCGCCTGCAGTGGCAGTACAAGCAGGGCAAGCGCAGCGAAGAGGACTACACGCGCTTCGTCGCCGAGACCGTCGAGCCGCGCTTCAAGGAGCTGGTCAAGAAGGTCCGCGCCGAGAAGACGCTCGAGCCGCGCATCGTCTACGGCTGGTGGCCGTGCTACAGCGAGCGCAACTCGCTGGTCGTGCTCGACCATCGCGACCGCAAGACCGAGCTGTGCCGGTTCGACTTCCCGCGCCAGCCGTCGGGTCGCCGGCTGTGCCTGTCGGACTTCTTCCGGCGCAAGGACAGCGGCGAGCTCGACGTGGTCGGCTTCTCGCTGGTGACGATGGGCGCGGTCGCGACCCACGAGAGCGAGCGGCTGTTCCGCGAGAACCGCTTCGACGAGTACCTGCACTTCCACGGCATCTCGGTCGAGGGTGCGGAGGCGCTGGCCGAGTACTGGCACAAGCGCATGCGGCAGCAGATCTCGATCGCGGCGCAGGACGCCGACGCGATCGACGACCTGTTCAAGCAGAAGTACCAGGGCAGCCGCTATTCGTTCGGCTACCCGGCGTGCCCGAACATCGAGGACCAGACGCAGCTGCTGCAGCTGCTCGAGGCACAGCGCATCGGCGTGACGCTCAGCGAGGAGTTCCAGCTCGATCCGGAGCAGAGCACTTCGGCGATCATCTGCCACCACCCGGACGCGAAGTACTTCAACGTGTCGGTGATGGCGCCGGGCAGCTGACGCGCTGTAGGTGAACGCTGTTGATCAGCGACCTTCCGGGTCGCCGGTCAGCAGCCACGCCCCGATCATCCACAGCGCGGTCACCGCGAACGTCACCGCGGTCAGGATCACCCACGGCGTCACGCTGGTCTCCAGCGAGTCCTCGATGGCGCGGATGCGGCGCCTCGCGGCATCGAGGCGTGGTTTTCGGGGTGAGGCCTCGGCCATGCTCAGCCGCCGTGGTCGAGCTTGATGACCTCGACCGGGCAGTCGCGCGCCGCCTGTTCGATGTCGTCGCGCAGCTTGCCGAAGTGCACGCCGGCGTCCGGCTTGACGATGCAGTCCTGGTCGTCCGCGACCAGGAACACGTCGGGAGCGATGTCCTGGCACAGCTTGCAGCAGATGCAGCCGGCTTCGATCCAGACCTTCTTTATGGGGGCGTCGTTCACGGGCGGAGGCAGGGGCGGCGCATCGTGAGAGGCGATGGCTGGCGCCGCAAGCACCTTCGCCGGCTGGGCCGGCGTGGACTCACTTCCTGTCGTCGGTCCCGGCCGACAGCTTCTCGAGCACCTTGGCCCATTCCGCCGGTGCCACCGCGACCGTGACCTTGCCGGCGTTCGGCCGCACGCTGGTCGGGCTGGCGACCGGGATCGAGACCGTGCCGGTCTTCAGTCCGAGCCACAGCTGCAGCCGGTGTGGGCCGTCGGCGATCGGCAGCGCGCCGCTGCCGCCCCGTAGCTGTCGATGGCGCTGCGGGACCATCCACTCCTGGAGTTTGCCCTCGCCCCAACGATGGCGAACGGTGCCACGCGGCGTCTCGATCGGCTGCAGATGTGCTTCGAACCGCGCATCCGCGAGGGCGGCGGGCAGGTCGGCGATCGAGATCTGGACCTCCGGCCATGGTTCGGCCGGGATCGTCAGGCGATCCCCGGACACGGTCAGCTGTTGCGGGCGGTGGTCGAGCACGCCCACCAGCACCGTGATCGCTGCCGCCGGCAGCAGCATGCGCCAGCGCGGTTGCCAGAAGCGATGGCCTGGCCAGACGCTGTCCGGCTGCAGGCCGATCGGGAACACCATGCCGTCGGCGTCTTCGGCCGGCTTGCCGTCGGCAGTGACCACCTCCGCCTGCACGATGCGGACCATGGCGCGCAGGTCGATGTCGACGAGCCGCGGATCGCCGCCCGGTGGCGGCGGTACGACGACTGCTGCGATCGATGCGAGTGGCGCCGTGCCGGTGTCGAGTCGCAGCTCGAGAGTGTAGGTGCCGGGTGGCACGGCGCCCCAGCGCAGCTGGTGGCGTTCGCCTCGTTCGGCTTCGAGGTCGGCGGGGTGGCGCCGCGGCGCCCCGGTCTTCGGGTCGCGCTCGGCCGCGATCAGTTCGGCGAGCAGCGCCTCGGTCGGCGCGTTCTCGGGCAGCAGCGCACTGGCAGCCAGCCTGGCGCCGCGATCGAGGCGGATCACGACATCGGTCTGCCCGAGCCGGATCTCGACCGGCGTGATCGGCAGGTTGTGATCGCCGTGCACCGAGAGCCGGTAGCGGCCCGCCGGGGCCGCGCCGCGCAGGATGAACTGATTGCCGTGCAGTCGCTGTTGCACGTCTTCTTGCGTCCGCCAGCGCGGTCGCACGATCTTGTCCTCGCGAGTCTCCTCGCGTTCGAGGCGTACCCACACATTGCCGACGAACGGCTCGTCCCCGGCGAACAGGTGGCCGCTGGCCAGGATCGGCCCCGGTGCGAGCACGAGATCGCCGAGGTCCTCGGTGCCCGGTCGGATCGTGCGCGGCGGCAGGTCGAGCCGCCATGGCTCCTCGTCCGCGTACTCGCGCATCAAGCACAGCGCCTCGAGCTCGAGCGGTTGATCGGTGGTGGTCGCCTGGACCAGGAATCGCCCCTCGGCGTCGGTCCTCGGTTCGACATGGATCATGGTCCTGGGACCACGCCCCCGCAGCAGCAGGTTCGTGTCGACCAGCGGTTGGCGGTCCGGCCCCAGCGCTCGACCGCGCAGGACCACCGCGCCGGTCTCGGGTTGCAGGATCACCTCGATCTCCTGATCCGCGAGCCGGGGCCCGGTGACTTCGGTGCCGATGCCGGTATTGGTGTGGATGAAGAACCGCTGGCCCAGTGGCAGGTGGCGCCAGCGCACGAAGCCGTCGGGGTCCGGGCGGGCGCTGCGCTGGAACCGCGGCAGGCCGAGTCGCGTAGGTCCCTCTTCCCGTTGGTCGTGTATCAGCGTGGCATTGCGGAACGCGGTCGCGGACGGCCCGTCGATGCTGCGGGCGCGGATGCTCCCGGTCGGGCCCAGTCGCAGCACGACCGGCTCGGTCGGCGGCGCGTCGATCGCGAACGCGACGCCGCGGTCGCGGTCGACCGCCAACCTGGTCCGGACTCGCCACACCGGCGTGGCCGTGGTCCGCGGCAGTTCGGCTTCGCGTGCCAGCAGCGATCGGCGCATCTTGTCGTGGAGCTGCTGCAGATGCCGGATCGTCGCGTTGCCGTCGGCGTCGGTGATCGCGTGGGCCAATCGGTCCCAGGTGAGCTGGACGCCCTGGTCGTCGTGGGGCGCCACGTGCAGCGGCACGTCGGCGCACGGTTGTTCGCGGTCGTCGACGACGCGCACGGTGATGGCGAGATCGGGCTGCAGGCGCAGCCGGTGGCCCTGCGGCGGCGGCACGCTGTTGGTCGCCAGCGACAGCAGTCCGTAGCGGCCGTCGTGCATGCCGATCACCTCGGTGTTCTCGCGCAGCGTGACGCGGGCCTCGCCGCGTTCGTCGGCGATCGTCTCCCAGCCCCCGCGTTCCGCGAGGCGTTCGGGTGCCTGCAGCAGGCGTTGCCCCTCGTCGCTCGTGAAGAACTCGTTGCGGCCGCCGCCGAGGTGCTTCCACACCGTCTCGTCCGACCACAGCACCCTGGCGCCGGGGATCGGCGCGTCGGTGTCGCGATCGACCACGGTGATCCGCACCCATTCGGCATCGTCGGGCAGCGGCCGCCGGACGATGGCGGTGGTGCCGACCTCGGCTCGCACCACCGTCGCGTCGAGTGCCGTGGTGTCGCTGTCGTTGCTGCCGAGCTGGCCGTTGCCGGCCGCGGCGTACGGTGCGGTATCGCCGGCCGAGTCGGGGCGTCGATCGAGCAGGCCGACCTCGGGCTGCAGCGTCATCCAGACGAATGCACCGATGGCCACCAACAAGACCGAGCCTGCGATTGACAGCGCTGCCTTCTGACTCATTTGCACCTTCGCACAAGCCACGCAAGATACCCGGGCGGCAGCGCCATGCCGAATGTCGATCGCACCGGCGGCTCGCCGCCGGCGGTCAGTTGCCGATGGTCCAGAGCAGGCCGTTCGACGTCTGCAGCCCCATGGCGTTGTGCGGCGAGAACGCCACCGACTGGGCACCGAACGAACTGCCGATGATGCTGGCGCTGCTCGGCAGGGTCAGTGGGAACGTCGCGAGCCCGCTGTTGACCGGCAGGGCTGCCGAGCCCAGGAACCCGCTCAGGTGGATCGAGCAGGACGGTGCGCCGGCGGTGCCGAGGTCGACGCCCGGGCCGGTGCCGTTCGCCATCAGCAGCAAGGCGAACGGGGCGAACGCCGGCACGTTGGTGGCGGTGAACAGCATCGTGGTGCCGAGCTCGGGCAGGCTGCCGGTCAGCGTCAGCGGCAGCACGTTCGCGGTGTCGAGATCGAACTGCACCGCCGGCTGCGACACGTCGATCGGCAGCGGCAGGCGCTGGGGCGAGCCCGGTTGGGTGCCCGGCGACCAGCCGACCAGGATCGTGCCGGTCGCCGTCGGCGCCATGGAGGCGACGCGATAGCGGTACTCGAAGTCGCCGTTGCTGCGCAACGCGATCTGGAACGTGAGCAGCGACTGATTGGGCAGCGCTGCGCCGGTGCCGACGAAGCTGCACTCGCGCCAGGTCACGTAGGCGGTCTGGTTGTCCGGGGCGACATCGAAGTAGACGCCGGCCGCGCCACCGTTGAGGTCGGGCCACAGCTTGGCCCACATCGGCGCCATCTTCGGCAAGCCGTTGACGAGGCCATTGCCGTTCGCCGGCAGGTTCTCGAACGCCGCGGGGGACGGGCCCAGCAGCAGCAGCCCGTTCGCCGACGCGTGCACGACCGACGTGCTGCCGGTACCGATCGGGAACGCGAACGGCAGGTTGATCGGTTGGCTCAGGGAGTTCTGGCCGAGCGGCAGGCCAGTCAAGTTGGTGACGAGTGGAGCGCCGGTGGGTTGGAACCAGCCACCGATGCCGCTGCTCACGCTGTAGCCGTCGGCGTTGCGGCTGTGGATCAGCAGCCGCTCCTGGCCCGGGGCACTGCCGAGGTCGAACGTGCCCGGGGACAAGAAGATCTTGTAGTAGGCGGCGTTGCGGTCCACGCAGCCATTGCCGACCGGAGTCACGGCGGCGCAGGTGGCGGACGGCGCGAACGTGAGCCGCACCTGCAGTGCAGAGAGGGAACTCCCGGTGATCGGCACCTGGCTCGAAGGGGTCGATGTCGCGGTGCCGATCCACTGGTGGCCGGACGTGCGCACCTGGAAGGTGCCGGACGGATTGCCCGCCGTCGAGATGCGGATGCCGATGTCGCGCACGCCGTCCCAGACGAAGCCGGCGGCCTGCACGCCGGGCAACGAGGCCCACTGGTTGTTCACCCAGGGCAGCGAGAACTGTCCTTGGCTCGGGTCGAACGCGGTCACCGGCTGGTCGAGGTTGGTGTTCCAGCTGCCTGGAATCGGCGGCGACACCGTCACGTGACCGATCTGGATCAACGCCGAGTTGCACCGGAACACGCCGCTCAGGGCACTCGGGATGCCGAGGTCGGGAGCGATCGCGAAGTCGAGCAGCTGGGAGTTGGCGCAGACCCCCGAGACCTTCAGGCGCGAGGCCGGGTAGAAGTGAACGGACGTGAAGCCGTTGGCGACGGGGCCGAACACATCCGAGCGTGGCCAGCCGGTGGTGAAGATGCTGTCGATGCCGATCACCTGCGCGGACAGCGGGGCGAGCAACAGCGGCAAGACCGACGAGTGCAGATGGCAGCGCATGCGGGACTCCGGGTGTCAGGGCGGCGACGCGGTCCTCGCAGACTACCGTCCGACCTGCGCCCGCAGGCCGTTCGAGGTGTGAAGGCCCATTGCATTGTGGGGCGAGAACGCCACCGCCTGCGACGCGAACGTGGTGCCGATCAGGCTGGCACTGGTCGGGATCGTCAGCGGGAACGTCGCGAGGCCGTTGGTGATGAGCAACGTCGCCGAGCCGAGGAAGCCGCTCAGATAGATGGAGCACGAAGGAGCACCGGCGAAGCCGAGATCCACGCCCGGGGTCGCACCGGTCGACATCATCAGGATCAGGAATGGCGCGAATGCCGGCACGTTCCGGCAGGTGAAGAGCATCGTCGCGCCGAGATCCGGAACGGTGGCTTCGAGGGTGAGCGGCAGCACGCTCAGCCGGTCGATCGAGAGCTGCGCCTGCGGCTGCGACATGTCGAACGGCACCGGCAGGCGGCGGTTCGAGCTGGGCTGGTCACCTGGCGACCAGCCGACGAGGATCGGGCCGGAGTTGGCCCCGGCCAGGTTGATGGTGCCGTATCGGTATTCGAAGTCGCCGTTGCTGCGCAGCACGATCTGGAAGGTGACGCTCGACTGCGGCACGGGCGTGCCGAGGAACGTGAACGCGCAATCGAGCCAGGTGATGCAGACGGACTGATTGTCGGCGGCGGTCTCGAAGTAGATGCTCGAGCCGAGGGTGTTGAAGCTGGGGAACAGGTTGCTCCACAGCGGCGCCATCTTGGCCGGCCCGGCGACGAGACCGTCGCCGTTGCCGGAGAAGAGTTCCGTGGCCGCGGTGGTCGGGCCGAGGATCAGGTAACCGTTCGCCGATGCGTGCACGACCGAAGTGCTGGTGTTCGCGAACGGGAACGCGAACGGCAGCGGCATCGCGGCGCTGATCGACTCGTTGCCGATCGGCCCGCCGCCGTTCGCCTGCCACGGGGTGCCGGCGACCGGCTGCCAGCCGCCGAGGCTCCTGCTCACCGTGTAGCCGGTCGGCGTCGCGGTGTGGATCAGGCGACGTTCCTGGCCCGGCGCGCCGCCGAGGTCGAACGTGCCCGGCGACAGGAAGATCTTGTAGTAGGCGGCATTGGTGTCGATGCAGCCGCTGCCGAAGCGGTCGACGGCAGCGCACGTGGCGCTCGGCGCGAACGTCAAGCGCACCTGCAGCGCGCCGAGCCCGCCGGTGAGCGGGAACTGGCCCGGCGGCGTGAACGCCTGCGTAGCGAACTGCTGGTGGCCGGAGGTGCGCGCATGGAAGGTGCCGGTCGGGCTGCCCGCGGTCGAGATCCGGATGCCGACGTCGCGCACGCCGTCCCAGACGAACCCGGCCGCCTGCACGCCCGGCAGCGAGGCCCATTGGTTGCTGGTCCATGGCAGCGCGAACGGTCCCTGGTTCAGCGCGTGCACGGTGACCGGCTGGGCCAGGTTGTTGGCCCAGTTGCCGGCGACCGGCGGTTGCACCGCGACATGCCCGATCTGCACCAGCGCCTGCGAGGTCTGGAACACCCCGCTGGTGCCGGACGGGATGCCGTCGCCGATCGCGATCGCGAAGTCGGCCAGCGTGGAGCCGGCGCAGATGCCCGACGCGTGCAGGCGCGACGCGGGGTAGAAGTGCACCGTGGTCCAGCCGTAGTTGGTCGGGCCGAACGGGATCGAATTCTGCAGCCCGACCGGGGCCAGGCTGTCGATGCCGACCACCTGGGCCGGCAGCCCGGACAGCAACAGGGCGAGGGAGAGCAAGGGCAGGCTGTGTCGCATCGTGGATCCCTGGGTGGGGTGCCGAGTCCGAGTCCGGTCGCGGGTGGACAGCAGGGCGATAGTCCGCGACCCGGGGGCAGGTCACCGGCTCCCGGGGCGGGCCGCCGAGCCACCGCCGGCCCGATTCTCCACTCGCGGCGCCGTGCCGATCAGCGCATCGAGCATCGGGCTCTCCGGAGCGTCCTTCCGCCACAGCAGCCAGACCGGGAACGTCGCACGCGGGCGCCCCCACGGAAACGCCCACAGCCGGCGCCCGGGCGGTCCGTTCGGGTCCAGGCTCGGCACCAGCGACCAGCCGAGCCCCGACTCGACGTAACCCAGTATCGCATCGGCAGTGTCGAGCCGGATCATCTGGGCCGGCGCCACGCCGACGCCCGCCAGCGCCTGCATCTGCAGCGCCTGCGGCCGGGTGCCCTCGGGATAGGCGAGGAACGGCAGGTCGGCGAGCTGGGCGAACGCCGGTGGCCTGGTCGCCGAGCGCGCGCGGTCGCGCGGCACCACGAGGCACGCGTGCAGGGTCGCCACCTGCTGGCTGGCGATGTCGTCGGGCACCTCGGGCAGCCACGTCAGCATCGCGTCGCAGGCGCCGGTGCGCAGTGCGGCGAGGTCGGTCACCACCAGTTCCTGCAGGTTCAGCTGGCAGTGCGGCCGCTGTTTGCGCAGCGCCAGCAGCCACGGCGGCAGCAGTTGCCGGATCAGCAGGGACTCGGCGCGGATCGACAGTGTGCCGTCGAACTCGCCGGTGCGCAGCCGATTCACCACGGCGGGCAGGTCGCGCAGGAACGGGGCGACGAACGCGAGCAGGTGGGCGCCGGCCGGGGTCGGGCGCATCTGGTCCTTGCCGATGCGTTCGAGCAGCTGCAGGCCGACCTCGGCCTCGAGCTTCTTCACCTGCTGGTGCAGGGCTGGTTGGGTGATCGGGTAGTCGGCGGCGCGGGCGGCGCGGGCGTAGCCACCCTGGGTGGCGACCAGGTGGAAGCCCACCAGGCGGTGCAGATCGATCATGAAGCGCAGCTTATCAGTGCCACAAGCACGAGTTCCTGCGGCTGCACGGTGGTCCGGGCGATAGTTCGGCTGTCCCGGAGCCCGATCCATGACCATGACCTCCTCGTCCACCGCGCCGCGTCACCCGCTCGGCGGCCTGCTGCTGGCGCAGTTCCTCGGCGCCTTCAACGACAACGCCTTCAAGATGGTGGTGCTGCTGTTGGCATTGGCGACGGTGGACAAGGGCGACGAGGCCGCGTCCCAGTACGAGACCACGCTGGCGTTCGTCGTCTTCACGCTGCCGCTGATGCTCGGCTCGCTGCCGGCGATGGCGCTCGGCGACCGGGTCGGCAAACGCGACCTGATCGTCTGGACCAAGGCGCTCGAGGTGCTGCTGATGGCGCTCGGCACCTGGGCGCTGGCGGTGGCACCGGTCGGCTGGGTGCCACTCGCGGTGCTCGCCGGCATGGGGCTGCAGAGCGCGCTGTTCGCGCCGGGCAAGTACGGCATCCTGCCCGAACTGCTGCCGCACGACCGCCTGGCGGCCGCGAACGGGCGGCTCGAGGGCGCCAGCTTCGTCGCCATCGTGCTCGGCACCGCCGCCGGCGGCGTGCTGCTCGAGAAGATCCAGGGCCACGGCGTCGGCATCTGGTGGGTCGGCGTGGTGCTGACGGTGCTCGCCGCGGTCGGCTTCGTCGGCGCGCTGGCGGTGCCGCGCACCGCGCCGTCCGGAGCTGCGGCCGAACCGTTCGGCCAGGTGCTCGGCGGTGCGTGGCGCGCGCTGCGAGGCGATCGCACGCTGTGGCTGGCGACGCTGGGTTCGGTGGCGTTCTGGGGCCTCGCCTCGCTGCTCGGCCAGGACGTGCTGGTCTACGGCAAGCAGGTGCTGGGCTTCTCGGACCAGTACGCGGGCGTGCCGTACGCGCTGTTCGCGGTCGGCGTCGGCTTCGGCGCGTGGCTCGCCGGCCGGTTGTCGCGCGGCGTCGTCGAGGTCGGCCTGATCCCGCTCGGGGCGCTCGGCCTCGCGTTCGGCACCGCGATGCTCGGCCTGTTCATGCCGGGCTGGTTCGGCACGTTCGGCTGGATGACGCTGCTCGGTGTCGCCAGCGGTCTGGTCGTGGTGCCGTTGAACGCGCTGGTGCAGTGGAAGGCGCCGCCGGCGCGCCGCGGCGCCATCATCGCGCTGGTCAACTGCGTGTCGTTCGCCGGCATCTTGGCCGGCAACCTCGGTTGCCTGCTGTTGGCGCGGCTCGGGTGTGATTGCGGCCAGATCCTGTTGATCGCCGCGGCGATCACGCTGCTGGCGACGGTCTGGGCGATCTGGCTGCTGCCGGAGGCGCTGCTGCGGCTGTGCGTGGTGCTGCTGACGCGCACGCTGTATCGGCTGCGGTTGGTGGGCCAGAGCCACGTGCCGCAGCAGGGCGGCGCGCTGCTGGTGCCCAACCACGTGTCGTTCCTCGACGCGCTGTTCGTGATCGCGGCGACCGATCGGCCGATCCGGTTCGTCGTCGAGCAGTACTGGTACGAACGCCCGTACCTGAAGCCGTTCCTGGCGGCGCTGCGCGCGATCCCGATCGCGCAGAGCGGCGGCCCGCGCGTGCTGCTGAAGGCGCTGCGCGAGGCCGGCCAGGCGCTCGACCAGGGCGAACTGGTGTGCCTGTTCGCCGAGGGCGAGATCAGCCGCATGGGCAGCACGCTGCCGTTCCGGCGCGGCATGCAGCGGATCCTGAAGGGGCGCAGCAATCCGGTGGTGCCGGTGCACCTCGACCGCGTCTACGGCTCGTTCGGCAGCGCGCGCCAGGGTCGCGTGCAGCTGTGGCCGACCAAGGTGCCGTGCCCGGTCACGGTGTCGTTCGGCGTGCCGATGCCGTCGGCGACGCCGCCGGTCGAAGTGCGGCGCGCGGTCGATCACCTCGGCGAAGCGGCGTTCCGGCTGCGCGCCGAGGAACTGCGGCCGCTGCACGTGGGCTTCGTGCGCGCGGTGCGGCGCCGGCCGCTGCAGCCGTGCCTGCTCGACAGCCAGGGCAAGCGTCTCTCGCGCGGTGCGGTGCTGGCGGCGGCGATCGTGCTGGCGCGGCGGCTGCGGCAGCCGTGGGCCGGCCAGCAGAACGTGGGGCTGATGTTGCCGCCGTCGATCGGCGGAGCGTTGGCGGCGATCGCGGCGAGCCTGTCGGGGCGCACCGCGGTGTCGCTGAACTTCACCGTCGGCCAGAACGCGTTCGACTCGGCGGTCGCCCAGGCGGGACTGCGCACGATCGTCAGCTCGCGCGCGTTCCTCGAGCGCATCAAGGTGACGATCCCGGCCGGCGTCACGCTGCTGTGCCTCGAGGACGTGCTGGCCGGCATCGGTCGGTTCGAACGGCTCGGCGCACTGTTGCGCGGTCTGCTGCTGCCGATCGGCGCCCTCGAGCGCGCGTGTGGTGCGAGCAAGCGCGTGCAGCGGGGCGACATCGCGACGATCCTGTTCAGCAGCGGCAGCACCGGCGAGCCGAAGGGCGTGATGCTGTCGCACGGCAACGTGCAGTCCAACTGCGACGGCATCGCGCAGCTGATCCCGCTCGATCACCGCGATCGGCTGGTCGGCGTGCTGCCGCTGTTCCACTCGTTCGGCAACATGGCGCTGTGGTACGCGATCCAGCAGGGCGCGGGCATCGTGTTCCACCCCAACCCGCTCGATGCCGCGGCGATCGGCGAACTGGTCGCGAAGCAGCGCGCGACGATCCTGTTGGCGACGCCGACGTTCCTGCAGCTCTACCAGCGGCGCTGCGAGCCGGGCCAGTTCGGGTCGCTGCGCATCGTGCTGACCGGCGCCGAGAAGCTGACCGAAGAGCTCGCCGCCGCGTTCGCCGATCGCTTCGGCATCACGCCGATCCAGGGCTACGGCGCGACCGAGACGTCGCCGGCGGTCGCGATCAGCGCGCCGGGTTACCGCGCGGCGGGCTTCTATCAGGCCGGCGTGCGGCGCGGTTCGGTCGGCCGGCCGCTGCCGGGTGTCGTGGTGCGCATCGTCGATCCGGAGACCAAGGTCGACAAGCCGATCGGCGAGAGCGGGCTGGTGCTGGTGCGCGGTGCCAACGTGATGCAGGGCTATCTCGGTCGCCCGGACCTGACCACGGCGGCGCTGCACGAGGGCTGCTACATCACCGGCGACATCGGCCGGCTCGACGACGACGGGTTCTTGTTCCTGACCGATCGCCTGTCGCGGTTCAGCAAGATCGGCGGTGAGATGGTGCCGCACGGCGTGGTCGAGGAACACCTGCAGGCGTGCAGCGGGCGGCCGGAGCGCGCGTTCGCGGTGTGTGGTGTGCCCGACGCGAAGAAGGGCGAGCGGCTGATGGTGTTGACGGTGCTCGATCCGCCGACGCTGGTCGAGGTGGTGAAGAAGATGGGCGGGCGCGGGCTGCCGCCGCTGTTCGTGCCGCGCGTCGATCAGTTCGTGCCGGTGGCCGCGTTGCCGGTGCTGGGGACCGGCAAGCTGGATCTGCGCAAGGTGAAGGAGCTGTGTCTGCAGGCGGTGGGCGAGGGGTGAGGGGCTCTTGCCGCTCGCTCCATGGTGGAGCCGCAGCGGCGTCGGCGTATCTGACGGCCGTTCCGACGCACGCTGGACGACGGCGAGCACGAACGGCAGCATGCCGGCGCCGCTTCGCGTGCAGCGAGCGGCAATCAACCCATGGGCAAGAGCAAGAAGGGCAGCGGCGACCTCGGCGGTCGGCTGCTGCTGGTCGGCGCGGTGCTGTTCGCGGTGTCGTGGCTGGTGCCTGCCTACAAGGGGCAAGAGCTGTTCGGCGCGCTGCCCGGCTGGGGCCAACGGCTCGGCGCGCAGGCGGAGGGCATGCTCGGCGCGATGTCGGGGCCGGACTGGTTGCCCGGCTGGAGCGCCTGCAAGTTCGCGTGGCATCTGCTGACCGCGACCGATTCGCCGTTGCCCGAGGACGACCGCTGGAAGCAGTATCTGCTCGGTGCGACCTGCCTCACCAACGTGCTGATGTTGGCGGGGCTGCTGCTCGTGGCCGCGCGGCGATTGCCGCTCGCGATCGGGCTCGTGTTGCTGGCGGCCGCGGTCGCCGACGCGAGCTGGATCTACCTCGCTGACCAGAACCCGTTCGAGATCTACCGCGCCGGCTACTTCCTGTGGCTCGCGTCGTTCGTGCTGGTCGCGGTCGGTGCGCTGCTGCGCGCCGGCAAGCGCTGATCGCTCGCGCCGCAGGTTCCGTTCGCGCGGCATCCGCTCGACCGTCGAGCCGATGCGCGCCGCCACTCCGTCCTGGTCAGCCCGTCCTCGGCCATGGCGTGGGGAATTGTCGACCGCAGTCAGCAGAAGCTGGACATCGCGCTCGCTACGGCTATCACAGCGCGCGTTGAGAAGCGGTGCGGCCTCGCCTGGCCCGCCGCTACGGGAACACCCTCGCGACACCGTGTGGGCCGTGCATCGAAGAAGACACCGAAGGACTGCATCGCCATGAATCCGCTCGCCACGGCAGTTTGGACGCTCAGCATCGCTGCATGCGCGGGGGCCCAGATTCACATTGCCCCGGGCGGTAGCGATACCGGCGCCGGCACGATCGCGAGTCCGTTCCGGACCATCAACCACGCGGCGGCGGTCGCGGCGCCGGGCAGCACGCTGTTCCTGCACGCCGGTGTCTACGGCAACGAACAGGGCATCGTGCAGCTCGGCACCAAGGACCTGGTGCTGCAGGGTGATGGCGCCGCGACGACGATCTTGCGGCCGCACAGCTCGTCGACGATCCCGCTGGTTCCGGTCGGGGCCGGAGCCGCGGTCGCCGTGCCGCATCGCGTCGGGCTGCTGCTCAGTGGCACCGCGCGCATCCACGTGCGCTCGCTGGCGATCGATGCACAGAGCGTGGCCCCGGCGGCCGGTGAGCTCGCCGGCATCTATCTGCGCGGTGGCGTCGATGTCGTCTGTGACCACGTCGTCGTTCGCAACTGTCGTCCGGCGGTACCCGGTGCGACGCCGGCGAACGCCATCGCCGTCCGCGGCGACGTGCCGGCCAACCCGACCTCGCTGGTGGTTCGCGATGGCGCGCTGGTGAACTTCGGTTCCGCCGCGATCCGGGCCACGCTGCGCGCCGAGATCGACGTGCAGGAGTGCGACATCGCGGGGCCGACCCCGTATCTCGGCAGCGGCGACCAGGTCGGCGTGTGGCTGCAGAACGTCGCGCAAGGCTCGATCCGGCTGTCGCGCATCACCGACTGCGGTGGTGCCGGTGGCACCGCCGTGCGGCTCGAGCAGCACGGCTCGGGCTGCCTCGTCGAGGGCAACCGCATCGCCCGCGCCGCGATCGGCATCGACGTGCGGCACACGCCGCCGCAGATCGTACCGGGCAGCATCCGCAACAATCGCATCGCCGCCGTCGACACCACCGTCGCCGTGCGCGGTGTGACCGGGTTGCTGGTCACCGGCAACGCGCTGTTCCCGGTCAGCCGGTTCGATCCGATGCCATACTGGGACGACAGCGCCGGGCTCAACGTATGGGCGCAGAATCGCTACGGCGTGCTGCCGACCGCGACCAGCGTCGCGATCCCGGGTGGTGGCAACGTCGACCTCGCGCCGGTCAGCAGCCTGTCCGAACTCGGCGGCCTCGAGCGCATCGTGTGCGGCGGCGCGCCGGTGGCGGTCGTCAGCGCCGACTTCGATGCCGATGGTCGCTCCGACTTCGCGACGCTCGATCTGGTCGGCAATGGGGCCGGCCTCACGGTGGGGCGGTGGCGGCCGACCGGCTACCTCATCGGCTTGGTGTCGTTCGGTGGTGCGGGGCTGCGCCCGGTCGCGCTCGCCACCGGCGAGTTCGACGCGATGCCGGGCCTCGATCTGGTCGCCGTGACGGCGCCGCTGCCGCCCGCGGCCGCCGGTGCTGCATTCTGGGTGTTCGGCAACGACGGGGCGGGCGGCATGAGCCTGCTGCACCAGCAGTCGCTGCCGAACCACATCGCTCCGGCCGGTGTGGCGGCGGCGCGGCTGGACAGCGACTTCCTGGACGACATCACCGTCGTGGACCAGGGCGCGTGGCCGTTCGTGGCGGGGCGCGCGGAGGTGTTCCGCAACGTCGGCAAGGGTGGTGCGTGGGCTACCGCGGCGCTGCCGGTGACGTTCACCGAGGCGGTCGTGTCGGTCGCCGCCGGCGACGTCGACGACGACGGCAACAACGATCTCGCGGTGCTCGAAGGCAGCCCCGGCAGCGGGCGCTTGCACTGGCTGCGCGGCGACGGGTTCGGCTCGTTCGTGGCCAGTCTCGGCAGTCCGTTCGCGGTGCCGACCAACCCGGCCCAGGTGCTGATCGCGGACTTCGATGCCGATGGCGACCGCGACTTCCTGGTCGCCGCCGCCGGCGGCGCGCTGCCGTTCCAGCGCGGCGCCCTGAAGGTGTTCGAGAACCGGCCGAGCCTGTTGTTCTCGGCGCCGGCCCAGCCGCTCGAGGGCGGTCCGGCGCGGCTGTGTGTGGCCGATCTCGATGGCGATGCCGTGTCGGGCCAGGTGCGCCCCGAACTGCTCGTCGCGCATCCTTCGGCCGGTCGGGTCACCCTGTTCGGCGCCTGGGAGCCGGCGACCGGCTTCGCCGGCGGTGGCGCGATGAGTCTCGTCGCCGGACCCGTCGATCTGGTCGCCGGTGACTTCGACGGCGATCCGTACCACGACCTGATCGTGGCCGAGCCGGACCGCGGTGGTATCGCGCTGCTGCACGGCTCGCCGACGGCGCAGGTCACCACGTTCGGACCCGGTTGTCCCGGCACCGCGGGCCGCGAGCCGCGGCTCGAGACGCGCGGCCTGCCGGGGCTGCCGACGCAACCGAATCCGGGTTTCGAGATCGTCGTCGTCGACGCCTTCCCGCTGTCGATCGCGGCGTGCGCGGTGGCGCTCGGGCCGGGGCCGGTTGCCGTGCCGTGTGGCTATCTGCTGGATGTGCCGCTGTTCATCCTCGGCACGCTCACCGACAGCAACGGCCGTGGCGCCTTCGGCCTGCCATTGCCCGCGCTGCCCGACGCGCGCGGCTTCTCGTTCTGCCTGCAGGCCGGCGTCTACGACCTGGCCGCGTCGTCGTTCCTACCCGAAATCAGTCTCACCGCCGGGCTGTGCCTGCGCGTCGGGGACTGAGAGTCCGTCCCTCGCCAAGTTCGCCAAGAAGGAGATTTTCATGCAGCGCCTCTGTTTCGTCGTCACCTCCCTGTTCGCCATGGCCAGCGCCACGGCGCAGACGCAATGGTGGGTCAGCCCCACCGGCAGCAACGCCAATCCCGGCACCTCGGCATCGCCGTTCCAGACCATCAATCACGCCGCCGCCGTCGCCGCCGCCGGCGACGTGATTCGCCTGATCGCCGCCACGTACGGTGACGAACAGGGCAATGTCGTCCTCGGCACGAAGACGCTGACCCTGGTCGGCGCCGGCCAGGGCGCGACGGTGATCCGCGCGCACACGAGCCTGAACCTCACGCTGCCGGCGGGCCTGCTGGCGACGCCGACGGCGGAAGCGCACCGCTGCGCGTTGGCCATCCAGGGCAGCGCCACGGTCCGCGTGCGCGACCTCACGCTCGACAACGGCTTCAACCTGCCGCCGAACGGTCGCGGCTATTCGCTGTGGGTCGGGACGGGCGCCGACGCCGTGCTCGACAACGTCGAGTGCACGAACGCGCGTGCCAACCCGATCAACGGCATCCAGGGCCCGCTCGCCGTCAACATCCGCGGCGACGCCCCCGCCGACCTGACCACGGTGACGATGCGCAACTGCCTGGTGCACGAGTACGGCAAGGGCGGTGTGGTCGCCAACTTCAACGCGCACGTGGTGTTGGACGAGTGCCGCATCGACGGCTTCAACCACGCGTTCCTGGGCCTCGCCGCCCAGAACGCCATGCAGATCAGCCGCGGCGCCACGTGTGACATCCGGCGCTGCACGATCACGGACAGCTGGTACGACCCGCCCGGCACCGTCGCGACCGGCATCCTGTTCTTCGAGCCGGGCTCGCCGATCGTGGTCGAGGACTGCAACTTCGGCAACTGCCAGGTCGGCCTCTACTTCTTCGGCAGCACCGCCAGCACCATCAGCGGCAGCATCCGGCGCAACCGCGTGCACACCGCCGAGTTCGGCCTCTACACCCAGAACATCTCGGGCCTGATCGTCAGCGACAACTCGTTCTCGGTCACCGTCGCCGGTGACGACAACGACGCCGCGGACGATGCCGGCGGCAACACCTACAGCGGCAACCACTACTCGAGCCTCGCGGTCGCGGGCCCGCACACGTTGGCGGGCACGGCGGCGGCGAGCGATCCGCTGGCCAAGCCGCTGGCGAAGGGCTTCGGCCCCGGCATCGTCACCAATCTGCCGTCGGGCTACGCGCCGATCGATCTGGTCGTCAGCAACCTCGACGCCGACACCGACAGCGACTTCGCGGCGCTGAGCCAGGGCCCGACCCCGGCGCTGGCGCTCGGTCTCAACAGCGGCGGCACCTTCGCGGTCACGAACGTGCCGTTCGGCGTCGCCGCCGGCGCTCCGGTCGCGGTCGTCGCCGGTGAGTTCAACGGTGCGGCCGGCCGCGATCTGGCCGTGCTGACCGTCAGCGTTCCGCCGTCGCTGGTCGAGCACAAGGTCTACGTGTTCGCCAACAACGGGGCCGGCTCGTTCAGCCTGCTGCACACGCACTCGATCGCCGGCGCGGTCTCGCCGAGCGGCCTCGCCGCCGGCAAGCTGGACGCCGACGCGATCGACGATCTCGTCGTCACCGATGCCGGTTCGGCCGGCCTGCTGCCGGGCAAGGCCGCGGCGCTGCTGAACAACGGGGCCGGCACCGGCTTCGCGCCCGTGACCCTCGCCGCCAGCTTCACGGTGGCCTGCCGCGACGCGTCGGTCGGGGACCTGAACGGCGACACCTTCGCCGACATCGCCGTCGCCGAGGGCGACGCCGGCAGCGGCCGCGTGCACTTCTTCCAGGGCAACGGCAGCGGGGGCTTCACCGCGTTCGGCGCGAGTCCGATCGCGCTGTCGGCCAACTCGAACCGCGTGTTGGCGACCGACGTCGAGGGCGATGGTGACATCGACCTGCTGGTCTCCAGCTCGCGCGATGCGTTCGGCTTCGGCCCGGGCGGGGTCGACGTGCTGCGCAACGACGCCGGCGTGTTCAGGCGCTCGCTGTTCGTCGTCGATCGTGGGCCGACCGAGATGGTGGCCGGCGACCTCGACGCGGACGCCGATCCGGACACCGTGCGTCGCGACGTCGCGCTGGTGAACTTCGTCGGCGGCTCGATCACCGTGCTCGGCAACTGGTCGCGGCAGGGCGCGGGCACCGGCGGCATCGTCCGGGCCGGCACGCTGGCGACGGGCATCGGCCTCGCCGACATCGGTGGTGACGGCTTCGCCGACCTCGTCTACTGCGACGCCGCGGCGGGCACCGTGGTCGTGCTGCCCGGTGTGCCGCAGGCGCGGGCCGACTCGTACGGCGCCGGTTCGGCCGGCACCAGCGCGCTGGTGCCCAACCTCTACCCGGTCGGCATCCCGGCCGTGCCGGTGATCGGCAACGCGACGTTCGGGCTCGGGCTGCGCAACGCGCGCGGCTTCTCGATCGCGGTGATCGCGGCTGCGCTCGATCCGGCCCCGCTGCTGCCCAACAGCATCCTGGTCGCGAACATCGGTGCGACCTGGGCCGTCGTCACCAACTTCTTCGGGACCTCGGCCGTGCCGCTGCCGATCCCGGCCACCGCCGCGCTGGCCGGCATGCCGGTCTACTGCCAGGCCGGTGTGTTCGACCTGAACGGCAATGACACGTTCCTGCCGGGCTTCGCCCTGACCAACGGCCTGAAGCTGCGTCTGGGCTACTGAGGAACGGGCCGACAGCGACGCCGACACGTGGCGTCGGCGTCGCGCGTCAGTCCCACCAGAACGACCAGCGGCGGGTGTCGACCAGCTCCGCGGCCAGTTCCTCGATGCTGCCGACCCCTTGCTGCACGATGTCGGGGCAGAACGCGAACAGCTCGGCCGCCACCGCGGTCGCGTGTTCGATCGTGCGCGGCGGCCGCTGCACGGCGAGCGTCAGGGTGTCGAAGCCGATGCCGACCAGCACCGCGCCGAAGCGATCCTCCCAGTCGCAGAGCACGGCGGCGATGGCGCCCGGCTCGAGATCGAAGTTCACCGCGCCCTGCCAGCCGATCGCAGCGGGCACCAGGGCCGGGCGGCTGACGGCGCACAGGCCGAGGTGACCGGTCAGCTCACCGCGCACCGCGGCCAGCGCCGCGTCGTCGTCGCGACCGCTGCCGGCGGCCGCGAGCCCCGGCCAGGCGGCCGCGAACGGCGCGATCTCCGCCAGCGCATCGGCTTCGTCCGCTTCGTCCTCCGGCACCGCCTGCGACCACAGCGCCGCCAGCAACTCGTTGCTGCCTGCCGTCGCCAGCGGCTGGGCACCCGCGAACTCGCCGCTGGTCCACGGCCGGCCGCTGGCGTCGAGCGTGTCGGCGACGAACGGCCACAGCCCGTGTTCGGCGTAGCTGCGGGCGATCGCGTCGCAGGTTGCCGCCACCTCGCGATGCGGCGCGCGCGACACCCAGGCCACCGGCGTTCCATCGGCGTCGGGCGCGAACTCCGGATCCGGCAGCACCAGCTGGCCGGGGGGCAGCGGCTGGCCGGCCGCGGTGCCGGCGGTGGGTGCTGGCAGAGCGCCACGAACCGAGGAGCGGGGCTGCGTCATGGTGGCATGATGCCGGCAATCGCTCGCCGATGCTGCGACCGGTCGCTGCGGAATCCGGGTGGCGCCCGAGGCCCAGCGAGACCAGCGCCGGCTCGTTGGCATAGGGGATCCCTTCCATCGCGGCGGGCATCGCCCATGGCGTGAGCCGTCCGCGGCGAGTCAGATGACGCGATGAAGCGCAGTCTCGTCGCCGGTTGGGTCCTCGGTGTGGTCGCCGCGCAGGACGTGACGCTGACGCATGGTCCGTTGCAAGGCCACGTCGACACGACGTCGATCCATGCCTGGGCCCGCGCCAGCGCGCCGGGCACCTTCGTGCTCGAGCTGCTCGATCGCGACGGACGCCCCGCGAAGCAGGCGACGGCCACGGCCTCGCTCGCCGATGACCTGACGCTGCACTTCGCGATCGACGGGCTGGCGCCCGGCGCGAGCTTCGGCCTGCGGATCCGCGCGACCGCGCCCGATGCCGTGGTGCACGAAGCGATCGGGGCCGGTTGGACGACCTCGATCGGCGACGACGCCCCACGCGCCACGATCGCGTTCGGCTCGTGCGCCGACGAACGCGGCAAGCCCGAGCAGCCGATCTGGGGCCAGATCACCGCGCGCCGCCCCGATGCGCTCGTGCTGCTCGGCGACACGCCGTACATCGACGATGGCAGCATCGCGGCCCGTCGGCGGCGGCACCGTGAGTTCCTCGCCTTCGCGCCGGTTGCGCGCACGCTCGCGGTGATCCCGACCTGGACCGTCTGGGACGATCACGACTACGCGACCAACGACGCGTTCGGCGCCGCGAAGGGCAGCGACACGGCGCGGGAGGTGTTCGTCGCCTACCACGCGCACGCCGGCTACGGCGACGGCGCGCGCGGCATCTACACACGGTTTCGACGCGGACCGGTCGAGGTGTTCGTGCTCGACGCGCGCACGTTCGCCGACACCGAGACCTCGCCGCTGGCCCCCGGCGAACGGTCGTTGCTCGGCAGCGGCCAGCTGCAGTGGTTGCAGCAGTGGCTCGCCGCGTCGAAGGCGACCTGGAAGGTGCTCGCCTGCGGCATGGTCTGGAACGACGGGGTGCGGCCCAAGAAGCGCGACTGCTGGGGCAACTGGGCCGCCGAACGGGATGCGCTGTTCCGCTGGCTCGGTGCGCAGCGCATCGAGGGCGTCGTGCTGGTCAGTGGCGACGTGCACCGGAGCCGCGTGATCCTGCATCCGACCGCTGCGCTCGTCGGCTACGACATCCCGGAGCTGGTGACGTCGCCGTTGGCACAGAACGTCATCGAGAGCAACAAGGTGGCGGTGCCGGGTCTCGAGTTCGATGCCGGCGAGCCGGAGAGCTGCATGGTGCTGACGGCGGACCACGGCGTCGACCGCGACGCGCTGGTGGCGACGTTCGTCGCCGGCGACGGCCGCGAGTTCCATCGGCGGGCCTTCGCGGCCCATGACCTCCGCCGCGGCGATGCCGCCGCCGTCTACCGGCGCATGGAGACGCTGCTGCGCGGTGCGTTCGGGGCGGACTTAGACGGGTTGCCGGAAGATGACCACCAGGCCCGTGGTCGGGTCGACCGCGACGCGGCGGTCGGCCCGACCTGGCGAGCGGCGGTCGCGGCCGCGGCGCCTGCGCTCGCCGAGTGGGGCCGGGCCACGGCCATTCCGAACTGTCGCTTCGGGCCGCGCGGCGAGAAAGAAGGTGCACCGGAGTTCTTCGATCGACTGGTGGGGATCCGGAGTCTGCAGACGCTCGCGATGGCGCGCGGCTACCAGGCGATCACCGATCGCGACGAAACGAAGCTGCTCGCGACCTGCTCCGGTCTGCTGGTGCTGGCGCGGCAGCTGTGCGACGAACCGACTTGCATCGCCTGGCTGATGGCCTTCGAAATCGAGTCGTGCGCCGCGCACCTGACCACGGTCGCGTCGGCGGAGTGGCCGGCCACCGCCGAGGCGCTGCGAGGCTCGCTGCAGCAGCACCTCGCGGTGCGGCCGGCCGTCGGCGCGTTCGTGGTGCCGGCGGAGCAGCAAGCCATGCGGCTGCTCGACATCATGCTGCGGGGGACGGACCAGGAACCTGGTGTGCGCGGCGAACTGTTCCGCCGTCACGGGGTCGATTCCCGACGGTTCTGCATCGACGCCATCGCCGCGCAGCTGGCGCCGCTCGCGCGGCTCGCCGACCGGCCCGATCCGGCGGTTCGGGACGAGCTGAACCGAATGCAGGAAGAGCTCCGCCAGCGCTTCGACGAAGTCTGGGCGCGGCTGAAGAAGCGCACACCGACGGATCCGGCGCAGCCGACCGACGCCGCCGACACGGCGACCTTGCTGGTCGGCCTGGTGCTGCCGCCGACCACGGAGCTGTACGACCGGAGCGTCGCGACCTGGGAAGAGCTGCGGGCCGTCGCTGGCGCGCGGTGAGCTGCGCTGGATGACGTCGGAGCGGCGCCGTACTGCGTCGAGAATTGCCTCGGGCTGGTGACACAGATTCTTCCTAGACTCCTGTCCGCTGGTGCAGCGGCTCCACGTCCTCACTTCGTCAAGCCAATGAACGCGGCTCCCTCCGACTTCCCGATCCTGCTCGCCGCTGCCCGCCGGGGCGACCGAATGGCGTTGGACTCGTTGTGTTCCCTGCACTACCCGACCGTCGAGCGCATCGCCCATCGACAGCTCCGGGCCGAACTCGGCGCCCATGCCGGCAACCTAGTGGCTCTGTTCAGCACCGGCGACGTGGTCCAGGATGTCTTCCGGCGAGTGCTGTCGAGTCTGGAGGGCTTTCTCGGGGCCACGGAGGGAGAGTTCGTCAACTTCATCGCGTCGGCGGTCCGCAGCCGTCTGCTCGACCTGGTGCGCTTCCATCATGCCGTGCGCAGGGATCGCCGGCGCACCAAGCACGAGGACGGCGCGCTGGATCACACGCAGGCCAGCGACCACCCGGTCAGGAAGCTCTGTGCCGAAGAGCAGATCCGGATCTACTTCGCCACCTTGGATGGCTTCGAAGGGCGGGACCGAGTGCTGCTGGTGCGCCGGCTGGACGGCGAAGCTCCGTTCGAGACCCTGGCCGAAGAGCTCGGCTTCCCGTCGGCGGACGCTGCCCGCAAGGCGTTCCACCGGCTGCACGCCCGTTTGCTCGTGCGTCTGCAGCAGAGTGGGGTGACCGCCGACAACGACGAGGTCCTGTGACGGAGCACTCGCCCCAGGACCAGGATCGTCTCGAAGAGTTGGTGGCGGATGCCCTGCACCAGCTCGAGCGTGGCGAAGCCGTGGACCTCGACGCCCTTTGCGCGGGCAGTCCGGAGCTTCGTTCTGCGGTGGCGGACGCGGTCTCGCTCGTCAAGGCCACGGCGTTCCGTCCGGCGGCCAGAGCACCTGGCTCGCTGACCGGGAGTGTGTTCGGCGGCCGCTACGTGCTCTCCGAGTGTCTCGGCTATGGCGCCATGGGCGCCGTCTACAAAGCGGATGATCTCGAGCTCGGGCGCACCGTTGCCGTGAAGGTCCTGCGGACCGAGATGTCCAATCGCGACGAGAACGAGCGCCGCTTCCAGCGCGAGGGCGAGGTGCTGGCGCAGCTGAACCACCCGGCGATCGCGACGATCCACGATCGCAAGCGCACCGACGAGGGGCAGGCCTACATCGTCATGGAATACCTCGAGGGTATCTCCATGCAGCACGCGCTCGAGGACCGCGCCGCGCTGGGCAAGGCGGGGCGCATGCCCGTGCGTGAGGCGGTCGCACACGCCGCGCAGCTCTCGCGGGCGCTCGAACTGGCGCACGAGAAGGGCATCGTGCATCGCGACGTCAAACCCTCGAACATCATGTTGTCGAGCCGGGGGCCCGTGCTGATCGACTTCGGCATCGCCACACTGGGCGCGCAGGCGACCCTTGCCGACGGGGCGCGCGGCGTCGGCACGCCGGCTTACATGGCGCCGGAGCAGCTGCGGGCCGATCGACCCCTGGGCCCGAGCGTCGACATCTATGGTCTGACCGCATCGCTCTACCGGGCTTTGACCGGCAACGCGCCTTACGAAGGCACCCCGGCCGAAGTGCTCGCGGCGATCCCGGTCCGCGATCCCGCCCTGCCGGCCAGCCTGCGTCCCGACCTGCCGAAGGACCTGCTCGCGATCCTCGACGTGGGGCTCAATCGCGACCTGGACCGGCGCTACCGGTCGATGTGCCACCTGCGCGAAGACCTCGAGGCGTTCCTCGCCCACGAGCCTGTCGCGGCCCGCTATCCGGGGGCGATCGCCCGTCTCGCGCGCAGGGTGCGCCGATCGCCGGCGGCGTTGGCCGCGCTCGCCGTCTCGCTGGCTTTCGTTCTCGGCCTGGTCGGTTACTGGGGCCACGGCGAGTACCAACGCAACCGCCGCGACAGGATGCAGTCAGCCTATGCGGAGGCCGAGTCCAGGCTGCAGCCGTTGCTGACGCTGTGGAATCCCGACGATCGCGCGATGCCCGACGATCCGGCTCGCGCGCGCGAGCGCGAACTGCTCGACCGCGCTGCCGCCAACGCGCTGCACGCACTGCCGATCCTGGCCACCCGTGCCGCCTTCCTGTGGGACCAGGGCGATCACCGCGCGGCGATCGCCGACCTCGAGTCGATCGCGCGACAGGTTCCAGGATCGGTCGCCGACTTCCTGGTTCGGGCCCACCTCGACGCACTCGCGTCGTCATTGTCGACGCCGAACCTCGATGGTGCTCCCGAACCGGCCGCGGCCGACGAGGTCTATCTGCTCGCCTTCCACGAACTGCGGCGTCGAAACTTCAAGGTTGCGCGCGACCGGTTGTTCGACCCGCGGTTGGACGATTGCGAACCTGCGCTCGAGCAGCGGCTGCTGATCGATCTCGACGCGCTCGACAAGCGGCCGGTCGACGAACGCAGGGCCGGAGCGCGGCGGGTGCACGAGGCCGTGCTGCGCATGGAGGAGCGCCGCAGCAGGACGACCGCGATGACGGCTCATCTCGAGGGCCTCGCCTTGCTGATGCAGCAACGTCATTCGGAAGCCCTGGACGCGATCCGCACCGGGCTAGAGCTGGCGCCGTTCTCGGCCAATCTGCTGGAGAATGCCGGGGTCGCGCTGCGGCGACTCGGCGATCTCGACCGAGCCGTCGAGTACCTCACCAGGGCCATAGCCCTGCGCCCGCACTCGAGGTCGTCGTACGAGACGCTGTTCTGGGTGCATTTGGTGCGCGGTGGTGTCGGAGACCGGTCCGCGCTCAGACAGGCGGAAGACCTGCTGTCGAGTGGCCCGTTCCCGGATCGGGTGCGTGATCGGCTGCGCGGCGAGATCGACTTCCAGCGTGCGTTGGGCCACCTGATCGCCGCCGACCCGGTGGGGGCTCGCGCCGCCGCCGACGCTGCACTCGGGAAGTGGCAGCAGACCGGCCACGGCGAGTCCGTGAAGGTCGCCCTGGCGACCTGCCTCAGCGAGGGCCGCGCGCCGTTTGCCGATGCCGCCAACCTCGCCGCGAGCGAACCTTCCAACTGGTACTCCGCGCTGCTCGCCATCACCTTGATGCCCGACCGGCTCGGCGAAGAAGAGGCAAGCGCAGCAAGGGCGCTGTTCCTTTCACTCATTCGCGAGAAGGCCCCCGCGGCCAAGATCGACGAGTGGACATCCTCGAAACCGTCCTCCGGACGCTGATCTGCAAATGACCATGAAGCCAACGATCCTCATCTCCTTTCTCACTGCCTCGCTCGGGGGGCTCGCTGCACAATCGCCGCTGTCGGGCTTGGCGCAGGGGCTCATCATCGAGAACGCGAGCACCAACAGCTGCACGATCCAGGGCAAGCCGGCAGGTGATCGGAGCCTGCTGCAGTTTCCGGCGAATGGCCTGGCCCCGACCTTCACCGTCCCGGCACTGCTGCATCACCTCGGAGCCAACGCGAGCTTCCGCGCGCAGCAGTTCCACATGAACGCGATCTCCACCGGGAACGACAACATCCCTGTCACCGAAATGGAAACACACTGGGAAGTCACGCCTGCTTCGGGGGCGGGCTGGGCAGCGATCTCGATCTCGGTGGTGCAGAAGACCAGCTACACCCATCTGGGTGTCTCGACCGCTTTCGGCAAGCGCCTGGCGCTGGGGCCTGGGGGACGTGGCAACGATCTCTACAGCTACTGGTTCGCCGACAACGCGGGTGTCCCGGTCGACCTCGTCGATGCGGCCTTCTTCGACGTCGGTCAGGAGCACATGTCCCTCGCCGCGGGTGCGCAGGTGATCGGCGTGGACACCTACATGCCGGCCGTGGTCGAGGCCCAGGGCTCACCGACCTTCCTCGTGCCGGTGGTGGGCAGGTGGTTCTTCACCCTCACGCCGGCATCGGCGGATCACATCAGGAACCCTGCGAACTGGTCCGCTTACTCGGGCGCCTTCGCACCCGGTACGAGCCCGAGCACCATCCGCCCCAACCATGTCTTCAGGGCGCAGTGGACCCCATCGGGCTGGAATCCGATCGAAGTGGCCTTCACGCCTCTTCAGTTGGGCCTGGGTGCCGAGGACGTGATCGACGCGATTGCCTACTTCGACGTGGTGAATCACAAGGACCGTATCGTGTTCTCGTTGGCCCAGTCGACCTCCGCCCCGTCGGAGCAGGTGCTGATCGGCGGTCCCGACGTCGCCGGCGGCAACAAGCCCCTCAAGGCCAAGGGGGGGCAGAGCATCACGCAGAGAATCGGTATCGGCAACGACACCGACGTCGACTCGCTCTGCACCTACGACCCGGAAACCCTGCCCGGATTCGATTTCTGCAAGTGGATGGCCATGCCCGAGTGGGGCCAGCAGCCGGCGGTGATCGGTTCGAGCGCTGCTCGCTTCCGTGCCAGCGCGACCGAGGACGCAGTGCTGTTGCAGGCCACCAACCTCCCCAATGAGGTCGGTGACGTCATCTGGGTGGTGACGGTCGGCGGCAGGACGATCACGATCCCCCGGGCGCGGACCGGCAATCGCATGCAGACGTTCCTGCGCTTGCCGACGGCGACCTCAGGCACCATCGTCATCGACACGACGTTCGTGACGAGCTCGGCGATCCGGCGGGGTTGGACTCTGAAGCTGCAGTCGTAGTGACAGTCGGTCGTCCCGGTCGGCCGGGACGGATGGTTCGGACCGTCCACCGCGCAGGCAGCTCGCGCGCCGCGGTGGACAATACCATGACGCGTCACGCCGCGAACTCGCCACGGCGTTCTCGCGATGCACGCACGCGGCCGGCGTCGCACCGGTCCACACCTTGCGGTGTGGCATCCTCGGCCTCCATCACACCGAGGTCGTGCCGGCGCACGAGGCGAGCCGGCTCCGTATCACGCCGCGCGGCGTAAGCGTCATCGGACTGTCGCCACCGAGCAACCTGAGTGGTTGCTTCCCTTGGCAGGCGAGATCGAGTGCGACGAGGGGCTGCCGATGACGTGTGGGACGTCGGTGTGATCACCGATCGCCGGAGCAGCACCCGGACGGCTCGAGGATTCCATTCTTCGTCGTCCTCTCGACGCCGCGTGTCGCGTCCTCATTGCGAAGTCCCAATTCTCAACGAGGAACGACAATGACACGCAACCGAAAGTCCGCTCTCCATCTGCTCGTCACCATGGCCTGCAGCCCGTTCGTCGGTGCCCTGGTCGCACAGACCTTCCAGCAGCAGATTGCGCCGATCCCTACCAACCCCGCGCCGTGGAGCTGTGGCAACATCTACTACGTTGCCCCGACCGGTAACAACGCCAACCCCGGCACGATCACGGCCCCGTGGCGCACGGTGACCCACGCGGTGGCGACCGCCCTGAGTCTGACCCCGAGCGGCAATCCGATCACGATCAACCTTCGCGCTGGCAACTATGGGGTCAGTGAGACCTATCCGATCGAGTTGCCGGCCCGCGGTGTCAAACTCGAGGCCTTCGAACCCGGGGTCGTCATCAGCGGTACCCAGTTCGAGCCGGTGCTCCGGGTCAATCGGGCCGGAGCCCAGAACGGCGCCTGCGGCGTCACCCCGGGCACGATCCTCCGCGGACTCACCTTGCGCGACGGCATAGCCGGGATCGAGATCGACACCTCGATCTCGGGCCTGCCGGTGAACACGCCGGACCAGGTCCACGTGCATCGATGCCGCCTGGTCCAGAACCGCTCGACCGGTATCACCATCTGGACGCGCGTCGGGCGCAACTCGCAGCACGTCGTCGAAGAGTGCGAGATCGCGTTCAACGCCAACGAGTCCGGCTTCGGCACGGGTATCAATGCGGTGAACCTCGACGGCACCTCGACGAATCTGTTCCGCGCCAACGACATCCACGACAACGAGGTCGGCATCCAGGTGTTCGGGGCCCCGACGACCACGCTGCCCCGCATCGTCTCCAACGTCGTCCACGACGCGGAATGGGGCATCGCGCTGCTCAACTGCAGTGCACACGTCGTCAACAATACCCAGGGCTACGGCCGGCCATTCTCGTTGAACCAGCCGGTGTTCGGAGTGTTGATCGCCGGAGCGGGCAATATCACGCTGGCGAACAACATCCTCTGGAATCCCATGTCGTACGCCGCAGGTGCCAGCGCGGTCACGGATCTCAGCAACGGCGGCACCGGGGTGCTGACTCAGGCCACCAACTGGATCCTGTCCGTCGTCGGCGCCGGCAACTCGCCGCAGTTCGTCGCGGCGCCGTCGGATCTCCACTTGCAGCCCTCTTCCCCGCTGCTGGACGCGGGCACGAACTCGTTCGTGCTGCCGACGGTCACGGTCAACGTCGGCGCGATGAGCGCGCGCGCCGACTGCGGCATGGACCTCGACGGTGACTCGCGCATCCTCGACTTCGTCGGCGACGCTGCGCCGAGCGTCGAGATCGGCGCCGACGAGCGCACCGATGGTGGCGGCGCTGCGGTGCGCCTCTCTTGCCCGCAGCTCGACGCCTTCGGCAACCTGCACACGAACGGTGTGCCGACCCCGATCAACGTCGCACTCAGTGGCAACCCCAGCGACCTGGCCGTGCTGTTCCTGTGGATCCCGAGCAACCAGGACCCGATTGCCTACCACCGCTTCGCGGCGCCGCTGGGCAGCTGGCGCATGCCGGGTGACGCCTCGGTCCGGCGCGCCAGCTCGGGCTCGGTGGGGGCGGCCGGGACGTTCGACGTGCCGCTGACCATTCCGCCGACCCTGGGCCTGGAGCTCGAGCTCTACCTGCAGGGGGCGACCCTGTCGGCCGCCGGCACCGGCACGATCAGCAACCGACTGTTGCTGGAGATCAATCGGTAAGCGGTGCCGTGATGGACCCGGGCGGCGGCATGGTCCGCCGCCGGGGTGCACGCGCGCGGCGGCTCACTGCAGCGTGCACGAGATGCCGAGCGTGCCGCGGAAGTTGCCGAGGCACTGGCCGCCGAACAGCACGAACTGCGAGTGCACCGTGGTGCCGACCACCGCTGGCCCCCCGGGCAGCGGCAGCGCCGCGCGCAGGTCGCCGTTCGCCGAAGTGGCGCCGAGGAACTCGATCACGCCGACGGCCGGGTCCGGGCCGATGATGCACGGCTGGCAGTTGAAGTTCAGCAACGCCGTCGAGTGGATCACCAGTGTCAGCTCGTTCGCCTCTGCCCCGCGCAGCAGGACGCCGAAGCCCTGGTTGCCGGCGCGCGCACACGGGGCGAACGGCAGGCCCGGTGTGCAGTTGATCTCGAGCAGGCTGCGCACGCCGTCGTCGGCGCGCAGCAGGCGCAGCGCGACATCGCCCTGGCCACCGACGATCGGCACGTAGACCACGGCGCCGTCGTTCGGCGTGATGGCAGCGGGTCCGGTCGCGCGCGAACAGATGGCGACATCGACGTCGTTGCCCGCGAGATCGACCGGCAGCGAGCCCTCGCAGTCGCTGCACAGCAACGGATCGACCGACAGCGTGGACACGTCGTTGCCGGTCGTGCCGGGGCTCGAGAGCGCGACCATCGCCGAGCCCTGGAACATCGCCGTCGCCGTGCTGCGCACCGAGCCGCCGGGGCCCTGGAACGGGCGGGGCGTGCCCACAGTGAGCGGGCCGAGTCCTTGGAACACGAAGTCGTGGTGCACGGCGGCGCAGGCGGCGCCGTTCCCGAGCACCGGCGACGCACTGAGCCAGCTCACGACGAAGTCGACGCCATCGCCGGCACAGGTCGGGAAGGATGCGTCGATGCCGCCGCCGCCGGCGATGGGCACCACCGGTGACAGTGGCGTGCCGTTCGGGGTCAGCACGACGCCGCGCAGGCTGCGCTGGCCGAGCAGGTTGGTCGTGCGCCACACCACCAGGGCGCGGTCGAGTCGGTTGTCGCGAGAGATCGTCGGGTCGGAGACGGTGATCGCGGACGTGCCGCTGGCGACCACGCTGTTGGGGAACGAGCTGGACAGCGTCGACAGGTTGACCTGCTTGCACTGGATCTGGTTCGCGGTGGCGTCGTGCCAGACGCACATCGCGATGCCGCTCGAGGCGAAGCCGCCACCGGCCAGTGTCGGCGACCGTTGCTGGTTGGGGCCGTTGGCGAAGTCCAGGGAACTCAGCGGGCCGCCGGTCGACGACAGGATGCGCCCCTTGATGTCACCGAGCTGTTCCCACGCGACGAGCCAGCGACCGGAGATCGGGGATGCCGCGACGCTGACATCGGCGGTGTCCTGGCTCGAAGTCTCCAGCATGATCAGCGAGCCGAGCAGCGTGCCGTTGCTGCTGACGCGCTGGGCGCGCACGTCGCGGTCGGTCGCCGACACCGCGCGTTGCCAGACGACCAGATAGGCGTCGACCGGGGCCGGCAGCGGCGCCACGTCCGGGGCGCTGTCGGCGAGCGTCGACGATGTGACCGCGATGGTGCTGAGCAACGGATCGACGACCAGCGGCAGTCGCGCCTGTTGCACGAACGAGGCCGGCAGCACGAAATCGACGTGCTCGCCGTCACAGTGCAGGGAGCCATCGCAGGTTTTGCCGTCGGCCTCGAGCCCCAGCACGGCGCCGATCTCGACGCCGCCCACCGACCCGTGCAGGAAGCGCAGGCTACCGGCGCTGCGGATGGCCTGCGGCCGCAGTTCGGAACGCACGCGGCAGCGCACCACGAGATCGCCGTTGCCCGGCGGCAGGCTGGCGAACACGAAGCTCTGCTTGATGCCATCGGTGCGCACTTCGAGCCGTTCGTCGAGTTCCGGCCGTCCGAACGTCGCGACCAGGCCGTCGTGGCTCAGGGCGGCCGGACCCACGGCGACCGGCTCGCCGCGCGAGCAGTGGGTCACCTCCAGGGCGAGCGGCAGGTTGCGCGGCGCCTGCCGCCCGAGCAGCGGGGTGAACTCGAGTTCCCCGGCGCGGAACGTCGCTTTGTAGTCGTCGCCGATCGCGGTCAGCGTGCCGTCGATGACATCGAGGGCACAACCGTGGCCGAGCGCGATGGTCTGGGCGAAGGCGGGGAGGCTGGCGAGCAGCAGAAGCAGCAGGCGGAGGAGGGAGGGCACGGCGGGCAAGAGCCGCCGCCGGCTGCGGGATTACGTGGCTGGCACCAGCGGGCGCCGGACCGCTGCGTCGGTTGCTCGTTCTCCGTCCCGACCCACTCCGGCTACCGTGTCGCCGTGTCTCTGCTGTCGCGTGTGGCGCGGGTGCTGGTGTCGTTCGCTCTGGCGATGCTGTGCCTGTGCGTCGCCAACTTCCTGGCCCAGATCGCGATGATCTTCCTCGACGTGCTGACGCGGCTCGACAGCAGCTCGGCGGCGATCCTCGCGCTGTGGTTCGTGACCGGCGTGTTCACGACGATCTTCGCCGTCGGTGAACTCGACCAGCCGCCCGGCAACGGCTTCTTCCGCGCCACGGTCGTCGGTGTGCTGGCGATCGTCGTGTTGGTGATCGCGATCGCGTTCGCGGCGACGGGCCACCATGGCGGCGATCCGCTCGAGTTCTCGCTGATGTTCACCAACGTCTGGGTGGTGATCGCCCATTTCCTCGGTGCCGGTGCGATGGCGCTGGTGCTGCGTCTGGCCTGCGATCGCGGCGATGGTCGGGACTCATGAGGTCCAAGGCTCCTGGCAATGGCCCGAATGCACTCGGTGCATCGCAGCGAGCCGGTGGGCAGGGGGTTGGCGTTATGCGGGCGATCGGGTTTCCGGGATTGGCGATCGGGGTCGGCATGGTCGTGCTGGCGCTCGTGGTCCGCGGGGCGTCGTGGCGTCCGCCCGGTCCGCGTGCTGCCGGGGCGAACGAGGCGGCGGTCGACGATCCGGCCGCATTCGCTGCGTGGCAGACCGGATACGACCCGGACCGGCGTGGCCTGCTGGATCCAGGTGTGGATCGGTATCTAGTGCTCGTGCGGGCCCCACATGACGTGGTGTTGCAGTGGTTCCGTGCCCGCGGTGCTGTCGTGTATGACGACGCGCTGGGCAGAGAAGTGTCGCCCGGCGGCGGCTGGGCCGTGCTGATCGGCATCCGAGGTCACTCGTGGACGATCGCGTTGGACGCCACCCCGAACCGCGCATGGCCGCGGCAGCTCAGTGCCGATCTGCACGCGTTGGTGTTCGAGCTCGTCGATCACGAGCGCCCGCGCAGCTACCGCTGGCTCGACGACGGCGTTGTCGTCGAGGAGTTCACCAGTCGCGACGCCGACCCGTCCGGCGACTTCCGGTTCGTGTCGACACGCCGTTCTCGTCCTGCCGCGGTCGCGGACGAGGATGCGTTCGTCGATGCCACGCTCCGCGAGCTCGACGTTCTGGCGCCCCCGCTGCGGCCGGTGGCGTTCCTGGTTCCGGTCGCCGATGCGCTGCACGGCGCGCCGCGGCGGGTGGTCGCGCCGGTGCAGGAGTGGAATCACGGTGGCCTGGTCGCCCGGCGCGAGCTACCGCTGCGACGCTGCAGCTTCGTCCGTTGGTGAGGCACGCACCGCAAAACGCGATTGCAATCGCCCCGCGGCATCGGGTCCGCTGCCGCCCAGCATGGTGACCCGACTCACTGGCAGCATCCGCATCCTGTCCGGCCTCGCGTTCGTCGTCACCGCCGCGGTGGTGGGATGGCTGCGTCGGTCGCCTTGGTTCGTCGCGCTGTTGACGCTGGCGTTCGTCGCCGGCTACATCGCCGGCAAGTGGCGCGCCTGGCGACCGCTGCTGGCGAGTGGCGCGTGGCGGAGCATCGCGCGTGCGCTGGCGTTGACCGCCCCGATCCAGGCGCTGCTGGTGACCGTGCTCTACCTGGCCGGGCTCGGCGCCTCGTCGCTCGGTGGTGCCGGTGGTCACGCGGGTGCCTTGACGACCGGCGACTACACGGTGGCGGCGGTGCTGACCACGTTCGGCATCTTCATCGGCCTGCTGTTGGCGCGGCTCGAGGCCGATAATCTCGAGCGGATGCGTGCCGCGGCGCGGGCGGCGGCGGCGGCCACCGAGGACGATGACGACACCGCCGTGACCGCGGCCGCCGACTTCACGGTGTTGCCCGAACCGGTCACCCCGGCCAACTTCTTCCACGGTATCCACTACAGCCACGGCGAGTATCGCGACGGCGGGTTCGACGGCACGCCCAACGATCGATCCCGCGGCGGCGACGATCGCATCGCGGCGGCCGAGCAGCGGCTCGGCGTGCGCCTGCCCGAAGGCCTGCGCGCGCTGTATCGCGTGCAGAACGGCGGCAGCGTCGGCACCCTCGCGATCGCCAAGGTCGACGCCCCGCGCCCGGTGCACGACGACTGGCTGCAGCCGTTCGGCGGTTACGCGGACCTGTTGCCGCTCGAACTGCTGCGGACCCTGCACGACTGCGTGTGCGAGCATGCCGATCCGGACGCCGCGGACGCCGCCGAGCAGTTCCCACCCGGCGCCAAGGAACGCATCGTGCTGGCGCGCTGGTACGGCGAGACGCTGTTCCTCGACTATCGCCACGGTGGCGAGCCGCGGGTCGGGTTCGCCGACTTCGGGACCTCGCACGCCGACACGGACACGACCTGGTTCGCCGACTTCGACGCGTTCTTCGCTCGGCTGCGCCGCACCGACTGAAGGGCGCGCGACCGCGGGCTCGTCAACGCGGCGTCGCGACCGCGTCCGCGAACGGTACCGGCGAGCCGTCCGCCTGGCGGGTCGGCATGCGCGCACCGCGTTCGCGCAGCAGCCGACCGAGTTCGCCCGCGAGCTGTTGGACCAGGGTTGGTTGGTGCGCCGCGAGGTCGTGGTGTTCGCCGGGATCGGTGACGACGTCGAACAGTTCGAGCCGGCCATCGGCGTGATGGTGCACCAGCTTGTGGTCGCCGCGGCGGATCGCGCTCCACGGTGCCTGCCCCGAGTACTGATGCGGATAGTGCCAGACCAGCGCGCGGTCGGCGGCGCCGGTCCCGGGGTCGCGCAGCGTCGGTACGAACGAGACGCCGTCGACCGTCTGCGCCACACGATCGCGCCAGTCGATGCCAGCGCACTCGAGGATGGTCGGGAACAGGTCGTCGACGACGACGCAGGCCTCGCTCGTGGTTCCCGCCCGCGTCACACCGGGCCAGCGCGCCAGCATCGGCACGCGCACGCCACCTTCGTACGGTGACAGCTTGTGGCCGCGCAGCGGCAGGTTCGGCGGGCACTGCGCCGGCGAGCCGTTGTCGGACAGGAACAGCACCACCGTGTCGTCGGTGAGTCCGAGCCGATCGAGCGCGGCGAGTACATCGGCGAGCGAACGATCCATGCCTTCGATCATCGAGGCCAGCGTCGCCTGCCTGGGGGCGAGCCCGGCCCGGTCGTAGGCGGCGCGGAAGCGGGCGTCGTCCTCCCACGGCGCATGGATCGCGTAGTGCGACAGGTGCAGGAAGAACGGCGTGCGGTCGCGGTGCGCGCGCTCCAGTTCGGCGATCGCCTCGCGCGTCAGGGCCTCGGTCAGGTTGACGTCGGTGCCGTGGTAGCGCTCGAGGCCGGGCACGTCCCAGATCCGGTCGCCGTTGCGCCACGCGGCGCTGTAGTTGTGTTCGCCGTGGTAGCTGCCCGGGCCGCCGGCCGCATGGCCGGCGACGTTGACGTCGAACCCGAGCGTGCACGGATCGGCACCGGGCGTGCCGATGGCGCCGAAGTGGGCCTTGCCGACGTGGATCGTGCGATAGCCGGCAGCGCGCAGCAGCGCCGGCAGCGGCGTCGCCGCGACCGTTCCGGCAATGGGGCGATCGGGAGTCGTCAGGCCGTTCCGGGGCCAGTCCGGCGGCTGCAGCGTCGGATGCGGCTGGTCCGGCGATCGATCCTGTCGCAGCGTCCAGTTGGTGACGCCGTGTCGCGCGACGTTCATGCCGGTCAGCAGCGAGATCCGCGATGGTGAGCAGACCGCCGAGGCATAGGCCTGCGTGAACCTGGTCCCTTCGCGCGCGAGCCGCTCCATCGCCGGCGTCCGGTAGACGCGGTTGAGTTCGCTCGCGACCGTCTGGAACGGCACCGAGGTCTCCTGCGTGCCCATGTCGTCGACCAGGAACACGACCACGTTCGGTGGCCGCGCGGGGCGTTGCGGTGCCGGCGGCGGCCCACTGCAGGCGGCCGCGGCGACGACGGCGACGACGGCGAGGCGCGCGAGTGTTCGGCGAAGCGGCATCCGACGCAGCGTAGCGACGGTGCCGCGGCCGTTCACTTCGCCAGCGGAACGAGCAGACCGCTGGTGCCGCGCAGCAGGTTGTCGGCCGGATCGAGGATCCAGTCCTGCAGGTAGATCGACATCGCCGGCAGCGTCTCTGGCAACGGCAGTTGCCACTGCACGGTGCTGCCGACCGCGAGCGGGAAGATGCCGAAGTGATCGGGGCCGCTCAGCGGCACCAGCAGCGAGCAGTTGGCGCCGAGGATCGGGTCGCTGATCGGCAGCTGCAGCGAGTCGCCGCCGAGCAACAGCAGGTGCAGCGAGTTGGCCGGCGCCTGCGTGACCTTCGGGCCGACGAGCTCGGAGCCGACCCAGCGCTGGTGCTGCAGGCCGCTGCTGCTGGTGCCGCCCCAGCTCAACTGTGCCGGCGTGCAGGCGGTGCCGTAGGTCGACGGCGGTGGGTTGACCGGCAGCACGAACTCGCGCCAGTAGACGCCGCTGCCGCTGCTCTGCACCTCGTAGGCGACGACCGTGCGCGACAGGCGGTCGTTGTGTGCGACGCTGCCGACGCCGGGCACGAAGGCCGGGTTGTAGTAGACCTGGTCCGGGAGCTGGACCGGCTTGCCCTGGTAGCCGACGCGGGTCGCATACAGCGCCGGCGATGTCGAGCTCGAACGGTAGGCCAGCGTCCAGTGCGAGCGCGAGTTGCCGTCGTGCGCGATCGAGCACGGCTCGAGGATGTTGAAGGTATTGGTGATGATCGACTCGGCCGGGTAGTTGCCCGCCGCACTCGGCGTGGCAGCGCCGTGCGACCACTCGAGGCGTTCGCAGTGGATCTGCGTGCCGACGATGTTCTGGGTCTTGCCGATCGATGTCGTCGTGCTGCTGAAGGCCACGCAGTAGCGGCCGTAGCGGCCGTCGACGACCGGGCCGAGCTTGTGCATGGTGCCGAGACTCGAGACCCACGAGTTGGCCGACACCGAGCCGGTGTTGGTGACGAGGCGCCCGACCAGGTCCCAGTCGTCGCCGGCGATCGCGTTGTCGTAGGCCTGCATCACCACGAACCACGACCAGGTCAGCGCGCCCTCGGCGCTCCGGTTCACGGCCGGACGTTCGTAGTCGATCGTGGCGCTGTTCTGGATCACGAACGGCGCGCCCCACGGGTTCGCCGCCAGCGGTTGGAACAGCACGCCGAGCACCGCGCTGTCGGCGGTGTTGGCGAACGGCGTGGTGCCGGTCTCGCGCTGGAACACGATCAGGGCGGATTTGGGGCCGCCGTTGAGGCCGCGCGGATCGATGCCGCCGGTGACCGGGCGCCAGTCGTGCACACCCGAGCCCGCGCCCGGCAGCGCGGCCGGGACCAGGACCGCCGGTGCCGGCGTGTTGCCGGTCGCGACCAGTGCGCGCACCCGCATCTGCTGCGTCGCCAGCACCAGTTCCTGGTAGGCGATCACCCAGCGATCGGCGCCAGTCACGTACGCGGCCCGCGGGTGGTCACAGGAGGTCGTCGTGCTGATGTCGTTGAACAGCTCGTTGCCGACCAGGCTGCTGATCGAACCCAGGCGCACATGCAGGTCGGCATCGGTGGCCGAGCTCCATGCGACGTAGGACGTCATGGTGTCGGCGGTGTGACCGTCGCTCGAGTCGGTGGCGACGTCGACGTCGCCGACATGGTCGACGGGGCCGAGCGCGATGAGCGTGCCCGCCCCCAGCAGCGGGTCGACGACCAGCGGGAAGTCGGCGCGCGCCAGGTCGGCGGCGGCCAGTCGCAGGGCGATCGTGTGGTCCTGCCACGACGTGGTCATCACGAAGCGATCGCCATCGGCATCGATCGCGACTGCGCGCCCGTAGGTCAGGATCGTGCGCCCTTCGGCATCGCGGAACTCCAGCCCGCCGGCGTGTTCCTCGGTGGCCGGACTCCACAGCGCCGTGGTGACCGCGCCGCGGATGCACAGGTCGCCTTCGCCGGCCGGTCGCTGCGTGAACACGAACGTCTGCTCGAGGCCGTCAGCGAGCACGTCGTAGGCCTCGACCACCGCGCCGTGTTCGTATTCCACGCGCCAGTCGTCCCAGCGGCAGCCGGGTGCTTCGCCGGGGGTGAGCAGCTCGTGCGCACCGATCCGCACCGAGGTGGTCTGCCATCCGAACGGCTGGTTGTGTGGGTAGCTGCGGCCCAGACGCGGCACGAAGGTCATGCCGTCGTGGAAACTCGCCTTGTAGTCATGGCCCGCCGCCCACAGTCCGTAGGCCGGCTGCCCCGGCTCGACCTCTCGGGTGTGCACCGGCACACGATGTCGGGCCTCGGCGCCCTGGCGGGCGGGGGACACCGGGACGGGGGAGGGTTCCTGGGGCGCGAGTGCGTTCGCCAGGAACGAGACGGACAGCAGGGAGATCATCATGTTGGTTGGCTGTTCGGCGGAGGTCATCCGGATCCGGCGCGCGGTGTGGCAGCCTCGGCTGCGGGGCCGGCGCGGGGGCCACCGGGCCGGCGCGTCGATTCGCGCGGCGTATCGATGCGTTCCGCGCAAGTGCAACGCGGTGGCGGCGGCGCTCGACGATGGTGGTGGCTCGCGAGAAATCCACATGACACCCAACGATCACGACCCGACTGCAGCCCGCATCCCGACCCCGATTTCGAACCCGGCCCCTTGCCCGGCGATGTCCCCGGTCGCCATCGGCCGCCTGACCATCGTCGCCTCCCTGATTGCCGAGCTGTTCCTGATGGTCGTCTGCCTCGGCTCGCTGCGCGGCATGGAAGCCTTGGCCCTCACCGTCTCGCTGCAGCTGTTGCTGCCGGTCGCGGCGCTGCTGCTGGCTCCGGCCTGGTTCCTGCTGCCGCGGATCGTGGCGCATGGCCGTTCGCGGCGGCGGCGCCGCAGCTACTGGTATGCGACCGTGCCGCCGCTGGTGGCGATGATCGGTGTCGGCATCGTGATCGGTGAGCAGCCCGACGCCCTCTGGTTCCCCTTCCTCGCGTTCGGCCCGACGCTGATCGCATTGACCTGGTTCTTCGTCGCGTCACCACCGACGAACGCGGCCGCGTCGGCAACCGATGGTGTCGATGGCAGTGGGTCGTAGCGACGAGGTTTCCTGGTTGCCGAGGCCCCAGCCTGGACGCCAGCGCGAGCGACCGGCAGGATGCCACCGCGCAACCGACGCACCCGCCAGCTCTCCCGGCCCGATCCCTCGATGCCTGCACCAACGCCCGATCCGGCCGCTGCGCCTGCCCGCGAGACCGCGGCCATCGACAAGCTGCCCTTGCTGGTGCTGCTCGCACTTTTCTTCGCCTCGCGGGCGCTGGCGTGGAGCCAAGGGGTGCGCATCGACCTCACCGCGAACTACCAGTGGCAGCTGCTCGATCCGTCGTTGCTGACCGGCAACCTCGGTGAGTCGTTGCTGTATCTGCACGCGCAGCCGCCGCTGTTCAATGCGCTGCACGGCGCGGTGCTGTCGCTGTGCTCTGGCGCCGCGGCGCAGACCTTCGCCTGGCAGGTCATCCAGCTGGGGCTCGGCGTCGTGATGCTGGTGAGCCTGCACGCCACCATGCGCATGCTGCGGGTCGGCCGCGTGGCCGGCACCGTGCTGGTGGCGCTGCTGTGCTGCAGCCCGGCCGCGATCGCCTACGAGAACTTCCTCTCGTACACGCATCTCGATGCGGCGCTGATCAGCGTGGCCGCCTGCTCGCTGGCGGCGGCCACGACCCGCGGCAGTCGGGCCGGCGGGTTGGGGACCTTCCTCGCCATGACCGCGTTGTGCCTGTCGCGGTCCGCCTTCCACCTGGTCTGGCTGCTGGCTGTCGCCGCGGTGCTGCTGTGGTGGGCGCGGGCGGCGCGGCGCGAGCTGCGTGCGAGCGTGCTCCGGGCCGCGCTGGTCGCGGTCGTGCTGGTCGGCGGCCTCTACGCGAAGAACCTGGTCCTGTTCGGGTTCGCCGGCTCGAGCAGCTGGATGGGCATGAACTTCGCGACCATGACGCACACCAATCTCGATGCGTCGGTGCGTGATGATCTGCGCGATGGCGGCAGCGCGTCCCCGCTGGTGATGCACGACCCGTTCCGGCCGCTGTCGCTCTATCCGCAGCCGGCGGCCGCCCCGTCGCCGTCGGGTGTGGCGGCACTCGATCAGGTGAGCCGGTTCGACGGCTCGCCGAACTTCAACCACCGCGACTACATCGCGCTGTCGCGGCAGTTCGGCATGGATGCGTTCGCGGTGCTGCGGGCTCGGCCGGGGCACTACGCGAAGGCCGTGCTGCGCAACGCGGCGACCTTCTTGTTCCGCAGTGCGTCCGACTACCGACTCATCGATCCGAACATGGACCGGATGCGGCGCTGGGAGGCGATCCACTCGCTGATCGCCTACGGGCAGTTCGGCGGCATCGCGCGCGCGTTCTCCGGCGCACCACCGGTGGTCGAGGGCGAACTGTTGAAGCACCTCAGCCTCGGCGCCGCGGTGTGGAAGAAGGCCAGCGAGGCCTGCCTGCTGCTCGCCGCGCTGGTGGTCGGCATGACCGGCTATGCCTTCTGGCAGGCGTGCTTCCGCCGGCGGCGCGCGGAGTGGCCGTGGTTCGCGTTCGCGGCGGTCACCCTCGGCTATGTGATCGCGGTCACGCTGCTCGCGAACTTCGGCGAGGCGCAGCGGATGCGCTTCGAGGTGGAGCCGCTGTTCGTGGTGCTGGTCGGGATGTTCCTGCGCGACGTCTCGGCGTGGCGGCAGCGGCGTGTGGTAGGTGCAGGAGCTTCGATGCAGGGGGCGGCATGAAGCCGGTGCGGATCGACATCGGCGTGTTCGCGCATGACGAAGCCGCGGGCATCGGCGCGATGGCGGCGCGACTGCTGGCGCAGGATCTCGCGGGCCTCGACGCCCGGATCCTGGTGCTCGCGAACGGCTGCCGCGATGCGACGGCGGCGCTGGCGCGCGCGGCCGGGGTCGAGGTCGCCGAGCTGCCCGAGGGCGGCAAGTCGCGCACGTGGAACCGCTTCGTGCACGAACTGTCGCGGCCCGATGCCGACGCGCTGCTGTTCGTCGATGCGGATCTCGAGTTCTCCGCCACCGACACCCTGCAGCGGCTCGCCCGCGGGCTGTTGGCGCGGCCCGAGCTCTGGGTGCTGAACAGCCAGCCGATCAAGGACATCGTCGCGCGCCCCGAGGGGCTGTCGGCGCTGGACAAGGTGATCGCCGCGGCCAGCGGTGGGCTCGACGACTGGAAGACGGCGATCTGCGGTCAGCTCTACGCGATGCCCGCCGCGCGGGCGCGCACGCTGCACCTGCCGATCGGGCTGCCGGTCGAGGACGGCTTCCTGCGGGCGATGGTGCTCACCGATGCGCTGGTCAACGGCGAGGACTTCACGCGCATCGACGGCCTCGACGGTCTCTCGCATCTGTATGCGAGCGAACGCGGCATCCGGGCGTTGATCCGCCACCAGACCCGCATCGTGCTCGGCTCGGCGATCAATGCGGCGGCGTTCGCGGCGTTGCGCGAACTGCCGGCCGCCGAGCGGCTGCCCGAGCTCGCGCGCGCCGCGGCGCAGGACGGCTGGTTGGCGAACGTGGTCCGCGCCCGGTTGCCGCGCCTGCCGTTCGGCTACGTGCCGTTCCACTTCCTGTTCAAGCGGCTGAGCCGCGCGATGGGGCGGTGGCGCGAGACGCTGCGACCCAAGCGCCTGCTCGTCACCGTGGTCGGGTTCGGCTTCGACGCGGTGGTCTACGTGCTCGCGCAGTGGCGGATGGCGCGCGGTTCGGGCGTCGGGTTCTGGTAGCGACGCGTCGCGGAACAGGCCACTCGTCTGGTACTTCTCCTCCATGCTTTCGGTCAGCAGGGCGAGGTGGAGCCGTCGAATGGCCCGAGCCGTGCTCAAGGCGTCGTGAAGACGATCGGCACGCGCTTGAGCACACGATTCTGGAAGCTCCCTGCCGGCGCCACGGTCGTGAAGTAGACATGGCAGGTGTTGTCGGACCAGTCGAAGCTCCTCCGGGAGCTGCCGTGATCGATGAAGCTGGGATATTGCAGGCTGTCGGGCCCCGTGCTGGTGGCCGGCCACTCGAGCGAGGGGTCCAGCAACCTGGGCTTCGTCCAGCTGACCAGGTTGCTGGAGAAGGCGTAGTAGATGCCGCCCATGGTGACCGAGCTGTTCACGCCGCGGCCGATGCTGACGAACACGCCGAGGTCGGTGTTGTAGACGAACGCGAACGGGTCATAGGTGTAGAGCTCGGAGGCCGGTGTCGAGGGGATGGCCAGCTGCGAGATGATGTAAGGCGGCGCCCCATAGCTGAGAGGCCACGGGATGTGTTGGTTGGCGTTCGGAACGGAGCCCGGGAACGCATAGGGATCGACGAACGAGATGTCGAACTGACCGGACCCGGGAGGCAGTGGCAGCGAAGCCGGTGCACCCGGGAACACCGTGTGGCCGCCCCATGCGCGCCACGACGTCGTGTCGGCGAGATTGCCGGTACGCATGACCGAGGTCCTGCCCCAACCGATCTGGTTCGGTGCCGTCCACGCCGGCGGACGAAGGAACGTGCCGAAGCGGAACATGGAATACCAATTTCCGTCGGTCGGGTGTTGCACGATGTTGCTGACACCCTCCATGCCTACCGGGTTGCCGGTGCAACGGAACTTCCCGGGATTGGTCGCGACCATCTTGGCCCCGGCGGGTGCCTGCAGAAAGCTCTGTCCGCCGTCGTTCGAGACGGCGTAGGTGATGGAGCGAGGCTGACCGACGCAGCCGATGCACTCGCCGTGGAACTCCATGTGCACGAGAGCGTGGACGGTGGTCCCGTTCGCGGTCCAGTAGCTGCTGATCCACTCGCCGTCGTTGTAGTTCGCGGGATTGGGGTCGTAGCTGATCGGGAAGGACGAGGCGCAGGACAGCCGCAGGGTGTTGAAGTCGGCACCGATCATCTCTGCGGTGCCGATGGCGAGCTGATTGCAGCTCGTGCCGCCGTGACCGAAGCGGAGGTGGACCTTGCCATCCGCACTACGGAATGCGGTGGCGATCGTGTCCGGGAATGCCCATGGGTCCGCCGGGCAGGGGCGCAGACCGAAGTCGTGCACGGTTTCGACCGGCCCTGCGACATGTGCGGTCGCGGCAAACGTGAAGACCGGGTTGATCTGCACCTGGGCGGGGAGGCAGACAGCCATGAGGCTGCTCGAGATGGCGGTGCGCCATGTCATGGATCGGATCAGGATTGCGTTGGACATGCCGCTGGAATGACTGGCACCAGTCGACCTGTTTCAGATCCCTGGCGAAGCCCGGATTCGGCCGCACACGTCAACCTCGGACAATGGCAGGTTGGCTCGCGCAGTGTGCAACTCAGCCTTGCGGCGGCAGCACCTTCGCCGGCACGCCGATGGCAGTCGCTCCGGCGGGCACGTCGCACAGCACCACCGCGTTGGCGCCGATCCGCGCGTGGTCGCCGATGACGACGCCGCCGAGGATCCTGGCGCCGGCGCCGACATCGACGTGCCCGCCGAGCGTCGGTGCCTTGCCGGTGCCGTTGGTGCCGAGCGTGACCTGGTGGAACAGCAGGCAGTTGGGGCCGACCACGGCATCGGGGTGGATCACGATGCCGTTGGGGTGCGGCAGCATCAGCCCGCCGCCGAGCTGGGCGTTGATCGGGATGTCGGAACCCGCCACGACCTGCCAGAACCGGTGTCGCAGCACGGCGATCCGCCGGCAAAGGCCGTGCCAGGGGCCGCTGCCGCGGCGATGGCGCTGGTAGCTGCGGATGGCGGCCAGCAGCGAGCGTGCGGGCGACCACTCGAACATGGCCTTGTGCTCGCGCGACCAGTCGGGCGTTGTTGCCGACACGCCGTGGTCCGGTGCTGTCTGCGCCTCGGGCATGGGGGCGAGCTTAGTGCAATACGGCGAGCCGGCTCCAGTCCGCGCTGGCGTGTGCGCGCACCAACAGCTGTCTGTGCCTCCTCGCCGCCGCTTGACGCCGGCCGCCGCGCATGGACTACTGCGCCGATGAGCCTTCCACGTTCGTTGCTCCTTCTCGCCGTCACCGCCCAGATGGCGGCCGCGCAGTCCAACGCAGTGCCCGGCACCGACGTCAATCTCTACGACGTCAGCGCCTCGACGATCTACGGGCGGCGGGGCCCGGCGTATCCCGGTGGCGAGGTCGGCATCGGCTTCGGCCACGCATTCTGCAACGCCGGCACCGTGCATGTGCCGTGGCAGACGTCGCCGACCACCGCCGGTCAGATGACCGACGTGCACTTCAAGATCGCGTTCCTGCTCGCGCGTGAGAGCAACGGGCGCATCGTGCAGGTGTCGACGCCGGAGAGCTACGTCAAGCACTCGCGGGTCACCTTCAACCTCGGCTCGAGCAACTGCGGCACCTGCCAGTCGGGCCCCGCCAGCACGTTCCGCATCGGCTGCTTCGACGCCTACAGCACGGGCTTCAACGGCAACCGCTTCAACCTCGGCCCGACGAACGAGATCGATCCGTGGACCGGCAGCTGGAACCCGGTCGGCAGCTACTTCGATCGCGGCGACCCCGCGGTGGTCGGGGCGGCGGCCAGCGACGGTGTGCAGTCGCTGACCAGCACGCAGACCAACGCCTTCGATCCGGTCAAGAACCGCGTCACGGTGGCGGAGAGCGAGCTCGCGCAGTCGGGCACGTTCTACGGCCAGGTGCAGCTGGTCTGCGAAGGCGAGCCGGTCGCCAACCGCGGCAACAACCTGATGTCGGACCAGCTGAGCTTCACGTGGAACGGTGCGTCCTGGTCGACGAGCAACGTCGGCAATGCGGTGGCGGGCTCGGTGCTGAACCGCTGGAGCGGTGCCACCACCAACCTCGGCGGCAACGGCAGCGACGACGGCCGCTTCCTGGTCGCCGCGAAGGTCACCGGGCCGGTCAACGGCGTCTACCACTACGAGTACGCGGTGCACAACATCGACAACGCGCGCGGTGGCGCCTCGCTGAAGCTGCCGCTGCACCCGTCGGCCGAGCTGACCGCGGTCGGCTTCCGCGACATCGACAACAACGCGCTCAACAACTGGACCTGGTCGCGCAGCGGCGGCGAGCTGTCGTTCCTGGCCGCGAGCGGCAACTCGCTCGACTGGAACCGCATCTACAACTTCTGGTTCGACACCACGGTCGCCCCGGTGGCGGGCACGGTTTCGATCGACCAGGCGCGCATCGGCGCCGGCGCGCTGTCGGTGACCGTCAACAGCAACGTGCCGAACGGCGGGCTGTCGGCGGTGGCCACCACGGTCGGCAGCGGCTGCTTCGGGCTGGCGCTCGCCGCCACGCGGCCGGTGGTCGGCGCCACGGCGCAGCTGACGACGTCGGGCATTCCGGCCGGCACGCCGCTCGGTCTCACGGTGCTGACGCTGACCCCGGCGCCGGCCCCGATCGACCTGGCGGTGATCGGCATGCCGACCTGCTTCGCGCACGTGCTCGGTGGCGTCAACGAGCTCTGGCTCAACCCGGGGAGCACGGCCCTGGTGCCCCTGGTCGTGCCGAACGATCCGTCGTTGAGCGGCACCGTGCTCGGCGCGCAGTCGATCTCGGCCAGTCCGCCGCTGACGCCGCTCGGCTTCATCGCCTCGAACGGTGTGCTGCTGACCGTCGGCGTGCAGTAGTCCGGCCGCCGCGGCGCCGTTCAGCGCGCCGCGTATTCGCGGCAGAGCAGCTGTGCGACCGCCAGCGCGTTGCCGAGCCGCGAGCGCGCGCGGCCGCGGCAGTCGTTCGGCACCGGCGCCAGCTGCTCGTTCCGGATCACGTTCTCGAGGAAGCCGGCGCGCCGGTTGCGCAGGTTGCACCAGTTGGTCTTCAGCGAGGTGCGTTCGGTGTTCGGGGGCAGCATGCCCTCGCCCCACTCGAGTGTGGTCGGCGTCCACGCACTGACCGGCGCACCCGGTTCCAGCCAGGCCCGGAACCTCGCGACCGCCAACTCCAGCGGCTCGGCGTCGAGGAAGTCCGCGCCCGACAGCCCCATGTGCTCCACAGGGTAGGGGAGCTGCGGCCCGGGGCCCGGGGCCAGCAGCGCCTCGAACATGCTGCCGTCGAGCTTCGCTGCGGTCCACTGCACCAGCCGGCGTTCGCCGGCCGGATCGCCGCCGAGCAGCGCCGATTCGGCGTAGGCCACGACGAGCCGCGGATCGCCGAGCAACCGCGACAGCGCGCGCGACGGCCGCTGCCGTTCGCTCTTGTGGCGACCGCGCGGCGGCACCGTCGCACGGTGCGCGATCTGCTGGTCGATCATGCGATCGAACGCGAGCAGCGGTGCATCGAGGTCCGGGGTGTCCGGCTCGAGCATGCGCAGCGCCTCCAGGATCGCCTCGAGCGTCGACACGTAGTCCGGGCGCGGCTCCTTGCGGATCCGGTAGCGGCTCGGTGCGCTCGGATCGAGGCGCACGTGCTGCATGCCGTGCAGCCAGACGTTCTCCCGGTAGAGGCGCTTGGCGTGCGCCCAGGTGCCGTCGATCGCGATCAGCGTCGACGGTCGGCGTTCCGGCGGCAGGTCCTGCAGCAGCGGGGCGTCGGGATGCGGATACAGCACCGCGGCGTCGGCGGGCACTTCGACGCGCTGCTCGAGCGTGCCGGTGAAGCCGGCCCACGGCACGTGCACGGTCGCGTTCGGCAGGCACAGGCGGGCGAGGCGCGCGGTGCCGAACGGATGCGTGCGTTCGTGTGGGTGCTGCAGGATCACGATGCGGGTTCGTGTCGGCACCGATGGCAGCTGCGCGCAGTAGCACATCGGCAGCGGGCGCAGGCAGCGGTAGCAGCGCTGCTTCGGTTCGGGGGCGGCGGGGGTCGGCACGGGCCGGACGTTCTAGCTGCATCGGGCCAGAGTTGGCACCGCCGCGTCCGGCATTGCGAACGCGAGCGCTGTGCGCCGTGGCTCAGCTCGTGGCCGGCGGCAGGTGGCGGGACAGTTCCTGCTGCAGCTGCGCGAAGTCGATCGGCTTGTCGACGTGGGCATTGCAGCCGGCCTGTTCGCTGCGCGCCCCGGCCGCCGCGGAACCGTCGGTCAGCGCGACGATCGGCACCGTGATGCCCTGCTGCCGCAGTTCCTGCGCCAGCGCGGAGCCGTCGCGATCGGGCAGCTCCAGGTCGAGCAGCACCAGGTCGAACGGCGCCCGTGCCAGCAGCTGCCGTGCCTCGGCGGCCGTCTCCGCGGTGGTGACCTCGGCGCCGGCCTGCGCCAGCAGGTGGCCGAGCAGGCGTTGCAGATCGCTGCGGTCGTCGATCAGCAGCAGGCGACCGCGCAGCGCCGTGGTGGGGTCGCCGGGCGCGGTGGCCGCGCGGTTCGGCAGGCGCAGATGGATCTCGAGGACATCGCCGGCGTCGGTGCGCAGCTGCAGCTCGCCGCCGAGCGTCAGCGCCAGCTGCTGGCTGAACAGCAGCGACAGCGAGCGCGTTCGCCCCGGCATCGTCCAGTCCGGGTTGCGGATCACGATGTGCACGGTGTCGGTCGCGCTGGCGCGTACCTGCACCGGCTGCCCGGTCTCCATCGCGGTAGCGAGTTGCAGCAGGCGATCGAACAGCTGTTGCACGCGCGCGGCATCGCCGAGCAGCCAGCGCGGCAGCGACGGCTGCCGTTCGAGCTGCAGTTGCGGACCGGGGCGGGTCAGTGTCGGTTGGGCCGCGGCGACCGAACGCTCCAGCAGGGCGTGCAGGTCGAACGGCGCACTGGCCAGGTCGACGGTGCCCTGCAGCAGCCGTTCGAAGTCCTCGAGCTCGGCGAGGCTCGTGGTCAGGTTCGGGGGCGCGATCGGGGCGGCTGGAGCCGGCTCCGCGGTCGGCGCGCTCGCGGGCACTGGCGTGAGCGGCGGCACCACCTCCGATGCGGTCGGTGGCAGCACCGGGGTCGGAGCGGCGGCCGGTTCTGCCGCGATCGCGCTCGCACCGCGCTGCGCTGCCGTCATCGCTTGATGGGCCCGATGCAGCGCGATGCCGAAGCCACCGAACACGATCGCGAGCGCCAGCAGCGGGTCGTCGAGGCCGGCGAGCTGCGGGCCACGTCCCTGTTGCACCGCGCTCGCGCGCAGCGCCCCGGTGAAGCCGAACGCGACCGCGGTCGCCGCCGCGATGGTCGTCACCGCCAGCTGTTGCCGCAGCGCGATCGCCAGGATCGGCATCACGGCGAGGCACTGCAGCGTCGCCTTCACGGTCGTGCCGAGGTCGCCGAGCAGTGCGCTGCTGCCGACCCCGGCGGCCGTAGCGCCGAGCAGCCAGCGGAGCTGCCCGTTCGCGTGAGGGCTGCGCCACGCCAGCCAGCCGAGCAGCGTCGCCGTGATCAGGCGGATGCCCTGCCAACTGACGAGGTCCATCGCCGCGGGGCGCAGCGGCGCGATCCGATGGGCCCAGTGCAGCAGACCCAGCGCCAGCGCGCCGGTCACCGCGAGCCGCAGGCCGTTGCCGCACAGCGCGCGGGCCAGCCCTTCGTCATTCGGGACCAGGGCCAGCAGGCCGAACAGCAGCAGCGACCAGCTCGCCAGCGGCAGGCCGGCGCCGCCGACCACTTCGCTGTCGATCGCGGTCACGATCGCGCCGACCAGCAGCCCGACTCCGAGCAAGGTCACCGACGGGCGGTTGCGGGGTTGCTCGTGCAGGATCGCACCGCCGGCGGTGCCCCAGGCGGCGACGGCGCAAGTCTGCAGCAGCAACACGGCATCGGTACTGGCCATGCCATCGTCATCGGCGCCGCCGCGAACCGGTCTGAACGGGAAGCGGGCCGGCGCCGACCCCGCCGTCAGGTCGGGTCGTGCGGCCCCAGCGCCGCGAGCGCCGCCGAGTGTTCAGCGGGCGTGTTGACGTTGGCGAGGAACCGCAGCTCGTGGTCGAACGTGCGCAGCTCCGGCTCGTCGACGACGGCCGCCCGGCAGGTTGCCAGCAGCGCCCGCGGCGTGCCGGCGCCGGTCGAGAGCGCGCTCTGGACCGCGGTCGCCGTGCGCAGCCGGTAGATCGCCGCCAGCGGGTGCAGCGTGCCGGCGGCCCGCGGCATCACGAGGTCGGCGGCACCGAGCCGCTGCAGCAGCCACCCGACCGCTGCTGTGGACAGCCACGGCAGGTCGCAGCCGGTCAGCAGCAAGGCGTCGTCGTCGCCGAAGCCGTGCCGTTCCTGCAGCTCGCGCAGCCCGATGGCCAGCCCCGCCAGCGGGCCGGCGTCGGGGCGTTCGTCGGCGAGGCGCGAACAGCTCGCTGGCAGCGGCGGCAGCACCTGCTCGGCGTCGCGCGCGAGGACCAACACCGGCTGGCAGGCCGCGGTGAGCTGGCGCGCGACCCGCCCGAGCATCGTCTCGTCGCCGAACGGCAGGAACTCCTTCGGTCGACCCATGCGCACGCTGCGTCCACCTGCCAGAATGAGCGCGCCGAGTCGCATGCCGACTTTGTCCGGCATCCCCCGGCCGATCGCAAGCGCTCCGCGTCCGACCCCATGCAGCCGAAGCCGACCCCGACACCGAAGAAGGCCGACCTGATCACCCCGTTCGTCTACCGCATCGAGTGGAAGGACGGGGTCGTGCACGATTTCAAGGCCCGCGACCTGCGGCTCGCGTGTCCGTGCGCCAGCTGCGTCGACGAAGGCACCGGGCGACCGCTGCTCGATCCGCGCACGGTGCGCGACGACATCCTGCTGTTCGGCGCCGAGCTGGTCGGCCGCTACGGCCTGACCTTCATCTGGAGCGACGGCCACAAGACCGGCATCTTCGCGTGGCCCAAGCTCTACGCGCTCGGTCAGCCGGTGAGTTCGGCATGAGCCGCGCGGGTGTCGACTGGCTCGCGGCGATGCAGACGTGCCGCCGCGTGCTCGACGCGCTCGACTGGCGCGAACTCGGCGAGATCTACTTCCACTGGGGTGGCGAGGGCTTCTGGCGCGAACGCGTGCCGAAGGTCAGCACGCTCGGCAAGGCGCTCGGTCAGGCCTTGCTGCCGCGGCTGCCGCGCGGCGGCTCGTCGTTGTGGGTCGGGGCCGGCGTGGCCGAGCTGCCGGTGCTGCTCGGCGAGGTGATGTTGCACGGGCGCTCGGTGACCGCAGCCAACCTGCGCGCGCGGGAATGCGAACTGCTCAACGCCGGGCTGCAGGCGGTGGCGCCGGAGCTGCCGTTGCGCTACCAGGCCGGCGATGCACGCGAACTGGCGCCGGGGCAGGTCTTCGATCACCTCGGTTGCATCAGCGTGTTCACCGATCCGGAGACCTGGCCGGTGCTCAGCGAGGTCGCCTACGGCCGCATCGCGCCGGTGCAGATCGACGTCGAGAAGTTCGTCGTCGAGCGGGAGCAGGCGCGGGCGCTGGCGAAGGGGCTGTTCGCGCGGCTGCAGCGACCGGGCCTGGTGACGACGTCGGCCGAGGAAGTCGCGTGGTTCCTCGAGCAGGCCGCCGAGGTCGAGGCGTCGATCGAGGCCAGCGAGGATCTGGTCGAGACCGCGGTGGTCGGCGATCCGGTCGGCTTCCTCAGCGTGCGGTGAGCCGCGGGGCTGGCTACAGCACTGCGTGGAACTGCAGCAGGCGGTCAGGCAGTGCCGGCAGCGTCGGGTGCAGGCTGCAGCCAGCACCGTAGGCCGGTTCGGGCCACTTCGCACCGTGGGGCGGGGCCGCAGCGATCCACTGCGAGAACGCCGTCGCCACCGCGGTGCGCAGCGCGGTGCGGCCGGCGGTGGGCCGCGCCTCGGCGGTGTGCAGGATCCAGGGTGCTGCGCGCACGATCAGCGCCGGTTCCGGCGCGCGACCGCCTGCCAGCCAGCCCTCGACCGCACGGTGGTCGTCCGCCGACAGGCGGCTCTCGACCGCGCGAGCCAGCGCGCCGCGATCGATGCCGTGCGTCGCGATCGCCTGCGGCAGCGCCTTCGCCAGCTCGGCTTCCTTCGTGGTGAGGAATGCCAGCTGCCGCTCGCGCACGCCCTTGGTGACGTCCTCGTCAGGGACCACGAAGTCAGGGCCGCGGCCGTCGAGTTCGAGCGGAGTGGCGGTGGTGGTGAAGTCGGCGGGGCGCGGCACCGGGGGCGGGTCCAGCAACAGTGCGCACGGCAGGCCGGTCCGCGGCGCCGTGCCGGCGAGCGTCGTCAGTTCGCTGAGCTTGGCGGCGATCGGCTGCAGCAGCGCGAGCTCACACCGGGTGTCGACATCCGTGGTCAGCAGCAGCGCCGTGAGGATCCGGCTGCGCGCGGCCAGATCGGGGTCGGTCTCGAAGAACGTCGGCTCCGGCACCACCAGCACCAGCACCGGTTTGCCGACCGAGCGGGCTTCGGCGAGGCCGGCCTCCACCTGCCGCCGGCGGTCCGCGGCGCGCCGCGCGAGGCGTTCCTCGAATCGTTCGTGCAGGCTCGGCGGCGCGGCCTGCTGGGCGAAGCTCGGGGCACCGAGTGCACCGAGCGCGGTGAGCAACACCGCCATGCGGTGGGTCGGGCGGAGTGGATGCATGCGAAGGACCGGTGCCACAGGACGTGGCCGGGAGAAGGAACCTCCCGGTCCGCTCCGCCAGCGGCTCACGGCAGGATCTGCAGTCCGATCGGGTTGCTGACCGCCGTGAACAGCTGCGTGTTGCCGAGCAGCACCGCGGCGAAGTGCGTCTGGCCGAGCGGCACACTCGCCGACGGCGGCAGCGTGAAGGTCGCCTGCGCGCGGCCCTGCGCATCGAGCAGGCCGAGGAAGCCGCCGAACACCGGCCCGTTCAGGCCGTCGAGGCCGAGCTGCGTCAGCGGGTCGTAGTTGATCGGCAGCACCAGACCCGGTGCGAGGCCGATGCCCGGCTGCGTGCCCGAGCCGGTCCAGGCCATCAGGTAGATGGTCGTGGCCGGATTCGCGCACGGGGCGATCAGGCGCGGGTGCACGGCGCCACCGGCCGTGCGCGACATCGAGGCGCTGTCGAACGGGTAGACCAGCGGGTCTTGGAACTCGATCTTGGTCACGCAGCCGGGGGCCTGCCCGAGGATCGGGACGGAGCGCGTGTTGTCGTTCTCGTTGGTCTCGTTGAAGACATCGAGTCGGTCGGCCACCGCGAACACGTAGTGCACCGTCGCGGGCATGCCCCACGGCAGGTTCACCGTGCGCGGGATCACCGTCTGCTGCAGCGCCGCCAGGCTGCCGACGGTGACCTTGCCGAGGTAGGTGCTCTGCGGCGTCCAGCTCGGCGTCGGCGACAGGAACCACTCGACGTCGAACGGGCCGGCGGTCGCGGGGCCGTCGTTGATCACGGTGGTGGTCAGGGTCACCGCTCCACCCGCCGGCACGAACGTCACGTTGGTGCTGAGTGCGGGGATACGCAGCTGGCCGGCGCTCGGATCGTTGACCGTCACCTGCCAGGTGTGGGTCTCGCGCATCACCTGGGCCGGGTCGCTGCGCACCAGCGGCGTCTGGTCGCGAACGCTGGCCTCGAGCGTGTGCAGGCCGAGTGTGACGGTGGTCGGATCGAACGTGTAGGAGGTGCCGGTGGCGCCGGGCACCACGTTGCCGTCGAGCCGCCACTGGATCACCGGCGCGTTGCCCGGTGGCACGATGTGTGTGAACGAGAACACCTGCAGCTGCGGCACCGGGACGGTCACCGCGGTGCTCGCCGGCGTCGTCGTCACGATCGTGTCGGCGATCGAGTTGGTGATCTTGACGATGTTCTCCTGGCAGACGCGGCACAGCGCGACCCCGAGGCTGCGCATCATGCAGTTCTGCTTCGGGCGGAAGAGCCCGAACAGGTGGTAGCCAGCGCCCTCGAACGCGCTGATGCCGTCGGTGCCGTGCCAGATCGACCACTTGGCGCCGGTCGGCGAGGTGGTGATGTTGACCGTCGACGGCTCGCCGCCGGTGTAGGTGTTGTTCGGATAGTCGTACTCGTCGGCGAGCTGGCCGAGGCTGTGGCCGAGCTCGTGGATCTGCACGTTGCTCATCTGGCTGCCGGTGTAGCTGACCGCGAACTGGCCGGCGCAGCCGCCGTAGCGCGTGTCGTTGACCATCACCAGCACGCGCCCCTCGGTGGCGGGGGCCAGCGCTGCATCGGCCAGCGCCAGCGAGGTGTTCTGGATGTAGAGACAGCGATCGGTGCCGCCGATGTTGTACGAGGCGTTGTAGACCGTGTTCCGGAACACCGGCGGCGTCTCGTCGGGGCGATCGGCGCCGCTCTCGACGCTGGCCCGGAACACCGTGTGCACGTTGTAGTAGGCGGCGAACGTCTGGTACGGCTGGGTCTGGAACAGCGCGGTCAGGAAGGTGCTGACGTCGGTGTTGAACTTGTTCTGCTCGGTCGCCTGATAGCCGTCGCCGAGGATCACCATGTCGTAGCGCGACTGGGTGGTGCCGTTGGACAGCACCGTGGTCACGATCGGGGCCTGCGCGGTCGCGGCCGCGGCGGCCACCGCGGCCCACAGCAAGGGCAGCAGCCTCATCGTCCACCTCCGACCAGCTGGCGGATCTGCGCACTCGGCTGCGTGCCGATCACGACGTGGTTGCCGTCGGCGGTGCGATGGCGGAAGCGATAGCTCGCCGCCGCGGCGAACGCCGGCACCGACACCAGCATGCCGATGCGGGTGTCGCGCACCACGCAGCCCTGCACCTGCAGCGGCTGCCCCTGTTCGAAGACGCCGGTCGCGAACGCCGACAGGTCGAGCGGCACCGTCGCCAGCGCCGTGCCGTCGGCAGCGAGCACTTCGAGTTCCCAGTCGCTGGTCAGGCCCTTAGGGGCGCCGCCCCACGGGTCGACCTTCGCGACGGCGGCGGTGATCGCCAGCTGATTGCGGTCGCCCTCGACGACCAGCACCAGGTGGCCCTCGGCGATCGGTGGCAGCGGGGCTGGGGCCGCGACCGTCGGCGCCGACTCGGCGGCCGGCGGGGACTTCGGGCCTGCGAACGTGAACCAGCCGAGCGTCAACAGGACGGCTCCGGCTCCCATGGCGTGGGGGATGTGCATGTGGTCGGTGGTGGAGAGAGGCCCGGGGACTATAGCCGCGATGGAAAGCGGAGCGGGCGCCGGCCAGGATGGCCCGATGGACTTTCGTGGTCGTGTGTTCCTGGCCCCTCTGACGAAGGGCGGCAACCTCCCGTTCCGTCGCCTGCTGCTCGCGCACGGATGCACCGTCACGATGGGCGAGATGGCCTACGCGTACCAGGTCGTCAAGCGCAGCAAGAGCGAGCTGGCCCTGCTGCGCAAGCACCCCGACGAAACCTGCTTCGGCGCGCAGATTGCTGCCTCGCGGGCGCCGGACGCGATCGCCGCCGGGCTTGCCGCGGTGGAACGTGGCGCGCTGTGGGTCGACCTGAACTGCGGCTGCCCGATCCACGACGTCGTCAAGCGCGGCATGGGTGCGACGCTGCTGCAGCGACCGACTCAGCTCGGCAAGCTGGTTGCCGAGATGGTCAAGGGCGTGCCGGTGCCGGTCAGTGTGAAGATCCGGCTCGGCTGGACCGAGAGCGAGCAGAACGCCAGCGAGGTCAGCAAGGCGATCGAGGAGGCCGGCGCCGCGGCGCTGACGGTGCACGGCCGCACCCGCGAGCAGCGCTACTCGCGCGCTGCCGACTGGGACGCGATCGCGCGCATCGCCGCCGAACGTTCGATCCCGGTGATCGGCAACGGCGACCTGCTGACCTGGTACGAGACCCACGAGCGCTGGCGCAGCAGCGGCGTCGCCTCGGTGATGATCGGGCGCGGCGCGCTGATCAAGCCGTGGATCTTCCGCGAGATCACCGAGCAGAAGGCGTGGGAGCCCGATGCGCGCGAACGGCTCGCGGTCTACCTCGACTTCGCGCGCAAGCTGAAGGAGCACTTCCGCGACGACGAGAAGGGCAAGGAGCGGGCGATGCGGTTCCTGCCGTGGCACTTCGAGTTCTTCTGTCGCTACCGGCCGCTGTCGGCGGAGCGCTTCGTCGCGAGCTCGCGCGAGCATCCGTTGATGCAGACCCGGTTCGCCGACGACGAGCAGGACCTGTCGGTGCTGGAGAAGGTGCTGCGCGACCATCGCAGCGTCGTGCACCAGAAGCTCGCCGAGCTGCTGTGGTCGGCCGCCGACCTCGACGCCGCGGTGGCCGGCGCCGAAGCGATCGCGATCGAGTTCCCGGCGGTGGCCGGAGAAGCCGGTGAGATGGCGACTGCGCACGGCTAGGCACTTTGCCGGCCGAGGTGGCCCTAAAGCCCGGGTCGGTCGCACACGATAGGCCTTGCCGGAGAGGTCATGCTGCCCAACCCATTGCGTCGCTTGTGCACGGCTCTCGCCACCGCGTTGGCGTTCTGCGGCGGGCTCGTGGCCCAGACCTACCGGCTGTCGATGGACCCGTGGATCGCCTGGACGCCGGCGGTGATCGCGCAGGAGAAGGGGTTCTGGCGGCAGGGTGGCATGAACGTGGTGGTCACCAGCCACGCCGGTGGCGATGCGGTGGCGGAGTTCGTCGCCGGCAAGGCCGAGCTGGCGCTGATGATGGCGGGCACCGCGGTTGGTCTGCAGGTCTCCGGGCAGGCCGATCTGGTGGTGCTGGCCGAGGTCGACTGGTCGCACGGCGGCGACAAGATGCTGATCAAGAAGGGGCGCAAGCTCGCCGACCTGAAGCAGAAGCGGATCGGCATCTACGAGGACTCGCCGGCGGTGATGATGTTCCTGGCCGCGAAGCTGGCCACCGAGGGGCTGACGCCGGCGGACTTCCAGGTGGTCGTCATCGAGGACATGGAGTCGCTCGCCAACCAGTTCACGACCGGGCGGCTGGCCTGTGCGATCAGCTACGAGCCGTTCGTCGCGCAGGCGACCGCCAACGGCAACTGCGAGGTGATCGCGACCACCGCCGACTTCCCCGGTGTGATGCCGGAGGTGCTGGTGGCGCACCGTCGGGTGATCCAGACGATGCCGCCGGAACACGCGTCGGCGCTGATGCTGGGGTGGATCGAGGCGGTCGAGTGGATCGCGCAGGCGCGCAACCAGAAGGAGTTCACGCGCATCAGTCTGCTGCGGGCGTTCGCCGGTGAGCAGATCTCGCCGGCCGAGTTCGCGGCGATGCTGAAGAATGTCCGCATCCACGGGCGCGAGGAGCTGCGCGCGCGCAACTTGGAAGCCGACGGGCTGCCGAAGTTCTTGCGCGACTGCGCGGTGTTCGCCGGCAGCAAGGGCGAGGCGGCGGAGCGGGCCAAGGCGGAGCACATGCTCGACACCCGGGCGCTCAAGCAGGCGCTTTCGGCGCGCACCAAGCCGGCCGCGGCGCCGGCGAAGTGATCGCCGCGCCGCAGCGGCGCGCGGTCACTTCTTCTCGGTGACCGCGATCTTGACCTCGGTCATGCTCGAGCCGTCGCGCACGAACAGGGTGCCGGTCTTCATCCCGGCCGGGACCGTCAGCTCGGCCTTGCCGCCGGTGACCGGCAGCTTGGCGATCGACTTCACCGCGTCGGCCGAGTCGTAGACCTCGAGCTCGTCGTCGGCGGACAGCACCGTGAGCACGATCTTGTCGCCCGCCACGCCGTCGTACTTCTCGGCCTTCAGCGCCACTTCCTTGTGGCCCTTCGGGATCTTGCCGCCCGTCCACTCGTGCAGGTAGTTGGTCTTGTAGAGACCGAACGCGACCGCGGCGAGCACCAGCAACCAGAAGATGACCTTCGGCCACGGGCTCTTCTTCGGCGCGTACGGATCGACCAGCGACCGCTCCGAACCAGCCGGGATTCTCGGCAGCTCCGTCAGCGAGCCACCGAGCGGGATGTTCACCTTGGTCATGGTGTTCACCGCCCAACCGTTGGCGTCGAGGATCGGACCGAGGTTGCGCTGCCGCAGCTTCAGCCAGGCGATGAACATCGACGGGCCGGAGATCGCGAGCAGGATGCCGACGATGCCGACCGGGATCCACGCGCCGAGGCCGAGGAAGCCGCTCAGCAAGCCGGCCGCGGCGGTGCTGATGCCACCGACCGCGACACCCAGTGCGGCGACCATGCCGATGTCGAACTTCGGCTTCTCCGGCGCCGCACCGGTCTTCGCCACCTCACCGGCGGCCTGCGCGCTGGCGGCCAGCCGCGCGGTCGCGGCCTCGTCGGCGGCGGCGGCCTTCTTCGCGATCGCCTCCTGGATGCCGCGCAGCACCTTCTTGTACGGCGACCAGAACGCCTGGCCGATGCTGATCGGGTTGCTGACGATCTTGCTGATCGTCGCGTCCCAGTCGCGGCCCTTGCGGTCGTAGAAGATGCCGTTGCGGCCGTCGAACAGGTTGTCGCTGTCGCCGGCGGTGAACGCACAGGCGACGGTCATCTTCTCGCCGCCCGGCCGCGTGCAGTCGACGTACGCCAGATAGGCGTTGGACATCGGCGCCATCTTGGTGTGCTTGCCGGCGTCGTGGACGTGGAAACACATGTCGCAGGCGCGGCCGTCGAGATACAGCGTGCCGGCCTGGAAGATCGCGCCGCGGCGCGCATAGAAGTCCGAGAAGCTGACGTAGTTGTTCAGCAGCGTCGCGAAGTCGCGGTGCAGCCGCGCGAGCTTCTCGACCCGCGTCATCGCGTCGACCTCGGCGGCGACCGCGAGATCGTCGGCGATGCCCTGCTGCAGCACCGCCTTGGTGCCGCCGGCGAGGATCTCCCGCACGCGCTTGATGCCGAGTGATTCGACCGTGCCACCGGCCTTCTTGCCGAGCCACCCGGCGAACGCGTCGAAGCGCGCGCTGAGCGCCGCCCATTCGGTCTCGTTGAGCGTCTCCTTGTCCTTGCAGCACGCGGCGCGGAACGCGCTCAGCGGGCCGGCCCAGGCCGGATTGACGCCCTTCGTCAGCGACAGCGGCTTGTTGGCCTCGATCGTCGCCATCGGGAAGTGCGCGACCTCGGCGGCGTTCAGCGACAGTTCCTTCTGCGCGACCGCGACGTAGGCCTCGACCTCACGATTGACCGCGGCGAGCGCGCGCGCGTCGAACGCGGCGAGGCGGCAGCGGCCGAAGTAGTCGTCGACCTTGGCGCGCACCGCGGTGAACGCCGCGTGCGCGGCGGCAGTGTCGGCGCCGAACGGCAGCACGGTCTTGGCGTCGGCCTCGGCGGCCTTGTGCCAGCCGTCGAAGTCGGCGCAGGCAGCGAAGAACGCATCGAGCTTGCCCTGGTCGTAGCCCGGCTTGCCCGAGCGATCGGCGGCGCCGCCGAGGCAGTTGACGATGTCGGTCGCGACCGCGCGCGCCTTCTCGTCGTCGATCGTCTCGGGCGGCACGATGCCGTCACCGTTGCGCTTCGCCTTCGCGAACACGTCGGCGGTCTTGGTCGTGTCGGCGACCGTGATGACCGCGCCTTCCTTGCCGATGCTCTTCAGGATGTGGTGCGCCGAGGCCAGCAGCGCCTTGCCCTCGGCGGTGTCCTTGCGCAGGTTGGCCAGCTTCACGCCGTCCTCACCGAGCGCGAGGCCGTCGGCGTTCTGCAGCACGTCGCGCAACCACTTCACCGCGGCCACGATCTCGGGCGGCCGCACGTGCGCATCGTTGTCGCTGTCGAGCAGTTGCAGCGTGCGCTCGTCGATCTCGAGGCCCTTGACCGGGCAGCTCAGCGCCACCCACAGCTTCTGGTCGAGCTGGTCGAGATTGAGGATGTCGGCGCCCTTGTCGAGGCGGACCTGGTCGACACCGCCGGCGCGGTAGAACGACCAACGATGGGAAGCATTCTTGGGAGCTGCTGTGGCCATGTGCGGGAGAGGTTGGCACCCGGTTCGGGGACCGGACGAGTGGCCGAGAGCTTGACTCCGCCCATGCCATGGTCAAGTGCGCGCCACGCAGAACCCTGCGGTTCGCCGCTACGGGTTAACCCCTATGCGTGCTGTCGCAGCGCCGCCGCGAGCAGCTCTGGTGCCGCGTGTCGCCGGGCTGCTTGCATGGCCTGCGAGCGCTCGAGCGCGAGTGCCGAGAAGTCGAGTGGCAGCAATGGCCCGTCGAGTTGGGACCACGTCGGCGCCTCGAGGCACAGCTCGCGCCGCGCCTGCAATCGTCGTCGCTGGTCGCGATCGCCGACCGCCGCGGCCAGTGCGGTCAGGTTGTGCAGCGCGGGCACGTAGCTCGCGTCGATGTCGACGGCGCGCAGGCACAGCCGGAACGCGACCTCGGCGGCTGCCGCCCCGCGCCAGCGCAGCATCGCCATCGCCAGCAGGTTCAGCGGCCGCGGATCGTCCGGGGCGAGCGCATGCGCGTGCCGCGCGGCCTCGACCACGACTGGCCCGCTGGCCCACGAACTCAGCATCGCGGTCGCCCGCCCCAGTGCACACTCCGCCGGCCGGCCCGGCTTGCGGGTGCCCGCCGGCAGTTCGTGTTGCCACGCGCGCAGCGGCTCCAGCCGGTTGCCGAACCGATGCTGTTCGACGCGCTGCCGGCCGGCGGCGGCGATGCGATCCAGCCGCTGCGGGGCGGCCAGCAGTTCCGCGACGATGGTCTCGAGGTCGTCGTCGCCGTAGAGCACACACTCCTCGTCCGGCACGAAGAAGTCGCGCACCTCGCGGTTGTCGCGTTCCATCAGCAGCAGCGCCCCGCACGCCGGCACCTCGAAGCCGCGCAGGTTCATCTCGCCGCGGATGCTGCGGTTCCAGCCGATCCGACAGCGGTTCAGGAAGCGGCCGTAGGCCTCGCCCCGCACGTCGTCGCGCACGCTGGTCCGGATGCCCTGGCGGCCGAGCTCGTGCAGTCGCTCGAGCCAGGGGGTGCGCTGCCGTTGCACGATCGGGTCGAGGTTGCCGGCGAAGCCGACCTCGATGTCGCGTGGACCGGCGTCGGGCCACAGCCGGTGGAACGCTCGCTTGTGCGCGTACTGGCACCAGTACCGGACCGCGGCGAAGCCCAGCGCGGCGAACAGTTCCTGCCCCTGGCGATCGCACAGCAGCAGGTCGAAGAACGGCCACAGGCCGGTCACGTAGGGCAGCGTCAGGTTGTAGTCCGACATCACGCCGACCACCTGCGCCGGGCACTGCTCGAGGCCGTCCGGGACCGGTTCCTGGTCCGGCCACCACAGCAGCACCACGTCGGGCACGAACCCCGGCGGCAGCCGCGCCGCCAGCTGCGCCCAGTCGCCGGTCGACGGATCGAACGCGACGTCGAACGGGAAGTGCACGCCGTCGACCAGCATGCGCTCCGGCGGCCCGTAGGTGACCAACTCGACGTCGCGCATCGCCGCGCGGGCGTCGAAGCACTCGAGCGGCAGGTTGGTCAGGATCCGCACCGGATCACGCCGCCGGCAGGGCCTGCAGGTTGGCGCTGGCGTCGCCGTGGTCGGGCTGCAGGGCCAGCGCGCGTTCGAAGCTGTCGCGCGCGCCGGTCACGTCGCCGGCCTGGAACAGCACCACGCCGAGCCGGTTGTAGGCGTCCGCACTGCGCACGCCGACCGCCAGCGCGGCGCGGAACGCCTGCGCGGCAGCGTGCACGTGACCGAGCGCATGCAGCGCGAGGCCGCGTCCCTGATGCAGGCCTTCGCTGTCGTCGCCGGCGGCGGCGAGGCGATCGAACAAGCGCAGCGCCGTGGCGGGAGCGCCGGCGTCGAGTGCGCCCGTGGCGGCCCGTTGCAGCAAGGTCTGGTCGTCGGGCTGCAGGCAGTGCGCGGCTTCCAGCGCGCGCGCCGCCGCCGGCAGGTCGCCGCGACCGGCGCAGCTGGCCGCCAGCTGCTGCAGCCGCGCGGCGAGGCGATCGAACTCGGGGTCGGCGGATGGGGTTCCCGCCACCGCGGCATCCCGCAGCAGCCGCAGCGGCGCGCGGTCGGCTGCCGCGGCCGCGTCGGCGACGGCGGCGAGCGTGCGCTCGAGCTGTTCGCCGTGCAGTTCCTGGCGATAGTGGCCGGCCAGCTCGAGGCCGCGGGAGCGCAGCTTGTCGCGCACCGGCAGCAGCGAACCGGCGATCACCAGGGCCTCGGCCATCGCCGCCGGATCGCGCGGCGGCACGAACAGCGCGTAGCTGTCGTCGCCGAGCCGCTGCTGGTGGTCGCGGAAGCACGGCACCGAAGTCAGCACGGTCGGCACCCCGCAGGCCATCGCTTCGATCGCCGGCAGGAAGAAGCCTTCCTCGGCGCCGCTGCTGGTGCCGAGCAGCACGTCGAGCGAACGGTAGTAGTCGCCCATGCGGGCCGGCGGCAGCTGGCGATGCCATTCGATCGGCAGCTTGGTTTCGAGCTCGGCCGCGACCGGCGAAGTGTTGGTGGCGCGGACCAGCATCAGCGACTGGCCGGCGCGGTGCGCGAGGTCGCAAGCGGCATAGCCGGTGGCGAGGTCCTTCCAGGCCACCTGGTAGGGGCCGACCAGTCCGACCCGCAGCGGGCGGCCGGCGGGCCGGGGAGCGGCCGGGAAGTGCACGGCGTGGTCGATCGCGTAGGCGATCTCGCGGGCCTCGACACCGAACCGTTGCCGCAGCAGCTGGGTCAGGTTGGGGGCGATCGTGATGTGGGTCACCCCCGGCAGCCGGTAGGCGGCCTCGATGCGATCGCGCAGCGCCGCGTGTTCTTGCTGGTCGCCTTCATAGCCCTGGCAGAAGTGCACCGGCGCGCCCTTGCCGGCGCCGGCGCTCACCGCCCACGGCACCGTGGTCCAGTAGGTGCCGATCACCACGTCGGCGTCCGGCAGGTGTTCGCTGCGGAAGTCCTGCACCCGGCGGAAATCGCAGCTCAGCTGCATCCAGGTCGGCGGCCCCGAGCGACTGACGACGGTCACCTGGTGGCCCCTCCGGGCCAGCCAGTTGGCGTCCTCGAGGGCGACCTTGACGCCGCCCCAGATCTGATCCGCTGCTTCCAACAACCACGTGATGCGCATGCGTTCGCCTTGGCCGCGGTGGCGGCCGGCCCGACCGGGCTCCATCGGGTCCTTGGATCGGTCCGATGGCATGGGCGAACTTGAGGCCGACCGGGCGCCATCGTCGTGCCGCGGCCCGGCTGCATCTGCTGCGTGGCGTTCCCCGCCCGAGGGCGGCATGATCCGCGTCCCGCTGTGAACCCGCTGATTCGCGTCATTCCCGCCTTCCTGGTGCGGTTCTTCGCCAGCCCCTACGTCGCTGGCGACAGCCTCGGCAAGGCCATCGAGGTCGTGCAGAAGCTGCAGCGCGAACGTGGCCTGCTGGCCACCCTCGACCTGTTGGCCGAGGACATTCGCACCGACGAGCAGGCCCGGCAGAACCTCGATGCCTACCTGCAGATGGTCGATGCGGCCGCCGCGATCCCGGCGGCGGCGCGCCCGACGCTGTCGCTGAAGCCGTCGTCCTACACGACGAAGCCGCTGCAGCACGGCGGCGATGCAGCGGGCTCGCGCGAGGCGATGTTCGCGATCGCCCGCAAGGCCAAACAGCACGGGGTCGCGGTGTCGATCGACATGGAGAGCCGGCACTGGACCGACTTCACGTTGGAGACGCTGCGGCAGATGCACGCCGAGGGCCTGACCCACGTCGGTGCCGTGCTGCAGACCCGGATGAACCGGACCGAGCGCGACCTCGAATCCCTGCCGAAGGGGTGCCGGGTGCGGCTCGTGATCGGCATCTACCGCGAGCCGGCCGAGGTCGCCCTGACCGACAAGCCGGCGATGAAGGAGCGCATGCTGGTCTACGCCGAGCGGCTGCTGCAGCGCGGCCACTACGTCGAGTTCGCCAGTCACGACGACAGCTACGTGCGCCGGTTCGTCGAGCAGGTGGTGCCGAAGACCGGGGTCGGCCGCGATCGCTTCGAGGTGCAGATGTTGTACGGGGTGCCGCGCGAGCGCTTCCTGGCCGATCTGCGCCGCCAGGGTATCGTCGCGCGCCTCTACGTGCCGTTCGCGCTCGGCTGGGACATGGCGATCCAGTACCTGCGGCGGCGGCTGGACGAGTATCCGGCGATGGTGTGGCTGGTGACCAAGAACATGTTCCTGCGCCGCTGAGATACGGTCCCCTTGCGGGGATCCGGGGGAGGCTGCTGGCGTGGGGGGGCAATGCTTGGTATACTGTTTGCCCCCATGGATCCACTCGCCACGATTGTCGAACGGCTTTGCGCCTGGAAGGATGTTGCCCGGGAGAAGCGTGACGGGAAGGACAGCTTCCTGGTGCGCGGCCAAGTCTTCGCCTACCTCGGCAAGAAGGGTGTCGTCGTCAAGCTGGCGCCGCCGCAGGTCACCGAGGCTCTGAAGATCATCGGGGCCAAGCGCATGCCCGACGACGGTGACCCGCACTCGCGCGAGTTCGTCGAGATCCCGGTCACCGGCCCGCGCGAGGTCGAGCGGGCGATGATGTGGCTGCGCCGTGCGTGCCGTCTGGGCCGCACCGCGGCTGGTCCGGTCTGAGGCTGGTTCGCCTGCGGCGCGCCAGAGCTGTGGCGCCCAGTTTCGTGGCGTTCAGTTTCGTGGCGCCAGAGCCGTTGTGCCCGAACCGTTGTGCCCGGCCGCGAGGCACCTGATCAGTGGCGCGTCCACGGCACGTCGGGCGTGCCCGCGCGCAGGTTGGCGCGCCGCGCCCACGAGAAGCACAGGTCCGACAGCCGGTTCAGGTAGATGCCGAGCTGCGTCGGCACCGCCAGCTTCGGATCGTCGATGCTCCACACCAGCGTCCAGTAGCGGCGCTCGGCCCGGCGCGCGACCGTGCGCAGCATGTGCAGCAGCGCCGCCACCCGCGTGCCACCCGGCAGCACGAACGTGCGCAGGGCGGGCAGCTGGGCCTCCGACGCATCGATCCAGCGTTCGAGTTCGGTGATCGCCGGCTCGACGCGCGGCAGGGACGCGGTGCCGCCTTCGGTGGCGAGGTCGGCGCCGATCTCGAACAAGGTGTCCTGGATCTGCTTGAGCTGGCGATCGAACTCCGCGTCGAGCGGTTCGGCGCGCAGCACGCCGACGAACGAGTTGAGTTCGTCGACGGTGCCATAGGCCTCGATGCGCAGATGGTCCTTCGGCACGCGGCGGTTGCCGAACAGGCCGGTGTTGCCGTCGTCGCCGGTGCGGGTGTAGATGGGCATGCGGGCGTCGTTCGTAGGCGAACGGCCGCTGGCCGCAACCTTGTGCTGTAACTTCGCAGCCGCGCGCGCGACCGATGCCGACGCATGCACCTGCCGGTAGGCATCAGGTTCCGGCTGCCCCGTTGCCGATGACCGCGTTGCCCAGGTCTTGGAGAGGACCCGTAGGTGAGACCGTCTGGAGAGGCGGTCTCATCGCGAACGTGTCGCGGAGTAAAAAAATCCGGCCGACGGCAGAGCCGTCGGCCGGAAATCTCTGTGCTACACTTGGTAGGAGGCCCTTGCGGGCGATGGAGAGGTTACCCACCAGAGCCGTGGCTCACCGTGCGCCTGGCGAAAGGCACCGGTAGCCGCCCAGGTCTCGGCTCCATGCAGACAGAGAGCTGTATTGTCAGTGTGTCGCGCGGTTGACCGAGGCCACCCGGCGACACCAACCTTGTCGAGTATCTCTGGGGACTTCCTCAAGTCAAGATCACAAGTCGCGGTGGCATCGAAGGATCCGTGCCACAGAACTTACGGGTTTTCCCTATCCGGGCGCGGATCTGGCATGATCTGAGGCTCATCCGGAGGCCTTTTCTCATGCTGTTGCGCCCGATCCTGAGCTGCTTCGTCTTGGCCGGCACCGCCCTGGTGGCGCCGGCGCAGAACCTCGAGCTGGATGTCCAAGGCGGTTCGCTGCCGGGCACCATGGTGCTCACGGTCTACCCGGGGCCGCCGGCGGAGCTGGTGCTGGTGGTGCCATCCGCAGTGCCCGGCCCGACGCCGCTGGCCCCGTTCGACCCGAACGATCCCCGCCAGCTCGACATCGGCATCGACTTGCTCGGTCTGGCCTGGCCCGGCCTCGCCGGCCTCGATGGGCGCACGGTGATCCCGGTGTCGTTCCCCGCCGCGCCGGCGCTGCAAGACGTGGCGCTCTACCTGCAGGCGGTCACGTTCCAGTTCGGTGTGACCGTGCTCGATCGCATCAGCAACCCCAACCAGGTGCGATTCGGCATCGCCGGCACGTTCCGCGACCGGTTCGTCAGCTTCAGCAACGACCGCGCGTTCGCGACCGTGCTGCCGCGCAGCGATCGCCGCTGGATGGTCGCGGGCGGCGCGCGCGGGCAGCTGCTGGCCCAGTTGGCCACCGCGACCACCGAAATCTACGACCCCCGGCTCGATGCCTTTACCGCCGGTCCGCTGCTGACCACCGCGCGCTCGCTGCACACCCAGACGGCGTTGCCCAACGGCACGCACCTGCTGACCGGTGGCGTCAACACGACCAACGATCCGCAGGCCAGCTGCGAGATCTACGACCCGGTCGCCGACTCCTTCGTGCCGGTGGCGTCGATGGGCACCCCGCGCACCGGGCACACGGCGACGCTGCTGCCGAACGGCAAGGTGCTCGTGACCGGCGGCATTCAGGCGATGCCGGTGACGCCGACCCAGCTGCAGCCGATCCGCGAGATCGTCGCCACCACCGAGCTCTACGATCCGGCCACCAATACCTGGGCGCCGGGGCCCAACCTCGGCACGCCGCGCGCGGGTCACATCGCCATCACGCGTCCCGACGGCAGGGTGCTGTTCGCGGGCGGCATCAGCTGGGACAGCAACATCCTGTTCGGTTGGCTGCCGGCGGTGCGGCGCTCCTGCGACCTCTACGATCCGGTCGCGAACACGTTCGCACCCGCGCCGCAGATGGCGGTCGCGCGGTCGCTGATCGACGCCGTCGATCTCGGCGGCGGCAAGTGGCTGCTCGCCGGTGGCATCAACGGCATCACGATCATCCCGTTCAATCCCGGCAATCCGACCGCGAGCGCCGAGATCTACGACGCGATCGCCAACACCTGGACCACGGTCGGTCCGATGGCGACCGCGCGCGGCAACCAGAAGGGCTGGCCGATCGGCAACGGCCGGTTCCTGCTCGCCGGCGGCGCCAACGGCTCGATCCTGTCGCCGACGGCGCTGTCGAGCACGGAGATCTTCTCGACCGCGACCAACACGTTCTCGGCGGGGCCGCCGCTGTCGACGTCGCGTGCCGGCGCCGCGGCATTCCTGACGCCGTCGGGGCAGCTGCAGTTGTTCGGCGGTGCCAGCACCGGCGCCACCATCTCGAACACGACCGAGTGGTACTTCTTCTGAGCCATCGACACGCGCTGCTGGCCCGATTGGGTCAGAACGTGCGGCTGCTGCGCAAGCGGCGCGACTGGACCCGGCGCGACCTGGCCGAGCGAACCGGCATCAGTGAACGCTTCCTCGCCGACGTCGAGAGCGGGGTCGCCAACCCGTCGCTGTTGCGGCTCGAGACCATGGCGCAGGCGTTCGGCGTCGAGCTGGTGGCCCTGTTGGCGCCGGTGGGGGACGGCGTGCAGCGGCACGTTTCGCTGCTCGGGCTGCGCGGCGCCGGCAAGAGCACGATCGGCCCGCTGCTGGCACAGCGGCTCGGCATGCCGTTCCTCGAGCTGGATGCCTGCATCGAAGCGGCCTCGGGCCTGCGCATCGGCGAGATCTTCCAGCTGCACGGCGAGTCCTACTACCGCGCCACCGAACGGGCCGAACTGATGCGGCTGCTGGCCGGGGCGCCGTGCGTGCTCGCCGTCGGCGGTGGCGTCGTCACCGATCCACAGAGTTTCCAGGCGCTGCGCACGCGCAGTCGCACCGTGTGGCTGCGGGCCCAGCCCGAGGACCACTGGCAGCGTGTGATCGCGCAGGGCGACATGCGGCCGATGGCCGACAACGAACAGGCGTTCGCTGATCTGCGCCGCATCCTCGCCGAGCGCGAGCCGATGTATCGCCAGGCCGAGCTCGCGGTCGACACCTCGTCGCAGCCGGTGGCCCAGGTCGTCGAGCAGATCGCGCAGGCGCTGGTCGGTGCGCCGGGCTGAAGCGACCTGCCGGCCGCGCGCGGCCTACAGGTCGTTCGGCAGCTGGTCCGGCACCCGCTCGTTGCCGTCGCCGCGCACCAGCACCAGGATCGCGCCGTACGGCACCACCAGGAACTGCTCGCCCTCGAAGGTGATCTCGATCGCCGCCTTGCGGAAGAACAGCGCGTAGTCGCCGAGCTGCACCTGCATCGGCAGGAAGCGCGGCGCCTTGTAGCCGTCCTTCCACGGCTCGTGCTCCTCGTGCGGCGGCGGCAGCGGCTGGCCGGGACCGAGCGCGACGATGTTGCCGCCGCGCACCTCCTCCTTCTCGACCACCGTCGGCGGCAGGTAGAGGCCGACCTTGGTCATGCCTTCGGCCTTCTCCGGTTTCACCAGGACGCGGTCGCCGACCACCAGAAGCTGCTTGTTGCCGCGTTTCATCACCGTTCGCCACGATACGGTGCGCGCCCCGCGCCTGCATCCTCGCCGTGGTGCGTCGCGAAAACTGATTCTCATGACCGCCGCCGTGCCCGAAGTCCGGATCCGCCTCGCCAACGATCGCCCGGTGCGCAACGACGGCGAATACGTGCTGTACTGGATGATCGCGGCGCGGCGCACGCGCGCCAACTTCGCGCTGCAGCGCGCGGTCGAGATCGCCCGGGAACTCGGCCGGCCGCTGCTGGTGTTCGAAGCGCTGCGCTGCGGCTATCGCTGGGCCAGCGATCGACTGCACACGTTCGTGCTGCAGGGCATGGCCGACAACGCCGAGGCCTGTGCGAAGGCCGGCGTGACCTACCTGCCCTACGTCGAGCCACACGCCGGCGCCGGCAAGGGACTGCTGGCGGCGCTGGCAGCGAAGGCCTGCGCGGTGGTCACCGACGAGTTTCCTTGCTTCTTCGTGCCCCGCATGGTCGCGGCGGCGGCGCGGACTCTGCCGGTGCGGCTCGAGGTCGTCGACGGCAACGGGCTGCTGCCGCTCCGGGTCGGCGACAAGGTGTTCGGCCGCGCGTTCGACTTCCGCCGCTTCCTGCAGAAGGCGCTGCCGGCGCACCTCGGCGACTTCCCGCAGGGCGAACCGCTGCGCGGTCATGACCTCGGCGCCGCGGCACTGCCGCGCGGTGTCGCCAAGCAGTGGCCGGCGGCCTCGGCGGCGCTGCTCGCGGCCGAGGCCTCGGCGCTGGCGGCGCTGCCGATCGATCACGCGGTCGGCGCCGTGGCGCTGCGCGGCGGGCCGGTCGCGGCGGGGGCTGCGCTGCGCACGTTCCTCGCCGATCGATTGCCGCGCTACAGCGAGGAACGCAGCGAGCCCGACGCCGATTGCGCCAGCGGCCTGTCACCGTACCTGCACTTCGGCCACGTGTCGGTGCACCAGGTGTTCGCCGGCCTCGCCAAGCAGGAGCACTGGACCCGCGACAAGATCAAGGCGACCACGTCCGGGCAGCGCGGCTGGATGGGCATGAGCGACACCGCCGAGTCGTTCGTCGACGAGCTGCTGACGTGGCGCGAGCTCGGCTACAACTACACGTGGCAACGCGATGACTACGAGGACTTCGAGTCGCTGCCCGAGTGGTGCAAGGCGACGCTGGCCAAGCACGCCGCCGACCCGCGCGAGCACGTCTACACGCTCGAGCAGTTCGCCGCGTCGCGCACGCACGACCCGGTGTGGAACGCGGCGCAGTCGCAGTTGCGCGAGACCGGCGTCATGCAGAACTACCTGCGCATGCTGTGGGGCAAGAAGGTGCTCGAGTGGACGGCGCGACCGCAGGACGCGATGGCGATCCTGATCGAGCTCAACAACCGCTATGCGCTCGATGGCCGCAACCCCAACTCCTACACCGGCATCTCGTGGGTCCTCGGCCGTTACGACCGGCCGTGGGCACCCGAGCGCAGCGTCTATGGCGTGCTGCGCTACATGAGCAGCACCAACACGGTGAAGAAGCTGCGCATGAAGCAGTATCTGGCCCGCTGGGCGGGTGGTGGCCCGGTCGCCGGCAGCGTGTTCCCGGCGCGCGGTTAGACTCGGGGCGGAAGTTGCGACAGGAGTGGCTGCGGTAGCGGCGACCTGCGCCACCTCGCTGCCCGGAGCGCCGGAACCTGCCATGCACAAGAACCTCGTTGCCGTAGTGGCCCTCTCGTTGCTCACGATCGGCGCCTTGTTCTGGTGGCTGGTCGGGCAGGGTTCGGGAGGGGTCGCACCGGCGGCCCCCACGGCGCTGACCGGATCCAGTGCGCCGGCGGCGGTGGAGTCGGCGCCGTTGCCGGCGGCCCTCGAGGCGAGCGCAGGCGAGCCGGGAGCCGCGGTGGTCGCCAGCGGTGAGCGCACCGCGGTGCCCGTGGCCCCAGCCCTCGACGCCGGCAAGCCGGTGATCCACGGCCGTGTGGTCGGCGTCGACGGCAAGCCGTTGGCCGGCATCCGCGTGCTGGCCGCGCCGGGACTCGCGTTCGCGAACGCGGAGGGCGACTTCTCGCTCGACAGCTTCGATCCGGCCGACCTCGAGGAAGTCGGGGCCTTCGACCAGACCGCGATGCTGGAGCTCGCGCGCACGCAGCTGCTGGAGCAGGTCGCCGTCGTCACCGATGCGGAGGGCAGCTTCCGGATCCAGCCGCGCGGCAGTTCCCGCGGGGTCGGGCTGCGGGTGTTGGCGCCCGGCTACGAGCTGCTCGATCGCCGCATCAGCCGCCCGGTCGACCAGGACGTCGATGCCGGCACGCTGCAGCTGCGGCGCGGCGCGATCGTGCGCGGGCGGGTCGAGGACGGCCAGGGCAAACCGGTGGCCGAGGTCCGGGTGCGGCGGGTCCCGGCGATGGAGGACATGGCGTTCGGCGGGCTCGATCTGGAGATCGCGGCGGCCGCCGAGGTCGAGGAACGGCGCGAGGGTGAGACCGCGATCACCGGCGCCGACGGTCGCTTCGAGCTGCTGCACGTGCCGGCCGGGCCGCTGCAGCTGCGCGCCCGCCATCGATTGCACCCGAGCGTGCGGCAGCGCGACCTCACGGTCGAGGTCGGCGTCGATCTCGAGGCGGTGGTGATCAAGATGCCGCGCGGTTTCGAGATCCGCGGCCGGGTGCTCGGCATCCCCGAGGGCATGACGGGTCTGCAGGTGCTGGCCGCGCGCAAGCAACGCGCCGACGCCGATCCGACCGGCATGATGGGCATGTTCGGTGGTGAGATGGCCGAGGCGATGGCGGATGCCGGCATGCCGATCGGCGATCGTTCGGTCGAGGTCGCCAGCGACGGGCAGTTCGTGCTGCAAGGGCTCGCCCGCGACACGTTCCGTCTGCACGTGACGCAGCCCGACCGCGGCCTCGCCGGCAGCTCGGTCTGCAGCGCGCGCCTCGAGGCGGAGGCCGGGGCGCATGGCATCGAACTGCGTTACGAACCCGGACGCCAGGTCACGCTGCGGGTCGTCGACGCCGCGACCGGTGCGCCGATCGAACGCCTGTGGGTGCAAGGCTCGCTGCGCGGCACCGGCTTCGACTTCATGGCGATGCAGCAGGGCGCGGCCAAGCTGCGCGACTATCCCGATGGTGTGGTCACCATCGCCAACCTGCGGCCGAAAGCGAAGCAGACGCTGACGATCGAGATCGAAGCGCTCGGGTACGCCCGGCACGAGCAGGCCGGCATCCTGTTGCCGCTGCAGGGCCCGCTCGAGCTCGGCATCGTGCGACTGCAGCCGTGGCCGGTGATCGAGGTGACGGTGCGCGCCGCCGACACCGGTGAGCCGGTGGCCGGCGCCACGGTGCGCCTGGTCGCCGCCGACGATGTCGGCGGCAGCGCGCTCGAGCGCCTGGCGCAGCCTGGCGCCGGGCCCGGCAGTGGTCGCAGTGATCGCACCGGGCGCTGTGTGCTGAACCGGCTCGATCCGAACGCGGTGCCGCAGGTGCGCGTCGTCGTCGACTGTCGGCAGTTCGCCACCTACACCAGCGAGCCGTTCGCGCTGGCTGCTGACGGTGCGGCCGTACACGAGGTGCGGCTGCTGCGCGGCGGCCGCCTCGAACTCACCGCGGTGACCCACGACGACCAGGTGTTGTCAGCGGCGGTGATCGAGCATCGTTCGCCGCTGGGGGCCGAGGAACAGCACAAAGCCGATGCCGAGGGCAAGCTGCGTCTCGAGCGGCTGCAACCAGGCGAGCATGCGTTCCGGATCGGTCGCGACGCCGGCCTGATGGGTATGTGGCGGCGGGGCGGCGACGGCGAGGGCGGGGCCTGGCAGTCGGTGACGATCACCGAAGGCGGGGTCGCCCAGTTGGCGCTGAAGAAGCCGCCGCACGCGCTGTTGCACGGCATCGTGCGCGAACTCGGCGTGCCGCTGGCGGAGGCGACGATCACCTTCGTCGACGGTGCCGGTCAGGGTGCCGAGGCGATGGCGATGGAGATGGCCGGCGACATGGCCGGTGGCATGTTCGGCGGCGGCCGCAGCGGCAAGAGTGATGAAGCAGGTCGCTATCGGATCGAAGATCTGCCGGCCGGTTCGCACCGCCTGCGCATCAAGCATCGCTCCCGCGCCCTGCCGACCGAGATCGCGGTGACGCTGCAGATCGGTGACAACACGTTCGACATCGACCTGTCGGCGACCGAGCTGCGCGGCTTCGTGCGCGACCCGGACGGTCTGCCGGTGGTAGATGCCAAGGTGACGTTGCGCGAGGGCGGGGCCGGCGCCGTCGACGTCGGCGGGATCATGCAGGACATGATGCCAGGCTTCGGCGGTGGCGGCAGTTCGGTCAAGACCGACGAAGGTGGGGCCTTCACGCTGCGTGGCGTGCCGGTCGATCGCGACCTGACCGTGCAGGCGACCGCCAAGGGGTATGCGGCGGCGACCGCGTCGGCGCGCGTGGCTGCCGACGGCACGGCGCCGAGCGTCGTGCTGCAGCTCGGCCGCGCCGGCAAGATCAAGGTGGTCGTGCCGACCGAGGAGATGTTCGTGATGGTGAGCGCGGACTTCGACGGTGGCGACGGGCACGCTGGCGCGACCTCCGTGAACAAGATGCTGCCGAAGGGCAAGGGCACGTTCGACGGCCTGAAGCCGGGCCGGTGGAAGGTCAGCTACCGGACGATCTCGGGCGGCGGTGCCGACGGCGAGGCCGACGAGGCCACGCGCACGCGCACCGTCGAGGTGGTCGCCAACGAGACGGTCACGGTGCAGTTCTGACCGCGCCGAACGGCGGCGTCACTCGGCAGCGGCCGCGGCGGCGCGATCGAGCTTCGACCGGCGCCGGCGATCGAGCAATGGCGCCAGTTCGCGCGACAGGTCGCGCCGACTGGCGACGAACAAGTACTCGACGTTCTGCAGGTGCGAGACCTTGCCGACCTTCTCGCCCTTGTGATTGTAGATGCCGATGCGGGCACCGACGTAGCGGCGATAGCGGCTCGGGATCGTGTAGACGTGGGCGCTGCCGCCCCAGAGCGCGCCCAGCATCGTCAGCATGGTGAGCTTGTCGACGTAGCCCTCGTTGTTGAACGACACCAGCACATGCTCGGCGGTGGTCGCCTGCAGCACCGCCTGCAGGGACGCGGCGATGCGGCGCTTGCTGTTGAACGGGCTGCGGCGTTGCTGGCAGTCGACGCGCTTGCAGGCGATGCCGTAGACGTCCGGCCGGTCCCAGCGCACCAGCGATTCCCAGACGTGGTAGTTGCCGAGGTAGTTGTGCTGGTTGTATGGCGGGTCGAGGTAGAGCACGTCGCCGTGCAGCGTGCGCGCGGCCTCGAGGGCGTCGAGCCGGTGCGCCTCGCCCTTGCCGTGCTCGGCCTGCGGCATCACGTTCGGCAGGCGCAGTTCGAGTTCCTCGAGCGAGCGCGGCGCCCATTGCTTGAGGTAGGCCATCTGCACGCCGGTGGTCGAGTCGACGCGGTCGGCGGCCTCGAGCAGTGCGGTCAGCAGCACCGCCTCCAGCTCGATCGGCAGCCCGCGCGCGGCGATCGAGTTGCGGATCGCCTCGATGCGAGCGCCGTTCTTCGGGTGCAGGAAGCGCGACCGTTCGCACCAGGTCGCGGTGAAGTGGCCCGGCTCGCCGGGCAGCGCCGCCAGCTCGGGCAGCAGCGCCTGCGCCGCCGGCAGCACGTCCTCGGCATCGGCCTGCACGTAGCAGCGCGCCAACGTCTCGGCGTAGGCGTTGTGGTCGTTGGCCAGCACCCGGTAGCCGGCACCCTTCAGGGCGTGGCCGACCCGCGAAGTGCCGGCGAACAGGTCGACGACGGTGTGCACCGAAGGGATCGCGCGCACGATCTGCAGGATGCGCGGCACGAGCAGACGCTTGCTGCCGATGTACTTGATCAAGGTGCTGCCACCGGCCGCGAGGGTAACTCGGAGTGGTCGGTGGCTCCAGGCCGTGTACGAGCCCGGCGAACCCGGGGCGGTCGCACCGGGCGAGTCAGGCGTGTCGGCGGGCGTCGGGGAGGGACCTGGTCGCATGGCGCTCGACGGGCGGGTGTCCCTGGCGGCCGCCGCGCTCCTGACCATGGACTTCGACCGGCGGGCCTGCCGCAACCAGGTCAGGCAACCTTCGGATGCCCGCGGAACCGAACCAGGATCACGTCCAGCCGCTTGCGCCCAACGCCTCGGCAGAATATACATGCTGAATCAACATGGCGATCTCGGCGAGAACTCGCGGCAGCAAGAAGATCGAGGCGCCACGCGCCCAGCTGCTGCCGTTCCGCGCGTCCCACGGCGGCCGCCGTGCCGGTGCCGGCCGCAAGCCGAACGGCGATCGGGCCGGAGTCTCGCACGAGACCCGCAAGGCACTCGCCGCCCGCTTTCCCGTCCACGTGACGGTGAAGCTCCGCGAGCACCTGCCGCCGTTGCGCCGCCGCGATGCGTATGCCGCGCTGCGCACGACTTTCGCCGCCGGCTGCGACCGCAACGGCTTCCGGCTTATCCACTACGCGGTGCTCAACGACCACCTGCACTTCGTCGTCGAGGCAGGCGGCCGCACGACACTGTCGCGCGGCGTGCAGGGCCTGTTGATCCGCATCGCGCGCACCCTCAACCGGCTTTGGCAACGGCGCGGGCGGGTGTTCGCCGATCGCTACCACGACCACATCCTGCGTTCGCCGCGCGAGGTGCGGAACGCTCTCCGCTACGTGCTGGGCAATGCGCGCCACCATGCCGCCGAGGGCCGCATGGTGGCGGTGCCGCAGGCGATCGATACCTACACCTCGGCACCGTGGTTCGATGGATTTCGCGAGACCATCGTGGTGCGCGGACTGGAAGCCGTGGTTCGCCCGGTCACCGTTGCGCATACGTGGCTGCTGACGGTGGGTTGGCGTCGCCATGGGCTGCTGTCGGTGGCGGAGCACCCAGCCTGACCAGAGCGTCGCCGAGGCGGCGAGGGCCTGCCGCACCCCGATGCACTGCGCAGGGGAGATCAACCCCCAAGGCCATCCGAACCGACCAAGTCGAACGCCTCGACGCCGAACTCGCATTCCGGCGCGTGGGCGTTCATCCTGTCGCCATGTCGAAGATCGACTACACGCAGGCCGGCGTCGACTACAGCAAGATCGACCCGCTGAAGATCCTGGCCCAGCAGGCCGCGGCGGCGACCGCGGGCAACCTGCAGCGGCACGGGCTCACCGAGGTCGCGGCGTCGCGCGGTGAGTCGGCCTACGTCGTCGACTGCGGCGCGTTCTACTTGGCGTCGATCACCGAGTGTCTCGGCACCAAGGCGCTGGTCGCCGACGCGATGCGGCTCGTCACCGGCAAGACCTACTACGACCGCATCGCCCAGGACACGCTGGCGATGGCAGTCAACGATCTGATCACGGTGGGTGCAACGCCGGTCAGCGTGCACGCCTACTGGGCGGCGGGCGGCAGCGACTGGTTCCGCGATGCGCAGCGGGCGAAGGACCTGGTCGATGGCTGGCGCGCGGCCTGCGATGCGTGCGGCGTGTCGTGGGGCGGCGGCGAGACGCCCGCGCTGGCCGGAGTGGTCGCCGACGGGCGTATCGATCTGGCGGCGTCGTGTGTCGGGCTGGTGCGGCCGAAGTCGCGGCTCACGCTCGGCGAACGGCTCGCGCCCGGCGACGCGATCGTGATCCTGCAGTCCTCGGGCATCCACGCGAACGGCGTCTCGTTGGCGCGCAAGCTCGCCGAGCGCCTGCCGCAGGGTTATGCGACGCGTTTGCCGAGCGAGGCGATGTTCGGCGAGGCGCTGCTGGCGCCGACCGTGCTGTATGCGCCGGTCACCGAAGCGCTGGCGGCGGCGGGCATCGTGCCGCACTACTGCGCCAACATCACCGGCCACGGCTGGCGCAAGGTGATGCGGCACCCGGCGGTGTTGACGTATCGCTTCGATCGCCTGCCCGAGGTGCCCGAGGTGCTGCGGTTCCTGCAGCGGGAGACCGGCAGCGACGATCGTGAGGCGTATGGCAACCTGAACATGGGGGCTGGCTTCGCGCTGTTCGTGGCGGCTGGGGACGCGGCGCGCACGGTCGCGATCGCGGCAGCGGCGGGGGTGCCGGCGCTGGTGGCGGGCAAGGTCGAGGCGGGGCCGAAGCAGGTCGTCATCGAGCCGCTCGGGTTGACGTTCGGCGCCGACGATCTGCACGTGCGGGCGTGAGCCTGGCGGATGGTACGCCCGGCAGGAGTTGAACCTGCGACCCCCGCTTTAGGAAAGCGGTGCTCTATCCAACTGAGCTACGGGCGCCTGCGTGCCGACTCTAGCGACCGATGCCGAGCGGACAAGCGAACGGGGCCACGAGCAGCGATCGCCGCCCGCGCGACAGGACCGCCGGCCCACCGGCCACGGTGGCGCCTTCCCCGCCACCCACCGCATTCCACGAACTGTTACGTTCCGGATCCCATGCGACTGCCGTACTCGACCACGCTCCCCTTCCTGACCCTGACCTGCCTGCTGAACCTGCCCGCACTGCGGGCCCAGGCACCGACCACGCCGACGCCGCCGCCGGCGACCGAAGCGAAGACGGAGGCCGAGGACAAGCCGGACACCGAGACCGCGACCGACAAGCCGAAGCTGCCGTTCCTGCGCCCGAGCGGCGCCTACGCGGACCTCGCCGAGATGGGCTTCGACCCGACCAGCCTGCTGCTCGGCGGCGGCGGGGCCCAACCGAAGCCGTTCTTCCCGTTCCTCGCCGCGGTCGACGGACTGGCCAAGCTGCCGGAGACCGACGTGCTGCTCGACCTGACCGGCAACCCGGCTTTCAACATGCCGCAGCTGCGCGAGCTCGAACGCGCGCTCGGCCGCGTGCGCAAGGCCGGCAAGAAGGTCTGGTGCTACGTCGAGAACGTCGGCCCCGGCCTGTTCCAGCTGGCGGCGCAGTGCGACCAGATCGTGATGGCCGACATGGGGTCGCTCGATCTGCGTTCGCCGGCGATGTCGGTGATGCATCTGAAGGACGCGCTCGATCTGCTCGGCATCCAGGTCGAGGTGACCCGCGTCGGTGCGTTCAAGGGCGCGGTCGAGCCCTACATGCTGCCGACCATGTCGGACCACCTGCGGCACCACTACGAGGCGATGCTGCAGTCGATGAACGACGATGCCGTGCGCTGCATCGCCGCCGGCCGCAAGCTGGCCCCGGAGGTCGTGCGCGCGCTGCAGGCCGAGCGCCTGTTCACCGCCGCGCAGGCGAAGGAGAAGGGCCTGGTCGACAAGCTGGTGCCGTGGAGCGGGCCGGAGCGGGCGATGGCGATCGTGCGCGGTGACGACAAGTTCGAACTCACCGACGCGGCGCCGAAGAAGAAGGCGCAGAGCCGCGATTTCATGACCATGCTCAGCAGCATGTTCCGGCAGAAGAAGGAAGAGGAGATCGAGGACCCGCAGATCGTCGTCATGCACCTGTCGGGCCAGATCGTCGACGGTGACAAGGCGGCGCCGGGCAGCATGGTCAGCGGCCCCGCGGTGAAAAAGCTCGACGAGCTCGCCGCCAACGAACTGGTGAAGGGCGTCGTCGTGCGCATCAACTCGCCGGGTGGCTCGGCGACCGCGAGCGAGGCGATCCGCCAGGCGCTCGAGCGCCTCGCCGCGAAGAAGCCGGTCGTGTTCTCGATGGGCGATCTCGCCGCGTCGGGCGGCTACTGGATCACCACGATCGGTCAGCCGATCCTGGCCGAGGTCGGCACCATCACCGGCTCGATCGGTGTGTTCGGCATGCGCTTCCAGCCCGGCGCGCTGATGCGGCGGCTGGGTGTGCACACCGAGATCGTGCGGCTCGACGACGGCCCGCTGATGGACGCCACCGATCGGCCGTGGAGTGAGGCGGCGCGGGCCCGCATGCAGGGCTTCGTCGACGACATCTACACGCGCTTCCTCGCCAACGTGGCCGCGTCGCGCAAGAAGACCCCGGGCGAGATCGACGCGATCGCCGGCGGCCGCGTCTGGTCGGGCCAGCAGGCGGTCGGCAACGGCCTGGTCGACGCGATCGGCGGCGTCGACGACGCCGTGGCGATGGTCAAGCAGAAGGCGGCGGTCGGCGACGACGTCGAGGTCATGCACGTGCCGGAGCCGAAGAACTTCGCCGACACGCTGTTCAGCTCGATGTTCGAGGCCCAGGTCGCGGCCGGGGTCGATGCGGCGGCGCTGCGCGCCGTGCTCGGCCAGTGCGGTCGTTTCGCCGAGGTGGTCGGCATCCTGCGCGACGCGCTCGGCAGCGACGGCAGCACGAAGATCTACGCGCTGATGCCGCCGGGTCTGCGCGTGCGCTGAGCCGATCGCGGCTGCGGGGCGTTCAGGCGTGCAGGCGGCCGCGCAGCATCGTCATCACCGTCGCCGCCAGTTCGTGCGGCGGATGCTGCCAGCTGAGCACCAGGTCCGCGGTCTCGCGGGCCGGCTCGACGAAGCGCTCGTGCATCGGCCGCACCGTTTCCATGTACTGCTGCACGACCGACTCGACGGTGCGGCCGCGTTCGACGATGTCGCGCTGCACGCGCCGCAGCGCCCGCACGTCCGGCGGGGCGTCGACGTAGACGCGCAGGTCGAACGCCGAACGCAGCTCCGGCACCGCCAGCAGCAGGATGCCTTCGCAGACGATGACCGGGCGCGGCTCGACGCGCCGCGTGCTGCCGGTGCGGCTGTGGACCGAGAAGTCGTAGATCGGCCGTTCGACCGGCAGCCCCTGCCGCAGTCGTTCGAGGTGGCTCGCGAGCAGGTCGCTCTCGAGGCTCTCCGGGTGGTCGAAGTTGACCTCGGCGCGGGCCGCCGGCGGCAGGTGCGACAGATCCCGGTAGTAGGAATCGTGATCGAGCACCGCGCACCCGTGCTGGCCGAGCAGGCCGACCAGGGCCCGGGTCAGCGAGGTCTTGCCGCTGCCCGAGCCGCCGGCGATCGCGACCGTGAAGGGTGGGGGGACCGGGGCCATGGCGCGACAAGCTAGCTGGCGACCGGGTTCCGGGCGAACCCTGATGCCGGGCCGGCCGCTGCCGCCTGACCGCAACTGCCGGAGAGATACTTCTGGTCCTAGGGCTTGAGCCGCGCCCGCTGCACCTTACCTTCGGCCCCGTCGGGCGGTCTGAACGCGGCCCGGCACCGCCATCCGTTGAGCTACGACCCCTCCAATGTGTTCGCGCGCATCCTGCGCCGGGAGATCCCGACCAGGTTTCTGCACGAGGACGAGCACTGCGTGGCCTTCCACGATGTCGCGCCGCAGGCGCCGCTGCACGTGCTGGTGATCCCGCGGCGCCCGCTGCGCTCGTTGGGGGACGCCGCGCCGGCCGATGCGGCGCTGCTCGGTCATCTGCTGCTGACCGCTGCCGCGGTCGCGCGGCAGCTCGGCCACCCCGAGGCGCGGCTCGTCATCAACAACGGCGCTGCCGCCGGGCAGACCGTGTTCCACCTGCACGTGCACGTGCTCGCCGGGCGAGCGCTGCACTGGCCGCCGGGCTGAACCCATGACCCCACCTGGATCCGTGCCGGACCTGCCCCTCGATCCCGAGGTGATGTTCCTGCCGTTGGCGGCGGTGCCGGGCGAGGCGTGGCGCGGTCTCGACGCGGCGATGTTCGCCCGTCGGATCCCGGACTTCCTGCACCAGGTGCTCAACGAGGGCCAGATCGGGCCGACCGCGATGCTCGAGCTGCAGACCGCGAACGAGGACCGCCCGGTCGCCTGGGTGCACCTCGAGGCGCCGCCGGATCGTGAGGAAGCGTTCGCGTTCCTGCCGCCGGAGCTGGACGTGCGCGCGGTCGTCTCCGGCGAAGTGGCGCCGGTCGAGGGCGGCCTGCGGTTCGAGTTCCACGTGTTCCGCGACGACGAGGAGGACGAATACGTCACCGCCAAGGTCGGCGGCACCGTCTCGCTCGACGATCCGGTCCCGGCGCTGCTGCGGCTGGTGCGGCATCTGGCTCGCCTGCTGGAGCTGCCCTACCACGAACCGCCGCGCGGCCTGCTGACGCGGAACGGCCGCGCCTTCGCGCTGTTCCTGCAGGGGCTCGACAACGCGATGTTGCTCAGCGGCGATCTCGAGATCGCGGTGCCCGAGGACCGCGAGTCGCTGATGCGGCCGTTCGCCGACGCGCTGGCGCTCGATCCGTCGTTCGGGCTCGCGCTGCGGGTCGCCAACGCCACTGCCGCGATCGCGCTCGACGACGCGCGCCTCGACCAGGAGATGGTGCGTCGTTTCCTCGATCGCTGCTACCAGGTGCAGCCGTCCGACGGCGATGCCTGCGTCGCCATCGCCGAGCAGCTGTCCGAGATGGGCGACGACGAGCGGGCGTTCGCGTGGCTGGAGCGGGCGACGCTGCTCGACCCGCCGCCGCCGCGCGGGCTCGAGAGCATGGGTCTGCTGATGGCGCGGCGCGGTGAACGCGACAAGGCGCGCGAGCTGTGGCAGCGGGGCCTCGACATCGACGGGCACCCGGACTTCTTCTCGCACCTCGCCCAGCTGCACTTCGCCGAGGACCGCGAGGTCGAGGCGTGGGAGTTCACCGTGCGCGGCCTGCACCGCCTGCGCGAACGGACCCTGCGCGCCAGCGAGTGGGAAGAGTCCGAACGGGGTGCTGGCGTGCTGCTCGAGTGCCTGCAGGCACAGCTGACCCGCCGCTTGCCGCCGCCGTCGCTGGTGACGGCGCTGGTGGCGCTGCGCGGCCTGATGAGCGCCGAGGACCGGGTGTTCGTCGGCATGTGCCTGCACGCGGTGGGGCAGCGGCGCGAGGCGCGGCAGGAACTGGTCGCCGGCGTGCGCAACGTGATCGACCCGGACGTGCGCGATCTCGCGGTGCGTTCGCTGCTGCAGCTCGACGTCGCCGACTTCGAGGCGCGCTTCGCGCGCGCCTCGGACCGGGCGACCCGCGGCCGCAATCCGCGGCCGGCGCTGGCCGAGTTCCAGCTGTGGCTGCAGCTGCAGCCGGAGTTCTGGCCGGCGTTGTTCTACTCGGCGATCGCCAAGCGCCGGATCGGTCTCGCCGACGAGGCGCTCGACCTGCTGGCGGCCGCCGCGGAGATCTCGCCGCACCAGCCCGACGTGTTGCTGGCGATGGCCGATGGCTTCGATCGGCGCCGCAATCCCAAGCGCGCGCTCGAACTGGCCGAGGACGCGCTGCGCGAGCGGCCGCGCGATCCGCGCCTGCACGCGGCGAAGGCGCGCTACCTGCATCACCTCGGCCGCGTCGACGAGGCGCGTCAGGTCGTCGTCACCGCGCTGGACGCCGGCTACGACCACCAGGATCTGCGGCGCCTGCTGCGGCGGCTGCGCCGCGGCTGAGCGCGGCGCGGGGCGTCACTTCGCCGGCGCCGCCAGTTGGCTGAGGTCGACCCGCGGCACCGACGCGCTCTGCAGCAGGTGGTCGAGCTTCTCGTTCTGCAGCCACTCGTAGACCAGTTCGATCGGCGTGCACAGGCCCATGTGCGGCACCACGATCGGGGTGCCCTTGCCGTGCGTGTAGATCTTGCTGAAGACCCCGATCAGCTGCTTGGTGTCGGCGCGGTAGATGCCGCCGCCGCTGTTGCCGAAGTAGGTCGGCGCGTTGATCATCCAGTAGTTGGCGCCGTTGAGCTCGTTCTTCAGCGAGCTGACCTCGCCGTGGCTCGGCACCGGATCGTTGCCCAGCGGGCAGCCGACCGCGCAGACCGGGTCCCACACCTTGACCGCCGGCGCCTCGTTGCGCGGCAGCACGTTGGCGACGAACGGCAGCGTGCGGTCGGTGAACAGCTGCACCAGCGCGGCGTCGATCTTGGCCTGGTGGGCGATCATCTTGCCCTTCACCACCAGCTTGTCGCCCGGCAGGTAGACGGTGACCTCGAAGCCCTCGTGCTGCGCCTTCGGCGTGTCGGCCAGGATGTTGCGCACGACATGGTAGGAGGTCAGCGCGTAGGTCTCGATCTTGCCGCCGCGGTGGCTGTTGGGGCCCGAGAACACGATGGTGCCCGAGCCGACGGTGTCGTCGCCGTTCAGCTGCACGGTCGGCAGCAGCATGGTGCGGGTCAGTTCGTTGGGGTCGCGATGCAGTTGGCTGGCGATGGTCGCGATCGCGCTGTTGGTCTCCGACAGCTTCATCGCCGCGTCCTTCTCCTTGGCGCGGACCTCGCTGATGTAGGCGTCGACCAGCGCCTTGGTGCGCTCGAAGTCGGTCGACAGCTGGCTGCGGAACGCCGCCACGTCGTGCTTGGCCCGCTCCAGGTCGGTCGCGATCGAACGGGCCTGGTCGGTGCCGGCGGACGCCGAGCGCAGCTGGTGCTCGAGCGTCTGCATCCGGGTCTCGGTCTGCTCGAGGATCGTGCGGCGCAGCTGCTCGATCTCCTTGCCGTCGCCGACCGCCGCCACCGCCTTCTCGACCTTGCGTTCGAGCGCGGTGACGTCCTGATGCTGTGCCTCCAGCCGCGCCACCTGCTGATGGAACGAGACCATCAGTACGAGGGCCACCAGGCCACAGAACACCTCCAGCAGTGTGCGTTTCATCCCCGTTGCTCTTCTTCCCTGTTGTTCGACTGCCCCTTGCCGGAAGCCGGCTTCGGCGACCTCGGGAAGGCCGCTGAAGCGAAAAACAACTGCTGGTGCACAAAGGACTTGCAGCGCCCATGGCAGGGGCGGCTCGGGGCCGCGCCGCGACCGCCGGAAAGTGGCCCGCTGCTGCATCCTGCGGCACCTCCGGCGGCGACCGTCGGCTTCTCCGTCACCGGCCGCCGCCGCTGTGGTCAACGACGACAGCGGCGATGACAGGGGCGACCGGGCCGGGGCGGTGGTCTAGACTGCGCGGCCCTGCCCGTTGCGGTGGGGCCAACCCGATGACGTTTGCATCCATCCCCGAGCTGCTCGCCGAGCTGCAGGCCGGTCGCCCGATCGTGCTGGTCGACGACCCGGCGCGTGAGAACGAAGGCGATCTGTGTTTCGCCGCCGAGTTCGCCTCCCCCGAACTGATCACCCTGTTGTCGCGCGAGGCCTGCGGGCTGATCTGCCTGGCGCTCGATTCGGCGATCTGCGATCGGCTGCAGCTGCCGCCGATGGTGGCCGACAACCGGTCGCGCTACGGCACCGCGTTCACGGTCTCGATCGGCGCCAGCAAGGGCGTCACGACCGGGATCTCGTCGAAGGATCGGGCCCGCACGGTCCAGGTCGCGGTCGATCCGAAGTCGCAGCCGGACGAGCTGACCCGCCCCGGTCACATCTTCCCGCTGCGCGCGCGCGAGGGCGGCGTGCTGGTTCGCGCCGGTCACACCGAGGCGATCGTCGATCTGTGTCGGCTGGCCGGCCTGCAGCCGGCCGGAGTCATCTGCGAGGTCATCAAGCCGGATGGCGAGATGGCGCGGTTGCCCGAACTGAGCGAGTTCTGCCGCCAGCGCGGGTTCCGGATCGGCTGCATCGCCGACCTGGTCGAGTATCGTCGGCGCCGCGAGCGCCTGATCGAACGCGTCGCGATCGCCCGGATGCCGACCCGCTACGGCGACTTCGACTGCCACACCTACCACAGTCTGATCGACGGCCGGACCCACATGGCGCTGACGGTCGGTATCCCGCGCCCGGACGCGGGCGGGCGGTTCCCGCCGATCGACGACGCGGTGCTGGTGCGGGTGCATTCGCAGTGCCTGACCGGCGACGCGTTCGGCTCGCTGCGCTGCGATTGCGGGCCGCAGCTGCAGCTGGCGATGCAGCGGGTGCAGGAGGCCGGGCGGGGCATCGTGCTCTACATCAGCCAGGAGGGCCGTGGCATCGGCCTCGCCAACAAGCTGCGCGCCTACGCGCTGCAGGACCAAGGCATGGATACCGTCGAGGCGAACGTGCACCTCGGCTTCCGCGCCGACGAGCGCGAGTTCGGCACCGGCGCCCAGATCCTGCACGACCTCGGTCTGCGGCGGCTGCGGCTGCTCAGCAACAACCCGAAGAAGCTGGCCGGCCTGCAGGGCTACGGGCTCGAGATCGCCGAGCAGGTGCCGCTCATCGTCGATCCTAACCTCCACAACCAGAAGTACTTGGATACCAAGCGCGACAAGATGGGGCACCTGCTGCAGAAGCCGCAGAGAGCTTTTGCGCCGCGGGAAGAAACCACCGTCGCCGCCCTTCCAACGGCCCGTGTTCGCCTTGCAACGCCCCACCGAGATCCCCGACGCGGAGCTGATCGCCGCTGCCATCGACGGCAGCGAGGCCGCCTTCACCGGGCTGGTCGAGCGCTACCAGGACCGCGTGTTCCGCCTGCTCGGGCGCTACTGCCGGGACCAGGTCGAGTGCGAGGATCTGGCCCAGATCGTGTTCACGAAGGTGTTCCAGAAGCTGCACACCTTCCAGGGCGACTCGGCCTTCTACACGTGGCTCTACCGGATCGCGGTCAACGCCGCGACCGACCACCTGTCGCGCGCCGGGCACCGTCGGCTGCGCTTGGTCGAGGACGAGGCCGTGCTCGACACCGGTGGTGATCGCGACCATCAGAGTCCGGCGGCGCCGATGCTGGCCGCCGAGCTGGCGCGGGTCACCCGTGAGATCGTCGCCACGCTGCCCGAGAAGTTCCGCACCATCCTGGTGCTGCGCGAGTTCGAGGACCTCTCCTACACCGAGATCGCCCAGGTCCTGCAGATCCAGCTGGGCACCGTCGAGTCGCGCCTGTTCCGCGCCCGTCAGCGCTTCAAGGAAGCGTTCGAGCGCACTCACCCCGAGCTACTGCCCGGTGGCGCCCCTTCGGGCGCCGGCCGCGGAGGATCCCGATGAAGATGTCCCTGTCGTCTGCCGACGAGCTGCTGGTGCAGCGTCACGTCGATGGTGAGCTGGCGCCGGCTGCTGCGGCGGCGTTCGCGGCCCGTCTGGCGGCCGAGCCGGCGCTGCGCCAGCGGGTCGAGTCGCTGCAGGCCCTGCGCTCCGGCTTCCTCGCCGGTCGCGAGCACGGGCCGCGCCCGGGCGCCGAGTTCGCCGGCAAGGTGATGGCCTCGGTCCGGCGGTTGCCGAGCCGGCAGCAGTTGGAGCAGGCCAGTGCCGCCGGTGGGGCAGCGGTGTTCTGCCGCCGCCTGCTGCTCGCCGCCGCACTGGTGGCTGGTCTGGGTCTCGCCTGGGGGCTCGGCCTCTGCGATGGTGGTGCGCCGCAGGAACTGCACGCGACGCCCGACGAGATGCAGCAGGAGCTGGATCGGCTGGACGGGATCCTGCTCGGTGGTGGCGTCGACAGTGGCGCCGCCGAGAGTGGCGCCGCCGAGAGTGGCGCCGCTGTCCGCAGGCCCGAGGTCCGCTGAAGGATCGGGCCATGGCTTCGCTTCGCCTCTGGATCGTGGCCGTGGCCGTGGGATGCTTCGCCGCCGGCATGGTGGTCGGCAGCGTGATCAGCGAGCGGAGCGGTGCGGTCGAGAGCGAACCTCTGTTCGACCTCGCCTATGCCGAACAACTGGGCGTCGACTATCGGCTCGATGCCGAGCAGGCGCGCAGCCTGCGCATCGTGTTGCAGGCGGAGCGGGCCGAGGAGAAGGCGATCCGGCTGGCGATCGCCTGGACCGAGTTGCCCGAGCCACTGCAACGGAAGTTGTTGGCGGCACGGGCGAAGACCGGCAAGCGCATTCGTGCGCTGCTCAACCCCGAGCAGCGTCTGGCGTTCGATCGCGACAGTTTGCCGATCGGCGCGCGTCCGAACGACGCCGGCCACGAGGCCGGCAGGAAATGAGAATCCGGCGCGGGTAGGTTCGCCGCCCCCGCCATCCCTGGTGAACGTATGAAGAGCATCGGAATCGATCCCGGCGATCAAGCGGTCAAGGTCGTCGAGCTGGACGGCAGCTACAAGAAGACCCGGTTGGTGGCGTTCCACTCGGCGCCGGCCGGCGCGCCGGTCGACGGCGGCACCCGCGCCGAGGTGGTCGCGGCCGCCGTGCGCGAGGCGCTCGACGGTGGGATGCGCGGCGAGGTCACGTGCGGCCACGCGTGCCGCGAGGCGGTGCTGCGCACGATCGAGCTGCCGTTCAAGGGCGAGGACGCGATCCGCAAGGTCGTCAAGGCCGAGATCGAGGGGGAGATCCAGAGCCAGTCGGTCGACGACATGGTGGTCGACTTCCACGAGATCGGCCCCGGCACCGCCGGTGGCACCCGGGTGTTGGTCGCATCGGTGCCGAAGGCCGGCTTGCGCACGTCGCTCGCTGCCCTCACCGCGCAGAAGATCGAGCCGGAGCGGATCGAGCTCGACACCATGGCGCTGTGGCGGGTCGCGCACTGGGCCGGGGCGTTCCCGACCGCGGCCGACACCCCGGCCGGCGAACCGAAGCCGATCACCGCCGTGGTCGACATCGGCGCCCACAGTGTCAAGGTGATCCTGGTCGAGGGCGAGCAGCTGGTCGAGATGCGGGCGATCCGGCTCGGCGATGCGGTGGTCGCCGACGAGATCGCACGCAAGGCCGGGGTCGCCGTCGGCGCGCTCAACGATGCCGTGCAGCGCTGTCTCGTCACCGGCAGCGACCAGGTCGTGGAGATCCAGGATGCGTTGCCGGTGGCGGCGGGTGCGGAGGACAAGGAGCCGGCGGTCGCCGCGCCGTTGCGCAAGATCTCGGTGCGCCGCGACGAGGTGATGTCGGCGCACAACGCCTATCTGCAGCGGCTGTCGCGCGAGCTGACCAGGTTCCTGGCCGCTTCGGGCCGCAGCGGCAATCTGCGCGCGGTCTGGGCGACCGGCGGTGGCGCCGGTGCCGAGGGCACCATGGCGATGCTCGGCGAGGTGTTCGGCGTCGAGGCGCAGGTGCTCGACGTGCTGGGGCGCCTCAACCACGAGCTGTCGCCGGAGGATGTCGAACGGTTCGGTTCGCGCCTGGCGACCGCGGTCGGCCTGGCGCTGGCGCCGATCGGTGGGCCGCGGGGTTTCCAGCTGCGGCAGGAAGACCTGGTGCTGACGCGCGGCTTCGAACGCATCAAGTTCCCGCTGGCGATCGCCTGCATGATCGGGCTGCTGGCGCTGTTCGTGCACGGCAGCACGCGCTACCTCGAGCTGCGCAATCTCGAGCTCGAGATCGGTCAGACCTTCGTCGATCGCAAGAACCCGAAGGCGCCGCCGGTCTTCTACGGCCAGCTCAACTCCGTGTTCGGCGAGCCCTGGTTCGCCGACCCGCAGAACTTCCAGATCGAGCTCTCGAAGGGCAAGTACTACAACCACAAGGACCTGTTGGCGGAACTCGTGCAGACGCCGGTGCACAAGCGCATCCGCTTGGTGCGCGACAAGCTGTTCACGGCCGCCACGCAGAAGCAGAAGGCCTCCGGCATCAACGAGGACATCAGCCTCGAGTCGGGGCTCGCGGTGCTGGTGCGCTGGGCGGAGATGATGAAGGCCGCCGAGCCACAGCTCGGTCGGTTCCTGGTCACCCGCCTGATGCTGGACATGAATGCCCGCTCGACCAGCCGGCGCATCGAGTTCACCATCGCCTTCCGCGGCGATGACTTCCGCGCCCGCTACGCGGCGCTCGATCGGGCCATCGAGGCCGAGATGGCGCGCCCCGACACGCCGTTCGAGGTGCCCGAGAAGGGTGAGGCCCGTCTCGTCTCGGAGCTGTTCAAGGAAGGCAAGGACACCGAGGTCGGGGTGATCGGCTCCTACTACCGCATCACGATGAGCGTGAAGAGCGTGTTCCCGCCGTTCGGTCCGGGCAGTGGACGGCAGGCGATCGGTGCTGCCGAGGTCGCCCCGGTCCGCAGCACGGAGGCTCTGGCAGCGACGGCCGGTGTGGCCAAGGAGGAGGCGCGATGAACTTCCTGCGTACGATGGATCTCTACAAGGCGATCATCCTGCTGTCGCTGATCCTGCTGCCGCTCGGTGGGTGGTGGGTCTACGACCTCGAGAGGTCGATCACGGCCAGCAAGCGTGCGATCGATGATGCGACGCGGCGCCCCGGTGGTCTGCTCGAGGAGATCGGCAGCCTGATGCGGAAGATCGAGGTGGTGGTGCAGAACCGCCGCAGCACCACGGAGTCGATCAACGATCCGGGCACCTACTTCGAGGGGCAGATCTTCGCCACCGTCAACTCGGGCCTGAAGTCGAACGACTTCAAGCTGGAGGCGCCGCGCGAGGAGCTGGCGACGTTGCCGTCGAAGCAGCGGATCGCCGACTACGTGGTCGACGTCCTGTGGCCACGCAAGGAGCAGGTGTTCCCGCTCGACTTCATCTATGGCGTGATCTTCAACTGCGAGTCCGGTGCCCGCGATGCGGCGCGCGGCGGTGACTCCGTCGACCAGCAGTCGATCTGGAAGCTGCGCGAGCTCGAGATCATCAACGCCTCCGCGGAAGCCTTCGTGCAGGGTTACAAGACCCCGCCGCCGCAGCTCGACGACAGCTGGAAGATCCGCAAGATGGCGTTCGCGCGGCGCGAGCCGCGCAAGGCGTCGTGAGACGGGGCGGGTTGCTCGCCCTGCTGCTGGCGACCGCGGGATGCACCCCGGTCGTCCGCTACACCGACGAGCTGGTGGACCAGCGGTTCGGCCGGACCCTGTTCACTCGTTTTCCGGCGACGCTCGGCGCGACCACCGGTTTCGTGGTCGGGGTGCCGATCGACGTCGTCGCGATCCCGGCCAGCTGGGCCTTCTACCGCTCGCAGCCGAAGGAGACCCGCGACCCGCTGTCGGTGTTCCTGTTCCCGTCGTTCGTGTTGTGGAAGGTCGGGGCGCTGTTCGGGGCGCCGTTCGACGTCGTCGAATGGGCCGCATACCGCGGTTGGCAGCCGCCGGCGGCGATCACCCAGCAGGAACGCGACGTCATCGAGCGCACCTGGGACAGCCGCGGCTACTACAGCGAGTATCCGGTGACGCCGATCTACCCGCCGCCGCCCGACGGCGGTTGATGCGTTCTCCGCGGCAGGCAGTAGAGTCGGTCGGATGCGTGACGCGGCGGTGGTGCAGAAGAAGCTCGGCGAGCAGGTCCTCGCCAAGGGCGGGGATCTGCCGCTGGCGCTGCTGCTCGAACTGCTGGTGCCGGTGCGCAGGTTGCGCGACCTGGCGCGCGATTACGGCCTGAGTCCGAAGGGTGGCTTCCGGCTCGACAAGGCGCCGGCGCACGTGCTGGCGCCGCTGCTGGCCGAGCAACGCGAGCCGGAGCGCGTCGATGCCGTGGTGCGGTTGCTGGTGCCGGCGGCCCCAGAGCCGCCACCGGCGGCCGACCCCGCGGTCGACGCTGCGGCGAGCGAGGCGGCGCAGCTGTTGCCGCTGCGCGAAGCCGAGCTGTCGCGGCTGCGCGACGAACTCGAGCGAGCGCGCGAGGGTGCCGCCCGCGGGCTCGCCCGCGAGACCGAGCAGGCGCGGCGCCTGCAGCAGCAGGAGCAGGAACTGCTGGTCCTGCGCGCCGAACGCAACCGCTCCGCCCAGGCGCCCGTGCGCGCCGATGCCCAGCCGCGCTCCGACAAGGATCTGTCGCGACGGGTGCACGATCTCGAGCTCGAGCGCGACGGCTTCGTCGACGCCGACCAGGCGCTGCGCCGCCAGCTGGCGCACAACCAGACCCGCCTCCGCGAGCTCGAGGCCGAGGTGCAGGAGCTCGAGGCCCTGCTGCCAAAGGGCAAGCGGCGCCGCAAGGCCCAACCGCCGCCGCCGCCGCCCGACGACCGCCGGTTCCTGCTGCCGCGCTTCACCCAGGCGTTCTACAAGTCGCTCGAGGGCAAGGAGCGGCGCGGCGTCGAGCGGGCGATCCAGGCGATCCTGCTGTTCTGCACCGAGGGCCACGGTTACCCCGGCCTCGAGGTCAAGCAGCTCGGTGGCCAGGACACCTGGAGCTTGCGGGCTTCGCTCGGACTGCGCGTCTACTTCCGGCCCGGCAGCGACGGCGACATCGAACTGCTCGAACTCGGCGACCGCGAGGACCAGCACACCACGCTGCGGCGGTTGAAAGAACGGTGATGGCGGCGCGGCGGCGAGCTCGGGAGCCGGTGTTCCTGCCCAACGTCGGCCCGCTGCGCTTTCCCGACCCGGTCGACTACGACGCGGAGGGCCTGCTGGCGGTGGGCGGCGATCTGTCGCCACCGCGGCTGTTGCTGGCCTACCGCAGCGGCATCTTCCCGTGGTACGGCGAGGGTTACCTGCCGATGTGGTGGAGCCCCGACCCACGCGCGCTGCTCGACCCGGCGCACCTGCACGTCTCGCGCAGTCTCGCCAAGACGATCCGCCGCGGCGGCTTCGAGCTGACCTGGAACCGCTGCTTCGAACGCGTGATGCAGGCCTGCGCCGAGCGGCGGCAAGACGGCACCTGGATCCTCGCCGAGATGCTGACTGCCTACTCCGAACTGCATCGCCTGGGCCATGCCCACAGCCTCGAGGTGTGGGCCGGCGGTGAACTGGTGGGCGGCGTCTACGGCGTGCAGGTCGGGGCCGCGTTCGCCGCCGAGTCGATGTTCCACCGCCGCACCGACATGTCGAAGGTGGCGCTGGCCGCGATCGTCCATTCGCTGTTCGCGGCCGGCATCGAGCTGTTCGACGTGCAGTTCGTCACGGCGCATCTGCAGACGCTGGGGGCCTACCAGGTGCCGCGGCGCGACTACCTGCAGCGATTGGCCGCGCTGCGCGACCGCGAGATCGATCTGGCGGCGTTCGAGCCGCGACTGCCCGTGGCGCGGTCGGCGCCCGCGGACACCGAGTCGTAGCGCCAACTTTCGGCCGCCGGACTCGAACCGGCTCGCGCTCGTGATACCGTGCCGACCCTCCGAGGAGACCCCCAGATGCGTTCCCGCTCCGTTGTCTCGCTGGCGGTCGCGGCCGTCGTTTCGCCGCTGTTATCGCCGTCGCTGTTGCTCGCCCAGGGGCCGGTGCCGGCGACCCCCGCGGTGCGCCTCCGGGCCATCAGTTCGGGCACCGTCGTGCTCGGCCAGCCGATGCAGGTGTCGGAGCTGATGATGGCCGAGGAACTGCAGCCTGGGCAGGACCCGGCTGCCGCCGGCCAGGATCCGAACGCGGCCGCTGCTGCCGCCGCCGGGCAGGCCCGCGTGCAGCGCTGGAAGCAGCTGCAGTTCGATCGCCGGCCGTCGACGATCCTGCAAGCGTGGTCGGCGCCGGAGCTCAAGCCGTACGATCCGGCCGAGGAGAAGGCGAAGGAGGCGAAGGAGAAGGCGGGCCAGCAGCCGCCGTCGCCTGCCGCCGGGGCCGCGCCGACCGAGGTCGTCGAGGTCGACGACGAGCCCAGCCGCGAGGAGATCGAGCGCATCGTCATGGAGCAGCTCGGTGGTGCCGGTCAGCCGGCCGCCGTTCCGCCCGGCGCCGCGGTCGATCCGGCCGCGGCGGCGGCCGCAGCCGCAGCCCAGCTCGCCGACAAGAAGCTCGGCCGCGAGTTCGAGATGTTGCAGCGCGACGTCACGCTGGGCCGCTGGCACAAGGTCGGCGAGTTCCTGCTGACGTTGCCGGAGCCGGAGCGCAAGGGTTGCTACGAGCACTTGCTGCGTGTGCTGCCCAATCATCCGCAGCGGCCCGAGGACCAGCGCCTGCCGCCGAACCTGCAGGAGAAGAACCGGTTCGCGTTCGAGGACGCGTTCGCGCTCGCCGCGCTGGCGCCGGGCGGCTTCGACAAGAAGCAGGTGCCGATGCTCGCGCCGCTGGTGCAGCGCGCGATCGAGGCCGGCAGCGTGCTCGAGGAGCTGGTGCGCCAGCTCGAGGTCGAGACGAAGAAGCCCGCCGCCGAGCAGCGCCTCGATCGCCGCGAGGCCGCGATCCTGCTGGCGACGATCGGCCAGGAGGTCGAGCTCGGCGCGTTCCTGCCGACCGCCGCCGACGCCGAACGCGACAACGACCGCGAGGGGCTCAACCTGCTGGCGCGCCACGCGCTGGCGATGCACCAGAAGGAGAAGAAGAACAGCTGGCTGGAGACCGCCTGGCAGGTCACCCAGGCGGCGCTGGCGCAGGGCGAGATCGAGGAGGCCGAGAAGGTGCAGGCGCTGCGGCGCGCGGTCGAGCTGGCGCCGAAGGTGCGCGAGGACCTCGGCCCGTCGTGGCTCGGCGAGAGCTTCAGCAAGCGCCCCGAGCGCGGCATGGAGATCGTGTCGACGATCGGCGGGCAGGTCGCCAAGGGGTTCACCGAGCGGCCCGGCGACATCGCCTATCGCGCCAGCGGCCTGCGCCTGCAGAAGACCGCGGTCGACGCGCTGCTGAAGGACGCGCCGCAGCTGGCCGAGCAGTGGCGGCCGACGCTCGGACTGCTCGCCTCGGGCTGGATCGTCGAAGCGGCCTACAGCTACGCGAACTCGCAGTCGGACTCGTTCGGGCCGATGATGGAGCGCGACGACTTCGGCAACATCTTCTGGAGCAACCGGCGCCGCGGCGGCGGTGGTCAGGTACAGGCGGTCGAGCCGGTCGACCTGCTCGAGGCGCAGCCGGGGCCGCAGTGGGCGGCCCTGCTCGACGCGTCGCTGCAGCCGCACTTCGCGACCGTGTCGGCGCAGCTGTGGCTGAAGGTCAGCGAGCCGCAGAAGGCGTTCCCGTTCATCGAGCAGCTGGCGGCGCTGAACCCGCGCAAGGCGAAGGACCTGGCCCACGAGTTCCTCCGCGTGTGGATGCGCAACAACAACCCGAACACGGAGAGCCGGACGAACTCGTACATGTTCATGTACGGCTTCGACCAGCGCAGCAACGGCATCCCGCTGACGCGCAGCAAGCAGGATCGCAACCTGCAGGAACTCGGCAGCTGGGTCGAACGGCTGCGGCAGCTGCCGATCGGCGGCGTCGACCAGAAGCTGCTCGGCGAGGCGTTCGTCGCCGCGCACAGCTCGGCCGAGGTCTATCGGCTCGACACGATCGAACGCGTGTTCGGCGACGTCGACCAGCTCGATCCGGTGCTGCTCGGCGACCTGCTAGGCAAGATGCGCACCAATCTGGCGACCGTCTGGCGGCGCCCCGACGTGCAGGAGCAGCAGAAGACGCGGCGCAACCAGAAGCAGATGATCGAGCAGGTCGGCAAGGGCTACGAGACCGCGATCACCGTCGCGCAAGGGGCCTTGCAGGCGCGCGGCCCGCACTGGGCGCTGCTGTCGGTGATGGCCTCGCTGTTGCACGACGCCAACAACTTCGCGCGCGAACAGCAGCGCAGCACGATGTTCGCCGAGGCGCGCAAGCAGGCGTTCGCGTTGTTCGCCGAAGGGGCCGCGCACTACGCGAGCGTGGCCGACGGCCTGCGGCTCGACGAGGAGACCCTCGCCGCGTTCGACGCCTGGTTCTACGCCGCGCTCGGCGCCTCCGACCTCGGTGCGGTCGACGAGGAGACGGTGCTGGCGAAGAGTCAGTTGCCGCTGATCAAGCAGGCGATCGAGGCGCTGCCGAAGGGCAGCCGCGAGCGCCACATGACGATGTTCGCGAACGCGATGTTCACGCGCATGTCGGCGGTGCGGCCGCAGATCAAGTACCGCTACCTCGAGGCCGGGTTCGCGATCTGCGGCGACCATCCGCAGGCGGCCGAGGCGAAGAAGGTCTGGGACTACTACCAGGACCTGATCAAGGAGCTGCGCCTGGCCGCCGTCGTCGACGGGCCGCTCGCGGTCGGCACCGAGCCGTTCGGCGTGCGCGTCGACATCGTGCACTCGGAGCACATCGAGCGCGAGAGCGGCGGCTTCCAGAAGTACGCCACCAACCAGAACAACATGCAGTACGGCTGGAACTACGGCCGTCCGCTCGAGAACTACCGCGACAAGTTCCAGGAAGCCGTGCAGGCGACGCTGGAGGAGCACTTCGAGGTGCTGTCGGTGACGTTCAACAGCGAGGGGATGGAGAGCCGCTACACCGACTCCTCGGACTGGAAGGCGACCTCGTATGCCTATCTGCTGCTGAAGGCACGCGGCCCGCAGGTCGATCGCATCCCCGAGATCAAGCTCGACCTCGACTTCAACGACACGTCCGGCTTCACGGTGCTGCCGATCGGCGGCTCGACGGTGGCGATCGACGCGTCGGTGAAGGCCGAGCCGCGGCCGTTCCAGGATCTCGAGGTGACCCAGCTGCTCGACGAGCGCCGGCTCGACGAGGGCAAGGTCACGCTCGAGATCAAGGCGCGCTGCAAGGGGCTGGTGCCGGACCTCGATGCGATCCTCGAACTCGACCTGCCCGGCTTCAAGATCAGCAAGCGCGACGACCAGGGTGCGTCGGTGACCAAGTTCGCCGAGGACCAGGAGACCGTCGAGAGCGAACGCGTGTGGCTGCTGCAGCTGGCGCCGGCGACCGCCGGCGACCGGCCCGGCCGCTTCGTGTTCGGCACGTCGAAGCTGGCCGACACCAAGGTCATCTACCAGCGTTACGACGACGCCGATCTGACGACCGTGTCGGCGGACGTCGCGCTGACCGGGTTCCTGCGCGGCACCAACCCGCCGTGGATCTGGGTGCTGCTCGGCGTCGCGTTCGTCGGCTACTTCCTGTGGTTCTTGTTCATGCGCCCGGCGCCGTCGGTCGCGGCCACCACCGGCCCGCTGCTGCAGATGCCCGAACACGTGACCGCGTTCACGGTGCTCGCTCTGTTGCGCCAGCTCGGCGCGCAGCGGCGCTTGGATCCGGCCCGCCAGCAGGCGCTGGCGGCCGACATCGCCCGCATCGAGGCCAGCCACTTCGGTCGCACCCCGGATCCGGCGCTCGATCTCGCCGCCACGGCCGAACGGTGGCTGCGCAGTGCCGGCTGATCGCCGCCGGTCGCACCCTTCTCCTCCCCGCTCCTCCCGTCCGCTGATGCCATGAGTTCTCCCGCCGCCTCGACCACCTCGCGCTTCCCCGAGACGCGCGTGTTCCTCGAACAGATCCGGACCCGCGTCGGCAAGGTCGTCGTCGGCCAGGACGTCGTCGTCGAACGGGTGCTGATCGCGCTGCTGACGTCCGGCCACCTGCTGCTGCAGGGCGTGCCGGGCCTCGCCAAGACGCTGCTGGTCGCGGCGGTGTCGAAGACCGTCGACCTCGCGTTCGCGCGCATCCAGTTCACGATCGACCTGCTGCCGTCGGACATCGTCGGCAGCGAGATCCTCGACCAGAAGACGCACGAGTTCCGCACCCACAAGGGCCCGATCTTCACCAACCTGTTGCTCGCCGACGAGATCAACCGCGCCGCGCCGAAGGTGCAGAGTGCCTTGCTCGAGGCGATGCAGGAACGCCGCGTCACGATCGGCAACCAGACCTACGCGCTGCCCGCACCGTTCCTGGTCATCGCGACGCAGAACCCGGTCGAGCAGGCCGGCACCTTCGAGCTGCCGGAGGCGCAGCTCGACCGCTTCATGCTGTTGCACCGGCTCGGCTACCTGACCACCGAACAGGAGAAGGAAGTGCTGCGCCGCAACACGCAGCTCGGCGTGCGCCGCGACGGCAAGGGTGCGGTGGCGCGCACCGAGTTCGACGTGCTCGGCGAGCAGGCGCAGGGCAGCAGCGAGCAGTTGGTGCGGGCGATGGAGGACGTGCAGCAGGTGCACGTCAGCGAGGCGTTCCTCGAGCACACGGTCGAGATCGTCAATCGCACCCGCAAGCATCCGAAGCTCGAGCTCGGCTGCAGCCCGCGCGCCGGCATCTCGCTGGTCAAGGCCTCGCGCGCCCGCGCGCTGATCCACGGCCGCGACTACGTGCTGCCCGAGGACCTGTTCGCGCTGGCCGAGGACGTGATCCTGCACCGCATCCGGCTCACCTACGAGGCGGTCGCCGAGGGCTTCACCGCGCCGCAGGTGCTGCAGGAGATCCTGACCGAAGTCGCCAAATGAACGACCGCGTCGATGCCGAACGCGCGGCCCGCGGCCGCAGCGACGACCTGCCGGGCCTGCTCGCGCACGTCGAGCCGCTGGCGGCGCGCAAGTTCGTGATCGCGATCCGGCGGCTCGCGAACGACCTGACCTACGGTCTCGACGGTTCGCGCTTCCTCGGCAGCGGCATCGACTACGTGCAGTCGCGGCTCTACCAGCACGGCGACTCGGTGAAGTCGATCGACTGGCGCGTCACCGCGCGATCGACCAAGGTGCACGTCAAGGAATACGAGGCCCAGCGCCGCATCCCGGCCTGGTTCCTGATCGACACCTCGGCGTCGATGGTGGTGTCGTCGACCGCGCGCAGCAAGTACGAGCTGGCGCTGCACTGCGCCGGCGGACTCGCGCTCGCGTGCCTCGACCGCACCAGTCCGGTCGGCGTGATCGGCTGCGGTGAGCGCGAGGTGCGCGTGCCACCGAGTCTCGCCAAGGACCAGGTGCTGCAGTGGCTGCTGGCACTGCGCCGCCACGCGTTCGACGACCGCACCGCGCTGGTGCGGCGCATCGCCGAACTGCGGCCGACGCTGACCGCGCGTTCGATCGTGGTCGTCTGCAGTGATCTGCACGAACCCGGCGCCGTGCACGCGGTGGCGCTGCTGGCGCAGCAGCACGAGGTCGCGGTGCTGCAGTTCCAGGACCCGGCCGAACTGGCGCTGCCCGGCAGCGGCTTCGTGCGTGCGCAGGAAGCCGAGTCGGGGCGCGCGTTCGTGAACCACGGCCGCCGCCGCTTGTTGGACCAGGCGACGATCGAGGCCGAACTGCGGCGCGGCGGCGTCGATCACCTGTTGATCCGCACCGACCAGCCGTTCGTGCATCGGCTGCGCCACTTCTTCCGCGCCCGCGGGCTCGGCCGGGGGGCACGATGAACGGCGCTCGTGCGTTCGGTGCTCGCGTGGTGTTGGTCGCGGTTGCCGCGGCCTCGCTGTCGGCGCAGACCCGCGACCAGCGGCAGGCCGCGGTCGGCATGCGCGCCTACCTCGAGCAGGTCGTGTTGCCGGGGACCGAGTTGATCCCGGCGCCGACCACGAGCAGCTCCCCGGTGGTCGTGCGGGTGGTGCGCACGTGGCCGCACGGCGACCTGCTGCGCTACGACCTCGAGTGGACCGGCTTCGAGGTCGGTCGACACGATCTGCGGCGCTACCTCGTGCGCAAGGACGGCTCGCCTCTCGGCGAACTGCCGGCGCTCGAGGTCGACGTCACCGGCGTGCTGCCGCCCGGCAAGGACGGCTTGCAGCGACCCGAGCCGCTGCCGCCGCGGCCCGCCGAACGCCTCGACGGCTACTCGAAGCTGCAGCTGTGGGCCGGCATCGGTTGGGGCGTGGGGCTGCTGGCGATCCTGTTCGTCGGGCGCCGATTCCGTCGGCGCCAGCCGCCGCCGCCGCCCGCGCCGACGCTCGCCGATCGGCTGCGACCGCTGGTGCAGTCGATCGCCGCCGGCGGTGGCGACACCGCTGCCAAGGCCGAACTCGAACGTCTGCTGGTCGCCTACTGGCGGTCGCGCCTCGATCTCGGCTCTGCCACCGCGGCCGCGGCGATCGCGACGATCCACCGCCATGCCGAGGCCGGGGCGCTGCTGCGCCAGCTGGAGGCTTGGTTGCACATGCCGGGGCCGCCGGCGCCCGTCGACCTGAACGCGCTGCTGGCGCCGTACCGGAACGTGAGCGCCCACAGCTTCGCGCCGCCGGCGGGGGAGACGCGCTGATGTTCGCCCGCCCCTGGTTGCTGTTGTTGCTGCTGCTGCCGCTGCTGCAGCTGTGCTGGGTGTGGCAGCGCCGCGGTCGCCGCGTCGTGCTGCCGTTCGACCGCGGCGCCGCCGGCCCGCGCGGCAGCGGTTGGTTCGTGCGTGGCCTGCTCGGGGTCGGCGAGTCGCTGCCGGCGCTGCTGCTCGCGGTCGCGATCCTGCTGCTGGCGCTGCCGCAGCAGCTCGACCGGCCGAAGCAGAAGCGGGCGATGACGAACATCCAGTTCTGCGTCGACATCTCCGGCTCGATGACGGCGCGGTTCGGCCCCGGCGATCGCTACGACGCGGCGATGAAGGCGATCAACGAGTTCCTCGACTTCCGCACCGGCGACTCGTTCGGGCTCACGTTCTTCGGCAACAACTACCTGCACTGGGTGCCGCTGACGAGCGACCCGTCGGCGTTCCGCTGCGCGATCCCGTTCATGCGCCCCGACCAGGCGCCGCCGGGCTTCGGCGGCACCGAGATCGGCAAGGCGGTGCTCGGCTGCCGCGAGGAGCTGGTGTCGCGCTCGGACGGCGATCGCATGCTGATCCTGGTCACCGACGGCTTCAGCAGCGACCTCGAGAACGGCGCCGAGATGGAGATCGCCAAGCGCTTGAAGCGCGACGGCATCACGCTGTTCGCGGTCAACATCCAGGACAGCGACGCGCGCGGTGAGATCGTCAACCTCGCCCGCATGACCGGCGGCGAGGTGTTCAACCCCGACGACCCGCAGGGGCTCACCGAGGTGTTCCGCAGGATCGACGAGATGACCAAGGCCCAGCTCGAGCAGGGCGCCGCCGAGCTGGTCGACTGGTTCGTGCCGTTCTGCATCGCCGGGCTGTCGATCCTCGGCCTGTTCGCACTGCTGCAGCTGTGGCTGAGGTACACCCCATGGTGACGCTGTGGGTCGCGGTCGGGGCCGTGGTGCTGATGGCCATCGGCGAACTGCTGCACGCACGCCGGGTGCGGACCATCGCCCGTCTCGCCTTCGGACCCGACGCGGCCCCGAGTGCGTGGGCGCACGCGGCGCCGTTCCTGCGCACCGCGGCCGCCGGCGGCCTCGCGTGGGCGTTCGCGGTGCTGATGACGGTCGATCCGAAGGTGCACACCAGCGAGGAGATCCCCGACGCCGAGTGGCGGCACCTGCTGCTGGTCTACGACGTGTCGCCGAGCATGCACCTGAAGGACGCCGGCCCGAACGGCGACATGACGCGCGCGCAGCGGGCCAGGGAACTGGTCGACTCGCTGTTCCAGCGGGTGCCGATCGGCAAGTTCAAGATCTCGGTGATCGCGACCTACAACGGCGCCAAACCGGTGGTCGAGGACACCCGCGACCTCGAGGTGGTGCGGCACGTGCTGTCGGAGATCGACCTGCGCTACGCGTTCCCGGCCGGCAGCACGAAGCTGTTCGCGGGTATCGCCGAAGCGGTGCGGCTGGCCAAACCCTGGCGCGTCGGCAGTGCGCTGCTGGTGATCGTCACCGACGGCGACACGGTGCCGGCCAGCGGCATGCCGGTGCTGCCGCCGTCGATCGGCGGTTCGCTGGTGATCGGCGTCGGCGACCATCTGGCCGGCAAGTTCATCGCCGGCCACCAGTCGCGGCAGGACGAGAGCACGCTGCGGCAGCTCGCGATCCGGCTGAACGGCGAGTTCCACAACGGCAACAAGCGGCAGGTGCCGAGCGACGTCCTGTCGGCGGCGGCGGCCGATGCGCGGCGGCCGCTGATCGAGCAGCTGACGCTGCGTGAGTACGCGCTGATCGTGATCGCCGTCGCGAGCGCTCTGCTGGCGCTGCTGCCGCTGCTGCTGCACTACTTCGGCACGCGTTGGCGGCCCGGGGTGGCGGTGGCGCGGCAGGCGGCGTGAGCGAGCCCGGCCCGCGCCGGCGCCGGCTGGTCGCCGCGGCGCTCACGGTCGTGGTGGCGCTCGGCCTGCTGTCGCGGCGCTTCCCGTTGCCGGGGATCCTCGCCGAATACACCGGCGACGCGCTCTACGCGACCGCCGCGTTCGGCCTGTTCGCGCTGCTGGCGCCCGCCGCCCGCACCCGGACCCTGGGCCTCGCCGCGTTCGGGTTCGCCGCCGCGGTCGAGGCGGCCCAGCTGCTCGACTGGCCGTGGCTGCAGACGCTCCGGTCGCACCGCCTCGGCGCCCTGCTGCTCGGGCAGGGGTTCCAGTGGGCGGACCTGGTCGCCTATGCGGCCGGGGCCGCGCTGGGCTGCGTCGGGGATGTAACTTTCCGGACCCGCTCGCCCCGCGGGCCGGCGGCTCCCGATAGACTGCCGGGCCGTTGATGCACCGCTCCCGCGGTGCGGATCCCTGCCTCCTTCCACGGAGCCCCATGCGGAACATCCTGTTGGTCAGTTGGCTCGCGCTGCCGGTGGCAGCATGGGCCTATCACGAAGGTCCGGGCCAGGACCGGGTGGCGCTCGAGACCACCGATGCGGTGCTGGTCGCGGCCCACGAAGCCGCTGCCGCCGGCGAGTGGAAGAAGGCCGTCGCCAAGTACGAAGAGGCGCTCGGCAAGCAGCCCAAGAACGCCGACGCGATGCCGAAGTCGGCGGTGCAGCGGCTGCAGATCGAGCTCAACAAGGCGCGCATGCAGGCCAGCAAGCTGCCGGAGGCGCGCGAGGAACTCGAGACCCTCGTCGAGCAGATGACCGCGGCGAAGGACACCGACCCGGCGCTGCTGCGCGACGCGCGGCAGGCGTTGGCCCGGGCGCAGTTCTTCACCACCTGGCTGATGCGGCTCGAAGGGCTCGACCGCGGCGAGTGGGAGCCGGAGATCGAGGCCGCGCGCCAGAACTGGCGGCTGCTGGCCGAGCAGGCCGGGGACCCCGCCGAGGTCGCCCAGCACCAGAAGGACCTCGAGTCGGCGGTTCGTCTCGCGCGCCTCGAGATCGAGGACCTGCAGGGCCTGCCGTTGCCCAGTGAATGACAAGGCTGCGGCAGCAAGGCCGGTCGGCCTAGCAAGAGCAAGCGCAAGGGTCCGCCGCAGAAGGGCGCAGGCAGCGGTCCGCCGGTCGACACCGGCGGTTCCTGATCGGCAGCGATCCGGACGCCGTCAGCAACCTGGATCCCGTCAGCACAGCGGCCGCAGCAGCGGCCGCTTGGCGTTGGTAGGGGGCATCCCGAGCCGATTCCCGCCCTGCATCCGCAAACGTCGGCCACGAACTCCGCCAATGTCGGTTTGCAGGCAGGTCGCCTGCGCGCCAAGATCCGCGGCCCGGAACTTGGCGGTCGGCCGGCACCTGCGAGCAAGCTCGCAGCTGCGAACTGCCGATAGTCTCGGGACTTCGAGATCCTTCCGTCCATCCGCATGAGCCCTTCCTCCGAGCGCGCCAGGGGAGCCGTTCGCTGCCACCTCGGCGCCGAGGTGGCGCGCCGGTCATGGTCGGACCGTTCCATGCGCGGCGGGCGCGGGAGGGCACGATGACCGCGGCGCAGCCGACCGTGCAGGTCGTGATCGTGAACTACCGCACGCCGCGGCTGGTCGTCGACTGCCTGCGGTCGCTCGAGCCGCAGGTGCAGGCGCAGCCGGGCACCACCGTCGTCGTCGTCGACAACGCTTCCGGCGACGACTCGGTGCCCGTGGTGGCGCAGGCGATCGCCGCCGGCGGCTACGGCAGCTGGGCGACGCTGCTGCCAGCGCCCGTCAATGGCGGCTTCGCCTACGGCAACAACGTCGCGATCTCGCGCGCCATGGCGGCCGCGGCGCCGCCGGACCTGTTCTGGTTGCTCAATCCCGACACCCTCGCCAAACCGGGTTCGCTGCGCACGTTGACCGACTTCATGGTCGCGCACCCGCAGGCCGGCATCTGCGGCGGCGGCATCGACGAGGCGGACGGCACGCCGTGGAGCTACGCCTTCCGGTTCCCGGGCCTGCTCGGCGAGATCGATCGTGGCTTCGCGTTCGGCCCGGTGTCGTGGCTGCTGTCGCGCTGGCGCACGATGCGGCACATCGAGCACCAGCCCGAACGCGTCGATTGGGTCAGCGGCGCCTCGATGATGCTGCGCGCCGACGCGGTGCGACGCCTCGGCCCGATGGACGAGGGCTACTTCCTCTACTTCGAGGAGACGGACTACTGCCTGCGGGCGGCGCGGGCCGGCATCGAGTGCTGGTACGAACCGCGCAGCCGCATCATGCACATCGCCGGGCAGAGCACCGGGGTGACCGCGAAGACCGCCCGGCCGACGCGGGTGCCGAAGTACTGGTTCGAGTCGCGGCGCCGCTACTTCGCCAAGAACCACGGTCGCTGCTACGCGATGCTGACCGACGTGGCCTGGATGACGGCCTACGTGCTGGGGCGGCTGCGTTCGTGGCTGCAGCGCCGGCCCACCAGCTGGCCGCCCCACGTGCTCGCCGACTTCTTCCGCCACAGTTCGCTGTGGCATCGCCATGGTGCGGCGAACGTCGCCGCGGCCGCCGTGGTCGCGACCGGCAACCTCGCACCCTCGGAGTCCCGAGAATGAGCTCTTCCTTCGTTTGTGTGCTGATCGGCCGCGGTCCGCAGTTGGTCGCCTGTGGCGAGCAGCTGCTGCGCCGAGGCCATCGGGTCGCGCACGTCGTCTCGGACTGTCCGGTGGCGATCGGTTGGACCCAGCGCCACGGGATCGCCACGTCGGCCACCGCGGTCGACCTGCCCGAAGCACTGCGCGGGCAACCGTTCGACTGGCTGTTCAGCATCGTCAACCACGCGATCACCGACGCCGCGGTGCTGGCGCTGCCGCGGCGCGGCGCGATCAACTACCACGACTCGCTGCTGCCCGACTACGGCGGCTTCCACGCCACCGCGTGGGCGATCCTCGACGGCCGGACCCGGCACGGCATCACCTGGCACCGCATGACCGCGGCGGTCGATGCCGGGCCGTACCTGCTGCAGAAGACGTTCCCGATCACCGACCAGGACACCGCGTTCGCGCTCGCCGCACGCGCCGGCGAACTGGCGACGCGCGCCTTCGGGGAGCTGTTGGTGCAGCTCGAGCAAGGCACGCAGGTGGAACAGGCCCCGCAGCTGGTGCGCCACTTCCATCGCAAGTCGGAGCGGCCCGGGTTCGCCGGCCTCGACTGGTCGCGACCGGCGGAGGAACTGCTGCGGTTCGTGCGCGCCGTCGACTTCGGCACCGAGGACCACTGGTTCGTGCGCGCCAAGCTGCTGACGCCGAGCGGGGAGTTCCTGTGCGTCGGCGGCGCGTCGCTGCTGCCATCGGAACCCGGGCGGCCCGGCACCGTGCTGCGCACTTCGCCGGCCGGGGTCGTGGTGCAGGTCGTCGACGCGACGCTGTTGCTGACCGAGCTGACGAGCCTCGAAGGGGGCGCGGTCGACGCGGTCCGGCTGCAGGCGCTCGGCGTGGTCGCCGGGGCCGAGTTGCCGCGCGCCGACCAGCAGTTCGTGCAGGCTACCGAACGGCTCGATCGGGCCATCGCCGGCTCCGACCGGTTCTGGCTGCGCCGGCTGCAGGCGCAGGCCGTGCCGCAGTTGCCCGAGCTGCAGGCGGCGACCGCGGTCGGCGAACTCACCACGGTCGCCGTGCCGCTGCCGGCGAACGTGCTCGCGCAGGCACCCGCCGAGCAGCGTGCGATGCTGCTGGCGGCGCTCGCGGTCTACGCCTGCCGCGTCAACGACGGCGCGCGGCGCCTCGACCTGCCGGTCGCGGTCGACGCGGTGACCACCGAGCTGGCGCGTTTGCACGCGCCCGCGGTGCCGCTGACGTTCGCGATCGAGCCCGGCACGCCGTGGCAGCAGGTGGTGCAGCAGGCGCACGCGGAGCTGCAGGCAACCGCTGCTCGCGGCACCTTCGCTCGCGACCTGTGGACCCGCTATCACGCGCTGCGCACCGCGACCGGCGAACGCCAGTCGCCGTTCGCGGTCGGGTTCGCGGCCGCGGCGCCGACCGCGCTGCCGGCGGGCCTGCGGCTGCTGCTGCGCCTCGCACCGGGCGCGCGCGAGCTGGTGTTGCACTTCTACCGCGGCGCGCTCGGCGCGCTGCATGCCGAGCGGCTGGCCCGCCGGCTGGTGACCGTGCTGGCGAACGCCGCGCCGACCACCGCGGTCGCCGCGATCGATCTGGTGCCGCCGGCCGAACGCACGCTGCTGCTGCAGACCTTCCAGGACACCGCGTGCGAGGTCGCCGACCCGTCGTGCATCCACGACGCGTTCGCGGCGCAGGTCCGACGCACGCCCGATCGCACCGCCGTGGTGTTCCGTTCGGCGAGCCTGACCTATCGCGAACTCGGCGCGCGCGTCGACGCGCTGGCGGTGCACCTGCAGAAGCTCGGTGTCGGTCCGGACCGGCTGGTCGCGATCTCGATCGAGCGTTCGCTCGACATGGTGATCGGCCTGCTCGCGATCCTGCAGGCCGGTGGCGCCTATGTGCCGCTCGATCCGGCCTACCCGCCGGAACGGCTGGCGATGATGCTCGAGGACTCCGGCGCGCGCTGGCTGCTGACCCAGCGCCATCTGCGCGCGCAGTTGCCGGCGCCCGGTGCCACGGTGGTGGTGATCGACGAGCCGCTGCCCGCGGTGGCGTCGTCGGCGGCAACCGGGCCGGTCGCGGCACCGCACCATCTCGCCTACGTGATCTTCACGTCCGGTTCGACCGGGCGGCCGAAGGGCGTGATGGTCGAGCACCGCAACGTCGCCAACTTCTTCGCCGGCATGGACGCGCGGCTCGGTCGCGAACCCGGCACCTGGCTCGCCGTCACCAGCATCTCGTTCGACATCTCGGTGCTCGAGCTGTTCTGGACCCTGACCCGCGGCTTCGAGGTCGTGATCCAGGAGGAAGCCGACAAGGCGTCGCTGCTGCGGGCCAATGCGCAGCCGGTCGCCAGCGCGCGACCGATGGGCTTCGGGCTGTTCTACTTCTCCGCCGACAGCACCGACGCGCACAAGAAGAACGCGTATCGCCTGTTGCTCGACGGCGCGCGCTTCGCCGACAGCCACGACTTCACCGCCGTGTGGACGCCCGAGCGCCACTTCCACGCGTTCGGTGGTCTCTACCCGAACGCCGCGGTCACCTCGGCCGCGATCGCGTCGATCACCTGCCGCGTCGAGCTGCGCGCCGGCAGCGTCGTGATCCCGCTGCACGACCCGATCCGCGTCGCCGAGGAATGGGCGGTGGTCGACAATCTGTCCGGCGGCCGCGTCGGGCTGTCGTTCGCCAGCGGCTGGCACGTCAACGACTTCGTGCTGCAGCCCGACAACTACGAGGCGCGGCGCGAGGTGATGTACGAGTCGATCCGCACCGTGCTGCGGCTGTGGGCCGGCGAGAAGATCAAGCGCCGCAACGGCCAGGGCCAGGAAGTCGAGGTCAGCGTGCTGCCGCGCCCGGTGCGCGAACGGCCGCCGATGTGGATCGCGTCGGCCGGCAACGTCGAGACGTTCCGCAACGCCGGGCGCGAGGGTTGGAACATCCTGACCAACATGCTCGGTCAGGACCTCGCCGACCTCACCACCAAGTTCGCCGCCTACCGGCAGGCGCGGCGCGAGAGCGGGCATCCGGGCGAGGGCATCATCTCGGTGATGCTGCACACGTTCGTCACCGACAGCGACGAACGGGCGCGGCAGGTCGCGCGCGGGCCGTTCGGCAACTACCTGACGACGTCGTACGACCTGGTGAAGGTCGCGCCGTGGATGTTCCCGGCCTTCAAGCAGCCGTCGGTCGCCGATGTCGGCGGTGGCTCGGCGTTCGACCCGGATCGGTTCGACGCCGCCGACATGGAGGCGTTGCTCGATCACGCCTTCGATCGCTACTTCGACACCGCCGGCCTGTTCGGCACCCCGCAGCGCGCACTGGCGTTGATCGAGAAGCTGAAGGACGCCGGCGCCACCGAGGTCGCGTGCCTGGTCGACTTCGGCATCGATCCCGAGGTCGTGCTGCAGAACCTCGTGCACCTCGACGAGCTGCGACGGCTCGCCAATCCGGCGCCGGGCCAGAGTGCGACCGCGCCGCGCGAGAACGGTGCACCGGTGTCGATCCGCGAACAGTTCGAACGGCGCCGCATCACGCACTTCCAGTGCACGCCGTCGATGGCGCGCATCCTGCTCGCCGACGGCACGCTGGCGACGATGAGCTCGCTGCGGCGGTTCCTGATCGGCGGCGAAGCGCTGCCGGCCGAGCTCGCGACCGCGATCACGACCGCGCTGCCGCAGGCGGCGCTGGTCAACATGTACGGGCCGACCGAGACGACGGTGTGGTCGACCACCGCGACCATCGCCGCCGGACCGGCTCCCGACATCACGATCGGTCGCCCGATCGCCAACACCCGGATCCGCATCCTCGATGCGCAGCTCGGCCTGCTGCCGTTGGGCGTGCCCGGTGAACTGTGCATCGGCGGCCAGGGCGTCGTGCGCGGATACCTGCACCGCCCCGAGCTGACCGCCGAGCGTTTCGTCGCCGATCCGTGGCAGCCCGGCGAGCGGCTGTATCGCACCGGCGACCTGGCGCGCTGCCGCGACGACGGCTCGATCGAGTACCTCGGGCGCCTCGACCAACAGGTCAAGGTCAACGGCTACCGCATCGAACTCGGCGAGATCGAGGCGGTGCTGCGGCGGCACCCGACCGTCGAGCAGGCGGTGGTCGCCGCCAAGACGTGGAACGGGGCGACCCAGCTGGTCGCCTACGTGGTCCCGGCCGGCAGCAGCGGCAGCGGCGCCAACGCCGCCGCCGGCACCGCCGCGACCGCCTACTGGCAGGCGCGTTGGGACACCGCCTACCAGAACCGAGTCGGCGCCGCCGAGGCGCCGGCGCGGCGCGACACCTCCGGCTGGCTCAGCAGCTGCACCGGCGAGCCGATCGCGAGCGCGGCGATGCAGGAATGGCTCGATCAGACCTTGCTGGCGATCCGCGCGCGGCGGCCGGCGCGCGTGCTCGAGATCGGGTGCGGCACCGGCATGCTGCTCTACGGCCTGCTCGACCAGGTCGAGCACTACACGGCCGTCGACCAGTCGCCGGCGGCGCTGGCGGCGATCCGCCGCGAGCTGCGGCCCGACGAGCTGCGCAAGGTCACCCTGCTCGAACTCGCGGCGCACCAGCTGCAGGCGGTGCCGGATCGCAGCTGCGACCTCGTCGTCATCAACTCGGTGGCGCAGTACTTCCCGAACGCCGACTACCTCGTGCAGGTGCTGCAACAAGCGGCGCGCGTGCTGAGCACCGGTGGCTCGCTGTTCCTCGGCGACGTGCGCTGCCTCGAGCCGAGCCGCGCGTTCCACACGCTGGTCGAGCTGCACCAGGCGCCGGGGCGGACCGCGGCAGCGGCGCTCGGCCCGCGCATCACCGAACGGCAGGCGCTCGACAGCGAGCTGCTGCTGGCGCGGCACTTCTTCGCCGAGCTGGCGCAGCGCGTGCCGGAGCTGCAGTTCGTGTCGATGCAGTGCAAGCGCGGCGCGCACGCGACCGAGATGCGCGACTTCCGCGCCGACGTCGTGCTGCAAAAGGGCGCTGGCCTGCCGGCGCTCGAGCTCGCCGCGGTGCCGGTGCTCGATGCGCCGGCCTCGCTCGACGCGGTGCGCACCGCGCTGCGCGCGCAGCCGCCGCTGCTGCGGTTGGCCCGCGTGCGCAACGCGCGCCTCGACCGACTCGCCCAGGCCATGGCGACGATCGCCGCCGGCGCGAACGACGCCACCGCCGACTCGTTGCTGGCGATGCTGCAACAACCGGCGGCCGGCATCGATCCGGACGCGTTGCGTGATCTGCACCCCGACTACGACGTCGAGCTGCGGTTCGCGGACGATCACGCCTTGCTCGACGCGCTGCTGCGGCACCGCCGCACCGCGCCGGCCGGCGTCTGGGTGCCGACCCCTCGCACCGGTTCGCCGGCCGCCAGCACGCCGTACGTGCGCGCCGCCGGTGAGTCGCTGGCGCCGAAGCTGCGGGCCCACCTGCGTGAACTGCTGCCGGAGTTCATGGTGCCGGCGGCGTTCGTGCCGCTGGCGAAGTTCCCGCTGACGCCGAACGGCAAGATCGACCGCAAGGCGCTGCCGCTGCCGGTCGAGACGACGCGCGCCAGCAGCGAGCCGGTGGCGCCGGCGAACGCACTCGAACGCACGATCGCCGCGATCTGGCAGGACCTGCTCGGGCTCGACCGCGTCGGCCGCAAGGACAACCTGTTCGATCTCGGTGCCAGCTCGTTGTTGACGGTGGAGGCCAACAGCCGTCTGCAGCAAGATCTCGGCCACAAGATCCCCTTGGTCACGATGTTCCGCTACCCGACGATCGAGTCCCTGGCCGGGCACCTGGCCAAGTCGGTCGTCAGCACCTCGGCGCCGGCCGGCGGTGACGGCGCCGTCGATGCCGAGACCGAGCGGCAGCATCGGCTGGCCGCCGCCGCCGAGCGCCGCCGCCAGGCCCGGGCCAGGAATTCATGAGCACGGGAACGACCGGCAACGGCGCGGCGGTGCGGAGCGAGGATCAGGACCTCGCCATCATCGGCATGGCCGGTCGCTTCCCCGGCGCGCGCTCGGTGGCGGAGTTCTGGCAGAACCTGCTGGCCGGGGTCGAGTCGATCCGCACGCTGAGCGAGGCCGAACTGCTGCGGGCGGGGGTGCCGCGGCGAGAGCTCGACAGTCCCGAATACGTGCGGGTCTGCCCGGTGCTCGACGACATCGACAAGTTCGACGCCGCGTTCTTCGGCATCAGCCCGCGCGATGCGTCGGTGATGGATCCGGCGCACCGCCTGTTCCTCGAGGTCGCCTGGCAGGCGCTCGAGGACTCGGGCAACACCGGCCTGCCGAACGAAGGGCGCGTCGGCGTGTTCGCCAGCTCGGGTGCACCGCTCTACTGGATGAACAACGTGCGCAGCCACCGCGACATCGCCGAGGCGATGGGCGAGTTCCTGGTGCGCCACACCGGCAACGACATGAACTTCCTGGCCACGCGGGCCAGCTACGACCTCGACCTGCGCGGGCCGAGCATCAACGTGCAGACCGCGTGTTCGTCGGGGCTGGTCGCGGTGCACCTCGCGCGGCAGAGCCTGCTGGCGCGCGAGTGCGACATGGCGCTGATCGGCGGCTCGACGATCGTGCTGCCGATGGGGCAGGGCTACCACTGGAAGGAAGGCGAGATCCTGTCGCCGGACGGGCACTGCCGGCCCTACGACCACCGCAGCGCCGGCACCGTGTTCGGCAGCGGCTCGGCGTGTGTGGTGCTCAAGCGCCTCGCCGATGCGCTCGACCACGGCGATCGCATCGTCGCGGTGATCAAGGGTTCGGCCGTCAACAACGACGGGGCACTGCGGGTCGGCTTCCTGGCGCCCGGCGTCGACGGACAGGCGGCGGTGATCCGCGCTGCGCTGCAGTCGGCCCGCGTGCCGGCGCGCAGCATCGGCTACGTCGAAGGCCACGGCACCGGCACCAGCGTCGGCGACCCGATCGAACTGACCGCGCTCGAGCAGGCGTTCGCCGCCGAGACCGAGGACAAGCAGTTCTGCGGCATCGGCTCGGTGAAGTCGAACATCGGTCACCTCGGCGAGGCGGCCGGCGTCGCGTCGCTGATCAAGGTCGCGCTGGCGCTGCAGCACCGCGTGCTGCCGGCGACGCTCGGCTACGAGGCGCCGAACCCGCGCTTCCCGATGGCCGACAGCCCGTTCCACGTCATCGATCGGTGCACGCCGTGGCAGGGTTCGGAGCCACTGCGCGCCGGCATCACCGCGCTCGGTGCCGGCGGCACCAACTGCCACGTCGTGCTCGAGGAACCACCGCCGCCGCTGGCCGGCGAAGGGGGTCGCGATCGTCAGCTGCTGGTGCTGTCGGCGCGCACGCGCGAAGCCCTCGAGCGCATGAGCCAGAACCTGGCCACGCACCTCGAGCAGCAGCCCGACCTCGACCTCGGCGACGTCGCGTACACGCTGGCGCTCGGCCGCCGGTCGCTGGCGCAGCGGCGCGTGCTGGCGGTCGCCGACCGCGCCGATGCGATCGCGCTGCTGCGTGGTGCCGTGCCGACGCGCGTCGGCACCGTGCAGGCCGACACCCAGGACCCCGGCGTCGTGTTCCTGTTCCCGGGCGGCGGCGCCCAGTACGCGCGCATGTGCATCGACCTCTACACGCGCGAGCCGGCGTTCCGCGAGGCGCTCGAGCAGTGCCTGCGCCTCGTCGACCAGGAGTGCAGTCCGGAGGTCCGCGGCCTGCTGCTGGCGGCGCCCGGCGAGGCGGCCACCGCCACCGAACGGCTGCAGCGGCCGTCGTTGACGCTGCCGGCGCTGTTCGCGGTCGAGTACGCGCTGGCGCGGTTGTTCGGCGCGTGGGGCCTGCGCCCGGTCGCCTTTGTCGGGCACAGCATGGGCGAGTATGTCGCCGCCTGCCTCGCCGGCGTGTTCTCGCTGCGCGACGGGTTGCGCCTGGTGAACCTGCGCGGGCGGCTGTTCGAGCGCACCGAGCCAGGCCGCATGGTCGGCGTCTCCGCGGCCGAGGCGGTGGTGCGCGAGCTGATGCCGAAGGAGCTGTCGATCGCGGCGGTGAACGCGCCGGGCCTGTGCGTCGCGTCGGGGCCGCGCGAGGCGATCGAGGCACTGACGGCGACGCTGACCGCGCGTGAGATCGACTGGACCCCGGTGCACATCGAGGTCGCCGCACACTCGTCGCTGCTCGACCCGATCCTCGCCGAGTTCCGCGCCTTCTGTCGCAGGATCCCGTTCCGGGCCCCGTCGGTGCCGATCGCGTCGAACCTGACCGGTCGCTGGCTCACGCCGGAGCAGGCACAGGATCCCGAGTACTGGGTGCAGCACCTGCGCAACACGGTCCGGTTCGCCGACTGCGTCGAGACCGTGCTCGAAGGCGGCAGCCGCGTGTTCCTCGAGGTCGGCCCCGGCCGCACGCTGACGACGCTGGTCGGGCTGCAGCGCACCAAGGTCGCGCACGCGTTCAACTCGGTGCGGCATCCGCGCGAGGCCGCCGATGACGTCGACTACGCGATGCTGGCGCTCGGCAAGGTCTGGGCGGCGGGTGCGCCGTGCGACTGGACCGCGTTCTACGACGGCCAGCTGCGCAATCGGGTCTCGCTGCCGGGCTATCCGTTCGAGGGGCAGTCGTACTGGGTCGAGGCGCGGCCCGCGGTCGCTGCCGCGCAGCTCGAACCGCAGAAGCGCGACAATCTCGATGACTGGTTCGCGGCGCCGGCGTTCGAACTGGCCCCGCGGCTGCCCGCGACCGCGCCGGCCGCCGGCCGCTGGCTGCTGTTCGTCGACGACGTCGAACAGGGGCAGCAGCTGGCGGCGGCACTGCGCGCCGCGCAGGGTGGCGATCGCCAGGTGGTCATCGTCCGGCACGGTCAGCGGCTGCGGTCGAGTGCACCCGATCGCTTCGAGGTCGGTGCCGGCTCGACCGAGCAGTACCGGCAGCTGCTCGAGTTGCTGCACGGCGAAGGGCGCGCGCCGGAGCACCTCGTGATGTTGCTCGGTGGGCCGGCCGCCGATCCCGCAGCGGCGACGTTGGACCGCTCGTTCTTCGCCCCGGCTCGCCTCGCACAGGCGATGGCGGCGGTGCTCGACTCGGCGCGGCTCTACCTGGTGACCACCAACGCGTTCGCGGTCGGCGACGAAGCCCTCGATCCGCTGGCGCGCGCGGCGATCGGGCCGGCGTTGGTGATCCCGCGCGAGTTGCCCGAGTTCGCGACGCGCCTCGTCGACCTCGATGCGCGCACCGCCGGTGGCACCTGGGGCGACGCGCTGGCGTTCGAGTTGCTCGGCGCCGGTGCGGAGTCGGTGGTGGTGCTGCGCGGCCGCAAGCGGTTCGTGCCGCAGCTGCGACCGCTGCCGTTGCCGCCGCCGGCGCCGGCCCCCGCGTGGCTCGCCGATGGCGACGTGGTGTTCGTCACCGGTGGCCTCGGCGGCATCGGTCGCGTGCTGGCTGGCTTTCTGGCGCGCCAGCGGCGCATCCGGCTGGCGTTGTTGTCGCGCGAGGCGCTGCCGCCGCACGGTGCGTGGGACGAGTTGTTGGCCGGCACTGGCATCGACGCGCGTCTGCGCGAGCGACTCGAATGGTTGCGCGACATCCGACGCGCCGGCACCGAGGTGATGGTCGTGCAGGGCGACGTCACCGATCCGCAGCGCCTGACCGCGGCACTCGCCGAGGTGCGGGCCGCGTTCGGGCCGTTGCAGGTCGTGATCCATGCCGCCGGTCTGATGAACGATGCGCCGCTGCAGTCGAAGACGATCGAGCAGATGCGGCAGGTGCTGGCGCCGAAGGTCGACGGCACGCTGCATCTCGATGCAGCGGTGACGGAACCGCTGCGCGCGTTCGTCGTGATGTCGAGCATCGCCAGCCTGCTCGGGCTGCCCGGCCAGATCGACTACACGGCCGCGAACGCGTTCCTCGACGCGTTCGCCGAGGCACGCCAACGGCGCTGTCCGGGGCGCACGATCGCGATCAACTGGAGCGCATGGCGCGACGTCGGGATGATCCTGACCAGCACGGCTCCGGCGTCCGGACCGGCACAGCTGCCGGCCGGTCGCACGTTCCACCCGTGGTTGCAGGCTTGGGAACCGACCGCCGACGGTCGCCGCTTCCACACCGACTTCGCGGTCGCCAGCCACTGGCTGCTGGCCGAGCACCGCATCCGCGCTGCCGAGGCGCTGGTCCCTGGCACCGGTTTCGTCGAGCTCGCGCGCGCGGCGTTCGTCGAGTCGGGGCACCGGCTGCTCGACGATCCGACCGCCACCGCGATCGAGCTGCGGCAGGTCACGTTCGTGCGGCCGTTCCAGGTCGCGGCCAACGCGCTGCGACGATTGCGGATCGAGCTGCGCGCGCAGGGCGAAGCGGCCGCACTGTCGATGGTGTCCGGCGCCGACGACGAACTGCACATGACCGCCGAAGCGCGCCGGACCCGGCCGCTCGGCGAACGGGGTGACCTCGCGGCGCTGCGCGCGCGCTGCCGCCAGCCGGTGCCGCTGCGCGGTCGTTTCCTCGATCAGGACTTCGTCGAGTTCGGCCCGCGCTGGGGCAACCTGCTGTCGGTCGCGCGCGGCGAGCAGGAAGCCGTGCTCGAACTCGAACTGCCGCCGGCGTTCGCCGCCGATCTGCCGACGTTGGCCTACCACCCGGCGCTGCTCGATATGGCGACCGGCGCCGCGCAATGCCTGATCCCGGGCTTCCAGCCGGCGACCGACTTCCTGGTGCCGTTCGGCTACGACCGGATCCGCATCGAGGCGCCGGTCGGCGCGCGTTGCACCGCGCACGTGCGCTTGCGGCCCGAGTCGACGCGCGAGGTCGCCGCGTTCGACGTGCAGGTGTTCGATGCCGATGGACGCGTCGCGATCGCCGCGACCGGCTTCACGATGAAGCGCCTGGCGCGCGACGCGGCGCTGACCAAGGCCACCGCGGCAGGGCCCGGCGGCGACGGCGGCAAGCCCAACGCCGCGACCGCAGCGCTGCTGCGTGAGGCGATCACGCCGGCCGAAGGTGTGGTGGCGTTCGATCGGGTGATGACGCAGACCGAGGCGAGCCAGGTGGTCGCTTCGTCGGTCGACGTCGAGGTGTGGCGCCGCAAGCTGCTGCGCGAGAGCGGGCCGCGCGATGGCGCCACCGGCGACGACAGCAGCGGCGGCTTCGCGCGGCCGGCGCTGGCGGCGGAATTCGTGGCGCCGGCAGCCGGCCTCGAGACGGCGCTGGCGGCGATCTGGTCGAAGCTGCTCGGCGTGCGCGAGCTCGGCGCGCGCGATGACTTCTTCGAACTCGGCGGCAACTCGCTGATCGCGGTGCGGTTCTTCACTCGCATCAAGAAGGAGTTCGGCGTGTCGATGCCGCTGTCGACGCTGTTCCAGCTGCCGACGATCCGCCAGCTCGCGGTGGCACTGCAGGAGCAGGGCGCGGTGGTGGCCGATGCGCCGGCTACGGCGGCCGGTTCGAGCGCACCCGTCGCGAAGGTCGCGAGCCGACCAGCGGCACCGGTCGCCAGCGGCGGTGTGCCGCCACCGATGCTGATCCGCCCCGGTAGCGGCGCGCCGCCGCTGTTCCTGGTCCACGACGGGCTCGGTGAGGTGCTGCTGTATCGCTCGCTGGCGCTGCTGATCGATCCGGTGCACGCGGTCTACGGTCTCGAGCCCGAACAGGACCGCGGTCGCTTCCTGCACGCGAGCATCGTCGAGATGGCGCGGGCCAAGGTGGCGCGGATCCGCTCCGTGCAGCCGGCCGGGCCGTACCTGCTGGCGGGGCTGTGCGCCGGCGGGGTGGTCGCGTTCGAGATCGCGCGGCAGCTCGAGGCCGAGGGGCAGCGGGTCGTTTACGTCGGGCTGATCGATTCCTCCGCCGTCGGCGCCGCGGAGAAGACGTTCCGGATCGCGAAGGGCCGCTTCGATCGCATCCGTGAGGTGCTGCGTCCGCCGGCCGGGCAGTCGGTGCTGAAGCACTGGATCGGTGCGGTGCCGACGATCGCCAGGAAGGCGAAGAACTTCGTCGGCTACACGATCGGCAGCCGGCTGCAGCGGCGGCGCACCGCGCGCAAGGTCGAGGCGCTGCGCACCGCGGTGGAGGAGCCGTCGACCGACAGTCAGGTGCTGCAGTTCCTCGAGCTGTACGAGCTCGCGCATCGGCAGCATCAGCATCTGGGGCAGGTGCGCGGCGCGCAGGTGGTGTTGTTCCGCGCGACGGCGAGCAGCGGCGATGCGGCGGACACGCCGTTCCGCGAGATCTATGCGGACGAGTTGCTGGGGTGGCGGGAGCTGGTGGCGGGGGAGCTGCGTGCGATCGATGTGCCGGGTGGGCACTCGAGTGCGCTGCAGGAGCCGAATGTGGGGGTGCTGGCGCGGGAGCTGCAGGC
>JALORC010000211.1 GCA_025459175.1 Planctomycetota bacterium | reverse complement strand
CTCCAGCCAGTTCTGGTTGAGCTGGAAGTAGTCGGCCCGGTCGTTGAACGCGGTCGGCGTGTTGAAGTCCTCGGCCGAGCTCGCGGTGTAGTTGCCCTGCGTCCAGCCGAACACGCGGATGCCGTGCTTCTCGAGGCCCAGCCCCGACAGCTGCCGCTCGAGGAAGAACGCGTTGCTGGCCGGCAGCGGCGCCGGGTTGCCACCCATGTCCGCCTCGGGTTCGGTGCTACCAGGACTGGTCTCGCCGGCCGGCGCGGCTGGCGGGTTCTGGAAGCCGTTGTGGGAGGGCGTCGGCCGCGGGTCCTGCGTGGAGTTCTGGGGCGCCTGCGGAGCGCAGGTGGCCAGACGCAGGGATTCGACGGCGGCGCCGAGATTGGAGCCGTCGATCGAGGTCGCGACGGCAAGAGCGATGCAGAGAACCATGATGGGCCGATCGACCCATGCTGGAATGGTCCTGAATGCCCAAACCGCCGTGGCATGCGGGTGTGGATTTCGCCACATGTGTGACGATGCGACACTGCAAATCGCAATGGGCCATGACATGGCAGGATTCCTGCTGCGCTTCCTGCCGTGTGCCGCGCGCATCGGGCGCGCGAAAAATCCGGTCGGCAGAGCGGTCTTTCGCCTGACGCCACGAGGCGAGCACCATGGCGTCACCCGTTCGCCACTGCCGTTCGCCGCGGCGGCCGGGCGCACGCCGAGGCGTTTCGTTCCCTTCCATTGCACCGGCCCCTAGCCCTGCGACACTGTCGGTATGGCCCACGCGCCGGGTTGGATCGAACTGTATGGAATGCTCGAAGCCGGCCTGACGCCGCCGCCGGCGCTCGTCGCGCAGTGCCGCGACAACCGCAATGGCATCGGCGAGAACATGCTGCACTGGTACGCGATCGAAGGCAGTCCCGAGGTGCTGCAGCAACTCGTCGAGCTCGGCTTCCCGGTCGACGCGATCGGCGATCCGAATGACGTGCCGATCATCAGCGCGGCACTGATCGGCCGTTGGGACAACGTGCGGGTGTTGCGCCGGGCCGGGGCCCGCACGCGCGGCGTCACGCCGTGTGGCTTCACCTACCGCGGCGTGGTCACGGCGGCCGGCGATGCGGTGCCGGCCGATCTGCGCGGGGATGCCTACACGCTCGACGACCTGCTCGACTTCGACGGCCCCGAGGACCAGCCGGTGATCGCGGTGGCGATGTCGCATCCGCAGCTGACGCCGGCGCTGCTCGCGCAGTGGCTGGGCGAGCGACCCGACCTGGGCCTGACGCCTGGGTCCGTGGAAGAACATTGCTTCTGGTGGGGGGATCCCGGCCAGCTGCAGGTGGCGTCGCCGACCGCTGCCTGGCGGCAGCTCCTGCACCACGGGGCACGAGCCCTCGGCGTGAACGTCGCGTGGAGCTTTTAGGTGCCTTGGGCTCCGGCGCGGCCCGCACCGTAGGGCGCGTTGCCGGCGGCGGCTCAGCAGCCGAACTGGCGCAGATGGTGGTCGAGATGCCGCCACTGCAACGCCTGCCACTCGTCGCTCGTCAGCGCTCCGAAGAACGGGTGTGGCTGCTTCGTCAGCGCCGCCGGCCCGCCATTGCCGAGCCGTGTGACCAGCGCACGCAGCGCCGCCTTCTCGTTGGCGAAGTCCCGCGCATCGGTGACCTTGAACTCCGCCGCCGTCGCCATGCCGTTCTTCCACGGCTTCGGTGACAGCAGCATGCGCTTGGCGAGACGCCCGAACAGGATGCCGATCAGGCCGCGCCGCAGCGGCAGTTCGCCGAGCGCCACCTGCAGTGGCCGCTGGCAGTGGGCGAGCATCTGCGCAACGTCCATCTTGCCCCACTGTCGCACGCTGTCGGGACGCAATGCGTCGACACGGGCCAACACGCGGGCGAGGCCGTCGGGTCGGAACAGCGAATCCGTCATGGGCACCGCAATGGCGGCGTGGGTGCGCAATTTCTCCGGACCGGCTGAGCGGCTCGATCCGGCTCGGGGGGCGTGCGAGGAAGCGCGCTGGTCCTCATGATCCCGGTCTCGCGGGGTGCCGCCGTTCGAACACCGTGCGCAGCCGTCGTGCGGCTCGTGTCGAGCCGGCGCGGTGGCCCGGTGCCCGTCGTGTAGGATGGCAGTTGAACCACCGCGACGGAACTGGCTCGGTTACCGACGGCCCCTTCCGTGCTACGGCAGCAGTCGCCACGACCGGGGCCATCCACCCCAAGACTCCCACCCGACCGTGAAGACCACCATTCCAGCTTCGTTCTCGGCTGTATTGGCGATGATGGCCGCGCCGGCCCTGGCCCAGCAATTCGAGCCGCTGCTCCGCGGTCCGGCGCCGCACACCCTCGAGCCCCTGGGTCGCCCCCAGTACAACACCGGACTGGTGTTCGATGCGAATCTCGACGGCAACGTGGACATCGTCAGCAAGACGGGCGCCGTCTTGATCTCTGACGGCGACCTCGGCTTCGTCCGTGATACGTATGTGGCGGGCAGCTTGATGCCCTTACAGTGGCCGCCCCGATTCGCCGCCGACATCGACGGCGACGGGCGGGTCGATCTGCTACGCGATGCGCCGGTGTTGTTCGCCGGCTACACCAACATCCTGGTGCAATACGGCCAGCCGGGTGGGGGCTGGTCCGCCCCGATCTATGTCGGCATCATCCCCGCGGTCTGCGAGTTGATCGCCGTCGGCGACATCGACGGCGATGACGCCGTGGACCTGGTGCTGAGCGACTTCGTCGCGGGCAGCACGATCCGTGTGGTGCCCAACCAGGCCGGCAGCTTCAGTGGCGCCGCGTTGCCGATGCCAGCGGTCGTCATCGGCAATCGCAGTCTGCTCGCTGACCTCGACGCCGATGGCGATCTCGATCTGGTGACGGAGAGCCTGGTTCATCTCGTCAACGACGGCACCGGAACGTTCGCCGCGACGCCGCCGGTCGCGCTGCCCACGCTGCCCACCGCCATTCAGGCGGCGGACGCCGATGGTGACGGCGACCTCGACCTGATGCTGGCGTTCGGGCTGTTGCAGCCGATGCAGCTGTGGCAGAACCTGGGCGGCACGTTTGTCGCCACGGCCACGGTGCTGCCTCCGGCCTTGTTCGACTTCTGCTTCGCCGATCTCGACCGCGACGGCATTGGCGATGTCCTGGTCGCGGAATCGACGGCCAGCGGGCGCCAGTACCGATCGCTGCGCCGGACGCCGAGCGGCGCCTACGTCACCGTCGGCACGGCGCCGCTGGACTGGCTCGAGGACCTCGGGGCGCCGATCCCGGCCGACCTCGACAACGACGGCGACCTCGACGTGGTGAGCGGTGGGCAGCTCTGTTTCCTCAACGACGGAGCCCTCGGCTTCACGCCGCTGCAACGGCATCCCGTGCCGCGATCGGATCCTGGCCACACAGTGGCGCTCGGCGACATCGACGGCGACGGCTTTCCGGATGCCGTGGTCGGCAACCTGATCCTGCGCAACCGGGGCGACGGCTCGTTCTTCGCCATCGGTTCGCTGCCCCCGACCGCAGCCGGACGCGAACTCGTGGACCTCGATCTCGACGGGGACCTCGACCTGGTCTGGACCCGTGGTGAGGTCAGCAGTGGCCCTGGCATCTGCGGCATCATGGCCAACCAGGGCGGCGTGCTGGTGCCGGGGCCCGCCATGGCGAACAGCCTGTTGGAGGGGGAAGTCTTCGTCGGCGACTTCGATGCCGACGGCAGGCCCGATCTGATCTCCCGCGCGCGCCAGATCCTGCGCAACCTCGGTGGCTTGACGTTCGCGCCGGTGCTGACCTTGAACCCCTCGTACGACGTCGTCGCCGCCGACGACCTCGACCAGGATGGTGACGCCGACCTCGTCATCAACTTCATCGGTGGCGCGATCCTGCGCAAAGCGGGCGGGTGGGCGTTCAGTCTCGAGAGCGTCGACTCGGTGGACTTCAACGGTGCGAGTGCAGCGGACATCGACGGCGACGGCGACCGCGACCTCGTGGTCAGTCAGTTCAGCTTCTTGCCTCCCGCCGGGGCCTCGATGCGGATCTTCTATCGAGACCCGCTCGGCTGGTCGGCCGGGCCGGTGAACGCCGACGGCGGTCGGCCTGCCAGCGACCTGTTCGTCGTCGACGTCGATGCCGACGGCGACCTCGACGTGGTCGGTCGTTCGCTGTGGCTGAACCAGGGCGGTGTGTTCAGCCCGCGCGCCGACACCGATTACACGATGTCCAGCGCCGCCGCGGACCTCGATCGCGACGGCGATGTCGACATCGTGCGCGCGAGCGGCTTCACGAACAGCTCGGCGCTGCCGAATCAGGGCGTCGTCTATCTGAACCGTCACCGTCATCTCGCCGCGCCCCGACTGCCCGTGCTCGGCCATGGCTACACGATCGAACTCGCCAGCCAGCCGGGCTACGGCCCTCCGGGCGACATCGTCGTGCCTTTCCTCGCCACGTCACGGCTGCCGGCCCCGCTGGCGACGCCGTTCGGGCTGCTGCAGATCGACCCCGTCACCAGCGTCCCTGGCCCGCTGCTGCTGCTGTCCGGTGGTGAGGTCACCTGGTCGATGGTGCTGCCCAGCACACCGAGCCTGGCTGGGGTCGAGGTGCTCTGGCAGGCCGTCGTCCTGTCCGGCGGTTCGTTGCAGCTGACGGGCTGCCTGCCCGATCGGCTCGTGCTTTGAGCGGGCGCGGCCGCGGCTGCCCGATCTGCTGCGCGTCCGAGCTGCGCGATCGCGGCGCGCTCGGCCACCGCCAACTCGCCCGCTGCACGCGGTGTGGACACGAGTTCGTCGTGCGCTGCGACGACGCGGCGCTGGCGTCGGAGTATCGCGCCGCCTACTACGCGGCCGCCGACGACCCGCGCATCGCCGCGTGGGCCGAGGCGCACGCGCGGATCTGGGACGCGGTCGTCGAGCAGCTGCTGGTGCGCATCCCGTCGCTGACCGACGTGCTCGACGTCGGGGCCGGCAGCGGTGGTTTCCTCGCGCGGCTGCGCGCGCGCTGCCCGGAGGTCGCGCTCGCCGCGGTCGAACCCTCGGCGGCGGCGCGGGAGGCGCTGCTGCGACGATTCCC
>JALORC010000210.1 GCA_025459175.1 Planctomycetota bacterium | reverse complement strand
CGCGATCGCGCCCTGCGCCGGCGCCGACGTCGCCAACACGGCAAGCAGGCAAGCGGAGCGGTAGCAGGCACGTCGCGAAGACCTGCGGGCGTGGCGGAGGATGGCCATCATGGGATCCGGCTTGGACGAGGCGAACGCGAGCAATGTTCACCCGGCGGTCGGTTCTCCGCCAGGGCCTCGCCGAGCGAAGGATCGAAGTGAGGACCACCGTGGCGCACGACAGCACACGCCCCATGGCAGCGAGCCGATGCCATCGCCGCCGCGCGTCTACGCCCGAGCAGGTGCAGGATCGTCGCCTGCAGGTCGTGCACGTGGATCGGCGTGTCGGTGACCTTCGCGCCGAGTTCGTCGGTGGCGCCGACGATCGCACCACGCCTGGTGCCACCGCCGGCCAGCAGCATCGCGAAGCAGTGCGGGTGATGGTCGCGACCGAGGAACTTGCTGCCGTCGCGGGCCTCGTTCATCGGCGTGCGCCCGAACTCGCCGCCCCACACCACCAGCGTCTCGTCGAGCAGGCCGCGCCGCCGCAGATCGACCAGCAGCGCCGACAGCGCGCGATCGATCTGCGCCGCCTTCTTCGGGAACTGCGTCATCAGGTCATCGCCGGGACTGGTGCCGTGGATGTCCCACCCGGAGTCGAACAGCTGCACGAAGCGCACGCCGCGTTCGACCAGCCGCCGCGCCAGCAGGCAGTTGTTGGCGAACGACGCGCGGCCCGGTTCGGTGCCGTAGAGCGCATGCACCTCGGCGGGTTCGCTGGCGAGAGCGACCGCGTCGGGCACCGACATCTGCATGCGGAACGCCAGCTCGGCCTGGGCGATGCGCGTCAGCGTCTCGGGATCGCCGTGGCGCCGGGCATGCTCGGCGTTGAGTTCGTTGGCGACGCGCAGCGATCGTTCGCGCCGCGCGCGGTCGTAGCCGGCTGGATCCTGCAGGTAGAGCACCGGTTCGCCGGCGGAACGGAACTCGACGCCCTGGTGCACCGACGGCAGGAAGCCGGAGCTCCACAGCGCCCTGCCGGCACTCGGCAGATTGCCGCCGCTCAGCATCACCACGAAGGCGGGCAGATCGTGGTTCTCGTTGCCGAGCCCGTACGACGCCCAGGCGCCGAACGACGGTCGCCCGGGCCGCGGTGCACCGGAGAACAGCAGGTGCTCGGCCGGCGCGTGATTGAACTGGTCGGTCACCATCGACCGCACCAACGTCACGTCGCCGAGCTGTTGCGCCAGGTGCGGGAACAGCTCGCAGACCTCGATCCCGTTCGCCCCGCGGATCCAGCCGTGCTGGTGGCCGAGCAGCGTCGGATGGCCCTTGATGAACGCGAATCGCTCCTTGGCGAGGAACTCGTCGGGGCACTTCTGGCCGTGCAGCCGATCGAGCAGCGGCTTGCGATCGAACATGTCGAGCGTCGGCGGCGCGCCCTCCATGTGCAGCCAGATGACGTGCTTCGCCCGGGCCGGGAACGGTGTCCGGCGCACGCTGTCGGCGACCAAGCCGTGCAGCGCCACGGCGCCGAGCGACGCCGCGGAGCCGGCGAGGAAGCGGCGGCGGCCTGGCAAATCGGGCAGATCGGGCAGATCGAACATGGGCGTCACCGCTTGGTCACGAGCTCGTCGAGGGTCAACACCACCGCCGCGACCGCGTGCAGGCCGACGCACGCAGCCCAGTAATCTGCTTCGGCAGCGTTGCCGGGCTTCGCCGAGGCCGCTTGCCATTCGCGTTGCCGCTCCTCGGTGTACAGGGCGAGCAACGCCCGCTCCTCGGTCGGGGTCGGCGCACGCAACAGGCACTGCCGCCACAACCAGCGGATCATGCCCACCTCGTCGCCGGCCTTGATCTCGGTGAAGGCACGGTTGCCGAGCAGCACCGCAGCCTCGCGGAACTGCGGATCGTTCCACAACACCAGCGCCTGCAGCGGCGTGTTGGTCGGCCGCCGCCGCAGCACGCACGCCTCGCGGCTCTGCGCGTCGAACAGCATCATGGCCGGATGCGGACTGGTGCGCCGCCAGAACGTGTAGAGCGAGCGACGATGCCGATCCTCGTCCTCGGCCGCGATCCATCGTTCGCCGCTGTACAGCTGCAGCCAGATCCCGTCCGGCTGCGGCGGCATCACGCTCGGCCCACCGACCTTCGGCACCAGCAGCCCCGACACCGCGAGCGCCTGATCGCGCAGCATCTCCGCCGACAACCGCACCGACGGTCCACGCGCGAGCCAGCGGTTGGTCGGATCGAGTTCGCGGTGCTGGCCGGTCTGCACCGAGCTCTGCCCGTAGGTCGCCGACAGCACGATCGTCTTCAGCAGCGAGCGAATCGACCAACGCCCGCGGAACTCGGCGGCGAGCCAATCGAGCAGTTCGGGATGCGACGGCGCATCGCCCTGGCTGCCGAAGTCCTCGAGCGTGCCGACCAGGCCCTGACCGAACAGTTCGCTCCAGAGCCGATTGGCGAGCACGCGCGCGGTCAGCGGATTGTCGGCAGCCATCAGCCAGCGCGCGAAGCCGAGCCGGTCGCGCGGCGCGTCGGTCGGCAACGGCGGCCACACCGCCGGCGTGCCCGGGGTCACCACATCACCCTGGTCGAGGAAGCTGCCGCGGCGATGGATGCGCGTCGTGCGGCGCTGGCCCGCGGGCAGTTCGCGCAGCACCGGCACCGCGGGGCCGCGCTGGGCGTCGAGTTCGCGTTCGGCGGCGGCGATGCGGGAGCGCACCGCGGCAAAAGCCGGGGCTCGCGCCAGATACTCGTCGCGCAGCCGCGCGCGTTCGGCGTCGCCGCAGGCATTCGGATCCAACGCCAACAGCCGGCGGAGTTCGTCACCGACCACCGGTGGTCGCAGCTCGAAGTAGAAGCCGCTCGGCCCACCGCCGTTGGTGACCTTCAGCAACAGCGTGTTGTCGCCCTCGTGCAGTGCGACCGGCACCACGAGCTGATCGGCTGCCGCGGCACCGTGCACCTCGAGGTTGCCGACCTCGACACCGCTCCACCACACCCTGATCGCGTCGTCGCCGCCGAGCGACAGCACAGCCGTCGCCGCGCCGGCCGCGCGCACCGTGCGGTGCAGGTACACCGCGCTGTGATCGCCGCTCCACTGGTGCACCTGACCGTCGGTCCAGCCGGGTTCTGCGCGCCAGCGCGTGCCATCCTGCTCCGCCTCCAGTCGCACGCCATCGCGCTCCGGCGCGAACGCGTGCGCGTGAGCCGCGCGGAACGAGTCGCCGGCGAGCGGTCCCAGCACCTGCCACGGCGCGCTGGTAGGTGCCGCGACCGCGAACGCCCGCTGCTGCTCGCGCAGCCCGGCCGCCCATGCCGCCACCGCGCCGTCGTCGACCTGCAGTTGCGCCCGCAGCTCGGTGAGTTCGAGCTCGATGGCCCGCTGCGCCGCGAGTTGCGCTGCCGTCGGCACCCGCAACCGCGGCTCGTCATCGGGCTGGTCGTGATCGGCGGTCTGGTCGAAGAACGCGAACAGCGCGAAGAACTCGCGCTGCGAGAACGGGTCGTACTTGTGGTCGTGGCACTGCGCGCAACCGAGCGTGCTGCCCATCCACACCTGCATGGTGGTGTCGACGCGATCGACCACGGCCGCGACCCGGAACTCCTCGTCGTCGGTGCCACCCTCGGTGTTGGTCATCGTCTGGCGATGGAACGCGGTCGCCAGCCGCTGTTCGTCGGTCGCCTCCGGCAACAGGTCGCCGGCGAGCTGTTCGATCGTGAAGCGGTCGAACGGCAGGTCGCGCGCGAACGCGTCGATGACCCAGTCGCGGTAGCGCCACATGGTGCGGCGCAGGTCGTCCTTCTCGTAGCCCTGGCTGTCGGCGTAGCGCGCCAGATCGAGCCACCACTGCGCCCAGCGTTCGGCGAACGCCGGCGAGGCCAGCAGGCGATCGACGACGCGTTCCCGTGCGTCGGCCGAGCCGTCGGCGACGAACGCCGCGACCTCGGCCGGCGTCGGCGGCAACCCGCAGAGGTCGAGCGTGACGCGGCGCAGCCAGGTCGAGGCGTCCGCCGCCGGGCTCGGCGACAGACCGTGCGGCGCCATCGCCGCGGCCACGAACCGATCGAGCGGAGCGCGCGCCCAACCGGCGCCGGCCGCAGGCGGCTGCGGGCGCACGATCGGCCGATAGGCCCAGTGCTGCGCCGACGCGCCGCCGCCCTGGGCAGAAGCCGCGGCAGCGGCGAGAACGACGGCGAGGGCGAGCGGAGCAGTGCGCATGGAAGGCAGCCGGCGCGGCGATCATCGCGGCGCGCGGCCAACCCTCAAGCCCCGGTTTCGAGTTGTCGAGGTGTCGGTTGTCGGTGCGTCGGAGCCAAGACCCAATCGAGCACTACCCACCTGGTGGCCCCTGCCACATACCCCCGTGGCCTGACGGAGAGTCGAGCAGCAATGCAGCGCTCGGACCAACTCCATGAGCAGAATTGACCACTTGCCATCCACCCGGGTGCCACTACGCTCACGGCATGAACAAGAAAAGACTAGGCGTTGTTGCCGTTCTGACAGCGACTTGCCCCTCCTTCCCTCCCTCCCTCCTTGCAACACAATAGCCGCTTCGTGCGTGTGCCTCGTTTCGGCGGGAGCCGTATCCGCGAATTCGTTTCAGGCTTGCCCTTGCCAGCGGAGGGCGAACTGCTGGACCTTGATTGTGCCCTTGGCCTGCTGCACCCTGGACCCTGACGATCAAGAATCTCCATGCGTCACAATCGTGCTTGATGGCGGCAGCCTTGCTCAGTCAGGGCGCTGCAAAATCGTCGGGAGCGAGGAATGCACCTACGCCCAGGACTGCGCAGTCAAGCAAGATTTCACCGTCACAGTGGCCAAGTGCTGCAGTGCAACAAGCCTGCCCGGAGGCGTCGGGACGACTGGATCCATCGACTGCTCAGGCGCCAAGTGCTGTATTGGAGACAGCATCTCTGTCTCCGGCGGCGGAGCCCCGCAGTCAGCATCGGGACTAGGTGCTTCCCTGACGATGCAGGGACACGCATATCTCAAGTGTGGGTCGCCTGATCAGAAAGCTCTACTCGGCTTCATATCTTGCACAACCAGCGGAAGCACCTACGATGGTATCGGCAATGTCGAAGTCGCCGGCTTCAGCTGCGGCGAGTGCCGGAAATGAGCTCTGCATTTCAAAATTCTGGCCGCTTGGCCATTGCCCTGATATGTGCGGCGGCTCTCGCGACCTGGGCAGTGATTGCGACCCCACCTGCACATAACGCACCCGCCCTGCCGCCACAGCTCCTTCGTTCACCAGATAGCGGTGAAGGCCCAGCGCCACCAACGATCCATCCAGCGGATCTCAGAACACTACATACCGAGGTCGAGACCGGGCATTGG
>JALORC010000041.1 GCA_025459175.1 Planctomycetota bacterium | reverse complement strand
GGTCCGGGGCCAGCGCGACGAAGCGGGCGGTGACCGAGCCACCCCCCGCGTCGGCGGGGCTCACGTGGTGGCGAACACGCGCAGGCCGCGCACGACCACGTTCGGGAACGCCGCGCGGTTGTAGATCAACATGAACCGGAAGCCGGTCACCGAGTCGATCGAGATGCCGGGGCCGGCACCGTTGCCGATGCCCTCGCGCCACTGGCCGATCGTGCCCGTCAGCGGCTCGGTGCCGGCCTGGTTCAGGTTGGCGCCCTGGAACATGATGATGACCGGACCGTTGGGGTCATTGGCCTTCAGCGTGCCGGCCGCGCCCGAGTCGGTGTAGACCGTGTCGATGGTGCCATCGCCGTTCTCGTCGACGTCGAGCTCGTAGCGCAACCAGGTCGGTGGGAACACCTGGCCGGAGCTGCGCCAGGTCGAGGCGTCACCGACCAGCCCGTCGCGATCCAGCAGCGTGCCGGCATTGTCGGCCTGCACGAAGGTCGGCACGGTGCCGGGCACCGTGACGAAGTTGATCGGCCCGCCGGCTTCGACGCGGTAGAAGCCATTGGAGCCACGGCCGGCCTGCTGGATCACGTTGATGGCGGTCGGCGTCACGGAGCCAGTTCGGCTGCCGGCCCCGCCGCTGGTGTCGATGACGCCCGACACCGAGAGATCGCGCCCGGCCTGCAGCAGGAAGCTGCCGCCCGAACCGCCACCACCCGGCGAGGACACCCCGAACGAAGATTCCTGGACCGTCGCGGTAGCAGGGTTGTCGCCGTTGATGAGCACGCCGGCGCCGCCGCGCGCTTGCAGCACGGCGGTCGTGCCGACCGTCAGCGAACCACCGGCGCGGATCGCCATCGCGCCACCACCAGCCGAGCCGCCGCTGCCGGCGACGAATACATCGGTGGACACCGTGCCGATGGTGCCGAACGGATGGCAACCACCACCACCGCCACCGGACCCGCCGACGAGGAAGTGGTTCAGCGACGAATAGCCGGGCGGCGGCGAGGACGGATACGGCAACAACGGGAACGCGACCGCAGCCACCGGGGCTGGCGAGCCCACGGGCTGCTGGGTGCTGGCGGCGATCGTCGGCACGGTCGGCAGCTGGCCGGGCAGCATGAAGCCGCCACCGCCGCCGCCGAGCGAGAACAACGACCGGTAGATCGAGATGATCAGCGGTGTGCCGGCCGCCACCGAGGTGCCGAGCGCCGGCGTCAGCGGCGAACCGTTGCCGCCCGTGCCACCGGCGAGACCGGCATAGGCATGACCAGCCTGCAAGCTCACGGTCTCACCCGGCTGGCCGTCGGTCAGGTTGACCCCGTTGACGATGATCGGCCCGGCACCGAGGCACTTGTTGCCGCCGGTGCCGCCGCGGCCGCCGCCGCAGACGCCCGTCGAGCCCGGTTGCCCGGGAAGCGGCGTCGTCAGCACGTTGTTGCGGGCATTGAACGTCGAGCACCGCTGGCCGACTGCCGACCCGATCGTCGGGATGAAGAACGGCAGGTCGCCGCCGTTGAGCTGGATCGAGCCGCGGATGTCGGCGGTGCCACGAACGAAGATCTGCGGCGGCACCGTGCCGGTGAAGCGGAGCGTGAACCCGGCCGGCAGCACGAAGTCGGTGAAGTAGAACTTGCCGTCGGTGACCAGGTAGGGCTGGCCGTTGAGCGTGTTGGAGCCGGGGATCGGGAACGAGTCGGTGTTCCACTCGAACACCTGCGCGCCGAGCGGCGTGCCGAGCTGGGGCGAGAACGAACCGTGCCGGCCATCACCGCCGATGAAGCCCGGCCGCGCGCCGCCGTTCCAGATGCCGCCCGAGATCAGCGAGTCCTGCCCCGCCGGCGTGGCGAAGGTCTCGACCAGCGAAATCGGATTGGCGACCCCCTGCGCGGTGCGGAACTCGAAGGATGCCGGCACTGCGGGCTGGCCCGACAGGTCGCGCAGCTCCCGCGTCACGTTGACCGTCACACACGAGCGGCTGGGCAACGTGACCGAGGGCTGGAAGGTGACCACCGTGACCTCGCGTCCGCCGACCTGCTCGGTCGACAGCTGCGGCACGCCCTCGAGCGTGATGCCCTGCGCATCCCGATCGCATTCGCCGGTCGCCAGCGAGCCGCGCAGCACCACCTGGATCGGCGACGCCGACGACAGCGATGTCTGCAGCGCGGTGGTGTCGATCAGCTCGCTGAAGCGCAGCACGATGACCGGATCGAGCGGCGCCTGGTCGCGGTTGACGGGCGACAGCAGCTCGACGGAGGGCGGCAGCTGGTCCTCGTCGCGGATGCCGAGCGAGGCCCGCACCGTGCACGTGAACTCCTGGCTCAGCGTCTCCCCGGACAGGCCGCGCACGCCCTGCGCGGCGGAGTTCCCGCCGGCGAGCGTGATGATGTAGCTCTCGTTGCGCTGGAAGCCGAACGTGCTGACGCCGTTGATGGTCCGCACCCGCGGCTCGAACACGACTTCGCGGCCGTTCACCAGCAGCTCGCCGTCCGGGGCCACCCCGGACGCGGTGCGGATCGAGATGCTCGATCCGTTCACCGAGCTGGGCAGCACCGCGCTCGAGAAGTTGAAGCGCAGCACCTGGTTCTCGGCGATCTCGGTCATCGCGCAACCGGTCTGCGTGCAACCGAGATCACAGCTGATGATGCAGAACGACTGCCCACCCAGACAGCGGAGCGAAGCGACCCCGGTGGAATCCGAGGAGCCGCCGGAACAGCCCGCGGCCAGGAACAGGAGGCCGGCGAAGGCCGAAGTGGTTGGAACGATGCGCATGGTGTGCTCTTGCGTACGGCAGGGGGTCACTGCAGGGATCAGACGCGGGGATCAGACGCGAGTGAGGATGACGACGCGGTCGATGCGGATGTCGTTGGCGAACGCGCGATCCACGAACAGCCAGAAGCGGTAGGCGTTGAAGCCCTCCGAGGAGATGCCTGCCTGGTTGAGGGTCGACCGCACGGCGGTGCGCCACGGGCCGGTTTGCAGCACCTCGCCGGTCGAGATGTTGACCTGCACCGCCTGGAACAGCGCCCGCACGGGCGAGCTGCCGGTCGCTTCCTGGGTCGAGATGGCCGGGTCGTCGCTGAACACGACCGGCGCGCCATCGACCAACGCGCGGATCTCGTAGCTGACGTATTCCGGCCCGAACAGGCGACCGGTCGAGTAGATCTTCGACAGCGTGCCGACCACGTCATCGCGCTCGACCAGCGGCGCCACGTTGTCGGCGACCGGTGCCGGCAGCATCGTCGACAACAACGCGGTGCTCGGCGAGCCGGGCACTTCGAGGCGCACGAAGCCGTCGGAACCATCGCCGCCCTCGATCACCACGGTGGCGCCGATCGGGGCCGTGCCCGGGCTGCCCGTCGGAAAGGTCGAGATCCGGTTGAAATCGCCACCGGCGCCACCGCGCACGTCGATCGGGCCCAGCAGCTGCACATCGCCAGCCGACTGCAGCACGATCGAGCCACCGGAGCCGCCGCCGCCGGGAGCCTGGGTCGCCGACGCGGTAGCGGTGGGACCGAGGTTGCTGATGGCACTGCCGCCGCGCGCAGCGAGGCGGGCCACCGTGCTCAGCCGCAGCTCGCGGCCGGCCCGCAGGGCCATCGCGCCACCACCGCCGCCGCCGCCGAGCCCCGGCGCGAAGGATCGGATCGTTTGCCCGCTCATGCAGGCATGCGACGCGCTACCACCACCGCCCGAACCGCCGACCAGGAAGTGCAGCGAGCTGCGGGTCAGGCCGGCCGTCGGCGGCACCGGCGGGAACGGCAGCAGCTGCACCGCGCCGCCACCCGCTGCAGGCGGACCGATCGCGGTCGCCAGCGGCGTGGTCGGATTGGGCAGCACACGGAACGTGCTGCCGATCGGCGGGATCGTCGCGAAGGCGGGCGACACCGTGATCACGGCCGAGCTCGTGGTCGACGACACACTGGTGATCGTGCGCAACTGGCCGGCCCCGGCCAGGGTGAGCACCTCGAGCGTGAGACCGACATAGCGATTCGCCGCCCACGGCAGCCCTGCATTGGTCGGGCTGTAGCCGGTCGTGGTCACCGAGATCGTGGTCGCCGTGGCGCCGGCGACGTTGACGGGCACCTGGCCAGCGGAGGCATTGCCGAGCCCCGGCTCCGAGTGGTTGTTGCTGACCACTCGACCGATGCCGCCCGCCTGCCGATGACCGCCACCGCCGCCGCCGGCCGAAGCCGACACACACGCCAACTGGCTGAAGGTGGTGGTCGGGGCGCCGAAGATCATGTTGTTGCCCAACGGCGCCAGGGCCGGGAACACCGTGGAGCCCTGACCACCCGAGTTGACGACCGAGCTGGCGTAGGCATGCCCGCTGACGACCCTGGCATCCTGACCATTGCTGCCCTGATTGTCCGCCACCGGTGGGACCAACGAGCCCTGCGGAATGCGATCGCCGCCCTTGCCGCCGCGGCCGCCGAAGACGCCGCCCGCACCGCCCGCCTGACCAGTCGTCGAGGTAGAGGCTGACGGCAGCGCCGGGATCGACTCACCGGAGATGTCGATCTCGCCGAGGATCTCGAGCCGGCCGGCGACGGTGATCACCGGCGGGTTCGAGCCGACGAAGCGCAGGCGCACGTCGCTCGGCACCACCATCGTCGTGAAGAAGAAGCGGCCGTCGGTCACCGCCAGCGGCGAGCCCGTCGTCGTGTTGAGGGCCGGAATCACCTGCAGATCGGTGTTGAGCTGCCAGATCTTCTTGTTGTTGATCGTCGTCCCGGTGTCGATCGACAGCGTGTTGAACGAGCCGTGGCGCCCGTCGCCGCCGATCTGCGCGAACGTCGCGAAGCCGCCGCCCCAGTTGCCCGACGAGGCATCCGTCTCGAGCTGCTCGGCACCGATGAATTCCTCGACGAGCGGCAGATCGACGCGCGGCAGCGCGAGCGTGCGGAAGCTGAACACCTGCGGCTGCGCCGGCCGACCGGACAGGTCGCGAACCCCGTCGGTGACCGAGATCTCGATGCACACGTCCGACGGCAGCGCCGCGGTAGGACGGAACGTCAGCAGCGAGCGGCCGCTGCCGGCGTCGAAGTCGAGCACCGCGGTCCCCGTGAGCGTCTGCGGCGCCGAGGCCGGGTTGCACTCGCGCACGCCGGACGCGTTGACCAACGTGCGGCGGATCGTGTACTCGACCGGGATCTGGCCGCCGCCGATGAACGGCGTCGCATCGACCAGTTCGTTGAACTGCAGCACGATGTCGGTGTCGAGCGGGGCCGCCTCCAACTGGGACGACGGCGGCACCACCAGATCCGCGCGCGGCGCCACCCCGTTGAGGTCGACGATGCCGCGGCTCGACTGCAGCGTGCAGGTGATGGTCTTGTCGAACGGCTTGCCCGACGTGCTGCGCAGCACGCCGAGCTGTCCCTCGCCGCCCGGGATCGTCATCGTGTAGGTCTCGCCGGCGTTGAACCCGAAGAAGGTCTGGCCGCCGGACACCGACAGCGTCGGCACGAACTCGACGGTCTTGCCGTTGACGAAGAACTCGCCGACCGGCTCGGCGCCGGACGCCGTGCGGAACCGGATCGAAGCCGGGCCGACCGTGCTCGGATTGAGGTCGTCGCTGAAGTTCAGGATGACGATCTCGTTCTGGGCGATGTCCGTGCGTGCGCAGCCGGTCGACGAGCAACCGAGATTGCAGCTCAGCAAGCAGATCACCCTGGAATCAGGGTCGCCGCAGTCGGTCGTCGACACGCCCACGGAACCGCCGCCGCCGGAACATCCGGCCAGCAGAGCGAGGAACAGGGCGAGCTTGGGCAATTGACGCACGAACATGAAGGCCTCGAATCGGGAAGATGAGGGCAGAGCCGGACCGACGACCGCTGAGGGACTCGATCGGTCAAAAGGGCGGGATGCGAGGAGGGGCAAAAGGACCGTGGGCAAAGAAACCATACCGCAGGATCAGCTGCAAGGACGGCGACCGCGAGAACCGCGGGGGAGCGGGCCTCGCCGAAGGCCGTCGCGCACCAACTTTCGTGCCGCCAGCGGGCGGTCGACGCAGCCGCGGCCGGACGCCGATGGCAAGGGCGGGCCCTGGGCACCACTGCCGGCCAGGCCGGTCGGAACGGCCGGAGCGGAACCGCTCGCCGGACGGTCCGGTGCACTTCGGCACGCCCCCTGTTCGACATCGAACAGGCCGTGACGCACGCCCCCCGCTTCAATAGTCTCGATCCTATGAGCGCGCCGTCCGGTTCCCGCCCCCTCGCGACCCCGATTCTGATGCTGTTGACCGCCGCCGGCCTGCTGTTCGGCGGCTACCGGCTGTGGCAGCTCGACCACCGGATGGCCGCGCTGCAGCAGACCATGACCCAGGACAGCGCCACCCTGCAACAGGTGCTGGCCGAGGTCAATCGCATGCGCATCGAGCAGTCGGCGGGCGTCAAGGGCCCGCAGGCCCTGCTCGAGAAGCTGCGCACCTACGCGCCGCTGTTGGCCAGCTCGCGCACCGCCGAACCCGACTTCAAGAACGCGCAGCTGGAGATGGAGGCGATCCTGCGCGCCTTCCCGACCCATGGCGCCGATGCCTGGAAGCCGATCATGGCCCGCCTGGAGAAGCTCGATCCGATCAAGGACTTCGACGAGATCAAGTGGCTGCTCGAGGCGGCGCTGCGGGTCGATCCCCAGCCGGCCAAACAGATGCTGCAGGAGATCCTGCTCGGCCACCGCATGCCGTCGTCGCGGCTGCGACTCTACACGGCCCGCATGTTGACCGACGCCGACAAGCCGCTGGCGCAGTCGCTGCTGCGGCGCATCCTGACCACCGAGTCCAGTCGCGGCATCAACCCCGATCGGGCCCTGGCGTATGGCCCGATCCCGGACACCGCCGCGTTCGCGACCACCGGCTTCCACAACTTCGTCGTGCACTACGTGCGCAGCGGCGATGCCCAGATCGACGACACGCTGCTGATGCTGCTCGGCCGCGCCGAGCACGACACCATCACGATCCAGGAATGCGTGAAGGCCCTGACCGAGCGCCGCTGCGAACGCGCGATCGAACCGATCTGGCGCCTCTACACCAATCCGCCGCAGGAGCACATGGACGAGCTGTTCGCGCGCCACTGCCTGAGCGCGACCGCGACGCTGCTCGGCAAGGCGGCGATCCCGCGGCTCGAGGAGGCGCTGCCGAAGGCTCGCACGGAGACGATGGCCAAGCACATCCAGCAGCTGCTGACCGATCTGAAGAAGCAGTAGCGCGCCGTCGCGCCCGAGCCGGCGGCGCGCCGCTCACCCGGTCAGGAACTCGATCGCGCCACCAGGCAGGAAATAGAGGATGAGCATCTGGCCGCCGCGCACGGTCGGCACGTGCGTGGTGTCCTTGCCGTAGACGACCCAGCCGGCCGGCTTGCCGTCGAAGCGCGGGTCGCCACCGGTGGTGAAGCACAGGTCGATCTCGCCGTTGGGATGGCGGTGCTTGGGGCCCGGCGCGTCCATCAGCACCGCGTCGACCGAGAAGCCGAGCAGTTCCTTGGCGACGCGGCCGAACCGGATCCCGCCCTGCGCCTTCGGCAACAGCCACGCCGAGTCGATGTTCGCGATCGCCGCCGTCCTGACGGCGGCGACCAGCGGTCCCGCGAACGGCGCCGCTCGTTCGGACTGCGCCGCGGCATCCGCACTCTGCACGTCGACGGCGAGCAGCGCCTTCGCGAGCGGCCGCAACAGTTCGACGAACTGGTCCTTGGTCATCGTCTCGGTCTTCGGGATCTCGGTCATCGGGAGCCTCACTTCGCCTTCGGTCGGAACACCTGCACGACGGCCGGATTGCCTTCCAGGCGCGGGCCGCCGAGCAGATCGATGCAGTACGGGATGGCCGGGAACACCGCGTCGAGGCAGACCCGGATCGACGCCGGCTTGCCCGGCAGGGTCACCACCAGCGTGCGATCGAGGATCGCCGCGGTCTGGCGCGACAGGATCGCGGTCGGCACGCCCGCCCGCAGCGACGCCGCGCGCATCTGTTCGCCGAAACCCGGCAGCTCCTTGTGGCAGACGGCGCGGATCACCTCGGGCGTGAGGTCGCGCGGCGCCGGGCCGGTGCCGCCGGTGGTGCAGACGAGGCAACAGCCGCCGGCCGCGAGTTCGCGCAGCGCCTGTTCGATCTGCGGCGGTTCGTCGGCCACCACCCGCGTCTCGAACGCGCACGGGGTCGCCAGGTAGTCGCGCAGCGCCGCCTCGATCGCCGGCCCGGACTCGTCCTGGTAGACACCCTGACTGGCGCGGTCGCTGATGGTGACGATGCCGATGCGCGGGGCCTGCGAAGCCATCGCTCAGCCCTGCTTGCCCGGCTCGGTCGACGGCGCCGCCGTCACGCGATCGTCCTGCGGGCTGTCCTGCCCCTGGGCGATCAACCGCTTGATGTGGATGCGGAACTCGCCGCGCTCCTCCGGCTCGGCGAGGCGCCAGCGCCCCATGTGCCGGCGCCGCTCGATCGCGTGGCCCTGCATCATCACCGACGTGACGTGCTTGCCCTGCGGCGTGAACACGTGCACGCGGCCCTTGCCGCCGAGCACGATCACGGTGTTCTGGTCGAGGTCCCAGAGAATCGCGTCGTCGCTGGCCTCGCCGGCATCCGGGTAGGCGCGCGAGGTCGGCCGCTGGCCCTCCTCGCTGCGTTCGAGGCCGTGCTGGGTACGGCGCCCGGTGTTGCGGGTGCGGCTCTGCAGCCGTTCGGCGAACTCCTGCAGCATCGGCAACACGAACGCCTCCTCGTCGACCTCACCGCTCTGCAGCAGGCCCTGCAGCCGCAGCGCCTCGACGTCGAGGTGGCGCTGGAAGCGGCTGAGGATCTGCATCAGCGCCGGATCGGCGAGGTCCATCGGATCGACGGCCCCGACCGGGTGCAGGCGCAAGCGCACGCGACCCTCCAGCGTGGTGCCGCGCAGCAGCTGGAAGCTGAACGCGCAGCGGCCGGCGGCGCCGAGCACGCGGAACAGGCCGGCATCGACCTGGCCGAGGATCTTGAACACCGGCGAGTTGCTGCCGAACTCCGCCAGCTGCTGGGTGCGCAGCACGCGCCCCATCGTCACCCGCGTCAGCACGACCTCTTCCCCGGCGAGCAGCTGCTCGATGTGCGGGTGCTTGCGTTCGATCGCCATCGTCACGAAGTCGGTGAACACCGGCTTGCCGGTCGAAGAATAGCCGTCGAACACCTGCCGCGGCTCGGTCGGGCGGCAGCCGTCGGCGTGCGAGGTGCCGGCGAAGTACGAGTAGACAGCGCCCTGGCGCAGCGCCTGCTCGTGCTCGCGCACTTCGCGGACCCGCTTGCTGATCTGCTCGACCGCGGTGCCGGCGGCGTGGCGGATGTCGTTGCCGCCGTCGAGCGGCACCCGCAGGTTGAGCTCGAGGTAGCGCGGCATCGCCAGCGGATCGACGCCTTCGACCTTCAACAGCGCGTGCGCCATGTCGGCCAACGCCTTCACCGCCGCCATCGCCGAGTGCTCGGAATCGCCGCGGCCGCGGCGGCCGTGGTCGGGCCGGCCGCCATCGTTGCGCGCCGGTCGCTGACGCTCCTTCTGTTGGCCGCGCTCGGGCCGCGGGCCACGGTCAGGGCGCGGGCCACGTTCGGGACGCGGGCCGCGTTCGGTGCTTGCTGCAGCGGGCGCCGGCACGCTCGCGTCCGTCGGCGCAGCACCGTCCGCCGCGTCGCCGTTCGCGACCCCGTCGCCACGTTCGCCGCGACCGCGGCGGCGGCGGCGGCGGCGGCGGCGCCGTTCGCCATCGGGGCCGGTTTCGCCAGCGGCACCAGCTTCGCCGGCGGGAGCCTCACCCGCGGCCAGGTTGGCGCGATCGCGGTCGGCGATCGGCGCCGCGTCGCCGGGAGCGGGCGCGGCGATCGGGGTCGGCGGGAGGTCGGGCGTCTCGGACTCGTTCACGGGGTGGCGAACATGCGCACCAAGGCGCGCCGCCACAAGGGCCTGAGCCTGCATTTCCCTTCCCGGTGTCGGCCTGCTTAGATGGCCCGCCTTCGCTCATGGCCCGTATCCACGACTCGATCCTCTCCGTGGTCGGCAACACGCCGATCGTCCGCCTGGCCCGCATCGGCCGCCATCTCGATCAGGAACTGCTCGCCAAGTGCGAATTCCTGAATCCAGGTGGCTCGGTCAAGGATCGCATCGGCGTGCGGATGCTGCTCGACGCCGAGAAATCGGGCCGCATCAAGCCCGGCGACACGCTGATCGAGCCGACCTCGGGCAATACCGGCATCGGCCTCGCCCTGGCGGCGGCGGTGCGCGGCTACCGGGTCATCATCACGATGCCGGAGAAGATGTCGCGCGAGAAGCAGGTGGTGCTGGAGGCGCTCGGCGCCGAGATCATCCGCACCCCCACCGAGGCCGCCTGGGATGCGCCGGAGAGCCACATCGGCGTCGCCCGTCGCCTGCACGAGGTGATCCCCAACTCGCACATCCTCGATCAGTACGGCAATCCGTCCAACCCGCTGGCGCACGAAGAGGGCACCGGCGTCGAGATCTGCGACGCGCTCGACAACCAGTGCGACGCGATCGTGATGACCGCCGGCACCGGCGGCACCATCACCGGCGTCGCGCGCGCGGTGAAGAAGCGCATGCCCGACTGCAAGATCATCGGCGTCGACCCGGAGGGCTCGATCCTCGCCGGCCCGGGCCCGATCAAGAGCTACAAGGTCGAGGGCATCGGCTACGACTTCATCCCCGATGTGCTCGACACCAAGCTGGTCGACCGCTGGGTCAAGAGCAACGACAAGGACAGCTTCCGCACCGCGCGCCAGCTGATCCGCCAGGAGGGGCTGCTGGTCGGCGGCTCGTGCGGATCCTGCGTCTGGGGCGCGCTGCAGGTCGCCAAGGACTTCAAGAAGGGCGCGCGCATCCTGACCCTGCTGACCGACGGCGTGCGCAACTACATGACCAAGTTCGTCGAGGACCGCTGGCTCCGCGAGAACGGCTTCCTCGAGGAGGACTGGGCGGTCGGCACCATCGCCGAGCTGCTGCGCTCGATGCCGCGCCGCGAAGTGACCACCGTCGACGTCGCCGAACCGGTCGGCAAGGCGGTGACGCTGTTCAAGGAACGCGGTTTCTCGCAGGTGCCGGTGACCGATCGCGGCAAGCTGGCCGGCATCCTGACCGAGGCCGATGCACTGCGGGTGATCGTCGACGGCAGCGCCACCAAGCAGACCCGCATCGCCGAGGTGATGGTGCGCAAGGTGTCGACGGTGGCCCCGCACGCGCCGGCCAGCGAGCTGCCGAGCATCTTCGAGCGCGGCGAAGTGGCGCTGGTGGTCGACGACGCGCGCACCGTGGTCGGCATCATCACCAAGCTCGACCTGATCGAACACCTGACCCGCAAGCCGAGCGTATGAGCATGAACTTCGCACGCGAACAGTCGCTGCTGCGACAGCGACTGCAAGCGAAGGCTTCTCCGGCCACCGCCGAGGCGCTGCGGCAGCGGCACGGCACCGCGCTGGTGTTCCTCGGCGCCGCCGACCCGGACATCGCCGCCGCCGCCGCCGATCTGGTGGCAGCCCATCCGCAGATGGGGCGCGCGCAGATGACCGCGTTCGTGCGCACGCTGTGGAGCAGCAAGATCCACGAACTGCGCGCGGTCGGGGCGCAGCTGCTCGCCGCCCGTTCCGCACTGCTCGAACCACACGACCTGCCGCTGCTCGAGGGCTTCCTCGGCGACGAAGCCGCCGACCCGGTGCTCGCCACGCTGGCGCGCGACGTGCTCGGCGCCCTGGTGCACAAGCACAAGAAGCTGTGGCGCGACCTCAAGCGCTACGTCGGCGGCGCGCACGGTGGACTCAAACGGGCCGCGCTGCGAGCCGCGCTGCCGGCGGTGCAGGCGGAGGCGGAGGCATTCCCTCGCTTCGTCGAGCTGGCGGAGGTGGTGATCGCCGACCCGGATCCGGTGCTGCAGGCCGCGCTCGACCAGACCCTCGCAGCAGCGGCCGAACTCAGCCGGCCGGAAGCGCAGCAGTTCGTCGCGCGCCACGCGCGCAGCGTCGTGTTGCCGGTCGCTCGTCCGGCCGCGCCCACACCCGCGCCGGCAGCGACCCCGCGGACCGAGTCCGCCACCGCGCCGGCCCCGGCGCCTGCCGACAAGGCTGCGGCCACCAAGAAGCCGTCGCGCCAGGTCGCCGCTGGCGACACGCCGGCGCCGCGGGCCGCCGGCACCAAACCGGCCACCAAGGCCGCAGCGGCACCGAAGCCCAAGACAGCGAAGGCGGCACCGACGAAGGCGAAGGCCAGCGCCGGCAAGACCAAGGCGAGCGCGAGCAAGAAGACCAAGGGCTGAGCCGGCTCGCCCGCCGCCACCGGCCCCGCTGCGCCGTCTACCGGGAAGAGGCCGCGCGCGCCGGTCAGTTGCCGGCCTTCTTCAGGAGCTCCTGGTTGTCCGGGTGGCGCCGCGCGCCCTTCGCCCACATCTCGCGCGCCTTCTGCGGGTCGCGCGCCTCGAGCAGGTTGCCGAGATACAGGTAGGTCTGCGCGTGGCTCGCCTCGACCGGCATCGACTCCTGCTGCGCGACCAGCGTCTCGAAGTGACCGATGGCGTCCTTCTTCTTGCCGAGGAAGTCGGGCCAGAACGTGTAGCTCATCGCCTTGCTGAAGCGCGCCTCCCAGTGCCGCTCGTCGAGGTCCAGCACCTTGTCGAACACGGTGTCGGCCTTCATCGACAGCTGCCACTTGCTCTGGTCCAGCTGCAGATGCGCGAGGTAGGCATTGGCGAGGTTCATCTGCACGGCCGGGTCGTTCGGCGACTGCTTCGCGAGCGCCTCGAACTGCTTGACCACGTCGTCCATGCGGCCGGCGGCGAACGCCTTCTTCCAGCCGGTCGGGTCCTCCCAGTAGCTGGTGCCGACCAGCTTGGCGAAGTCGCTGTCGAAGTCGAACGCGGCCGCGTTCGCACTCGCGTTGGCCGCCGTCGCTGCCCCACCGCTGCGCTGCTGCAGGTAGGCCTCGACCGCGGCCGCGATCTGCGCCGCGTCGAGCTGCGGCACGGCGGTGCGTTCGGGCACCGGCAGCGACGCCGTGGCGGCCTGCGGGCCACTCGCCAGCGCTGCGAGTCGCTGCTGCAACGCGCGCTGCTCGGCGCGCAGTTCGTCGATGGTGCGTCGCAGATCGATCGCCGCCGGATCGACCGGCGGGTCACTCGGACGCAACACGAAGTTGGTGCCGATCGCGGCAGCCGTGGCGACGGTGACGGACAACAGGATGGTGGCGGTCGGGTGCATGGGTTGGGGGGGGTCGGTGAGGACCAGGCACAGGTTACTGGATCGGCGGCGGACTATTGCGAGCCGGGGTCGGCAGGTGGCACCGCCGGAGCCTCCGCCGCGAACGCCGCCAGCTCGTCCAGCTGCTGCTGCGCCCGTCGCAACGAACGATCGCCCAAGGCGTCGACGAGTGCGGACACGACCGGCCCCGATCCCACCGCCGGCAGGCGCCGACTTGCCCACCGCCGACCGAGCCCCAGCAGCACCAGCCCTAACAGCAGGTTGGCGGCGAGCCAGGCCCCGTCGATGGCCGCCAGCAGCGGCGCGCCGGTGGCGGCCTCGAGCAGCAGCAGCGGCAGCGGCAACCACACCACCACCCCGCCGAGCAGCGCCCACTGCACGCCGTGACACTCGCGCAACCGCAGCGCGCCGAGCTGCCGCTGCACCACGAGGATGGTGGCGCCGAAGTCGATCGCGGCGGCCTGCGCGGCGAGCCGGACCAACCACAGGGCCAGCCCGACCAGCCAGACCAGTGCCGCCCCGCCCGCGCCCAGGTAGCGGAGTTCGTGCCGATGGGCCATCAGCACCGGCCACAGCATCACCGCGCCGGCGACCAGCAGCGCGGCTTCGCAGCTGCTGCGCAGCACGTATCCGAACCGGACCGGGCGCGGGCGCGGCAACCGGCGAGTCCCAGGCGCGGCCGGCGGCGCGCCACCGCCGAACGCAGCGCCGCGGCTGGCCCAGATTCGTTGCAGGTCGTCGAGTTGCATGGTTCTGCTCGGGTCAGTCGGGCGCGGTGATCACCGCGCGCAGTCGGTCCTTGATGCGGTGCAGGCGGGTGCCGACGTTCGACACCGACAGGCCCAGCACTTCGGCCGCGGTGGCGTGGTCGCGGCCTTCGAGATGCAGCAGCACCAGCGCCCGATCGAGCGGCGAGAGGCCGTCGATCGCGGCCCGCAGCTGACGCAGCGCGTCGTCGTGCTCGACCGTCACCTCGGCGCCGACCGGGTCGGCGAGCAGCGGCTGCAGCCGCTGGCGATGGCGTTCCTCGCGGCGATGGCACGTGATCGCGACGTTCAGCGCGATGCGATAGAGCCAGGTCAGCGGCTGGCAACGCCCGTCGTAGCGCGGACAGGCGCGCCAGACCTGCACGGTGATCTCCTGCACCACGTCGGCGCGCAGCGCGGCGTCGCGGCAGTAGGCCCAGGCGATCTTGTGGATCAGCCCGGCGTGTTGCGCCAGCAGGTCGTCGAACGGGGGCAGCGGCATCGGCACCGCATGATTCGCCGGCGGCCGGCGCACATCACGCCGGCGGCTCGATTTCCACGTCCACGGGGCCTGCCGCCCGGCTAGCCTGCGCGCTCGCATGCACGTCTACGACACCCATTGCCACCTCGGCCTCGATGGCAAGGTCGCCCCGGACGAGGAGCACGCCCGTGCCGTGGCCGCCGGCGTCACCGGCATGCTGGTGGTCGGCATCGACGCCGCCACCAGCCGCGCCGCCCGCGAGCTGAGCCGACTGCCGGGCGTGCGCTGGAGCGCCGGGTTGCACCCCAACGACAGCAGCCGCTTCGCCGACGAATGGCCCGCGCTGGTCGAGCTCGCACGTTCGCCCGGCTGCGCCGCGATCGGCGAGACCGGGCTCGACACGTTCCGCGACCGCACCCCGCTCGACCAGCAGCAGCACTCGCTGCGCATGCACCTGCAGCTGGCGCGCGAACTCGACCTGCCGGTGATCTTCCACTGCCGCGATGCATTCGCGCCGCTGTTCGCGGTGCTGCGGGACGAAGCACCGGTGCGCGGCGTCATGCACTGCTTCGCCGGCGGCATCGACGAAGCGCGGCAGTCGCTCGACCTCGGCCTGTCGCTGTCGTTCGCGGGGCCGCTCACGTATCCGAAGAACGACGCGCTGCGCGCCGCCGCCGCGTTCGCACCGGCCGATCGCATCGTCGTCGAGACCGACGCGCCGTTCCTGCCGCCGCAGCGCCGCCGCGGCCAACGCAACGAACCGGCCTACGTGCTCGACACGCTGGCGATGCTGGCGCACGTGCGCGGCATGGAGCTCGACGCCACAGCGGCGCTGACGTTCGCGAACAGCAAGGCGCTGTTCGGCTGATCCGCGCTTGGGGCCACGCCGCGCTCAGCGACCGGGTGTGGCCGCTTGCTGCATCAGCGCCACCAGCTCCGGGTGCATCGGCTCCTGCTGCTGCGCCAGCATCAGCTCGCGCCGCGCCTCGTCATGCCGGCCCAGTTGTCGCAGCACCTGCACCCGATCGACCCGCACGCCGGTGATGCCGAGGCCGCGCGCGATCGCGGCATCGAGATGAGCCAGCGCGCCCTCGAGGTCGCCGCGCCCGCGCCGCGCGGTGGCCGCCAGTCGGTACACGTAGCCCTTGGGCGGCGCGATCGACAGGCACGACAGCGCCGCGTCCTCGGCCGCCACGAAGTGTTCGTCCCCACCGCGCAATCGGCCGGCCTGCAGATGCGCGTGGGCGACCAGCGTGCGCACCCACGGATCCGCAGGTGAAAGCGTGCGCGCCTGCGCGGTGACCACGAGCGCGCGCTCGGGGTCCGCCTCGACGTCCGGAAGGCGCAGCAGCGCCTCGGCGTAGCAGCGCAGCGTGTCGGCGTAGTCGGGATTCAACTCGTGCGCCCGCGCCAGCGCCGCGACGGCGCCCTGGTTGTCGCCGCGCCGCGCGGCGGCGGTGCCGAGCCCCCACCAGGATCGGAACGAGCCCTGGTGCCGCGCCAGCTCGAGGCGCCAGAGATCGCGTTCGTCGCGGTAGAGCAGTGAACGGTCGGCCGCGAGCCAGGCGAACCCCACCAGCAGCGCCGCACCGAGGCACTGCACCACCGCCGGCCGCCGCAGGTGGCGGCGCAGCAGCAGGTGCAGCCGTACGATCGCCGCTGTGCCGACCGCCGCCCCGCCGAGCATCGGCCCGTACAGGCGATGCTCCGCCATCGGCATGTTCAGCGGCACCACGATCCACGGCAGCGCGACCAACCACGCCAGCGCCAGGCCGAGGCGGCGCAGCCGCGCGGCCGGACCGCGACGGCACCACCACACCGTCAGCGACAGCATGACCGCCCAGCCGCCCAGCACCGCCGGCTCGGCGAACGAGCTGCGGTAGTGCACCTCCGGATCGAACGACAACCGGAACGGCGCCAGCATCTTCAGCAGTGCGCCGGGCAGCAGCGTGCCCATGGTCGCCAACTGCGTCGTCAGCGAACGGCTGTGCCCGGCCAGCGGGTCCTCGCCGGAGCGATCGAGCAGCGCCACGGTGGCCTGACCGAGCAGCAGCTTGCGCGCCACCAGGTAGGTCAGCACCACCGCGATCACCGGCAGGAGCCCGGTCCACAGCCGGCGCCAGCCGCCGACCGCGAGCCCGCCGTGCCGCAGCCACAGCGCCTGCGCGCAGCACACCACGGGCAACACCGCGCCGGTCTCCTTGCTGCCGCAGGCCAGCACGGTGCCGAACACCATGCCGGTCACGGCGCGCAGGCCGCTGCCACCGCGTTGCCAGCCGAGGTGCGCCAACAGCGCCACCAGGATGCCGACCGCGGCCAGCACTTCGCTGCGCGCCGAGGTCAGATTGACCGCCTCGGACGCCAGCGGATGCACGGCGAAGCAGGCGGCGAGGAAGCCCGCGGCCCAGAGCCGCCGCGACAGCCGCCACAGCCAGGTGAACAGCAGCACCGCGACCGTCGCGTGCAGCAGCACGTTGCCGGCGCGCAGCGACCAGGGTTCGGGGCTGAGGGCCCAGTTCAGCGCGAAGCTGCTCAGCAGCGCCGGCCGGTACATGCGAGCCACCGTGCCGCTGAACGCGCCGGGATCGGTCCAATAGCGACCGAGGTTGCCGAGGTCGTGCAGCGCCGGGTTGCCGACGATCGAGTGGTAGTCGTCGAAGACGTATTCCCCGGCCAACGCCGTCGAATACGCGACCAGGGCGCACAGCGCCACCAACATGGCGACCTTGGCCACCAGACGCCGGATCCGCGCGCGTTCGATCATGCCGCCACCTCGCCGCCCCGCTGCAGTGCCTGCACCAGCCGCTGCCACCGCACCGCCAGCTGCGCGGTGCCGAAGTGGCGTTCGTAGGTCGGTCGCGCCAGCGCCGCCGCCGCCTGCAGCCGGTCGGGGTCGCCGGCGAGGCGTTCGAGTTCGTCGGCCAACGCCGCCGCGTCGCCGGCCGGTGCCACGAACACCGCGCCGCTGCCATCGAGCCACTGGCCCACGGCCGGGGTGTCGGCGGTGAGCACCGGCCGCCCCGCCGCCAGCGCGTGCACCAGCTTGAACGGCACCACCCGCTGCGCCTTGCCGCTGTCGCCGAACACACCGGCAACCAGCTGGCAGCGCGCCAGTTGTTCGTGCAGAGCCGCGCGCTCGACGAACGCCGGCAGCAGTTCGAGCCGCGCCCCGAGCCGCGCCGCGGCCAGCGCCCGGTGCGCCGGACTGCCGCCGATCAGCGTCAACTGCACCCGCGGCACCCGCGCCACCGCCTCGACCAACGTGTCGAGACCGTGCAGCGGCACGCCGGTGCCGAAGAACAGCAGTCGCAGACGGTCGCCGGCTGCCGACCACGGCGGCACCGCCGCTGGTGCGTACGGATCGTGCACCGGCAGCCACGTGAAGCGCTCCGGCGGCAGGCCGGTCAACGCGGCGACGTAGGCCGCGTTCGCGGGGGTGTCGAGCAACACCGCATCGGCGGCGCGGCAGGCCGCGGTGTCCAGGTGCTGCAGCCACCACGCCCCCAGCGAACCCGGCAACACCAGCCGCCGGTCTTCGACCACGGTGTCGTAGGCCGACAGGAACAGGTCCAGCACGACCGGCACCTGCACCGCACGCGCGATTGCCCCGATGACGCGGTGGCCCGGGTACGGCACGACGACGCACTCGGGCCGCGACGCCGTCACCTCGGCGCGCAGCTCGCCCAACAGATCTTGCAGCTGTCGCCGCTGCTGCCAGGCCACGCCCGGCCAGCGCCACGGTGCCCGCAACAACGTCTGCTTCCGCACCCCGAGGCCGGGCCGCCGGCACTCGCGAACCTCGAAGCCCGCCGCCTGCAGTCCCATGCGCAGGGATGTCGTGCGCGGATACCCGGGCCCTTCGTCCCAGACCCCGGCGAGCAGCACCCGCCGGCTCACTGGCCCTTCCCGTGATCGCGCGACAGGTTCTGGAAGCGCAGCGCCGCGATCTGCTCGGCGATCAGGCCGAGTGCGAACAGCAGCCCCGCCTGCGTCAGCAGCAGCACCGCCATGTTGGTGAGGCGGCCGTCGGTCCACCACGTGTGCAGATACCAGGCGACACCGAGTGCCGCGGTAACCATCGACACCGGCAGGAACACGCGCAGTGGCGCGAACATCGTCGCGATGCGCAGGATGATCAGGAAGAAGCGGCTGCCGTCGGCGAACAGGCGCACGTGGCTCTTGCCCTTGCGCGCCCGCACCTGGAACGGGTGGAAGCCGACCGACCAGCCGCCGCGCAGCATCGACATCGTGATCGTGGTCGGATAGCTGAACGTGTTGGGCAGCAGCCAGACCAGGTCCTTGACGACGTCGGCGCGGATCAGCCGGAAGCCGCTGGTGAGGTCCGGGATGGTGCGCCCCGACACGTAGCTGGCGAGGCGGTTGTAGACCTGGTTGGCGAAGTTGCGGTGCAGGCTGCCACCGCGCCCGCCGCGCGAGCCGACCACCATGTCGTAGCGCTCGGCCAGCGCCAGCATCGCCGCCAGTTCGTGCGGCGGATGCTGGCCGTCGCCGTCGAGCAGCAGGATCCAATCGCCCTTCGCCTCGCGGATGCCGCGCTTGACCGCGGCGCCGTTGCCGAGGCTCTCGGCGTGCTGCACGACCCGGGCCCCGCGCGCCGCCGCGAGCTGCGGCGTCGTGTCGCTGGAGCCGTCGTCGACGACGATCACCTCGTGGAACGGCAGCGCCGCGGCGGCGAGCACCGGCTCGAGCTCGGCCAGCAGCGCCGGCAGGTTGAGTTCCTCGTTGCGGGCCGGGATCACGACCGACAGCCGCTGCACGCGTTTGCCCGAGCGGTTCGGCGCCGGTCGCGCTGTGGCGACCGCGGTCTCGGGAGCGACCAGCAAGGGCGCCAGCGCACGCGCCTCTTCGACAGGCACCGCGGGCCGTTCCCCACGCGCCATCAGGCTGGCGAGGGCATCGGCGCGGGGTTCGAGAACCGTCTGCTGCAGCTCGACCGACATGCCGGTGGTATCGGCAGATGCGCGGTCCGGATTGAAGGCGACTGCACGGCCGCCGATGGCGGCCGCGAAGTGGTGACGCACAAACGCCGAACGCCCTCGTGAAGAGGGCGTTCGGCGTCAGCAGGTCAGCCCGCTGGATGGCCGCGCTCGGAGCGCGGCGGCTGGATCACTGCACGACGACCCAGACGTTGCCGTCGATGCCCGTCGTGTTCGCGGCGACCGCGGCCGACATGAACGGGGAGGCAGCGCCCGAGTAGGCGGCGGAGAAGAGCGGCACGTTGCCGCCGACCGCGTTGCTGTACTGCACGGCCGCGCCGTTCGTGGCCAGCACGTCACCGCTCTGGTTCACGAAGAAGGTGCGCTTGCCGCTGTTGCCGAACGCCTGCGGCCAGGCGTAGCAGCACCACAGGGTCTCGGCCTGGCCGGGATCGACCGGGAGTGCGCCGGCCGGGTCACCACCGGTGGGCTGCTCCGCGACACCCGCGGCGGTCGCGTCCGGGAGGTACATCTGGAAGACGTAGCCCGAGCGCGAGACGCGCGACTGGGTCGTGGCCGTGGTGCCGATGTTGCCGAACGCCGTCGACAGGACCGGCGGGCTGATCGACTGCGTGGACGCGCCACGCACGTCGACGCGACCCGACAGCTCGCCGAAGAAGCCGTACTCGCCCTGGCCGTTGCTGTTGACGTCGATGACGCCGGAGGCCTGGCACTGCGCCTGGCCGGAGGCGATGTTCTTCAGCGTAGCGACGGCCGCCGACTCGTTGGCGTTCAGGCGCGCGCTGAGGAGATTTGGGATCGCGATGGACGCGATGATGGCGATGATCGCAACCACGATCATCAGTTCGATAAGGGTAAAGCCCTGTTCCCGCTTGGACATTGGTTACTCCGTGACAACCTATCTGTGACGACGGCCGACGTGGCCGCCGCTGTTTCCCCGACTCTCACGATCCGGAACGAAGTCAGCGCATTGGAGACGCCGACAGCGAACCGGTCAGTTGTTGGAAGCGCGCATCCCCGGACACCGCCGACCAGACCGCGACTTCGTCATGAAGGCGCCGTCTCACCTCGGCCGGCTGAGCCTTGGCAACACGCTCCAGCAACTGCATGCACTTATCGACCTCGCCCTGCTGCAACTTGAGCTGGGCAAGGTGGTAATCCGCGATCGCGACCTCGGCCGCCGCACGCTGCAGGGCCGCTTCGGCCTCGGTCCGGTGACCGAGAGCCAGGTACTCGACACCCGCTTGCAGCGATGCCATGGGCTTCGCCGCCGGATCGCGCGACACGCGATCGAGTCGCTGCTTCGCCGCGTCGCGCTGTCCCATTTCGCGCAGCAGCGTCGCTTCCTCGAGCGACCGCTGATGCCCGTAGCGGGCGTCGAGCGCCTGCGCGTGCCGACCGAACACGTCGATCGCGCCCTGGCGATCGCCGGCCTTGGCCAGCATGCGCGCCTGGTTGAACGCCAGCACGTCGCGCTGCTCGTCCTGCACGTCCTGGCACTGCTGCGCCCGCTCGTAGCTGGCCGCCGCCTCGCGGAACTGGCCGCGCAGCATGTGCAGGAAGCCGCGGAACTCGGCCGTGATGGCGCGGCCGGGCTCGATGCGCTCGACGTCGCCCAGGAACTTGTCGGCGCAGGACAGCAGCTCGGCGTGGGCCGGCAGCGGCACCCCGTTCTTGTCGACCGGTCCCATCGCGTAGGCCAGCCGCAGCTGCACGTCGGCACTGCTGAGCAGCGTCGTCACGTCGGCATCGGCATGGCCGTTCTGGATCGCGTAGCCGAGGCCACCGAGGGAGAGGACCGCACTGCCGTAGAGCAGCGCCCGTTGCAGCATCTGTTGCATCTGGGGGTGTTGATTCGGGGTGACCCGGCCGGCGCGAGGTGCGCGCGGCCCGGGTGAGGGTGTGGATCAGCCGCCGGACAGCTTCTCCTGCAGCTTGAAGATCGGCAGGAAGACGGCGAGCACGATGCCACCGACGACGACGCCCATCACCGCGATCATGATCGGCTCGATCATCGAGGTGAGTCCCTTCACCTCGGCCTCGACCTGCTGGTCGTAGAACTCGGCGATCTTCTCGAGCAGGGCGTCGAGCGCACCGGACCGTTCGCCGATCGCCATCATCTTGACGACCATCGGCGGGAACACCGTCGACTTGGAGAACGGGTCGGACAGGCTGTCGCCGTTGCGCACGCTGTCGCGGGCGCTGTCGACGATGCGCGAGATCACGAGGTTGCCCGACGTGTCGGACACGATCTCCATGGCACCGAGGATCGGCACGCCGCTCTTGATCAGCGTCGAGAACGTGCGCGCGAACCGCGACAGCGCGACCTTCTTGAACAGGATGCCGAACACCGGCACCCGCAGCATCACCTGGTCCTTCACGTAGGCGCCCTTCGGCGTCTTGATCAGCAGCTTGATCCCGAAGATCGCGGCGCCGAGGCCTCCGAAGATCAGGTACCAGTAGTCGCGCATGAAGAACGCGATGTCCATGATCACGACGGTCAAGGCGGGCAGTTCGACCTCGAGCGACTCGAACACCGGCTTGAACGAGGGCACGATGCCGATCATCAGGAACGACGCGATGCCGATGACGAGCACCAACGAGATGACCGGGTAGGTCATCGCCGACTTGATCTCGCTGCGCAGGTGAGCGCTCGCCTCCAGGTACTCGGCGAGACGCGTCAGGATGGTGTCGATCTGGCCGGAGACCTCACCGGCGCGGATCATGCTCACATAGATGTGCGAGAAGACCTTCTTGTGCGGCTCCATCGCCTTCGACAGGTCGGAGCCGGAGCGGATGTCGCTGACGACCCGGTCGAGGCAGTAGGCGAACCCAGGGCTCTCGGCCTGGTCGGCCAGGATCTCGAGCCCTTCCAGCATCGGGATGCCGGCGCTGAGCATCGTCGACAGCTGGCGGGTGAAGACCTCGAGTTCCCCCTTCTTGCAGGAGGCCTTCTTGGCGATCTTCTTCTTGCCGCTGCCCTTGGCGAACATCGACCCGAAGCCGCCCGACTTCGTGATCTCGACCGGTTGCAGGTTGCGGCGCCGCAGATCGGCGACCACCTCGGCCTGGTTTGCGGCACTGACCGTGCCCTTGACCACCTTGCCGGCGGCGTCCTTCGCTTCGAACTTGAACTTCGTCGTCATGTTCCCCCGATCTCTGGTCTGCTCGTTCCCTGGTCTGCCTTGATCCACGTGGGACCTGCCGCGGCTCCCCCGCCGGCGGCCGGTCCGTCTAGTCGGCCATCGTCGACGCCTCGATCTCCTGCAGGCTGGTCTTGCCGCGGGCCGCGTTCAGCAGGCCGCAGCGGCGCAACGTCAACATGCCTTCCTTGAGGGCCTGCGTCTTGACGTCGGCGATGTGCGCGCGCTCGACCACCATGCGCTTGATCGGCTCCGTCATGCGCATCGTCTCGAGCAGCGCGAAGCGGCCCTTGTAGCCATGGTTGCAGCGAGGACAACCGACCGGCTCGTAGAGCTCCATCGGTTGTTCGACCTCGGCCTCGGTGAAGCCGAGCCGCAGCAACGCGTCCTTCGGCAGCTCCGTGCGCTTCTTGCAGTTCGTGCACAGCTTGCGGGCCAGACGCTGCGCGCAGATGACCAACGTCGAGCTGGCCACCATGAACGGGTCCATGCCCATGTCGACCATGCGGGTGATCGTCGACGGCGCGTCGTTGGTGTGCAGCGTGCTGAGCACCTGGTGACCGGTGAGCGCGGCCTTGACCGCGATCTCGAGGGTCTCCTGGTCGCGGATCTCGCCCAGCAGCACGACGTCGGGGTCCTGACGCAGGATCGAGCGCAGCGCGGCGCCGAACGTCAGCCCGGCCTTCACGTTGACCGGCACCTGGTTGATGCCCTCGAGCTGGTACTCGACCGGGTCCTCGACGGTGACGAGGTTGATGTCCGGGGCGGCGATGTGCTTCACCGCCGAGTACAGCGTCGTCGACTTGCCGGAGCCGGTCGGCCCGGTGACGAGGATCATCCCGTAGGGCTGCGCGCAGGCCCACAGATAGTCCTCCATCGCCTTCGGCTCGAAGCCGAGCGACTTGATGTCGAGGGCCAGGTTGCTCGAGTCGAGCACGCGGAACACGGTCTTCTCGCCCCAGACCACCGGCAGGATCGACACGCGGAAGTCGATCGCCTTGTTGCCGATCTTCATCTGGAACTTGCCATCCTGCGGCTTGCGCTTCTCGGCGATGTCCAGCTTGGACATGATCTTGATGCGCGAGGTGATGTTGTTCTGCATGCGCTTGGGCAGCGTCATCACCTCGGCCATCGATCCGTCCTTGCGGTAGCGGACGATGACCTTCTTCTCGAACGGCTCGATGTGGATGTCGGACGCGCCGGTGTTGCAGGCGTCCAGGATCATCTTGTTGACGAGCTTGACGATCGGCGAGTCCTCGTCGCTGATCGCCGACAGGTCGGTGCCTTCCTCCTCGGTGTCCGTCTCCTTCAGCTCGACATCGGCGTCGTCGAACGAACCGAGGATGCCGTCGACGCTCTCGGACTCCTTCTGGTAGCCCTTGCCGCGGATCTTCTCGATCTCCTCGGCGGTGCTGACCACGAGCCGCAGCTGACAACCGGTGATGATGCGGATGTCGTCGAGCTTCAGCACGTCGAACGGGTTGGCTACCGCGACGGTGATGATCGAACCGATCTTGTCGACCGGGAAGATGCAGTACTCGCGGGCCACGTCCTCGGGCACCGACTCCAGCACTTCCTTGTTGACCGTCAGCCGGGACAGGTCGATCGGCGGGATGTTGGCCGCCCTGGCGATCAGCGCCACCAGTTCGTGCTCGGTCGCCACACCCTTCTTCACCAACACCTCGGTGAACGGGCGCTTCTGGGACAATGCCTCGGCCAGCAAGGCCTCGCCGGTAGGACCGTCGAGCTTGCCGGCCTTCTCGAGGATGCCGCGAAGCTTCTTGGCGAACTGCGTCATGATCAGCGCAGGGGCTTGCGCACCCCGGCGGCGCCGGAGGCATTGCGTTCCATCAACCGCTGGAAGTCGGCCTCGTCGCTCGTGCTCTCGAGCGCGTCCTCGTAGCTGATCGTGCCCGAGCGATAGAGCTCGAACAGCGACTGGTTCATCGTCCGCATCCCGGTCGAACCGCCGGTCTGGATGATGGACATGATCTGGTGCGCCTTGTTGTCACGGATCAGCGCCCGGATGGCCGGGTTGACGACCATGACCTCGGCCGCGAGTGCGCGGCCCTTGCCGTGCATGCGCGGCACCAGTTGTTGGCAGACGACCGCCTGCAGCGTGAACGACAGCATCGTGCGGATCTGCTGCTGCTGGTGCGCGGGGAACACGTCGACGATGCGGTTCACGGTCTGCTGCACGTCCGAGGTGTGCAGGGTCGCGAACGTCAGGTGGCCCGTCTCGGCCAGCGTCAGCGCGGCCTCGATGGTCTCCAGGTCGCGCATTTCGCCGACCAGCACGATGTCCGGGTCCTGGCGCAGCACCGACTTCAGGGCCTTCTCGAACCCGTGCGTGTCGCCGCCGACCTCGCGCTGGTTGACGAGACAGCTCTTGCTGCGATGCAGGAACTCGATCGGGTCCTCGATCGTGATGATGTGGCTCTGCCGCGTCTCGTTGAGGAAGTTGACCATCGACGCCAGGGTCGTCGACTTGCCCGAACCGGTGGAGCCGGTGCACAGCACGAGGCCGCGCGGCAGGTTGCAGATCCACTCGCAGACCTTGGTCGGCAGACCGAGCGACTGGAAGTCGTAGACCTCGAACGGGATCACGCGCAGCACCGCCGCGACCGTGCCCCGCTGCAGGAACGCATTCGTGCGGAAGCGGCCCAGGTTCGAGACGCCGAACGAGAAGTCGAGCTCCATGGTCTTCTCGAACTTCGCCACCTGGTCGGCGCCGAGCACGGAGTAGACGAGCTTCTTGGTCGCCTCCGGCATCAGCGGTTCGTACTCGGTGTCGATCAGCTTGCCGTCGATGCGGATCTTGGGCGGCGAGCCGACCGAGAGATGAAGGTCGGAACCACCACGCTGAACCATCAGGTTCAGCAGTTCTTCCATCGAGACCATGCGAGAGCGCTCCTGTGCAGTCGGTCGACGCGACCGGACCAGCGCTCCTATCGGCGACGATCCCCGGTGACATTGAGGGAGTCCCCCGATCCGTGGCCGCGCGCCCGGCCGAACCAGTGCTCGCGGGCCGCGACCGTGGCGATCCTCGACAGTCCGTCGGCCCGCGGCCCGGGTCGCCCGCACCGCCGCGAGCAGCGGCGGCCGAACCGGGCCGGCCGACGGCCGTCAGTCGTGCTGGTGGTGCTCGGCGACGACGGCCTGGCGCCGCGGCACGATCTCGGCCTGCAGCGCCGGTGGCACCGCCTCGTAGTGCGCGAACTGCATGGCGAACGTGCCCTCGCCCGCCGTCATCGACCGCAGCTGGGTGCTGTCGTCGAGCATCACCGCGAGCGGGCGCCCAGCGGCCCATGGTGGCGCGGGCGGCGGGGAGCGCCTGCGGCGCTCACCCGGCGTCCCATCGCATCACATCGAGTCGCCGACGACGATCTCTACGCGGCGGTTGCGCGACTTCTGCTTCGGGTCGCGCGGGTCGAACTGGCCGTAGCCGACCACGACGATCGCCGATTCCGGCACGCCCTGCTGGATCAGGTAGCGCGCGACCGAGTCAGCGCGCACCGTCGACAGGTGACGGTTGCTGCTGTACTTGTCCTTGGTCTTCTGGATCGGGTCGCTGTCGGTGTGACCTTCGATGTAGAAGCGGCGACCGGAGAACTTGTCCTTCAGCACGTTCGCGACATTGCGCAGCACGCGGTGCGAGCTGTCCTTCAGCGCGACGCTGCCGGAATCGAAGGTGACCGAGTCGTCGACGCCGATGCTGATGCGACCGCGGCGGTAGACGACCTCGGCCTCGCCCCCGACGTCGCGACGCACCTGGTTCAGCAGGTCATCGGACTCGGTCTTGGTCGCGGCCGCCTCGGCCGGCTGCGGCGACGCGATGCCGCGGCGCTGCAGTTCGTCGTTCTCGCCACGCAGGTGCGCGACCTGACCACTGAGCTCGCGGATGCGCTCGTCGCGCTCACGCAGCATGTCCTGGTAGCGAGTCGTGCAGCTGGTCGCCATCGACGACAGCACGAGCGAGAGAACGAGGATCGACTTGCGGAACAACATGGTGCCTCCCTACGGAATCGGACGGAACGAACGGAATCGGTTGACCGGTTGAAACGGACGGAAGATAGACGGAGTGGGCCTCACCCGGAACGACGTCCGCGGCGGACCAGGACGAACAAGGCGAACAGCGACAGCACGGCGAATCCGGCCAGCCACAGCGGGGCGGTCGGGTTGCTGCGCTGCCACTCGGGCCAGGTGGTGAACAGGAAGTGCAGGATCGGTCCGCGGGCGAACATCGCCACCACGGCACCGATCGCGAGATACGGCCCGAACGGGATCACGGTGCCGCGGCCGGCCAGGGCGCCCACGCTGCCCAGCACCGCGCCGAACACGCAGCCGAGGAACATCGTCAGCAGCGCCGCCTGCCAGCCGAGGAACGCGCCGATCATGCCCATCAGCTTGACGTCGCCGAAGCCCATCGCCTCGCGGCGGAACACCGCCGAGCCGACCGCGCGAATGAGCCAGGTGACGCCGCCGCCGACCAGCAACCCGGCCAGGCTCGCGAGCAGACTGCGCAGTGCCACCGACGTCGACGGGTCGTTGCTCAGCACGCCGGCCAGCCCGGGCCACAGACCGGCGAGCAGACCGATCGCCATGCCCGGCTTCGTCATCACGTCCGGCAGCAGCTGGGTGTCGAAGTCGATGAACGACAGCGCCACCAGGAACGACAGGAACAGCGCGTGCAGCGCGAACGCGGCGGCGGCAGTCAGGTCGATCGCTTCGCCACCCGGCACCGCGACCACCACGCTGCCGAACGGCGGCCAGGCCGCCAACAGCCAGAACAGGCCGGCGGTCAGCAGCTCCACGGTCGGATAGCGCACCGCGATGCGGCCGCCGCAGCAGCGCGCGCGCGCGCGCAGCAACAGCCAGGACAGCACCGGGACGTTGTCGAACCAGCGGATCAACGCGCCGCAGTGCGGGCAGTGCGAGCGCCCACCGAGCGAACGACGGCGTGGATCCTCCTGCTGCAGTCGCCAGATGACGACGTTCAAGAAGGAGCCCACGCAGGCCCCCAGCAGGGCTGCCCCCACTTCGAACACCGTGCCCATGGAACTGCCGAACACCGTTGACCAACGGTTCACGAGAAGACCGCGCAGGCGTGGATGCGGCCCCATTGGCCGCCGCGAGCCGTGCTGACCCACGGATCGCGAAATCCTCGCTGACCGCAAGCATACGGTCGCGTCGGACGAAATCTACTGTCAGCGAGCGACCAACCGCAGGCGCTCGAGCTGCGGCAGTTGCCGACCGACGGTGGCGCGCAGCTCGAACCGGACGAAGGAACTCGCCGGCACGCCGATCGGCGTACGGTCCGTGGCGGGGCTCCAACGACCGACGCGGCCGACCGCGAGATCGGGGCGATCGCGACGCACCGCGTCCGGAGGTGCGAACTGCCAGGCGACCTGAAGGCCTGCCGACGCGCCGCGCAGCTGCAGCACCCCACCATCGTGATCGGCCGGCAGTTGGCGCCACGGCAAGTGACCGCGCACCTCGAACTCCGCGCCGGCAGGGACCCCGTACGTGAAGGTCGTGGGCACGACCAGAGCCTGGCCGCGGGCGCCACGGATGCCCGAGTTGGTCGCATCACCGCCCCCGTCCTCGAAGGCGAGCAGGGTGTGGAACGGCAGCTGGGCATCGAGCTCGATGGCACCAGCACTGGCCAGCAACAGCGAGGTGTGCTCGGCGAGTGCCGGCGCCTCGGCGCGAACCGAGCCGAGCACGTGGATGTCGCCGGCGGCGACGATGCAAGCCGGCACGTTCTCGATCAGTTCGCGCACTGGCAGCAGCTGGCCGGGCAGGACCGGCAGCGGCACCCCCGGCGCCCGCACGACCAGACTGCCGCGGATGCGCACGGCAGCCAGCGAGCGCAATCGGATCGCGCCGGGCCCCGCATCCAGGATCACCTGGACCCCGGGCGGGATGTCGATGGCCTGGAACCGGAACTCGTTCCCGGTGCTGACCACCACCGTGCCGTCGCCGCGGTCGAACGGCACCCCCGGACGCAACACGACATCTGCCCGCGGCTGGAACACGCCGAGGCTGCCGTCGCCGGCTTCTTCGCGAACGCGCGGCCGAATGGAGCCGCGCCGGGCCTCGAAGCCTGGCACCAGACCATCGTCGACCTCGAACCCGTCGTCGGCATGTGGCCACTCGACGAGGGCGACGTCTTCGCCGGCGACCACGCCCCAGAACTGATGCGGCGCCGGTAGGACGGAGGCGCCCGACAGGTCGCGCAGTGCCTGAGGTCCCTGCTTGACGGTGATGCTGACGGCATCCCCGACTCGCAGTGCCACGGTCCCACGATCGTCGGCGCGGCGGGGACGCACACCGAGGTCGACCTCGACGGTGCTGCCGGGAAACCGATCCAACCGTGAGGTCAGCACGCGAACGCTGCGCGGCACCAGCGGCGCGAGTTCGCTGAGCAACAACACATCGAAGGCAGCGGGCACCGCCGACTGCGGCAACACCGGCAGCGTGAAGTGGAGCTGCAACCGGGGCGAGTCGGCCGGGATCTGCAGGAACTGGGGATCGGTCGCTGCCAGCAGGAACGGCAGGTCGGCACCCGTTGGCGGTGGCCGCAAAGGTGCCGGCAGGCCCGGCGGAGCTTCGTCGCGGCCCGCAATCCGCACCGGTAGTGCGCGCGTCGTGAGCAGTCGCCGGCCGTCCGCCGAACGGATCGCATCCGGCCGCGGCGAGCCGGCGAGCAGCAGCTGGTAGCTGGCGCCAGGGCGGAACGAGCCGTCGTCGAGCGTCGGGGTCAGGGGGGCGATCGGCAGGAACGTCACCCAGTTGCTGCCGATGTCGAGCGAGCCCGGCACCAGGTGACCGGCCTCGTCGACCAGGGTCACCGAGTCGGAAGTGATGCTCAACGGCTGGACCGGTGCCGAGAAGTAGACCGTCAGCGCGTCATTGAGCAGGACGGGTGGAGCGTTCGCGTCGAGGCGAGGCGAAGATCGCTCCACCTCGAACGGGGGCGGCACGATGGCACTGCGGGAGCAGCTCGCGGCGAGAACGGCGGCAGCCACCATCGCCCCTACCAGGTTTCGCCGTGCCGAGTTCATCGTGTGCGCCGGCGCATGCTAGGACGACAGCCGCCACGTCGCACGTTCCGTTCCGTCAACGTAGGACTCTCGAAGGCGCGAGAAGCTCCAGAGCGGATCTCGTCCAGCCCCGGCGGGCGCCCTTTGCACCGGGAGCCCGCCGAAAATGGCAGCGGCGACGGTTGCCGTCGCCGCTGCCTGTCTCGAATCGCTGTCTCGAATCGCTGTCTCGAATCGACGTCTCGTATCGACGTCGCGGATCGACCTCGTGGCCGATGACTACTGGTTCGGCTGCAGCCGGTAGACGATGCCCATGCTGCGCAGCGATGGCGACAGCGCCGGGCTCACCGAGACGTTGTTGGTCATCACGAGCCGCAGGTTCATGAACCGCGGCAGCAGGCTCGTCGCCGGGTTCCGGATCAGCCCGAGCTGGTCCTCGGTGACGTAGCGGGTCAGGCCATCGGCGGCCACGCGGGCCACACCCGGGGCATTGGCGGTCGAGTAGCGGTAGGCCTCACAGGCGTAGTTCGCGTTCAGCAGGTTGCCGCGACCGTCGAACGTGTCGCTGCTCGTCTGGCCCAGCTGGTTGAACGACGGGTTGTAGAGGGTGTTGGAGTTGCCGAACGACTCGGCCCCACGCAGCTCGACGACCACGCTGGTGCCGGCCGGCTGGCGCGCCTGCGGCGGATCGATCTGCACCACCAGGTCGGAGATGCGCAGATTCGGATCGATCTCGAGCAGGTTCGGGAAGCCCGCCTCGGGCGACAGCAACGCGCCGTTCTGCAGCAGCTGCGCGCGCTGCGGCTGCAGCGTGTCGAAGAAGCCGAAGGTCATCGTCGACACCTTGCGCACGAAGTCGGCGCGGGCCCAGTTCAGCATGCCGTCGCCGGGCGGAGCCGTGAACAGCGCAGTTGCCTGGGCGCCGAGGCCGGCATCCTTGACGACGCTCGCTTGCGCCACCAGCTGGTTGGCCGGATCGATCGTGATCGCGTTGCCCGTGATCAGGTCGAAGCCGCCCGACGCGTGCACGCGCACCCGCGGCCACGGCGGCTGGAACCCCAACGGGATGCAACCGGCCTGCAGCGTGTCGTAGTAGCCGCTGACACCCGGGAAGCCGTAGCTGGGCGGGCCGAGCATGGCGACCTGGAAGCCGTTGCTGCCGTTGGCGAGGCCGTTGGCAGCGTCATCCGGGAACACCATGAAGTCGACCAGCAACGGCATCGCGATCGGGTCGTGGTCGCGCTGGTTGGTGCCGACGAAGTCGGCCGAGTCCATGACCCACGTGGAGCCACCGGCCGCGACGAAGGCGTTGTAGCCGAACAGAGCGCCACCGAGAGTGTTCCCGGTCAGGCTGCTGCCGTCCGTGATCCACGGCGAATCGATGTTCGCGGTGAAGTCGTTGTTCGGCGTGACGGCCTGCGGCTGCTGGGCGCCACCGAGGCCGATCACGTTGCCATTGCTGTCGACGGTGACGAGGCGCGAGTCGCGCCAGGTGTAGGTGCGGTCGAAGCGCGGGAACGGCACGTAGAACTCGTTCTCGTTGGTCCGGAACACGTCGTTCGGGTTGATCCGGTAGACCTTGTCCTGGAACACCGGCACCACGTCCGCACCCTCGAGCACGTTCTCGCTGAAGGTGTTGACGAGGCTGCTGTTCATGCTCGCGCAGCGCAGGATGCAGTCCTGGCCGGTCAGGCTGAAGAACTCGTCCGTGCGGCGGCGCGCGTGGCTCAGCGACATCGTGAAGCGATCGAACACGTCGAACTGCACGGACTCCTTGTTGAAGGGCGACCAGTAGAGCTGTTCGACGTCGAGCCCGAACTCCGACGGCTGCCGGTAGCTGAGGCTGAAGTCGTCCTCGATGTAGCGCATCTGCATGCGCGAGCCCTGCGGCTTCATCGGCTCGATGACCCGGCCGACCGGCTGCGCCTGCGTCTGCCAGTAGTCGTAGACGGACGGCGCCGGAACCGGGTTCGGGCCGATCGAGTCGCTCATCCGCGCCCGCCAATACAGCAGGCCCGGGTGCACCGCACCGGCGGCATCGACCGGGGCCTGGGGGAAACGCTGCCCGGGTGGCACCGCGGGCACGATCGGCGGACCGGGCTGCTGCGCGGCCCCGAGAAACCAGCACTCACCGCGGGTGATGCGACTGATGGTGGCGAGGTTCTGCTGGTCGGCCGAGCGGCTGAAGCGCACGCCGGCAGCAGCGGTCAGACGACCGTTCGCGAGCCGGTACTGTCCGAAGATGTCCGCCGAGCCCGGCAAGGTGCCGTCCTCGTCGTCCGCCTCGAACGGATACGGGATATAGCCGATCAGGTTGTCGGGCGCGGTCGGCGCCAGCGCGAACTCGACCGACCAGCTCCCTTGCGGGTCAGCGAGGCTGTCGAACAACTGCAGCGGGTTGCCCGCGAGATCCGTCACGCCGGCCGTGCCGGTGCGCACGTGCACGCTGTAGCGCTCCCCGGTCGCCGCCGGCGCGGAATCGAAGCGATGGAAGAAGCCCATCGGCGGCTGCAGTCGCAGCACGGTGCCGTCGCCGGTGATGTCCGACAGACGGGTCGGCACGATGCGGGTCTTGGCCCGCTTCGGGTCCGTCATCTGCTGCTCGAACGTCTCGGTGACGCCGGCCACCGGCTGGCTGGTGATCAGGTAGTTCGCCGTGTTGTCGACCTGGTCCAGGTCCATCGGCTTGGTGAACTCGACCGCGACCGAGGCATTCGGCGCCACACCAGTGGTGGCGACCGCGGGCCGCGGCTCGATGCGGGTGAAGAGGCTGCGCCACGGCCGGTCGCTCAGCACCGCCGACGACCCGACGAACGGGACCTCTTCGTGATAGACCGCGCGCAGCAAGCACTCTTCGCCGGCCGGCAACGTGCTGGCACGGAACGAAACCGGGCGACCGAGCGAATCGACACCGGGGGAAACCGTGGCGACCCGGATGACGGCGACCGAATCCAGTTCGGACTGGCCCGAGTCCCCGGGTTGGGTGTTCTCGGCCAGACCGAGCCGCGGCAGCAGCGGATCACCCACCACGGTGCCCACGTTGCGGTTCTGCAGCACCTCGGCCTTCAACGTGACCGACTCGACCGAGCCATCCGGCATCGTCACCTGCACGGTCTGCGTCAGGATGTCCCCGTGGCTCAGTGGACGCTGGATCGGGACGCTGAGCGGACCGAGCGGGATGCCGTTGGCGTTCAGCGGACCGTCGACGAACGGATAGCGCCCGCGGATCGGCACGAAACCGAGTCGCTTGTTCAGCGTGATCAGGCCGTTGGCGGCGTCGATCGCCTGGATGCCCATCGGCAACGAGGCGACGATCATCGGCGCCTCCGGCTCACGCACGCGGCCCGCGGCCCCGTCCTGCAGGTTGCCCGAACGGAAGTCCCGGATCACCGCAGCGCGGCCGGCACTGTCGATGTCGTTCAGCTCCTCGACCGAGTCCTCCTTGATGTAGAAGGACGGCACCACCGACCCACGCGACGGGATCGCGATACGGATGTTCGCCGTCACCGGGTCGGACGACTGCGGCAAGCCAGACGAGGTGAGGCCGCCGTTGGCCTCGCCCGCCAGGATCGTGGTATCCAGGATGATGCTGTCGCCCTGCGGAATGACCCGATAGGGCAAGATGCGGAACGCATCGGCTGGATCCACCACCGATGGATCGCCCTTGAACTCCAGCAGCTGGATCGCGGACGGATTGGCGGTGAAGAACGCCTGGTCCACATCGACCTGCCCCGTGAACCGGAGCCGGATCGCGGCATTGCGAGCCACGATCGGGATCGGGCGCGACTGGGTGCTCTGGCCGCGATAGGATGCCGGCACCTGCAGCAGGCCCTGCTGCGCCGCATCGAACGCCTGTTGGAAGCGATCGGACTCGGCGCCCGGGCGATCGTCCCACAGGATCACGAGTTCCTCGTGGCCGACGTTCTTGTCGAACGGGAGGAACTCGTAGTTCGCCGTCGCGACCACCTGGCCCGCCGCGTCGAACAGCGGCTGCGAGTCGATGTTCGCATTGATGACCACATTGCGAGCGACCCGATGCAGCTGACGCTGGGTGCGCAGCCGCCGGTCACCGACCGCCGGATCGATGCGGCGATACGCGTAGACATCGACCAAGCGGCCGAGCTCGACGCTCGCCAGCTCGGGGCGCGAGCCACTGCCAACCTGCCCGACCTTGCTGCCGCCGTCACAGGCGGCGAAGGCGGCGAGAACCAGGGCTGCGGGCAGCAGCACCTGCTTCCGGATCATCGCGTGCTTCATATGAGTGAGCCTTGTTTGTCGCAGGCCGGCGTTCACACGCCGGCCTATGGTTTCGATTCGATCTGCTCGGCGATAGTCGCGGCCCAGCAGGTGGTATCCGAAGGGATTGAGTTCAGGATGGTGACGACGGGCGCAGCCCGTCTCGACGATCGGTCAGAAGCGGTACGGCAAGCGCAGGAAGTTCAACTGCGGCCGCGGCGTGGCGGGTGACAGTGCCGGCGGGACGTCAGAGGGGCTGGTGCGGAAGCGGGTGTCGAACAGGATGTCCCACTGCACGAACTGCGCCCCGAGCAAGCGGATGTTCTCCTGCACCACCGGGTCGGAGAGGTCGTAGGCGAAGGTGCCGGCTTGCGCGGGGTATCGCCCCGTCGCGCTCGACGGATCGGTGTGGAACGCGAACCCGATGCGCACGTTGGCCACCGGCACGCGAGCGCCGGAACTGCCGGTGTAGGTCGGGCCCGGGCCGGGGATGCCGTTGGTCACCAGGTCGAAGAACTTCGCCCGCACCACCAGCCTTGTGGCAGCGGTGGGCAGCGGGCCCGCTTCGACACCGAGGAACAACTCGCGATCGCTGTGCGACAAGATGCGGAACGAACCGAGCTCGAGGTCGCTGTCGTTCAGCAGCTGTGCCTCGTAGTGCGTGTAGCGATCGACGGTCGAGCCGAGCGCCGAAGTGGTCAACTCGACGCGATATGCAGGCTTGCCCAACAGCGAGGCCGCGGCATCGACACGCAGGATGGGCGTCGCCGCGACGGCCGTCGCGAATACCGAGCGGGCCAGGCTGCCTGCCAGGGCATAGCTGGCGTAGCCGGTCGCCGGATCGATGCCGCCGAACTCGTAGGTCGGGCCGGCGAGGGCACCGTTCTGTTCGACGATGCCACGCGGCAGGTTGTCATCCGCGAGCAGCGCTCGACGGCGCGACGCCCCGGTGTCGATCCAGCGCGAACGCAGGCGCGACACACCGGCGAACGGAGTCGGCAACAGGATCGGGGACGGACGGATGTCGCCCTCGTTGTCGCCGATGGTGATCACGTTGGCTCCCGGCGGGGTCTCGGGCAGCGCATCGGCGATGCCCTGGCCGGCCTGGTTCGGGAAGCCGCGCCAGGCGATCAGGTCGCGCTTCAGGTTGCCGACGACCGCGCCACCACCGCGGATCATCACGATGTTGTCGTCCAGCACCGTGTTCGTGTTGTCGGCGTTGGTGCCGGGCGGAGCCATCAGCTGCACGATGCCCATGCCCCCGAAACCACCCAGCGGAGTCGCGTCGTAGGTGGTCCGGAAATTCGCCGGGATCGCAGTGCCCGAGTCGGACACATACTTGCGTCCGACCACCGGTGCCTGGACCGAACCGGCAGTGCAGACGCCACCATCGGCGGAGATCGAGAAATCGTAGTTGTTGGTGTCGGTGTCGGTCGCAACCGGGTTGCCGTAGCGATACCGGCCGCCCGCACCGCGCGCGTTGATCTCGATGCGGGTCGCGGACATCAACACGACCATGCCACCCGCACCACCACCACCACCACCACCGCGGTTGGAGAGTCCGGACGACTCACCGGCACCACCATTGCCGCCATCGGCGGTGATGCGCCCACCTTCGGCGATGATGATCGGGCCGAGCGCCTTCACGACCAGAACGCCGCCACCGCCGCCACCGGGCCCGCCGGAGAAGTCGTTGGCGAAGTTGACGTCGTCGGTGCTGCAGTTCGAGTTGTAGGAGAGGTCACCACCAACACCACCACCGCTGCCGCCGACCGGGACGGCGAGCTCGCCGAGGATGCGCAGCGGCGAGCTGCCGAAGCGCACGCCGACCCCCCAGAAGTTGTTGTCGTTGCGGCTGTCCACGAACACGAGCGGCCCGGAACCGGATCCCTGCAGGTTGCGGGTTCCGCTGCCTGCATCGCCGGTGCAGCCGTTGCCACCGACACCGGTCTGCTGCTGGAAGATCGGGAAGACGTTGTTGCTGACCGTGCCGGACGGCGCGATCTTCAGCTTGAAGTTCGGGTCGCCCTGCGTGGCCATGCCGCCGCCACCACCGCCGGAACCGCGGCCGCAGCCAGCCGTGCACGACAGCAGCCCACCGACACCACCGCCGGCGGGGAGTTGCCGCGGACCGTTGCCCGTCGCGCCGCGACTGTCGCGTGCGATGGCACTCGGCGAACCCGCACCGCCGTCGCCGCCGCCGCAGACGCCGACGCCACCCGGCTTCGGCACATTGGCGTTGCCGGTCGTTCCGACCCGAATGCCGTCGCCGCCGCGCACCGACAGCAGACCGGCCACCTCGAACGACTCCGACACCAGCCAGACCATCGGGTTGGAGCCCTGCCCCTGGACCGTCTTGCCGCTCGGGATCTTGACCGACTTGAAGTTGAACACACCGCCGCTCACGTTGTAGGGCGCGCCGTTCTTCGGCGTGACCTGGGTGAAGTCGGTGTTCAACACCGTCAGCGGAGCCTCTGGCTCGAACTCCGCACCGCTGACTGAGCCCTCGAATGCGAAACCGGCCTTGATGTAGCCCGGGCCGACTTCCGCGAGGGGCTCGGCAAAGGCAGCGGTGAGATCGATCGCCGGCGAGTCGACGAAGTCGTCGACCACGCTGTCGAATTGCTGCTCGTAGGAGCGCTTGGTCCGGAAGGTGCCGAACACCGGTTCATAAGCGGTGTTCGAGACATTTGACTCGCCGCTGATGTCCTCGAGCGAGCTCAGCACGACCACTTCGATGGTCGCATTGTTCGGCAACACACCCAACGGCCGCAACACGACGGTGGAGCCGCTGGTGGTGTTCGACTCGAGTTCGACCTCGGCCGGGATCCAACGATCGGACAGGGTGACGTCGTCGTATTGGAGGAAGATGCGACCGCGATTGCTGCTGCTGCGCGCGAGCGGGTCCAGGTTGATGTTGACCGGCACGTTGGTCGCACTCGGATTCAACGGCTGGTCGAACTGCAGCCGGATCTCGACCGGCGGCAGCCCTAGCTTGTTCAGCACGACGCCGGTCTGGTCCGGGGTCGGCGTCACCTCGAAACCGACCCGCCGCGGGCCACCGGGCAGCGTGTTGCGGAACAACTGTGCGGGCGTGGTCCCGTCCGCGGTCACGAACCGGAAACTGCGCGGCTGCGCCAGCGCCTTGCCGATCTGGTTGCGGAGCACGGTCCCATTGACCTGGTTGCCGCCGACCAGCTGCGTCACATAGGTGCGTCCCGGACGGAACCCACCGTTGTCATAGAGGTCGTTGGTCGGCAACCGCGGTACGAACAGCAGACGCCGTCCCGCGGCCGCATCCCCTGGACTCGTCGACAACTCGAACTTGCCGGCGACCGGCTCGGCCACCGTGTTGCCGACCTGGTCCAGCACCTGGAAGCTGAACGTCGTCAGATCGACCGAATCGAGATCCACGTTGGAGCTGAAGTCGATCCGGATCGGATCGTTCAGGAACAGGGTGGCATTGTCGCTGGGCTCCGTCTTGAGCACGACGAAGTCACCTCCGGAGATCACACCGGCGGTGGATCCACCACCGGAACAGCCGGCGGCAACGGCGAAGGCGGCCAGAGAGAGCAGCCGGGCGAGATTCACTCGATTCATGGCTTTGAGGCAACGACGCCAACGAGGGTTCGCAGGGTCGATGCGCGAAGGGGAGAGACCTGGGGAATGGGCAACTCAGTCTACCCCGCGCCGGAGCCCGCGCCGGAGCGCGGATTCGCAGTGCGGGCAACCACCGCTGGCACCGAAGTGCTGGCGATGCAGGGGACGGAAAGGAGAGTCAGGCGGTCGGAGCAGCGAGCTCCGACCTCGGCGCGGTGAGGGCAGCGCGACGTTCGCATCATTGCGGCTGGAACCGGTAGGACAATGCGAAGGTCTCGATCACCGGGAGCACCGGCGGGCTGGCGTCGGTGTTGTTGCTGGTCACGAAGCGCCAGTTCACGTAGCGGACGTCCCGCGGGGTGAAGGCCTCGTTGGGCCCCTGGTACTGGATCGTGAACGCGGGGTCCACCAGATCGTTGGGATCCTCGACGTAGCGGGTCACCGTGCGGTTGTAGTTGTAGGTCCACCAGTTCCTCGAGGCGGAGCCACCGCTGATGACCCGCGTGTCCCACTTGCGCAGATGGGCGTCACCCGCCTTGTACGGATCGAGCGGGAAGTTGCTCGCCGTCGGACGCAGCTGGGTGCGCATCGCAGCGGTGTAGGCGGCCGGGAACAGTGGATTCGCGGCACCCTGCATCCAGGCGTTCCAATACCACGGCGTCGGATCGACGATGCTGGCAGCGCGGAACTGCGGCACCAACGACGTTCCCGTCGGCAGCTGATCCAAGGGCGGGTCGAACTCGTAGGCGAAGTTCGGCCGCAGGTTGGCCGGAACCGTGCTGGCGCCACCGGCGAGGAAGAACGGGCCCAGGCGCGGGTCGGCAAAGCCCTCCGGCACGCGGTGCGGGTTGTTGATGTCGACGAAGCCGTTGGTGATCACGCTCTGGCGCTTCAACACGTCCATCATGATCCAATAGAACGTGTTGTCGCCGGGGATCGTGCTGCCGGGCGGGGGTCCGGGCGTGAAGCCACCGGAGGCCGTGCTCCACTGCGGATCGCTCGACGAGCGACAGATCGGCTGTTGGCCGGGCAATGCCGCTCGCCCCGCCGAGTAGACGCGGAAGTTGGGTTGCGGGCCGGACTGCACCGTGACCGAGACCTGCCAGCCGTTGGTGCCCAACGCCACGTAACCACCGCCCTCCGGCAGCGTCGGCGAGTCGCAGAAGGTCCAGAAGTCGGCCAACAGCGGCAGTGCGATGCTGCCGACCAGTCCACCGGTGAACTGGTCGACGTTGGAGCCGGTCAGATTCTGGTTGGGCAGATCGTTCCAGAACGAGTTGGCAAACACGACTCCGTTCGGGCCGTCCAGCCAGCGACGGCCCTGCCCCATGCTGAATGGCGAGGCGATGTAGGGCGTGTAACCGCTGGAGTTCTGGTCCGTGCCGGAGGCGAGACCACGCCCGCCCTGCTCCATGACCGTCTCGTCGCGGTAGACGAAGAAGGGCCGCCGGAACGTCGAAAGCGGCAGGAAGCGGTTGACGCCGTTGCTCTCGAATACGACGCTGGCCGGGTCGATCGTCAGCGGCACACCGAAGTTCTGCTGGTTCTCACCAGGAACGAAGTCGGCGTAGACAGACCGGCGCGGCGCCTGCGACTCGCGCTGCCCCGCGACCGTCGGCCGCGGGTTCCACGCGTAGTTGAGCTCGAACGTGTTGGACAGGCCGGAATCCGGCATCGAAGCCTGGGAACTGAAGTCACCGACACAAGGTGCCGGCCGGAACTCGGAGTGACCAAGGGTCAGGCCGATCCGATCGAACTCGTCGAACGACAGCTGGGTCGCCGTGTAGGGAGCCCAGTACATCTGTTCGATGTCGAGATTGAAGTCGAACGGATCGGTGCGGGAGAGGCTGAGATCGATCTCACGCCAGACGGTCTGCAAGCGGCAGCCGAACGGATTCAGCGGGTTCTGGATGCCGGCGTTGACGACGTTGGCCGCGCTGTTGCTGGTCACCTGCCCTTCGCCGCTGACGGCCGCCGGGCACCAGGCCAATGGCGCGGGTGGCCCACCCGCCGCGCCAGCCTGGACCACAGGCGACTGGTTCAGGTTGTCGGCGACGACCCGGGTGCGGGTGGTCGGCCGCGCCTGCAGCTTGTTGTCGATGTAGACGAACGCCCCGAACAGGTCCTCGAGCGGGTAGGACGCCGCCTTCGAGGCAGCACCCGGGGGCTGCACTTCCTCGGGCAGGAAGTAGCTCGGATTCTCGTCCTCGTCGCGCGAGGCGAAGCGCCGCACCAAGGACACCGAGATGTTGTCAGGGAACAGCGGGGCGCCGCCGTTGCGGCGGGTGTCGACCGTGAACGGGATCACCACGCTGTTGCTGCTCTCGGCAGTCGTGCCCTGCAGGTCGAGCGGGTTGCCGGCGAGGTCGCGGATGCCGCCGTCGCTCGACTGCGAGATCAGGTGCAGGAAGTAAGGAAACTCGGTTGCCGGCGCCGCGTTGCGCATCGCCTCATTGAGGAAGAACCCGCTGGTGGGCTGCAGCCGCAGCGACGTCTGCGATGCGTCCTCGTCGAACACCCGCGCCGTGACCAGGAACGGCGTGCGATACTTCGCTTCGTCGAACGAGGTCGGCGCCAGCCCGGTGCCAGGAACGCCGGCACTGGTGAGGTGGGGACGGTTCTGGATGAAGTCGTCGCGTTCCGCCGACGAGGTCAGATCCCGCATCGCGAAGTAGAGTGTGTCCGCCCAACGCACGGTGTCCAGGTCGACCGGCTTGGTGAAGCGCACCACCGCACCCGCGAACGGCGACACGAACTTGTCCGGCGCCGGCTGCTGCCCCTGCAGCGGCAGCGGGGCCGGCGAGAAGACCAGGAAGTTGCGCGGATCGTCGCGCCGCGGGATGCCGCCAGCCGTGTACTCGGCGACACACACCGCGCGCGGCGCGTTGGCGACCAGCCACGGCTCACGCTGGGCGAGGTCCGCCGGATAACCCGGGATGTTGCGCGGGTCGATGCTCTCCAGCCCCGGCACGCGGCGCACCCGAACCCGCACGTGTTGCACGGCCGGTGAGTTCAGGTCGTCGGCCGGATCGACCACGACCTCACCACTGCCGAACGGAATGCCCGTGCTGTCGTTGATGAAGCGGAACACGTCGCCGCGATCGATCTCGTGGGCAACCCCGTTCTTGAAGATCGTGACCTCTTGGGTGAAGGCGTTGATCGTCTCCACGCTCTCGAGATACATCACGATCTCACCGATCAGGCGCAGCGGCAGCGTGTCGCGCACGAAACCCCGAGCCAGGTCGGACGAGGTGTCGGCCGCATTGCCGGACCGGAAATCGCGAACGATCGACCGACGCGAACTGTTGTTGACACCGAACAGGCCGTTGGCGGGCTCGCGCAGGCTGGGCAGGGCCAGTGGCCCCTCCACCGCCAGGGCGACCCGAATATTGGCTCCGAACTGATCGGCTGACGCCGGCATGCCGGAAGCGATGTTCTGGGCCTGATACTGCAGGCCTTCGGTGCCGAGGAGCACGGCATCAAGAACCAGCACCGGGGACTGCGCCTGCGCAATCACCCGCACCGGCAGTGGCACGAAGGCGTTGGGCAGGGCCGGATCGCCCTCGATGCTGAGCAGCTGCACAGCTTCCGTGTTGCGCAACCCGGTCACGCGCCCCTGCGCGTCTCGCGCCACGAAGAAGCTGTCGTCAACCCCGAGCGGAGCAGAGAAAGTCAGCTTCAGCGCCGCGTTGCGGGGCACCACCGAGAACGGGGTGCCGGCGCCGCCTTGGCCGAACAGCATCGGCGTGACCTCGCGCAGTTCGTCGTCGAGCTGGTCGAAGGCCAGCTTGAAGTCCCCGCCCGCCATGTCCCGCGGAATGAAGAGACGCGGCTGTAGTGTGTCGGGATCGGTCCCCTGGAAGTCGTAGGTGACCTCGTCATCGCGCAGCGTCGAGTTCGTCGGCCGCTGGTCCTCGATGTTCGCCCCGATCACGACATCGCGTTGGAAGAGGTCCTGGATGGCGCCTTGTGGAGTCACCCGGATCCCGTAGACATCCACGAGCCGCCCATACTGGACCCTGAGCAGCTCCGGCTGGGTCGTGCTGCCGGGAGCGGGCTGACCGGTTCCGGCGCCACCACCACTGCAGGCGGCGGCAACCAACATGATGGCGGTCCAGGCGAGCGAGCGGTGTTTCGCCGGCACTCGTGACTGCAAGGGAAGTCCCAGCGACGGAAGCTCGGCTTCCTGCCGGAAGGAACAGCGTGAATCTGCCATGTTGGTTGGAACGTAAGGCTGCCGGGTCACGCGCGCGGCGACTCGGAAGCTGCAGGTTTCAGGGGAACAACTACGGAGCGAACGACATCGAACCGCGGCTACCTGACTCGGGTCCAGTCCATCCTCATCTTCAGGCCTGGGCCAAGGCAAGGCAGTGCGTGCTGACGACCGCCGAACTTGCTACATCGGGTGGGATAGCGGCCCGAAGTGAACACGTCCACCGCGGACCAGCCAGAGCCGCCAGCAACAAACATCATGCCAGCCGAACCCCGGCCGGCAAGCGGCCACAACTCTTTTTCTGCGCATGCCTTAGAGCAGGGGTGGCGCGACAGCTCCAGAGCCGCCAACCGCCGGACGAGCGCCTTGCCGGTGCGATATCGCTCGCAGAGATCAGCACTTGCGGACGCATTCCGCCGCAGCCGGTGCCGGCGCGGAGCCGGGAGTGCCGCCCCCTCACAGCGCCGAGCCACGGAATCCGGCCGCCGCCGCCTGCGCCTCCGACTCGAAGTAAACCCGGTGCTCGGCAGCGATCTGCCGCGCTTCCGGTTCGTTGTAGCGATGGACCGTGCGGGCTTCGAGATGACCGACGAACCGCGCCTCCGTTTCCCGCTCGCAGTAGGCGCAGGACAGAACTGGCGGCACTTCGGCGTCGCGCAGACGAAAGTCCGCGACCAGGTAGCGCACCCCTTCGTTGTTGGTGATGCAGCGCTCGTTCCGGCAGCGAATCCCCGCTCCGGCAGTCATCCCCGGCGCCACCGACAGCAGCAGCGGCGGACTCGCTCGCAGCTGGATCTTGCCCATCAGGAACGCCATCAGCGCCATGCGCATCGGCACGCCGAGCTCTGCCTGGCGGAAGTAGATCGATCGGGGATCGTCGTCGACGTCGTAGTCGATCTCGTCGACCCGCGGCAGCGGGTGCATGACGCTGGCATCCTTGGCCGCCGCAGCCCGCAACGTCGAACGACTGAGCCGCGGATAATTCGTCGTGTCCTGGCCGGTGTGGCGCTCGCGTTGCGCCCTGGTCATGTAGATCGCATCGATGCGATTGACCTCGACGTTGGTCAGGTTGGTGAACAGCGCCAGCTGGTGCGGCCTGCTGGCCGTCAGGTAGGCAGCTGCGTTGCTGCTGCCGGCGATGCCCGGTAGATCCGAGACCGACGCGGCCGCGGCCTGCACGCCGAAGTCGCGCCGCAGGCGATGCAGCACGTAGTCCGGCAACTCGAAGCCCGGATACGGCATGGTGACGATGTTGGCGCGGAACCTCGCCAACGCGTAGCAGAACGAGTGGATCGTGCGCGAGTAGCGCAAGTCGCCGCACAACACCACCTCGAGCCCTTCGAGGCGCCCCTTCTCTTTCCAGAGCGTGTAGAGGTCGCAGAGGGTCTGGGTGGGGTGTTCGTGCGCACCGTCTCCGCCATTGATCACCGGCACCCGCGCATAGCGAGCCGCCACCCGCGCGGCGCCGTCTTCCGGGTGGCGCACCACCAGGATGTCGGCGTAACTGCCGCCGACGACACGAACGGTGTCGGCCAGCGACTCGCCCTTCGAGCGGCTGGTGTTCTTCTCGTCGGCGGCGGTGATGACCCCACCACCGAGCCGCAGCATGGCCGATTCGAAGCTGAGTCGAGTGCGAGTGCTCGGCTCGAAGAAGAGGGTGGCCATGATCGTGCCACGACAGACGTCCGACCACGCTCGCAGGTTGGCGCGGAACTCGTCCGCGTGATGGAAGAGCTCGAGGATCTCCTCGGTGCTCAGGTCCTCGATGGATACCAGATCGCGCTTGGTTGGGTTGACCATCGAGCGGTCGATCATGCCCCCGGACGGTCCGCGGCACAAATCGATGCGGCGCGGCCTGGATCGCTGGTCCCGTCGGCTGCGGCTTGCAGCTGAGCCAACTGCGATGGCGTCAGCGCGGCGAAGCCGCCGACCGGCCCGGCGCCAGGCAATGCGCGGCGGCGCTGCAACAGCTGCCCGAGCGCATCGCGCAGGCTGCCGGCAGTTGCGAACTCGGCGGCGATCTCGAGATGGCGGGGAAACCCGTCTGGCCAAGCTGCGCGCGGCAGGTCGGACTTGCTCGCAACGACGAGGGTGTCCGCGGTGCACATCGCCCGATCCACGTCACCTGGACCACGGCTCGCATCGACCACCAGCACGACGATCGCACCACGCTGCAGTTCGCGGCCGGCTTCGATGGCCTGGACGTCGATCGAATCGACGGCGTGACCTTCGCCGGCGATGTCGATCAACTCGTACGGGAAGCCCGCCAGCGCCGTGCGCTCACGAACGGCATCGCGGGTGAGGCCCGGGAGCGGCCCCACCACGGACCGCTCACGGAACAGCAGCCGGTTGAACAACGTGGACTTGCCGGCATTCTGCTGCCCGGCCAGCACCACCCGCGGCACCTCGACGTGAGCCATGGCGACGCGGGAGCGCAGCAGGGCCGCGGCGAGCAGCTCGGCTCTCGCGTCGGCCGGTAGCGCCAGCGCAGCAGACATGCAGCTCGCCCAGTCGTAACGCTGCTGCTCGAGCGCCAACGCGAGCTGCTGTGGCGACAAAGCCTCGCGCAACAGTGCCGCGGCAGGCGGTTCGGCAGCCGCCCCTGTGCGTGGGTCGCGAATCCCGAATCGAGCCGTCAACAGGCCCTGCAACGCCGGGGAGCCGTGCGTATGCAACTCCATGCCGGCCCCGCGGTCGACCACCAAGATGTCGTCGGTCGCGACGCCGTCCAACAGCAGCCACGCCCGTGCGATCGGTCCACGCTCGGCCACTCCATCGCCGACTCGGAAGCGCAGGCAGGCAAGCACAGCCTCGCGCTGCTGCGGTTCGACCCGAAGCACGGCCACGCCGGCAGCACCCGGCGGGGTCAACTGCCGCATGCAGAGTCCTCGATCAAGTGGCGCAGCCCCAGATGGACCAGGGCCGGCTCGTGATGCGGGCGCAGCCGGGAGTGCCGCAGCAACCGTTCTGCGTTGCCGCCGGTGACGACGACCTGCACGGAGCCACCGGCGCGAGCGATGGCATCCGCGACCAGCCGCTCGACCATGCCGCAGTAGCCGAGCAGCACCCCGCTGCTGACGGCCGACGACGAACTGCGTGCCGGCATGCATGGCACGGCATCCAGGTCAGCGACCGGGAGCCTCGGCGTCACCGCGGCCATCCCGGCCTGCATCGCGCGCAGCCCCGGAGCGATCGCCCCACCGCGGAAGGTGCCACTGGCGTCGACCAGGTTGATCGTCGTCGCGGTACCACAATCGACGACGATGGCAGCCCCGAACCGTCGATGCGCGGCCAACGCACCGAGCCATCGGTCGGGCCCCAGGGAACCCGGCACCTCGTAGTCGAGTCGCAGCGGGCAGGGTAGTTCGATGCCAGCCCAGGCCAGTGGGACTCGCAGAGCCGCCAGCGCCGACGCGACGATCGTGGCGGCGGGATCGATCACGCGCACGGCGATGCAGCGCGTGATCGGTGCCGCACGTAGGAACTCGGTCAGCGCCGCACCGAAGTCACCGTCGTTGTCGAAACGTCGGCGCTGACCATCGGCATGCCGCAGACAATCGACGGTGCTGTTGCCGCAGTCGATGGTCAACAGGCCTGCTGAGGAAGCGGGCATGCGCTCACTCTGCCGAAGCACGGCGCGGGCCGTCGGAGCGAGCCCGCCGAGGCGACCTGGGGATCAGGCCGCGCCGCGAATCCACTTGGTGACGAAGGTGCGCACGCCGCGGCCGTAGTCGGCCTTGCCGAACTGCAGCGCCTGCGCCTTCGACTCGACGGTGCGACCATTCACCTCGATCAGCACCTCGCCCGGCGCGACGCCGAAGCGCTGGGCCAACTGCGGCTCGACGCTGCGGATCGTCACACCGCGGACAGCCCCGGAACGGCCGACGTACGTCTCGACCGAGAACTGCTCGAACAGCTGATCTGGGTTCTCGCGAATCCGCTGCTCGTCCTTGCGCGACAACTGCCATTGGTTGCCGGTCCGCGTGGTCTCGGGAACGTCCTGCCACGAGCTGGCAGCGGCCGGCTTCGCCGGAGCAGTCGGCGACGAATCGCTGGCGGAGCGCCCTTGCAGGCGATGCAGCTCCGCGAGCACATCCTGGCGCAGGTTCATCGCCGTCTTCAGCAGCTGCTCCTCCTGGGGCTCGCGAGGGGGCTGACCGGGGGCCGCGGGCGGCAGCACACGCACGAAGTAGGCGGTCTGAGCGTCCGGCGCGACCCGCACCAGCTTGACGGTGCCGAACACCTTGCCGTCGTTGCCGCGCACCGGCCACAGCGTCGAACTGCGGCGCATGTCCCCTTGGTCATCGACCCAGACCTTCTGCAGGATCTCGCGGCCGGTCGTCGAGGTCGGCATCGGGGTGGCCGTCGGCGCTGGATTGGGTCGCCCGCCGCGATTGGGGATCGACGCCGCGGGCACCGTCGGGGCCGGCTGGGGGGCACCTGCGCCACGGCCGCCCTGGCCGGCGCCCGGACCGCGGACGATGTCGCGCGCCCCAGGGGTTCCGGCCGCCGCCACGGGCGCGGAGTTCTCACGCACGACCCACTCCGGCAACTCGACGTTGGCTTCGGGCTTGTAGCGCAGGACCACGTGGGTGTTGCCACCGCGCCCGCCTTCCTTGCCATCGTAGACGAGCGACACCAGCTCGATGACGTCCTCCAGCGGACGGATATCCGCTACGGGCGGTGGCTTGTCTGGCCCCTGCGGGCCTTCGTCCGGTCCCTTCGGGGGCGGCGGCAACTTGCCGATCAAGTTCACGGTCTTGAAGGTCTGCCACCATGGGGCCGTTGGCTTGCTGTAGACCCAGTCGGCGGACAGCCGACCCTGCCCACGACCGCCGCCGATCCGATCCTTGGCGTCCTGCTGCCCCCGGCGAGTGGCGGCTTCCCTGGCCTCGTTCTTCCACAGCGGCACGGCTTGGTAGACCTTCCAGCCGGACCAGCCGAAGAGACCCAGCGAAACCGTGTAAAGCAGTAGCGGGATGGGCGACTTCATCGGGACGCAAAGGTAGCAGGCCGGGCTGGCCCTGGAAACGTGCCGGCGTAGGACCGGCACGGAAGCGCGAATATTCCGCGGCTTGGCACAGCTGGGCAGGCGGGAGCAGGGCCACGAAAAGCCCGCTGCCGCCGCCTCGAACTGGCACCACTCATGGCACGTGATGACCAGGAATGGCCCATCGACGGCCCCGATCCGAGTCCAACAAGCCGGGGGCGCCAGGTCGGGGCCGCCAGGACAGAGGCGGGCACGATGCGAACCAGAAGTCGATCCGGGAAGGATCCCTGGCCCGCCTAGTCAACGAACGAGACCGGTCACCGAACGAGACCGATCACCAGGCGAGAACGATCACCAGGCGAGAACGATCACCAGGCGAAGTGGCTGTAGGCGCTGTTCGCCTCGGCCATCTTGTGCACGTTTTCCTTCTTCGTCACCGCCGCGCCCTGGTTGTTGAACGCGTCGAACAACTCCTCGGCCAGCGACTTCGCCATCGGCTTGCCCCGCTTGCTGCGGGCGGCATCGACCAACCAGCGAATGGCCAGGCTCTGCTGACGGCGCTTGTTCACTTCGCGCGGCACCTGATACGTCGCGCCGCCGACGCGCTTGCTGCGGACCTCGACGCGAGGCTTGATGTTCTCGATGGCCTTCGAGAACACGTCGACCGGCTCCGCGCCCTCGACCTTCTTGCACACGGTGTCCAGCGCTTCGTAGAAGAGTCGCTGGGCGGTGTTCTTCTTCCCCTGCAGCATGATCTTGTTGATGATCTTGCTGGCGAGTTTGTTGTTGTAGCGCGGATCGCCCTTCAGGAAGACTTCAGTGGACTTGTAGGAACGGGGCATCGGAACTCAGGAGCGACAGTTCGATTCTAGGACCAGGGGACGACTACATCGGAGCGACTTCGGCAGCACCCAGCGGCCACCGACTTACCTCTGCACAACTTCGGACGCCGCGCCATTTGTCGGGACGCGACACCTTCGGGCGCCTACTTCTTGGGGCGTTTCGTGCCGTACTTGCTGCGGCTGCGACGACGGTTCTCGACGCCGGAGGCATCGAGGCAACCACGCAGCACGTGATATCGCACACCGGGGAGGTCGCGCACACGACCGCCACGAATCAGCACGATCGAGTGCTCCTGCAGGTTGTGACCCTCGCCCGGAATGTAGACGGTGGTCTCCTTGCCGTTGCTGAGACGTACACGAGCGATCTTGCGAAGCGCCGAGTTCGGCTTCTTCGGCGTCATCGTCTTCACCTGCAGGCACACGCCACGCTTTTGCGGGCACGCGTCGAGGATCGGCGACTTGCTCTTGTACTTGATCTTCTTGCGGCCCTTGCGGATGAGCTGGTTGATCGTGGGCATGCGAAGCTGCGCGGTCGAGAATTCGTGGCGGGACAGGATAGAGAACGAAACAACGATTGCAACCCCGCCGATGGGCAATCGCGGCGGGAGATCGCCGGGACTGCCCGGCGATCGCGAATCTGGGGTCAGACTCGCTCGGCCTCCTGGCTGCCGGGCGATGGCGGGTCGATGCCCTCGAGGCGGATCACCGGACCACCCTGGTCCAGGAACCCCTGCCGGCTCATGCGACCGATTTCCTCGGCCGCGGCCTGCAGGTCGACGTTCTTGCGGACCCGGGTCTTCTGGTAGTTGCGGAAGCCGGTGCCGGTCGGGACCAGGTGGCCCAGGATGACGTTCTCCTTGAGACCGACCAGTTCGTCGCTCTTGCCGGCCAGAGCCGCCTCGGTGAGCACCTTGGTGGTCTCCTGGAACGAGGCCGCGCTGATGAACGAGTCCGACTGCAGCGACGCCTTGGTGATGCCGAGCAGCAGCGGTGACGCCGTCGCCGGCTTCTTGCGCTGCGTCCGCATCTGGGCGTTGGAGTCGCGGAACCGGAACTTGTCGACGACCGCGCCGGGCAGGAAGTCGCTGTCACCCGGATCCTCGACCTGAACCTTGCGCATCATCTGACCGAGGATGATCTCGATGTGCTTGTCGTCGATGCTCACGCCCTGCGCGCGGTAGACCGTCTGGACCTCGCGCAGCAGGTAGTTCTGCACCGCCTTCTCGCCCTGGATCGCCAGGATGTCGTGCGGCACCAGCGGACCGTCGACCAGGGCCTCACCGGCCTTGACATGATCGCCACGGTGGACGCGCAGGTTCTTGCCCTGCGGCACCAGGTGCTCGCGCTCGATGCCACCTTCGCCCTTGACGATGATCGTGCGCTTGCCGCGCCGCTTGTCGCCGAGTTCGACCATGCCGTCGATCTCGGAGAGCACCGACGGATCCTTCGGACGGCGCGCCTCGAACAGCTCGGTGACGCGAGGCAGACCACCGGTGATGTCCTGGGTGCCATGGATCTCGCGCGGCGTCTTGGCCAACAACATGCCGGCGACGACGCGCTGGCCGTTCTCGACCTCGATGTAGGCCTTCTCGGGCACCGGGTTGATCGCGAGTCGGTTGCCGTTCTCGTCCTCGATGATCAGCTGCGGGTGCAGATCGCCCTTGTGCTCGATCATCACCTTGCGCTGCACCTTGGTTTCCGCATCGCGCTCGGTGCGGAACGTCTTGCCCTCGAGGATGTCCTCGTAGCGAACCAGACCGCCGACCTCGGCGAGGATAGGGTTGTGGTGCGGATCCCAGGAGCAGAGCACCGTCAACTCCTTGACCTCCTGGCCATCGACCACGTGCACCACGGCGCCGAGCGGCACCGCGTGGCGCTCGAGTTCGCGGTCCTTGGCATCGACGACGAGGATCTCACCCTTGCGCTTGAGGGCGATGATGTGCTTCGAGGCCTTGCCCTTCTGCTCGTCGGCCTGCACCGCGACGGTGGCCAGGTTCGCGAACTGGACGCGGCCAGGACGCTTGTTCTTGATCTCCGATTCCTCGACCTTCTTCGAGGCGGTGCCACCGATGTGGAACGTGCGCATCGTGAGCTGCGTGCCCGGCTCGCCGATCGACTGCGCGCTGATGATGCCGACCGCGAGGCCTGGCTCGGCCAGCGCGCTGCGCGACAGGTCCATGCCGTAGCACTTGGCGCAGACACCGATCGGCGCCTCGCAGGTCAGCGGCGAGCGCACGCGGATGCTCTCGCTGCTGGCGACCCGCTCCACCCGCTTGGCGATGTCGATGGTGATGAGCTGGTTCTTGTCGACGATGATCTCCTCGGTCATCGGGTCGACCACCGCGTGCAGGGCCACCCGGCCGCGCACCGAGTCGACGAACGACACCGCGATCTTGTCGCCCTGGTAGACGGTGCCCTTGTCGACACCGTTCTCGGTGCCGCAGTCATCGAAGCCGATGACGACGTTCTGGGCCACGTCGGCGAGCTTGCGCGTCAGGTAGCCCGAGTCGGCGGTCTTGAGCGCCGTGTCGGCCAGGCCCTTGCGGGCGCCGTGCGTCGACGAGAAGTACTCGAGCACGTGCAGACCTTCGCGGAAGTTCGCCTTGATCGGCTGCTCGATGATCTTGCCGGACGGCTTGGCCATCAGACCACGCATGCCGGCGAGCTGACGGATCTGCTCGACCGAGCCACGCGCCTTCGACATGACCATGCAGAAGATCGGGTTCACGTAGAGCCGACCGTCGCGGGTGTCGTTGCGCAGCTCGTTGAGCATGTCCTCGCCGATGCGCTCGCGGGCGTGGGTCCACGAGTCGATGACCTTCAGGTAGCGCTCACCCTCGGTGATGATGCCCCGCTGGTGCGCGACGTGGATCTTCTCGACCTCCTTCTGGGTCTGCCCGATGATCTTGTCCTTGGTCGGCGGCACGACCATGTCGTCCTTGCCGAATGACAGACCGGCGCGGGTGGCCGCCTTGAAACCCGACTCCTTCAGGTTGTCGAGGCAGCGCAGCGTCGCGTCACGACCGAGCAACAGGTGGCAGTCGGCGATGATGTTCGCCAGGCCCTTCTTGTCGAGGTCGTGGTTGTAGAACGGCATCCCCTGCTCGAGGATCTCGTTGAACATGATGCGACCGGCCGTGGTCTCGACCAGGGTCTTGCCGTCGGTGCGCACCGTGTTGCCCTGGTTGCGGATCTCGACTCCGGCCGGGAACTGCACCTTGATGCGCGCATGGATGTGGATCTTGCCCATCGAGTAGGCCATCCACACCTCGTCGCGCGTCGCGAACGACTTGCCCTCGCCGAGCTCGCCGGGGCGCGCCAGACTCTGCCAGTAGCAGCCGAGCACGATGTCCTGGTTCGGCGCGATGATCGGACCACCGTGCGCCGGCGAGAAGATGTTGTTGGTCGACAACATCAGCGTCGAGGCCTCGATCTGGGCCTCGAACGACAGCGGCAGGTGCACCGCCATCTGGTCGCCGTCGAAGTCGGCGTTGTAGCCCGAGCAGACCAGCGGGTGGATGCGGATCGCATTGCCCTCGACCAGCACCGGCTCGAAGGCCTGGATGCCGACGCGGTGCAGCGTCGGTGCGCGGTTGAGCAGCACCGGGTGGTTCTGGATCACCTCCTCGAGGATGTCCCAGACCTCCTCGTCCTTGCGCTCCAGCATCTTCTTCGCCGACTTGATGGTGTCGGCGTGGCCGAGCTCCTTCAGGCGACGGATGATGAACGGCTGGAACAACTCCAGCGCGATGATCTTGGGCAAGCCGCACTGGTGCAGCTTGAGGTCGGGACCGACCACGATCACCGAACGCGCCGAGTAGTCGACACGCTTGCCGAGCAGGTTCTCGCGGAAGCGACCCTGCTTGCCCTTGATCATGTCGGTGAGCGACTTGAGCGGGCGGTTGCTCGAGCCGAGCACCGGACGGCGGCAACGGTTGTTGTCGAACAGGGCGTCGACCGACTGCTGCAGCATCCGCTTCTCGTTGCGGATGATGACCTCGGGAGCATTCAGGTCGAGCAGCTTCTTCAACCGGTTGTTGCGGTTGATGAGGCGGCGGTAGAGGTCGTTGAGGTCCGACGTCGCGAAGTTGCCGCTGTCGAGCGGCACCAGCGGCCGCAGATCCGGCGGGATCACCGGGATCGCGTCGAGGATCATCCACTCCGACTTGTTGCCGGAGTCGCGCAGCATCTCGACGGTCTTCAACCGCTTGATGATGTCCTTGATCTTCTGCTTGCTCTCGGTGCGCTTGAGATCCTCACGCAGGGTCTCGCTGAGCACCGGCAGGTCCAGGCGGCGCAGCAGCTCGCGGATCGCTTCCGCGCCCATGCCGGCCTGGAATCCCATGCCGTACTTCTGACGGGCCTGGCGGAACTCGTCCTCCGACAGCAGCTGCTGCGGCTTCAGCGGGGTGTCCCCCGGTTCGATGACGATGTAGTCCTGGAAGTAGATCACCTTCTCCAGGCTCGCCGTCTTCAACCCCAGCAAGGTGCCCAGGCGCGAGGGCATCGCCTTGAAGAACCAGATGTGCGCGACCGGCGCCGCGAGGTTGATGTGCCCCATCCGCTTCCGGCGGACGCGGCTGTGGGTGATCATCACGCCGCACTTGTCGCACGTGATGTTCTTGTGCTTGATGCCCTTGTACTTGCCGCAGGAGCACTCCCAGTCCTTCTCGGGGCCGAAGATGCGCTCGCAGAACAGACCGTCGCGCTCCGGACGGTAGGTGCGATAGTTGATCGTCTCCGGCTTCTTCACCTCGCCGAACGACCACGCCCGGATGTCCTCGGGCGAGGCCAGTCGGATCGTCACCGAAGCGTAGTCGTTGATCTTGTCGTAGATGGGTTCGACCATCGGGAGCCGCCTGTGCTATTGGCCGCCGCGGTTTCGTACCGCGGCAGCGAGGGTATGTCGGGGAAAGCTGTGCTGAATCGAGAGCGATCGGGTGCGGCCGGCCTGATCAGCCGGGCAGGACCGTCTCCGCCGTGCCACGCTTGTGCAACTCGATGTTGAGGCCCAGGCCCTTGATCTCGTTGCAGAGCACACCGAACGAGACCGGAGTGCCGGGCTCGAGGATGTTCTCGTTCTTGACCATGGCCTCGTAGATCTTGGTGCGGCCGTCGACGTCGTCGGACTTCACCGTCAACAGCTCCTGAAGAATGTTGGCGGCACCGTAGGCCTCCAGTGCCCACACTTCCATCTCGCCGAAACGCTGCCCGCCGAAGCGCGCCTTGCCGCCCAACGGCTGCTGCGTGATGAGCGAGTAAGGACCGGTCGCACGGGCGTGCACCTTGTCGTCGACCAGGTGGTGCAGCTTCAGCATGTAGAGCGTGCCGACCGTGACCCGCTGCGTGAACTGCTCGCCGGTGCGACCGTCGTAGAGCACCGACTTGCCGTCCTTGGCGAAACCGGCCTTGTGCAGCGCGGCCTCGATGTCGGTCTCCGACGCGCCATCGAACACCGGCGACATCACGCGCCAGCCGAGCTTGCGCGCAGCCCAGCCGAGGTGGGTCTCGAGGATCTGGCCGACGTTCATGCGGCTCGGCACGCCGAGCGGGTTCAGCACGATGTCGACCGGAGTGCCGTCCGCCAGGAACGGCATGTCCTCGACCGGCAGGATCTTGCTGATCACGCCCTTGTTGCCGTGGCGACCGGCCATCTTGTCACCGACCGAGATGCGCCGCTTGGTCGAGACGTAGACCTTGACCATCTCGAGCACGCCCTGCGGCAGCTCGTCGCCGCGCGACAGCCGGTTGACCAACTTGTTCTTGTCGGCTTCCGACTCCTCGACGCGTTCGCCGAACTCCTGCAGGACCTGCATCAGCGCCTGGCGCTGCTTGGCATCGGTCGCCTCCTCGGCAACCTGCCGGACCCGGTCGCGGATCGTGCGGAGGTCGAGGATCAGCATGTCCTCGTTGACGCCGAGCTTCTTGCCCTCGGCCGACGTCACCGGCTGACCGAGGATCTCCTTGGCGCTCTCGAGCAGCCGCTTGGTGCTGGCGCGGAACTGCTTCAAGAACTCGATCTCGGCGTTCTTGATCTCCTCGAGGTTGCGGGTGCGCTCGTTCTCGGTCAGGTTGACCTTGCGGCTGTACTTCTCGGCACCGATCACGATGCCCTCGACGCCGGTCGGCACTTCCAGGGAGGCGTTCTTCACGTCCTCGCCGGCGCGACCGAAGATCGCGTGCAGCAGCTTCTCCTCGGGAGTCAGCTCGCTCTTGCTCTTCGGCGCGACCTTGCCGACCAGGATGTCACCCGGCTTCACTCGCGTGCCGACGCGCACGATGCCGCTCTCGTCGAGGTGCCGGAGCGCCTTCTCGGAGACGTTCGGGATGTCGCGCGAGAACTCCTCGCGGCCCAGCTTGGTCTCGCGGATCTCGATCTCGAACTCGTCGATGTGGATCGACGTGTAGACGTCGTCCTTGACGAGGTTCTGGCTGAGCAGGATCGCGTCTTCGTAGTTGTAGCCGTCCCACGGCATGAACGCGACGGTCACGTTCTTGCCGAGCGCCAGCACGCCGTGCTTGGTCGCCGCGCCGTCGGCGATGACCTCGCCCGCCTTGACCTTCTGGCCGAGCTTGACGATCGGCGTCTGGTTCTGGCAGGTGCGCTCGTTGAGCGCCTCGTACTTGCGCAGCTTGTAGATCTCGTCGCCGATGACGATGCGCGTCGCATCGACCGCGGTGATGGTGCCGGCCTTGCGCGCGCGCACCACCATGCTCGAGTTGCGGGCGACGACCTCCTCCATGCCGGTCATGACCACCGGCGCGTCGGATTCGAGCAACGGCACGGCCTGCCGCTGCATGTTGGAACCCATCAACGCGCGGTTGGCGTCGTCGTGCTCGAGGAAGGGGATCAGCGAGGCCGAGACGCCGACCACCTGCTTCGTGCTGACGTCCATGTACTGGACGTCCTTGCCGTCGACCAGCGCCGGATCGCCCTTGACGCGGGCGATGATGCGGCCCTGGTCGTCGCCGATGAAGCGACCGTTCTTGTCCAGCTCAGTATCGGCCGGAGCCAGGATCGCGTTGTTCTCCTCGTCGGCGCGCAGACGCACCACCTCGTCGGTGGCCTTGCCGTTCTTGATCACCACGTACGGCGTCGTCAGGAAGCCGTAGTCGTCGAGCGAGCTGTAGATCGCGAGGCTCGAGATCAGGCCGATGTTGGTGCCTTCCGGGGTCTCGATCGGGCACAGCCGCCCGTAGTGCGAGATGTGCACGTCGCGAACTTCGAAGCCCGCTCGCTTGCGGTTCAAACCACCCGGACCGAGCGCCGACAGCCGCCGCTCGTGGGTCAACTGCGACAGCGGGTTCGTCTGGTCGACGACCTGGCTCAGCTCGCCGCGCGCGAAGAAGTACTCGATCGCCGACGAAAAGGTCTTCGAGTTGATCAGGTTGCGCGGGGTGACGGTGTCGACGTTCTCCAGGTTCATGCGCTCTTGCGCCGTACGGCGGAGCTTCAGGAACCCCTTGCGGAACTCGTCGCCAGCCAACTCCTGGATCGTGCGCACCCGGCGATTGCCCAGGTGATCGATGTCGTCGATCTCGCCCTCGCCGCCGCGCAGCTGCAGGATGTACTTGATCGCCTGCACGAAGTCCGCGGCCGACAGCGTCTGCTTGTCCTCCGGGGTCGAGGTGCCGAACTTGCGATTGAGACGGAAGCGCCCGACCCGGCCGAGACGGTAGCGCGCTGTTGGTCGTGTCCTCGCGCAGCGTGTTCAGCAGCAGGAAGTCCTCGGGATCCCGCAGCACTTCGATGTCGCGCAGCTCACTGCTGGCGATCGCCCGCGCCGCTTCCTCGGTGATTTCCTCACCGCTGCGGACGAACGGGTCGCCGCTGGCCGCGTCGACGATGTCGCCGACCGCGTAAGTGCCGACCAGCGTCTTGGCGAACTTGGCCTCCGGGTCGGTCTTCTTGCGGCTGACCTTCTCGACCTCGTAGAACTCGCGCAGGATCGCGGCATCCGTCGAGTAGCTCTGGTCCATCGCCCGCAGCAGCGTGGTGCACGAGAACTTGCCCGACTGGTCGATGCGGATCGCGACCGCATCCTTCTTGGTGACGTTCAGCTCGATCCACGAACCGCGCTCGGGGATGATCCAGCACGAGTGCAGCTTCTTCTCGCCGGTGTGCAGCTCGACCGAGAAGTCGACGCCGGGCGAGCGGTGCAACTGGCTGACGGTCACGCGCTCGCTGCCGTTGACGATGAACTCGCCGCCGCCGATCATGATAGGGATCTCGCCGAGGTAGATGTCTTCCTCGACCGGCTCAGGCTTCACCAGGCGGACCCGGATCTTGAACGGGTAGCCGTAGGTGACGCGCAGCTTGCGGCACTCCTCGACCGTGTAGCGCGGCCGACCGAGCTCGTAGCTGACATACTCGAGGCAGAGCGTCTTGTCGTACGAGTAGATCGGGAAGACCTCGCGCAGCAGCGCTTCGAGGCCTTCGACCTTGCGCCGGTTCGGCGCTACGTCCGGCTGCAGGAAGTTGTAGTACGACTTCGTCTGCATCTCGACGAGGTCGGGGATCTCGGCGACGGACCTGTACCGCCCGTAGACTACGGTCTCCATGCTGTTCCACCTGAAGCCCCGGACGGGGGCTGATCTGCGACCTGAGGGATTCGGTCAGCGAACGAGTTGAAATGGCCCCGTGGCAAAGAGCGGAGCGACTCTCCCCGGACGACGCGCCCGATCGGGCACCGGCAACGCCGGCCTGACACCAGACCGTGCGCAGCGATGGGCGATCGGAAATGGGTCACGCAAAAAGTGGTCCGGGAATCGGATGAAAGCGTAGACACCCCGGTCACCGGCTCGCAACAGAAAAGAGCGAACAGGCTTCGGGGTGTTTCACGCCGGGCAGCGCCGACGAACAGAAATCAACCACAGGCGGCAGCGAAGGCTGACGCCAGTGGCTTGAGCAGGAAACAGGTCGGAACCCGAGGCGCCGACGAACCCGCCCGACTGGCACTACTTGAGCTCGACGGTGGCGCCGGCCTCGGTGAGCTTCTTCTTGAGCTCCGCGGCCTCGTCCTTGTTGACGCCTTCCTTGACCGGCTTCGGGGCCTCGTCGACGAGCGCCTTGGCCTCCTTCAGGCCCAGGCCAGTGATCTCGCGGACCACCTTGATGACGTTGATCTTGTTGGCGCCGCCGTCCTTGAGGATGACCGAGAACTCGGTCTTCTCTTCGGCTGCGGGAGCCGCGCCGCCGCCGCCGCCGGCCGGAGCCGCGGCCGCGACCGGAGCCGCCGCGGAGACGCCCCAGCGCTTCTCCATGGCCTTGACCAGCTCAGCAGCCTTGCCCAGGCTCAGGCTGTCGATCTTGTTGAAGATGTCTTCGAGCTCGGCGCTCAGAACCACGTTTGCATTGTCCGACATGACGGATACGACCTCTGATGGTTGGATGCGGGAAGTAGAAAGCTTAGGAAGCGGCCTTGTCGCCGGCGCCGCCCTGGGCGTCGACCTTGGCCTGAATACACCGCGCCAGCCCACCGGCGACGGCACTGACCAGGCTTGCGAGCGAGCGCGCCGGGCCGCTGATGGCCGACACGATCTGCGTGTTGACCGTGTTGCGATCCGGCAGGTCGGCGATGCCCTCGGCAGCCGCTCCCGAATACGCAGCACCCTCGACGACGCCGCCCTTGATGGCGATCGGCGCGTCCTTGGTCTTCTTGATCCATTCGCGCAGCAGCTTGGCAGCCTGGATGGCGCCTTCCTTCTGCGCGATGGCGATTCCACAACGGCCCGTCAGCGCATCACCCAGATCCAGCTTCATGCCGGCAAAGGCACGCGCGGCCAGGCGGCTGCGGACGACCCGATAACGCACACCGGCCGCGCGGAGCTTGCCGCGGATCTCGATGTCTTGCTGGGGCAACAGCTTGCCGAACTCCACGACCACGCAAGAGCCCATGCTCTTGAACTCGCGCTGCAGGTCGGCGAGGAGGATCTCGTTGACTAGGTTGGGCATGACTCGATTCCTGTTCGGGCGGCCTACTCGACGGCGAGGGCGATACCCGGCCCCATCGAGGTGGAGACAACAACCTTCTTGATGAACTCGCCCTTGGCCTGCGACGGACGCAGGGTGCGCAGGTGATCCAGGAAGGCACGCAGGTTCAGGGCCAAATCCTCGGCACCGAACGACTTCTTGCCGATCGCGGCGTGAACGTTGGCACCGGCATCGGTGCGGAACTCGATCTTGCCGGCCTTGAACTCGCGCACGGCGGCGGCCACGTTCGGGGTCACGGTGCCTGCCTTCGGCGAGGGCATCTTGCCCTGCGGACCGAGCACCTTACCGAGCTTGCCGACATACTTCATCATGTCCGGGGACGCGATGGTCATGTCGAAGTCGGTGAAGCCCTTCTCGATCTTGTCGGCCAGGTCGGCCGAGCCGACGAAGTCAGCACCGGCGGCGAGGGCATCCTTGGCCTTCTCGCCTTCGGCGAACACGGCGATCTTGATCGACTTGCCCGTGCCCTTCGGCAAGCTGACCGAGCCGCGAACCAGCTGATCGGTCTTCTTGGCATCGATGCCGATCCGGACCGCCACGTCGACGGCTTCGTCGAACTTGGGGCCGGCCAGCGACTTGATCAAAGCCATACCTTCAGCGACGGCATACCGCTTGGTGCGGTCCACCTTGGCGGCGGCTTTCTGGTAGCGACGGCTGCGGATGCGAGCCATGGGAGTTCCTGTGAGTGTGGTCCCTGTGGGGCGGCCCGGAAGCTATCTGGCGCGACGCCAGGCAACCCGCGCAGCCGCAAGGAAGAAGTCAGTCAACGACGCGGATACCGCACGAACGCGCGGTGCCCTCGACCATTCGCATCGCGGCGGCGATGTCGGTCGTGTTCAAGTCCTTCATCTTCAGCTGCGCGACCTCGCGCACCTGCGCCTTGTTGACCTGACCAGCCACCTGGCTGCCCGGGGTCTTCGCGGCGGAGGCGATCTTGGCCGCACGCTTCAGCAGCACCGACGCCGGCGGCGACTTGTACTGCAGGGTGAACGTGCGGTCCTTGTAGACCGTGATGATGACGGGGATGATCAGGCCGGCTTGGGCGCGGGTCTCGTCGTTGAACTGCTTGACGAACTGCCCGATGTTCACGCCGTGCTGACCGAGCGCAGGACCGACTGGCGGGGCAGGCGTTGCCTGACCGGCTGGGCACTGCAGCTTGACTCTTGCGGTGACTTCCTTGGCCATTTTGTTCTCTCAGCGGTTCTGACGGACACCCGCGGGGGCGGGCACCCTCCCACTCGAGGAGCTCCGGAGAGCTCCCACCCTGGCGGGCGGAGGCGAGAAGGCGACAGGTTGCCTTCCCGCATTCGGGGGCGAAGATTCAACCAGATCGTCGCGCCTAAATCAACTCCACTTCCCAATATCCGAGCGACATCGGCGTCGGGCGCCCGAAGAAGTTGACGGAGACGTCCAGGGTGCCCTTCTCGGCATGCACTTCCTCGACCACGGCATCGGTGTTCTCGAAGGCTCCGGCCTTGATCTTGACCCGGTCCCCCTTCTTGAAGGCGATCGCGACCTTGGGCTGGTCCTTGCTGGCATCCATGTGGGCCAGGACCTTCTCGACGTCCTCTGCCTTGGCGGGAGTCGGATGCTCCTGTCCCCCGACGAAGTCGCCGAAGCCGGGCGTCTCACGCAGCACGAACCAGACCTCGTCGGCCAGGTCCATCTGCACCATCAAGTAGCCGGGGTAGAGCTTCTTGCGCTTGACGACCTTCTTGCCACCACGGTGATCGGCGATGGTCTCCGTCGGCACCACGATCTGCGGCACCAGATGCTCGATGCCGGCCTGCTTGAGCCGGCGCACCATGCTCTCGCGAATGCGGTCCTCGCGCCCGACCTGGATGCGGAGGAAGTACCAGCTGAGTGCCATCAGGTGCGCCCTCCGCCCATCAACATGCTGTAGACCTGGATCAGCCCAAGGTCGACCAGCGTGAGGAACAGGAACATCACGACCACCATCACGGTGACGGCGATCGTGCCCTGCACCGCTTCCGCCCAGGTCGGCCAGGTCACCTTGCCCAGCTCCTCCTCGGTACCGATCAACGCGTCGGCGATCTGCCGGCGATTCAGCACCGCATGCAGCGCCAATCCGGCGACCACCAGCACGCCGAGCGCGATGCAGGTCGACAGCTTGAGCGTCTTCAGGATCGGGAACGGGTCGATGAAGGTCGGATTGGAATCCCCCATCCATCGGTCCAGCAGTTCGGACAGCCCACCGGCGTGGAAGCAGCCATACGCCACCAACAGGAGGAGCGCCCAGAAGGCGAACATCCGCGCGTAGCGTCCTTCGTTCTTGCGATAGCTCACGAGTCCAAGTCCTCCGCAGCCACACCGAACGGTGCAGCTGTCGATCCCTCGCGACAAGCTGCCGACTCGGCAGCCGATCGATCGAGGGCGGAAACACTACGGGCCATGGCGTCTCGACGCCACGGCCCACTTGCCTGCCGAAGCAGACTGCGTTCGTCGCGACGGCGTCGCGCGAACCGGAATGGCAGGGCAGGAAGGACTCGAACCCTCAACCCGTCGATTTGGAATCGACAGCTCTACCAATTGAGCTACTGCCCTGTACTGCGCAGCCGCGACGAGTTACCTCGCAGCGGCTGTCGCTGTCGCCCGTTGACGGCAGCGTCAACAGCGACAGCATCAACCTCAGGCTCGTCGACCCCGGCGAGTCGAACTCAGACCAGGATCTTCGTGACGCGACCGGCGCCGACCGTGCGGCCACCCTCGCGGATGGCGAAGCGCTGGTGCTCGTCCATCGCGATCGGGGTGATCAGCTCGACCTCGATCTCGACGTTGTCACCGGGCATGCACATCTCGGCGGCCTTCAGCTTCGCGGTGCCGGTCACGTCCGTCGTGCGGAAGTAGAACTGCGGGCGGTAGCCGTTCATGAACGGCGTGTGCCGACCACCCTCTTCCTTGGTCAGGGCGTAGACCTGCGCCTCGAACTTCGTGTGCGGCTTGATCGACTTCTTCGCGGCCAGCACCATGCCGCGCTCGATGTCTTCCTTCTTCAGGCCGCGCAGGAGCAGACCGACGTTGTCGCCGGCGATGCCCTCTTCGAGGACCTTCTGGAACATCTCGACGCCGGTGACCGTCGTCTCGCGGGTGTCGCGGAGACCGACGATCTCGACGACTTCACCGACCTTGACGCGGCCGCTCTCGACGCGGCCGGTGGCCACGGTGCCACGGCCTTCGATCGAGAACACGTCCTCGACCGGCATCAGGAACTGCTTGTCGACTTCGCGCTTCGGCTCCGGGATGGCCGCGTCGATCGCGTCCATCAGGTCGAAGATGCACTTGCTGTCGGGATTGTCAGGACCCGGCTTCGGCGTCTGCAGAGCCTTGAACGACGCACCGCGCACGACCTTGGCCGTGTCACCCGGATAGTTGTACTTGCTCAGCAGCTCGCGGATTTCCATCTCGACCAGGTCGAGCAGTTCCGCGTCATCGACGAGGTCGCACTTGTTCAGGTAGCAGACGATCGCCGGCACACCGACCTGGCGCGCCAACAGCACGTGCTCCTTGGTCTGCGGCATCGGGCCGTCGTCAGCAGCCACCACGAGGATGGCGCCGTCCATCTGCGCCGCACCCGTGATCATGTTCTTCACGTAGTCGGCGTGACCAGGGCAGTCGACGTGGGCGTAGTGGCGGTTCTTCGTCTCGTATTCGACGTGCGCCGCCGAGATCGTGACGACGCGGGTGGCATCGCGGACCGTGCCGCCCTTCGCCACCGCCGCATACTCCTTGTACTTCGCCATACCCACCGACGCGAGCGTGTAGGTGATGGCCGCCGTGGTCGTGGTCTTGCCGTGGGCAACGTGCCCGATGGTCCCCACGTTCACGTGGGGCTTGGTTCTCGTGAAAGTTTCCTTGGCCATGGGATCTCGAATTCGGTGGGGTCCGAGCGGGCCCCGAACAGACGGGAACAGAAGATGGAGCTGCTAGCGGGACTTGAACCCACGACCTCCTCCTTACCAAGGAGGTGCTCTACCAGCTGAGCTATAGCAGCGAACGAACAGGACGACAGAAAGAACGAACAGGCTTGCCAGGGCAACCCGGGCAACCTGGAGCGGGTGGAGGGAATCGAACCCTCACCACCAGCTTGGAAGGCTGGAGCTCTACCGTTGAGCTACACCCGCGTAGCCTTCACCGAAGTACCGGGCTGGTGGCTGCAGACCCGCTGGTCTGGACCACGAACCGAGGACATCGGAGAAGCATCAAATTGTCAGCTAGCACGAACGCCGCGGGGACCTTGCGAACCCCGAGGAGGACTGGTGGGCGGAGCAGGATTCGAACCTGCGAAGGCTGAGCCGCCAGATTTACAGTCTGGTCCATTTGGCCGCTTTGGTATCCGCCCGACGTTGCCGTGCGCGCGATCCTCGCCGAGCACCGAGCCGGATCGCGGAGTCAGCTGGTGCACCCGTCAGAACCTGGAGCTAGCGATGGGACTTGAACCCACAACCTCCAGATTACAAATCAGGTGCTCTACCAGTTGAGCTACGCTAGCGGACTAGCTGCTGCGGAAAGGACGAAGGAAGATAACGACGCCCCCCCGTAGATCAAGGCCGCTCCGGATTTTCTGCGCCGCCGCAGCCAAATCGCGCGCCCTCAGGCTTCGGCGCAGAGCACCGCATCGGTCGCGGGCGGCGCCAGCAGCTCCTGCACCCGGGCGGCGAACTGCAGCAAGTCGAAGGGCTTGCGCAGCACGTCGCGCACGAACGGCATGGCCTGCAGCCGCTCCATGACCGCCTGGTCCAGGAAGCCAGTGACGACGATCGTCGCCGGCGGCGCCGCCATCGCCGACAACGCCTCCAGGACCTCGATGCCGGAGGCGCGCGGCATGTCCAGATCGCACACGAGCACCCGCACGCCCGGATCGCGGGCCAGCTCGATCGCCGCCTCGCCGTCGTAGGCGTGCGCCACGGCGAGACCGGCCCTGGTGAGCACCTGGGTCAGCAGGTCGCTCACGGCACTGTCGTTGTCGGCGATCAGAACTGACGTCACGGGAGTCGGGGTGGCGGCCGCGTGGTCCGGCCGGCAGTCCCCATGGTATGGAACGGCCAGCGCGCATCAAGTCGCTGGGCCGCATGCGGCCAGGAAGCCTCCCGGCAGCGGCACCTCACCCCTCCAGCGGCTGCAGCCAGGACACGTCTTCGAACGGCACGTCCATCTTCACGTTGCCGTAGTCGACGCTGAGCAATTCGCGCACCTTGTCGATCCGGTGCACCGTGCAGAGGCGCTTCCAGCGCGGCAAGAACACTTTGTCCCCCTTCTTGAGGCCGTGGCAGAAGCTCATCCGACGGCGGTGCAGCGCCGCCTGCTTCAGCAGCCCGTCGACGATGCCCTTCAGCACCTTCGCCCGCTCGCCGTGCTGGCCCGGCGCGCTCACCAGCGCCGCCAGCGGCTCGGCCATCGCCGCCTGGGCGCGCCGCAGCTCCGCCTCGACCTGACCATCGGCCTCCTCCTGCAGCCAGGTCTCCTTGCGCACCGCCTCGGCGAGCCGCCCGGCCAGTGCCGCCTGTTGCTCGACCACGTTGCGCGAGACGTCGGCGGTGCGCTGGCGATCGGCCTCGGCATCGCGGCGGGCGACCTGCACGCGCTCGATCAGGTTGTCGAGCGTGCGGTCGCGGGTGCCGAGCAGCACCCGCGCCCGCTCGACGACGGCCGCCGGCATGCCGACCCGGCTGGCGATGTCGAGCGCGTGGCTGCTGCCGGGAATACCGAGGTCGAGCCGGTACAGCGGTCGCAGCGACACGCCGTCGAACGCCATCGAACCGTTCTCGGCGCCCGCGTGCTGGTAGGCGAAGTCCTTCAGCCGCCCCAGATGGGTCGTCACCACCGCGAACGCCGAGGCCTGGAGCAGCGCCTCGAGCACCGCATACCCGAGCACGCCACCCTCCTCGGGATCGGTGCCGGCGCCGAGTTCGTCGAGCAGCACCAGCGTGTGCGGCGACGCCTGCTGCAGGCAGCGCCCGATCCGCTGCACGTGCGAGCTGAACGTCGACAGGTTCTGCATGATCGCCTGCTCGTCGCCGATGTCGACCTGCACCGAGCGGAAGAACGGCACCTGCGCCCCGGCCGCGGCGGGGATCGGCATGCCGCTGATCGCCATCAGGGCCAGCAGGCCGATCGTCTTCAGCACGACGGTCTTGCCACCGGTGTTCGGGCCGGTCACCACCAGCATGCGATGCGGGTCACCGAGCGCGATGTCGAGCGGCACGATGTCGGCGCCGGCGCGGCGCTGCAGCAGCAACGGGTGCCGGGCCCCGCGCAGCCGCAGCGGCCCGTCGGCGACTACTTCCGGCACCACGTAGCCCGGCGTCTGCGCCAACCTGGCCCGCGCCTGCAGCAGGTCGACCGCGGCCACGAACGGCGCGGCGCGCACGATCTCGGCCTCGCAGCGGCGCAGGCCGCGCGCGGTGTCCGCCAGCACCACGTTGATCTCGCGATGTTCGGCCGCCTGCGCGTCGGACAACCGGTTGGCAGCCTCGACCACCGCCTCCGGCTCGATGAACAACGTCGCGCCCGAGGCGCTGCGGTCGTGCAGCACGCCGGCGACCCGATGCCGGAACTCGGCCTTCACCTGCAGCACCGGCCGACCGTGACGCCACACCGGTTCGCCGGCCTGCAGATGCTTGCGCACCTCGGCGGCGCCGAGCACCGCGGCCAGCGTGGTGTCGACGGCGAGCCGCGCCTGCTCGATCTCGCGCCGCACCGCCGCCAGCTTGGGCGACGCCGAGTCCAGCACCTCGCCGCGGTCGTCGACGACCAGCTCCAGTTCGTCGACCAGATCCTGCAGCGGTGGCAGCGGTGCTGCGAACGCCGCCAACGCCGGCGTCGCCGCCGCCAGCCACACCCGGCAGCGCTCGGCCGCGCGCAGCAGGCGCTTGAGATCGGCGAGATCCTTGGCCTGCAACACGTGCTCGCCGGCGAGGAACGAGTCGAGCCACGACCGCACCTCGACCGCGCCCACCAGCGGCAACTCGATGCGTTCGATCAGGCGCGCGGCCAGGTCGGCGACCGCGCGCAGCTGCTGCCGCGCTTCGGCCTCGCTGGCGCACGGCGCCAGCGCGTCGACTGCCGAGCGACCGACCGGCGTCGCCAGACGTTCGGTCAGCAGGGCGCGCGCGACCTGGAACTCGAGCGCGTCGAGTTCGTACGCACGCGGCAACGGAGCGGTGGAAGCCATCGGGGCGAACATGTTGCCGGACCGCGGCCCGTTGTAAACTCCGCCCCCACTGATGAAGAGCGAACGCAAAGCGGGCTTCGGCACCGTGGCAATCCACGCCGGCCAGGCACCTGACCCCACCACCGGCGCCATCATGACGCCGGTCTACATGACCAGCACCTACGTGCAGGAGGCGCCGAGCAAGACCAAGGGCTACGACTACTCCCGCTCGCACAACCCGACCCGCACCGCGCTGGAGCAGAACCTGGCGGCGCTCGAGGGCGGCCGGTTCGGGCTCGGTTTCGCCAGCGGCATGGCGGCGATCCACTGCGTGCTGAACCTGTTCCGCAGCGGCGACCACGTGATCGCCGGCAACGACCTCTACGGCGGCACCTTCCGCATCCTGCGCACCCTCTACGAGAAGTTCGGCCTGGAGACGACGTTCGTCGACCTGACCGACCTCGCCCAGCTGCGCGCCGCATTCCGGCCGAACACCCGGCTGGTGATGCTGGAGACGCCGACCAATCCGCTGCTGCGTTGCTGCGACCTGCAGGCGATCGCCAAGATCTGCCGCCAGCAGCAGGTGCTGACGCTGGCCGACAACACGTTCGCGACCCCGTATCTGCAGAACCCGCTGGCGCTCGGCTGCGACATCGTCGTGCACTCGACCACCAAGTACCTCGGTGGCCACAGCGACGTGGTCGGCGGTGTGCTGGTCAGCAACGATCCCGACCTGCACAAGCAGCTGACCCACTTCCAGAACTCGTGCGGCGGCACGCCGGGGCCGATGGACTGCTTCCTGGTGCTGCGCGGCACCAAGACCCTGCACGTGCGCATGGACCGCCACTGCGACAACGCCATCAAGGTCGCCAAGTGGCTCGAGGCGCATCCGCGCGTCGAGCGCGTGATCTACCCGGGCCTGCCGAGCCACCCCAACTTCGCGCTCGCCAAGAAGCAGATGAAGAAGGGCGGCGGCATGGTGTCGGTCGAGCTGAAGGCGACGGTCGCGCAGGCGAAGAAGGTCTGCTCGTCGTTCGGCGTGTTCTCGCTCGCCGAGAGCCTCGGCGGCGTCGAGAGCCTGGTCGATCATCCCGCCTCGATGACCCACGCCTCGATCCCTGCCGAAGTGCGCCGCGCGACCGGGCTGCAGGACGGCCTGATCCGGCTGTCGGTCGGCATCGAGGACGCCGACGATCTGATCGCCGACCTCGACCAGGCGCTGCGTCGCTTGAAGTGACGCGCGGGCCGCGGCCGCGCCTCAGGCAGTGCCCGAAGCTTCGTTGCCGCCCTTGCCCTTCTCGGTCTTCGGCCGTGCCTTCGGCGCCGGCACATCGTCGTCGTCGTCGTCGAGCGACAGGTCGCCGACATCCTCGCCCGAGACCTTCTTGCGCATCAGGCGACCGACCTTGAACTTGACGATGCGCTTGGCCGGCACCGGGACCTTTTCCAGGGTGCGCGGGTTCTGCGCCAGCCGAGCCGCGCGCTCGCGCGACTCGAATACGCCGAACTCACGGAACTCCAGTCGGTTGCCTTCGGCGAGCTCATCGATGATCGCGTTCAGGAAATGTTGGATCACATCCTTGGCGATGACCTTGGTCACACCGGTGCGTTCCGCAATCCGGTGCACCAGCTCCTTCTTGGTGACGGTTTTCAACTGGGCCTCGTGAGGTTTCTGGTCGAGAGGGCGAGCGCACGGACTCCGGCGCGCGAGCATCAAGTCGAGCCCCACTATACTCTTGCGGAGACAGTGTCGACAAGCTTCCCCAATTCGCCGCGGCGTGTGCGACAAGCCCAGGGCTGGCCCGCGCGGGCGGCGGAACTGCCCGGCATCGCGGCGCTGGCCGCCCGTGGCACCGGCGAAACGATCGTCGACCATCGTTCGTCGTGGGTCCGCCGGGTCCACTCCTCCGCCGGCTCCGTCTTCGTAAAAACGTACGAATACCCGACTTGGGCTGATCGGCTGCGCGACTTCGGCCGGCGGACCGGCCCGTTCGCCGACGGCCGGGCGCGGCGCGAGTTCGACGCGCTGCAGTGGCAGCGAGCGCACGGACTCGCGGCCCCCGAACCGCTGGCGGTCTACGAGTGGCGCCGGCTGGGTTGGCTGTGGCGCGCGGTCCTGGTGACCGCGTCCTGGCCGGGCGAGAGCGCCGCGGTGGTCCTGCCGACGCTGCCCTCCGATGATCGTCCGGCGCTCGCGGCGGCGATCGGCGAGCACCTGCGCACGCTGCACCGACTCGGGTTCCGCGACCGCAACTACGACCTGCGCAACCTGCTGGTGGCCCGGCAGGCATCCGGCTGGGTGGTCGCGAAGATCGACTCGCCGCGGTTCCAGCTGCGCCGCCCCGACACCGACGACGCCCTCGCGCGCGCCGACTGGTCGCGACTGATGCCGCAGCTCGACGCCATGGGACTGGGTGCCGCGGCACTCGCCGCGAGCGAGCCGACTCAGCCCTGAACCGGCCAGGCCAGCTCGTCGATGCCGGTGCTGCCGGGCGCTGCGGGCCCAAGCAGTTCGGCGATCCGCTCCAGCCGGAACGGCACCCCCAGCGTGCGCTCGAACTGCTCGTGGCCGTCGGCCGGCTTGGCCTGCTCGAGGAACCAGCGGAACGCCGCGCGCGCCTTCGGCCAGTACATCTGCCGCTCGTTGTCGTTCTGCGGCGCCACCTCGTAGTAGAGCAGCCCGATGTTCAGCGCCGCGCGCGCGTTCTGCGGCCGCTCGCGCAACAGCGCCAGGTAGGCCCCGACCGCCTCGCGCGGCCGCTTGGCGCGCCACAGGGCCGCGGCGCGGTCCATGCGCAGCGTGCTGTCGCCGGGCAGCTGCTGTTCGAGCCGGTCGAGCCAGACGATCGCCTCGTCGACGCGCGACAGCCGGTACAGCAGCAGCCCGATGTACTCCCGCGCCGCGGCGGTGTCGTCGGGCCGCACCGTCAGGTAGCGCTGGTAGTCGACCGCCGCTTCCTGGTAGCGACCGAGTTCCTCGAGCACCTGCGCCCGTTCGAGCCGGGCCTCGTGCAGCTGCGGGTCGTTGACGATCGCCGCCGCGAACATGTCGAGCGCCGGCAGCAGCCGCCCCTGCAAGCGGGTTACCCGACCGCGCGACAGGTGCGCCCATGCGAACGACGGGTCCTTGGCCAGGATCGCCTCGAGCGCGTTGCACTGCGCATACGACGTCTCGGCGAACCGCGCCTGCAGGTAGGCCCGCACCGGCGACGGCCGTTCGGGCGCCTTGCTGTAGGTCTGGATCATCGCTTGCGCGAAGTCGCCACCGAGGCGGCGCGCACAGTCCTGGTAGGCGACATGCGCCCGCACCAGATCGGGGCAGCGCGAGGTGCAGAGCAGCAGGTCGGGCAGCGCCCCGGCGTCATCGCCGGCGGCCAGCCGCGAGCGAGCCCGTTCCCAGGCCGCCGTCGCTTCGGCATCGCGGCAGACGGAGTAGGTGTTGGGATCGACCGCTTCGTCGACCCGCCGCGGGCCACTCTGGCAGGCAGTCAGCAGCAACACCGCCAGCAGCGGCCCCGGCGCCGGCGATCGCGAGGTGCGCGCGAGGGGCTTCACGGCTCCTGCCGCAACACGCCGTCGCGGACCTCGAAGCGCGCCTTCTCGCTCGGCTTGGTCGACGCCTCCTTGACCAGCACGAAGCTGCCGCCGGCGACCGCGTTCAGCGTCAGCGCGCGGCGATCCTGGTAGATGCGCAGGCGCAGCTGGTTGACGACCCGGAACCGGGTCGCGATGCCGGGCACGAGCCCGCGCTCGGTGAGCTCGGGCGGCTGCCCGATCGTCACCACGAACGCGCCCTCCATGGCGCCGGCGAGGTTGGTCCAGACGGTGTCGACGTAGCCGTCGCCGGTCTCGCGGGTGACGCGGTGGCGCTGCTGGTCGACCGCCGGCTGCCCGACGTTGTCGTGGAAGTTGCCGGTCAGCTCGACCAGCAGTTCGCCGCAGCCGACTTCGCGCGGTGCCAGGAACGGCGCCAGCAAACGCCGTTCGTGCAGCTCCTGCTGCTGCGGCGTGACCGGCGCCCCCGCCGCACAACCGCCGAACACGGCCGCGCAGCTGCCCGCGACCATTCCCATCCACCACCGATCGTTCGTGCGCATGTAGTCCTCGTGTGTCCACAGCCGAGTCCGCCGCCGCGGCGGCCACGTCTCAGCGGTGCCGCAAACCGGTGCGCTCGCGCACCAACTCCATCGTCGCCGCGGCTGCCGTGCGCGCCTTCTCGGCGCCTGCCGCCAGGATCTCGTCGAGCTTGCCGGGCGCCTCGCGCAGCGCCGCCGCGCGCTCGCGGATCGGCCCCTTCACCAGCTCGAGATTCTGCGCCAGCATCTTCTTGCAGTCGACGCAACCGAGCTGGGCCGAACGGCAGCCGGCGGCGATCTCCTCGCGCTGCTGGTCGCCGGTGAAGAAGCCGTGCAGCGCGAAGATGTTGCAGACCTCGGGGTGACCGAGGTCGCTCTTGCGCAACCGCGCCGGGTCGGTCTTCGCCCCGCGCAGCTTCTGCAGCGTCTCGTCAGCGGTCTCGAACAGGCCGATCTCGTTGCCCTTGCTCTTCGACATCTTCGCCTCGCCGTCGAGGCCGATGACGCGCGGCGCCTTGCTGCGCACGGTCTTCGGCTCCGGGAAGGTGTCGCCGTAGACGAAGTTGAAGCGGCGCAGCGTCTCGCGCGCGAGCTCCAGGTGCTGGTCCTGGTCGTCGCCGACCGGCACCACCTCGGCGCGGTACAGCGCGATGTCGGCGGTCTGCAGGATCGGATACGTGAACAGCCCGGCGTTGATGTTCTCCGGCTGCTGCGCGCTCTTGTCCTTGAACTGCGTCATCCGGTTCAGGTCGCCGAGCGGCGTCAGGCAGGTCAGCACCCAGCCGAGTTCGGCGTGCTGCGGCACGTCCGACTGCACGAACAGCGTCGCACGCTCCGGATCGACCCCGCTCGCCAGCATGCCGATCGCGACTTCGCGCACGTTGCGGCGCAGCAGCGCCGGATCGGGCCGCTGGGTCAGCGCGTGCAGGTCGACGACGCAGAAGAACGACTCGTACTGCCGCTGCAGCTCGACGAAGTTGACCAGGGCGCCGAGATAGTTGCCGAGGTGCAGGTTGCCGGTCGGCTGGATGCCGGACATGGTGCGCGCCATGCCGTCGGTATACAGCAGCCGAGGCAGCGGAAGAAACACTCGCAGCGGCGAGGCCGCGCTCGGCGCTGTGGCGCGCTTGCTGCGGGCGCCGGTTTCGTGGATGCGCGCGCCACTCCCCAGTCGTTATCCTGCCGCACCTTCATGGCGTCCCGTTCCGTCCTGGCCTGCCTCGCCCTGCTCGCGACCAGCGCCTGCGCCGTGATGCCGCGCGAGCTCAACCTGGCGCCGTTCTGGTTCCACCGGCTCGACGACGACGGCAAGTTGCTCGAATGGGACGCCGCCTGGCCGTTCCTGCACTACGAACGCACGCCCGAGGGCGGTGACGACTTCCGCGTGCGGCCGCTGTATCGCCGCGTCACCGAGCCCGAGGTCGAGGCCAGCGAGCACCAGTTCCTGTGGCCGCTCGGCCGGGTGCGCAACTACCCGGAGGAGACCTCGGCGCGGCTGTTCCCGCTGTGGAGCTGGCGCTCGCGGCCGGACGAGGACGGCAACCACGAGGTCGACTGGTACCTGCTGTTCCCGTTCGTGTGGGGCGGGCGCTCGGCCGACGGCCGCGAGAACTACTTCGCGGTGCTGCCCTTCTTCGCCGACATCCCGGACTTCCTCACCTACGACCGCTTCCGCAGCGTGCTGTTCCCGCTGTGGGTCGGGCTCGACAAGGGTGGTCACCGGCACGATCTGTTCCTGTGGCCGTTCGTCGGCATCAGCTCGTGCGCCGAGAACGGCCACCGCTGGTTCCGCGTGTTGCCGTTCTACGGCCACGACATCGAGCCCGGGCGCTGGGACCGGCGCTTCGTGATGTGGCCGTTCGTCACCTGGAGCACCGAGAACCAGGACACCGAGGGCGGCGCGGTGCGTTCGTTCTCGCTGTGGCCGCTGTTCGGCTGGCGCACCGGCGCCGAGGTGACGGGCTGGCACGCGCTGTGGCCGCTGTTCCAGATGACGAACAAGCAGGGGCACTTCTTCACGCTGAACCTGCTGTGGCCGTTGTTCCGCTACCACTGGAACCGCGCCGACCAGAACCTGACCCAGTGGTGGCTGTGGCCGTTCGTCGGCCGCACCACCAGCGACGACCAGCGGGCGTGGAACTTCGGCTGGCCGATCGTCTGGTGGCGCGAGTACGACGACCCGGACGGTCACAACGAGCAGCAGTGGATCGTGCCGTTCTTCTGGCGCGTCGTGAAGCAGCAGAAGGACGGCGAGCGCGAGACCCACGTCAAGGTCTGGCCGCTGTCGCACCACACCGATCGCCGCGATGCCGACGGCGCGCCGCTCCGCGGCGAGTGGAGCTTCCCGTCGCCGCTGCCGGGGCGCGACGGCAACGTCTACGGCCTGCGCGAGGCGTACGGCTGGATCTGGGAACTGCTGCGCGGCTACCGCCACGGCCCCGACGACGCCGGCACCGACGTGCTCGGCCGGCTCTACACGACGCGCAGTCGCCAGGCCACCACCACCGCCAGCGTGCCGTTGCTGTTCAACTTCGAGGCGGATGCCGGTGGCGCGCGCACGCTGCGCTTGTTCCAGTTCCTGCCGATCCCACTCGGCGGCGGCGACGCCGCGCCGAGTCCTTCGCGATGAACCCGTTCGCCAGCCTCGGTCAGTTCGTGCGCCAGCGCCTGGACGGTGCCGGCTATGTCTGCGACCTGCTGCTGCGCACGGCGCTCTACCTGCCGCGGCTGCCGCGCCGGCTGCGCTTCCTGCTCGACACCGCCTACAACGCCGGCGTGCGCTCGCTGCCGGTGACGCTGGTGGTCGCCGCGTTCGCCGGCGCGATCCTGGCGATGCAGACCGGCATCGAGCTGCGGCGCTTCGGCAGCAGCGACGTGCTCGGCACCATCACCGCGCTGTCGATGTGCCGCGAGATGGGCCCGTTCATCACCGGCGTGATCCTGGCCGCCACCGTCGGCAGCTCGATCGCCGCCGAGCTCGGCACCATGAACGTCAGCGACGAGGTCGCGGCGCTCGAGGTGATGTCGATCGACCCGGTCGACTACCTGGTGCTGCCGCGCATCGTCGCGCTGGCGCTGATGTGCCCGATCCTGACCGTGCTGAGCAACCTGATCGGCATCTACGGCGGCAGCGTGATCGCCGAGACCAATCTCGGCGTGTCGCCGACGCTGTACTGGATCAGCGCCAAGGAGGCGCTCACCTCGTCCGGCATGCTGCTGCCGAAGGAGGTCTACGTCGGGCTGCTGAAGGCGTTCTTGTTCGGCATCGCGATCGCGACCGTCAGCTGCGCCGCCGGCCTGCGCGCCGCCGGCGGCGCACTCGGCGTCGGTCTCGCGGTGCAGACCGCGGTGCGCAACTCGGTGATCCTGATCATCGTGCTCGGCTTCATCGTCACCTGGTTCTTCTACTTCCTCGGCGGATGATCGAACTGCGCGACGTGTACAAGCGGCTCGGCAGCCGCCAGATCCTGGCCGGCATGACGCTATCGGTGGCGAAGGGCATGAACTTCGTGCTGATGGGCCCGTCGGGCAGCGGCAAGAGCGTCACGCTCAAGCACATCATCGGCATCCTGCGGCCCGACCAGGGCTCGGTGACCGTCGACGGCCAGGAGGTGTCGACGATGGATCGGGGCCAGCTGATGACGCTGCGCAAGCGCATGGGCTACCTGTTCCAGAACGGCGCCCTGATCAACTGGCTGTCGGTCGCCGACAACGTCGCGCTGCCGCTGCAGGAGCACGCGCGGCTGCCGAAGAGCGAACGCGACGACCGGGTGCAACAGGTGCTGAAGCTGGTCAAGCTCGACCACGCCTCGGCACAGTTCCCGCCCAGCATCTCGGGCGGCATGAAGCTGCGCGCCGGACTCGCACGAGCGCTGGTCACCAACCCGGAATACGTGCTCTACGACGAGCCCAATGCCGGCCTCGACCCGATCATCAGCCGGCAGATCCACGAACTGATCGCCGAGGTGCGCGACAACCTCGGCGTGACCGGTCTGATCGTCACCCACTCGCGCGCCTGCGCGGTGCAGTGCGGCGACCGCATCGGCATCCTCGACCAGGGCAAGCTCGGCCTGCAGGGCACCGTCGACGAGATGGTGCACAGCGACCATCCGCTGGCCCGCGACTTCCTCGGCGGCGGCGCCGACTGATCCCAGACCATCGACCCGAACCACTGACCCTCCCCATGGACCGGATCAAGCGCGACACCCTGCTCGGCCTCGTGTTCTTCGGCACGCTGGCCTTCCTGCTGTGGGCCACCGTCAACCTGACCGATCTGTCGGTCGACAACGAACGGCTGCGGGTCTGGTTCGACCAGGCCGGCAGCTGCGAGGTCGGCACCAACGTGATGGTGCTCGGCAAGAAGGTCGGCAAGGTCGGGGCGATCGACGTCGACTACGAGCGCGCCGAGAACCCGGTCAAGATGACGCTGCTGCTGCGCGAACGCATCCCGTTGCGCACCGGCTACCAGATCCTCGTGCGCGATGCCGGCGTGCTCGGCGGCAAGCAGGTCTACATCGAGCCGGGGCCCCGCACCGGGGCCGCGGTGGCACTCGACGGCGACCTGCTGGGCAAGGTCGAGCCAGGCGCTTTCGAGCAGATCGGCAACATCGCCAACGGCGAGGGTGAGGTCGGCGAGAACCTGAACGGCGCGCTGGCCAACATCCGCGAGTTCTTCGCCAAACTCGGCGACCCGCAGGGCGGCGGCAGCATCGCCAGGCTCGTCAACGACGGCGAACTCTACGCGCGGCTCAACGACGCCGCCGACCAGCTGAACAAGATCCTGACCGCGGTGCAGGACGGGCAGGGCGCCGTCGGTCAGCTGGTGATGAACCGCGAGACCGGGGAGAACACGCGCGTGTTCCTCTCCAACCTGCGCAGCATCAGCGAGCGGCTGATGTCGCCGACCGACGGCGTGCTCGGCGCGCTGTTGAACGACCGCGAGACCGCCGCCGACCTGCGCTCGATCGTCGACAACCTGCAGACGCTGGTCGCCGACGTGCGCGGCAAGAAGGGCATCGTCGGTCGCCTGCTGCAGGACGACGAGCTGGCGGTGCAGTTCACCAACCTGGTCGCCAACCTCGACACGCTGTTCACGCGGGCGGTCGATCCGCAGGCCGGCGCGATCGGGGCCCTGACCAGCGATCCGGCCACCGCCGCCGACATCAAGCTGACGCTGGCGAACCTGCGCGAGGTCAGCAACCAGCTGACGCGCGGCGACGGGCTGATCGGCATGCTGCTCAACGACCGCGATGTCGCGGTGCGCTTCCGCCGCATCATGACGCAGGTGTCGCGCGCGATCGAGGACGCGCGCGAGGCGGCGCCGATCGGCAACTTCGTGCAGGTGCTGCTGGGCACGTTCTGATCGACCGTGACCCACACCCTCGATCTCGACGCCTACCTGCACCGCATCGGCTATCGCGGCGACCGTTCGCCGACGCTACCGGTGCTGGCCGCGCTGCAGCTCGCACACGTGCAGACGATCCCGTTCGAGAATCTGGACGTGCTGCTCGGTCGGGGCATCTCGCTGGGCCTCGCCGACATCGAGCAGAAGCTCGTGCACGGCCGCCGCGGCGGCTACTGCTTCGAGCAGAACACGCTGTTCCTGCACGTGCTGCAGGCGCTCGGTTACGCGGCCACGCCGCTGAGCGCGCGGGTGCGGGTCGGCCGGCCGCGCGAGTTCACGCCGCCGCGCACGCACGTGTTCGTGCTGGTGGTGCTCGACGGCGAACGGTGGCTGTGCGACGTCGGCGTCGGCGCGCTGTCGCCGACCGCGCCATTGCGGCTCGACAGCGAACTCGAGCAGCAGACGCCGCACGAGCCGCGGCGGTTGATCCGGCACGGGGCTTGGGCCTCGGGCGATCGGCGCGATCCGAGCGCGCGGGTGTTCCATCAGGTGAAGCTCGGCAGCGAGTGGCAGGACGTCTGCGAGTTCACGCTCGAGCTGATGCCGGAGATCGACCGGGAGGTCGCGAACTGGTTCACCAGCGCGCATCCGCTGTCGCACTTCAAGAACCGGCTGATGGCGGCGCGCGCGGTGCCGGGGGGACGGGTGACGATCCTGAATCGCGAGTTCACGCGGCGCGAGAGTCTGTCGGGGCAAGGGGTGACGCGGGTGCTGCGCGATCAGGAGGAGTTGCTGGCTGTACTGGCCAGTGAGTTCGGCATCGAGCTGCCGGCGGGCACGCGGTTCGATTGTCCCTGGATCGACTGGTCGGCGATGGGGTGAAGCGGCGGACGGTCGCGGCCGGCGGCAGGTCGATGCTCGGCAGTTCGAAGCTCTGCAACAGCCCGAGCAGCGTCACTGGGCGCGACACCACACGAGCAACCGATCCTGCTCGAGGATGGGCCCGTTGGCGGGCGGCGAGCGATCCGTGATCACCTGCCAGTTCACCGGCTCCAACCCATCCTCGAGCAGCTGGTTGAACATCGCGCTGACGTATTCGTGCTCCCGGTAGAGCTTGCCCGCGGTGAAACCGAGGCCCACGATCGGCTTGCTGATGACCACGCGCCACGGGCCTTGTTCGGCCTTCTGGCGATGGCGCTCCTGGGCCACCAGCAGACCCGCACCAGCGATCACGAGAACGGCGATGACGCCTGGGAGAGACACAATTCGACCGAGAACAGCGTTCATGGACGGTCGCCGCAAGCCGTGTACCGGCAGCGCAACGACCTTCCAAGGAGACGACGCAGCGGGGCCGGTTGCGTCGATCTCGTGGTTGATGAATGCCGCGGTGCGGCGTCCCGGCAATCGCTGAGCCGGATCGCCTCGCGGGCGAGCCGGCTCAGGGCGCCACGGGCAGCAGACAGGTCATTGATGCCGGCGTCGGGCTCAGCCAACGAGCGCAAGGTGACGATCTTCCGCGAGCACCGGCGGCCGCCACACCGACGCGACCGCGGCCGCCGATCACTGACCGATCAGCAATCGCAGACCCTGGGTATGAGTCAGGCCAGGCGCGATGCCGGCCGCGTCGAACACCAGCGCCTGCTCGCAGATCGTGAGACCAGCTGCGGCAGGCGGCAGCAACAGGGGCAGGAAGGAAGCAGAGCCCTCACCGGCTGCACCGAAACCGCCGCTGAGCACGCCGAAATCGAGCACGATCGGTGCCTCGAGATACAGCGAGAAGCCGGGGATCGGCGCCGTCGGCGGGGTGGCCGGTTGCAGGCTGGCCAGCAGAATCACGAGTCCCTGGCCGACGCCACCCCGGACCCCGGTCGTGATGTTCGCGCCGACGCGGAACGGGCCGGCCGCATGGATGGTCGGACGAGCCCCTCCGGAACCGGCTATCGCGGTGCCGAACTGCTCTCGCACCCCGGCGACCGCACCATCGAAACGGGTGTTGCGCAGGATTGCCCGACCGAGCAGATCGACATCACCATCGCCATCGACATCGACCGGGTGGCCGAACTCGTTCGCATAGAGCACGGGCAGGAAGACTTGCGAGCTCGGCTGCCGCACGACCCACACCCCGGTGGTACCGTTCGGGGCATCGGGGTAGCCCGCCGGGCCCGCGACCAGGTCGTGGCGACCATCACCATCGACGTCGGCGGCCACGATTCGAGCACGGGGACGGAGGCTCACACCCGCGACCGACGAAGCGGGTGAGAACTGGCCGAACCCGTTGTTGCGCAACTCGAGCAGCTGCGACTGGGAGTTGGTGTATTCGCTGACGACGAGGTCGAGCCACCCATCGCCGTTGTGATCCACGATGCCGATCGCATCCATCGCGATGAACTGACCTACCGTCTGGCTGACGAAACTGCCGACACCATCGAACGACTCGAGCGCGAGGTTCATCGTGCCAGTGGACGGCGCGAACGGATACGTGGCCACCAGGACATCGGTGCGACCATCGCCCGTGAAGTCCGCGACGCCGACGACCCGCGCCCCGGGCCACGAGCGACCGAGCACGAGCGCGCCACCGACCTGCCACCACAACTGCGACGAAGCGACGCCGTCGACCGCGATCACATCGAGATCGCCATCGCCGTCGAAGTCGCCCGCCAACAGCGGATCGGATCCGACCATGGGAGTCTGCATGACCGGGCCGGCGTCGACGACGTGACCGCCGCCGGCGTTGCGAAGCAGGTGGCTGGCGGCATGCACGCCCATGACCAGGCGATGCGCGAGCACATCCGAGTCCCCATCGCCGTCGAAGTCGACCCTGCCGCGGACTTGCCAGGTCGCTGCCGGCGGCAGCGCCGGTAGCGGCAGCAGTGCCGGGTCGAACACGCCGTTGCCGCGGTTGGTCCATTGGCTGGCGCCGACGACGAGGTCCGGATCGTCGTCGCGGTCGACGTCGATCGCACGGGTCGAGTATGCGCTGGGCAACACTACCGGCACCGGATCATGGCGACGACGGCCGAAGTAGACGCAGCGCCCGCCGACCAGGTCCGCCGCCCCGTCCCCGTCGACATCCGCGCAGCCCGCCAGATGGAACGGCCCGACGCTGGGCATGCGCCAGGATGGTGCGAAGACGCCACCGCCGAGGTTCTCGGCGATCTCGAAGTTGCCGGCGCCGTCGTTGGGTGAGGTCGTTGACGATCCAGTGCCACCACCACAGCAGGTGCCGTCGAGGTCACCATCCCCGTCGAAGTCGTGCAGATTCGTCGCCGGACCACCGACCGCGGCAGGTCGCACGAGGAACTGGGCCGGCCCGGTCCGCTCGACCAGCGCGTACTGGCCGGCCCCGCCGAACACGACCACGTCGGTGTCGCCGTCGCCATCGACGTCGCCGGCGACCAGGTGACCCAGCGAGCCGAAGTTCGAAATGCCGACCGGCAGCGTCCGCGTGAGGAACGGCACCATGCCGCCCGGCGTCGTCACCTCGTAGAAGACGAGCTGGCTGCCGTAGAGCACCACGGCGTCGATCAAGCCGTTCCCATTCGCCTCCAGCAGCGCGAGCTCGGTGGAGCCGGCGGTCGGGGTGGCGATGCCACGCTGGGTCCACGTGGTCGCATTGAGGTTGATCACGCGCAGACCATTGGACGTGTCGACCACGATCAGCTCGGCCTTGCCGTCGCCCGTGACATCGCGGAGCTGGGCGCCGCAGGCCAACGCGAACGAGTTGGAGCCGAAGCCAGTCAGAACCCGCACGACCGGCTGGCCCGGACGACTCTCGACGACCCGCACCTCGCCGCCACGCAAGGTCACCACGTCCGCGTTGCCATCACCGTCGACGTCGCCGACGGCGGAACGATAGGTCGTCGGCTGCCCGGGCGATGAAGTCCACGAGTAGACGATCGACGACGTGAAGCGACCGGCGCCGTCGTTGCGGTGCAGCTTGGCCTCCATGAAGGTCGGCTGACCCGTGCCGGTAACGCGATTGAGGTAGAGTCCGAAACCGTCGAGGTCGCCGTCCAGGTCGAGGTCGAGCAACTCATCGATCCGCGACCAGCCATCGACGGCGACCACCGGTGCGTCCAGCACCGAATGGACCTGCTGCGACGGCAACAAGGTCGAAATGATCAAGGTCACGACGAGCGACTTCAGCATGATGTTCTCCCGGGGTTGCTGGCGAACGTGACTCCAGCATAGCAAGGACCGCGCCGCACCGGCTCCCGCCGGGCCGCCGCAGCCGTGACGACCAAAAGCGTCATCGGCGACGATGACAGTGTCGCCTCACCGACGGTGCCATCACGAAAGCGACGAACTACCGCCGCTCCCCCGCATCCAAGAACCGCGCCCGCAGCTCCTTGGTCGGCACCCAGCACTCCTGCCGCTGCCCGAACCACCGGATCCGGTTCCGCGCGATGAAGTCGTAGACCAGATCACGCAGCGGATACGGCACCAGCCAGAACACCGACAGCAGCGGCCACGGCCAGCGCAGCCCGCGCGCGATCGCCAGCGCCGCCCCGCTCTTCACCGCGACCTTGCCACCGCGCACCAGCACGATGCTGTCCGGCAGCTTCCCGAGCACCCCAGCCGCCGCCAGCGCCTGCTGCCCCGCGGCCGACTGCAGCGCCGCAAACCGGAACCGCGCCTGCGGATCACGCCGAATGATGAACTGCACCGAGCCGTGGCACAGGTTGCAGACACCATCGAACAACACCAGCGGTGAATCGGCGGGCACACTCACACGGCGAATGCTACGCGACCGGCTATCCTGCGCCGCCATGCGCCGGCGTTCCTTCGGCATCGTTCTCGGCGGCCTGCTCGCCATGCTCCACGCACCGCTACCCGCCCAGGACCGTTCCCCGGCGTCACCGGCGATCGACCCGCGCGGCCTCTCCGGCACCCGCATCCTCGGCGGCGGCGGCAAGCTGCCGGAAGGCGTCTACGACCGCTTCCTGCAGCTCGCCGGCGGCAAGGACCAGGCCCGCATCGTGCTGATCCCGACCGCCAGCGAGACCGCCGACCAGCCCGATGCCGCGGCGAAGACCCTCGCTCGCTGGCAGAACGACCACCCGGGCTTCACGTTCACCGTGCTGCACACGCGCGACCGCGCGACGGCCGACAGCGAGGCCTTCACCGCCCCACTGCGCAGCGCGACCGGCGTCTGGCTCGGCGGCGGCGCGCAGAAGAACCTCGCCGACGCCTACCTCGGCACCGCCGTCGAACGCGAGCTGCAGGCGCTGCTCGCGCGCGGCGGCGTGGTCGGCGGCACCTCGGCCGGCACCGCGATCCAGACCCGCACGATGATCGAGTCGGGCCGCGAGACGCCGATCGTCAGCGCCGGCTTCGACTTGGTGCCGTTCGCGATCAGCGACCAGCACTTCCTGAAGCGCGAACGGCTGCCGCGCCTGCTGCAGGTGCTCGGCAGGCACCCCGGCCACTTCGGCCTCGGCGTCGACGAAGGCACCGCGGTCGAGATCGCCGGCCGCACGATGACCGTGCACGGCGTCAGCAAGGCGCTGCTGGTGCTGGCCGCGACCACGACGACACCACAGCGCATCGTCGACCTCGCCGCCGGCGAGAGTGCCGACCTCGTCACCTGGCAGCGCTGCGCCGTGCAGCGTGCCGCGGCGGCGCCGTTCCCACCGCCGCAGTTCGGCGAACCCCGCGTGCCGAACGGCGCGCTGGTGATCGTCGGCGGCGGCCGCATCCCACCCGCGGTCGTGCAGCGCTTCGTCGAACTCGCCGGTGGTGCGAACGCGAAGGTCGTGCTGGTGCCCGGCGCGATGCCGCGCGCCGGGCGCGGCGAAGAACCGTTCGCGCGCCTGTTGCGCAATGCCGGCGTCAGCGACGTGCGCACGCTCGACGTCGAGCACCCGAGCGAACTCGATGCCAAGGGCCTCGCGCTGCTCGCCGACGCGACCGCGGTGTGGTTCGGCGGCGGCCGGCAATGGCGGCTGTGCGACGCGTTCGAGGGCACCGCCGCGATCGCTGCGTTCCACGCCGTGCTCGCGCGCGGCGGCGTGATCGGCGGCAGTTCGGCCGGGGCGACGATCCAGGGCGAGTTCCTGGTGCGCGGCAATCCGCTCGGCAACACCGAGATGTGGTGCGAGGGTTACCAGCGCGGCTTCGGCTTCCTGCCCGGCTGCGCGATCGACCAGCACTTCGTCGCGCGCAACCGCGAGGGCGACCTGCGCACGCTGGTGCAGACGCTGCCGCAGCTGCTCGGCCTCGGCATCGACGAAGGCACCGCGGCGATCGTGCGCGGCAGTGCGCTCGAGGTGCTCGGCGACAGCAAGCTGGCGATCTTCGATGCGCGCGCGGACCGCAAGGCCATCGCGCCGACCTGGCTCGGCAGCGGCGAGCGCTGGGACCTGGTCGCCGGCAAACGGTTGTAGGAACGGCCCGAGCCCGACGATCCCCGGCGCAGCCCGCGGCCAGATCAGTTCTCGGTCGAGTTGACGAACACTCCCGTCGTCGCGGCGCGGCTGTCGCCCCAGGCGAACAGCAGATGGGCGCCCGATGCAGCGAGCCGCGGCGCGGTCTGTACCGAGTTGCCGTCGCCGAAACTCGACGGCGACGTCCAGATACCATCGGTGGGCGATGCCGCGAAGGCCAGCCGCGCGGTGCCCTGGGCAACCTCGCCCTCGCGCCAGACCACGAACGCGTAGTTGCCGCTGACGGCGATGCGCGGCTGGTCGCTGCGGGTCGGTTGCAGCTCGATCGTTGCACGTTGCAAGCTGACGCCGGCCGGCGTGAAGGTCGCCGTGCGCACCGAGGTGCCACCGACCACGAAGGCTGCGACCAGGCGCCGTTCGTCGCAAGTCACGTGCGGCGCGGTGACGGTGCCGGCCTGCGCAGTCTGCAGGTCGATGATCGTGTCGCCCCACGAGGCGCCCCGGTCGGGCGACGAAGCCAGCGCGAGGCCACCGTTCTGCAGCCAGGTGGCGTGGACCCGCATGCCGTCGGTGCAGAGCGCCGCCTCGCTGACTTCGGCCGTCAGCGGACTGAGCCGCAGCACCTCGGGCCACGTGCTGCCGGCATCGAACGAGCGAGCGACGTAGGCGCCGCGCGGGCGGCCGGGCAGGTCTTGTTCGTACAGCACCCAGACGAAGTTGTCGCTGCACACGATGGCGACGCTGCGCTGGTTGCCCACCGCGCTGGCGACCGGATTCGGCGCGGTCCACGTGGCACCGGCGGTGGTCGACGCGATCGCCATCACGCGCCCCTCGCCGGCGATCACATTGCCCGCCAACCACGCCACGTGCCGGTGGTCACCACTCTGCGCCAGCCGCACCTTGCTGACTGGCGTGGTGCTGATGGGGCCGGACCCGCGCACGGCCGGCTCCCAGGTGGCGCCACCGTCGATCGAACGGCGCACCCACACCGCGGTGCCGTCGCCGATCCACCCCGCCAGCACGAGGTCGCCGTCGACCAGCAACTGCGGCTCGCTGACCGCCTCGGGACCGCTCAGGGTGACCGGCGGCGCCCACGTGCGACCGCGGTCCGGGGAGACACGATGCACGAGCGCCGGGCCCTCGAGCCAGACGGCGTGCGCGGCAGCACCATCGCGCGCAAGCTCGACCTCGCTGGCCGCCCCCGCGTCGATGCGGGCGTCGGTCGCGAACAGGTCGACCGGCCAAGCATGCATCGAGAACGACCCGACCGGCAGCGCGGCGATGCCGAACTGATTGGCAACCCCGACCGCCGTCGGTCCGAGCACCGCGAGGCTGGGCGTCACGAAGCTGGCTCGCGAGTCGCTGGTGATGGTGGGCGCCACGATCGGTTGCCCAGCGAACCGGAAGCGCGTGTTGGGCGCAGGGCCGAGCCGGAAGCCGCTGCCCACCAACTGCACCGTTTGTGGTTGCGTCAGGAACGCGCTGTCGGGGGTGGCGCTGATCAGCGTCGGCGGACCACTGCGCACCACCCGCAGATCGATCGCCGCGGCGCCGCCGCGCGGGTCCTCGACCAGGATCGTCATGCCGACGGCGACCGGCGCGGTGAGGCTGGAGAACGTCATCGTCAGCGAACCACCCGCCGTCGACGACGGAGCCGCGATCGCCACCGCACCCACGGCAGCCACATCGCCGATCACCTGCCAGGCCAGCGCGCCGCCTTCCGGATCGGTGGCCTCGAACACGAGCTGGTCCACGGCCTCGAAGGGCAACACGTAATCGTAGGTCGGCGAGGTGCCGGCCAGCGTCGAGGGCACTTGGATCGCCGGCGCTTCGTTCGGTGCCAATGGCACGACCGACGGCGCGTTGCTGCCCCCACAGGCAACGAGGATCAAGGCGGAGCCGACGAACGGAAACTGGCGACGGACCATGGCTGGGAGCTCGGGCGAGAGACAGCAGAGCAGGGGCCGCAACCCCGGCGGACGCGCGCTGTAGCCATTGGCAGAGCAGCCGTAACCAACCGGATGTGCACTTTCGCACCAAGCGCCCCTACCGAATCACTGCCCGAGCACGAACGCCCCCACCAGCGCCGCGACCGGCCCACCGGGCCCGAGGTCGAGATCGTTGTGGCCGTGGCCCGGCACCAGCACGAAGCGCGCCTGCGGCAACGCGCTCGCGAGTTCTTGGCCGAGGTCGGCCGGCACGACGTCGTCGCGATCGCCGTGCACGATCAGCACCGGACACTGCACCGCCGCCGCCTTCGCCACGCTGTCGAAGCGATGCCGCAGCAGCCACTCGACCGGCAACCACGGATAGCTGCGCTTCGCCGAAGCGACCAGACGCGACGGCGGCGCCCGCAACAACAGCCGCGCGAGACCGCCGCGGCTCGCCGCGTGCACCGCCGCGAACGTGCCGAGCGAACTGCCGACGACGACCAGCGGCAGCCGGCGTTCCTGCGCGTGCGTCTGCGCCGCCGCCAGCGCCGCTTCGGCCGTGCCCAGCAACGCCTCGACCGACGGCCGCCCGGGACTGCCGCCGTAGCCGGGATACTCGGCGGCGAGACCATCGACGCCGTACGGCAACAGCTGCGCGAGCTGCTGCACGCCCGAATAGAGGTCCTCGCCGTTGCCGCCGAAGTACAGCACCACCGCGCGCGGCGCCGCGTGCCGCACCGTGGCGAGCCGCGTGCGCCGAGCCTCCGGCCCGATCCACGTCACCACCGCCTCCGGCCGCTGGGCTGGCACCCCGCGGTCGCCGCGGCCGGCACCGGGGAACACCATCCGGTCCTGCTGCCACCACAGCAGCCCGACGATCGCCACGTAGGCGAGCAGCAACAGCGACAGGAACAGCAGCATGAATCGGATCCAGGGCGAACGCCGCGGCCGGCGCGGACTCACGCCTGTTGCCCCAACCCGCGCGCGGCCAGCATGCGTTCGACGTACTTCGCCAGCACATCGACCTCGACGTGGATCGCATCGCCGTGCTGCTTCCAGGCCAGGGTCGTCCACTGCGCAGTGTGCGGGATCACCGCGATCCGGACCGCGCCGTCGCGCTCGCCGGCGATCGTCAGCGACACCCCATCGAGCGTGATCGAGCCCTTCTCGACGCAGTAGCGCTGCAGGTCCGCCGGCACGGTCGCCCAGAAATCGCCGCCGAGCTGCGGGTCGATGGTGCCGGTCACCTGACCGACCCCGTCGACGTGGCCCTGCACGATGTGGCCGCCGAGCGGTTCGCCGGCCCGCAACGCCCCTTCGAGGTTGAGCCGCAGGCCGACCTTGGCCCGGCCGAGCCAGGTCCGCTGCAGGGTTTCGGTGCTGAGGTGGAACCAGGCCCGCCCACCCGCCAGCTCGACCACCGTGCAGCAGACCCCCGACAGCGCGATCGAGTCGCCGATCCGGAACGGGCCGGCGAGGCAGCCCAGGTCGACCTGCAGCCGCAGTTCGGGGCCGACCGGGGTGGTGGCGACGACGGTGCCGATGGCCTGGATCAAGCCGGTGAACATGGTCCGAGCCTACCCGGCCGGGGCCGGGAGTCGCCAGTCGACTTGACCGCCTGCGCGCCGGCCCCTAGTCTCCCCGCCCCTTGTTCGCGGCAGGGGCACTTTGCACTCCGCCATCCTGACACTCTTTCCGGAGGCCATCCGGCCCTATCTGGACGAGAGCATCCTCGGGATTGCGCAGTCCCAGGGCAACCTCCGGGTCGACCTCGTCGACTTCCGGAACTACACCCTGGACCCGCACCGCACGGTCGACGATCGACCGTTCGGCGGCGGGCCGGGCATGGTGCTGAAGCCCGAACCGATCTTTGCAGCCGTGGAAGACCTGGAGCGCACGCACGGTGCGTTCCACAAGATCCTGCTCTGTCCGCGTGGTCGCACTTTCGGCCAGGCGCGCGCGCGGGAACTCAGTCGCATGGAGCGGCTGCTGTTCCTGTGCGGGCGCTACGAAGGTTACGACGAACGCATTCGCGCTGGGTTCGCCTGGGAGGAGATCTCGCTCGGCGACTTCGTGCTGGCCGGTGGCGAACTCGCCGCCATGGTCGTGCTCGAAGCCGCGGTGCGGTTGATCCCGGGCGTGCTCGGGTGCGCCGAGTCGGCGGTGCTCGAGTCGTTCGAAGGTGAACTGCTCGACTATCCGCTCTACACGCGCCCCCGCGAGTTCCGCGGCATGCCGGTGCCCGACGTGCTGATGTCGGGCGACCACAAAGCGGTCGCCCGGTGGCGGCTCGAGCAGGCGCGAACCCTGACCGCCCACAAGCGGGAGCAGGCCCAGGTCCCACCCGCGGCCCCCGATACTCACTGAACTTCTCCCCGCACGAACCCGCTCGCGCCCGGTGCGAGCCCAGCACTGACGAACCATGAACATCCTGCACACGCTCGAAATCGAGCAAATGAAGGCCTCCATCCCGGACTTCGGGATCGGCGACTCGGTCGAAGTCCACTACCTGATCAAGGAAGGCGACAAGGAGCGCGTGCAGCTGTTCTCCGGCACCGTGATCTCGCTGCAGGGCAGCGGCGTCCGGCGCAGCGCGACGGTGCGGCGCCTGGTCGCCGGCGAGGGCGTCGAGCGCACGTTCCCGCTGCACAGCCCGCGGGTCGCCGACATCCAGGTCAAGGAGCGCGGCATCATCCGGCGCGCCAAGCTGTACTACCTGCGCGATCGTGAGGGCAAGGCGACCCGCCTGAACCCGAACCTCGGCAAGCTGCAGTACCCGCGCTCGGGCAAGGGCCGGGCCCAGACCACCGGCAAGTAACCCGACAGGCAAGTAGCCTGATGAGGACGCCGGCGCGGCCACGAGCCGCCTCGCGTCCGACGGCACGTATGCATCGCGGGGCTCTGGCCGGGCCGACTGGCCATGGCTCCGCGTTCGTTCCGATCCGGCATCCGGCCGGGTCCATCTCCTTTCCAGCTCCCAGAAAGCGTCTGCCCTCGGGCGGACGCCTCCGCGCTCTCCGGCGGCGTCCCCAACGGCGCCGCCCCCACTGTCATGCTCGAGAACGCCAGTCGCCAGTTGTTCCTGGTCCTGCTGTCCATCGCCGCCGGCCTCGCCTGCATCTTCCTGCTGCCGCCGACGTGGGGCCACGACCTCAAGGGCGGCACCCAGCTGCGCTACGAGGTGCCGGCCGACGTCCTGAAGCAGATGCAGGAGAAGGAGAAGAACCTGTCGGTCGACGCCATCATGGCGCAGACGATCCAGGTCATCCGCGACCGCATCGACCCGACCGGCGCGCTGGACCCGCTGATCACCCGCAGCGGCGACACCGGCATCCTGATCGAGCTGCCGTACTTCCAGGACAAGCTGGAGCTCAAGCGCGTGCTCGAGCGGGTCGGCAACCTGGGCAAGCTGGAGATGCGGATCGTCGCCGACGGCGACTTCGTCAAGGACCAGATCCGCTTCAACATGCAGTTCGAGAAGCAGAAGCTCGAGACATGGCTGAAGAACCCCGAGAACCGGCAGCTGATCAAGGACGACTACCGCAACATCCGGCGCTTCAACGACGACGTCGCGCAGGGCCCGATGGCGTTCGGCAACCTGCAGTGGTACCCGCGCCTGCTGCGGCCGACCGGCGGTGAGACCAAGGTCTGGGACCGCTCGTTCACGGCGATGGGCTCGGAGCTGGCCGGCGCGACCGTGAAGTTCTGGGAGGACACCGACCCGGAGTTCAACAACGGCCAGGTGCCGCCGGCGGTGCTGGCGAAGGCGCCGAAGGACCAGTTCCTGGTCGAGTTCGTCGCCCTCAACATGGCCGAGCGTTTCTTCGCCGGCGAGCACCTGGACCCGGCCGGCGTCGCCGCCGGCCCGTCGCGCGACGGCGGCATCGGCGTGCACTACGCGATCGTGGCCGCGCTGACCGCCGACTACCAGAAGTGGTCGGAGCAGTACATCGGCAAGTGCAGCGCCATCGTGCTGAACGGCGTCGTCAAGTCGGCGCCGGTGTTCCAGAGCGCGATCCCCGGCCGCGGCATCATCTCCGGTGACTTCACCAACGAGGAGGTCGAGGAACTGGTCAAGGTGCTGCGCACCGGCTCGCTGCGCGTCGAGCCGGAGCTGGTCAGCAACGAGCAGATCGGCCCGGCCCTCGGCAAGGAAGCCATCGAACGCGGCGCCTGGTCGCTGGTCGCCGGCGGCGTACTCGTGTTCGCGTTCATGCTATGGTACTACGGCAAGGCCGGCACCATCGCCTGCATGACGCTGGTGCTGAACGTGTTCCTGCTGTGGGCGGCGATGCTGTTCATGCAGGCGACGATCACGCTGCCGGGCCTCGGCGGCATCGTGCTGACGATGGGCATGGCGGTCGACGCCAACGTGCTGATCTACGAGCGCATCCGCGAGGAGCTGGCGAAGGGCAAGGACATGCTGCGCGCGGTGCGCGCGGGCTTCGAGCGGGCGATGTCGGCGATCCTCGACTCGAACATCACGACCTTCCTGGTCGGCCTGGTGCTGTTCAATGTCGGTGTCGGCCCGGTGCGCGGCTTCGCCGTGACGCTGATGGTCGGCATCCTGACCACCGTGTTCACGCAGTTCTTCGTGACGCGGCTGCTGTTCCACTACGCGCTCGAGAAGGGCCAGCTCGACAGCTACAAGCCGCGCTCGCTGTTCGGCGACCTGAACGTCGACTTCGTGCGCTACATGAAGCCGTGCCTGATCGGCAGCGCCGTGCTGATCGTGGCCGGCCTCGCCTACATGACGCTGGTCGCACCGCGCGAGATCACGCTCGGCATGGACTTCACCGGCGGCGCCAACCTGCAGATGGTGCTCGCCGAGCCGGTCGATGCGCAGTCGGTGCGCGACCGCCTGCGCAACGACGCCCAGTTCGGCAAGGAGTACCCGAACGTCGGCGTCAACACGCTCGGCGAGCCCACCGCCGACGGCCGCAGCACGCAGTTCAACGTGCGGCTCAAGCTCAATGACGGACAGCGCAAGGCCATCGAACAGGGCCGCGCCGCCTACCGCGACCAGAAGCTCGCCGCGGCCGACAAGAACGAGCCGCCGCCGGCCGCCTACGAGCCGCCGTACGTCGTCGAGCTGCGGCGCATCTATGCCAACGACCTGGTCAAGCCGGCGTTCAGCGACGCGCTGGAAGCGCCGGATGCCCAGGGCCGCAGCAACGTCAAGTTCGCCCAGATCGACGTGCACTTCGCACAGCCGGTCGCGGTCGCCGACGTCCGTGCGAAGCTGCAGAAGGGTCTGCCGCAGAGCATCGTGACGGCGCTCGGCGACGCCAACGCGACGACCGCCAAGGACCTGCGGGTCGAGTGGACCACCGACCAGAACGACCGCACCTTCGAGTTCGACGACATCGTCGCCACCGAGCTCGAGGGCCTGGTCGACGCCGACCAGAAGCCGATCCTGCTGTCCGATCCGTTCCCGGAGGCCCAGGAGATCCAGGGTCGCCTGGTCAACGACCTGCGCAACGCCGCAATCGGCGCCTTGCTGCTGGCGTGGGGCCTGATCGTGCTCTACCTGCGCGTGCGCTTCCACGAGTACAAGTACGGCATCGCCGCCGTCGTGGCGCTGATCCACGACGTGCTGGTGGCGCTGGTCGTGGTCGTGTTCTGCAACAGCATCGGCCTAGTGCACGCCGAGATCGACCTGGCGATGATCGCCTGCTTCCTGACCATCATCGGCTACTCGGTCAACGACACGATCGTCATCTTCGACCGCATCCGCGAGAACGTCAGCGAGAACACGCGCATCGGCACCAGCGAGCCGTTCCGGCTGATCATCAACCGCGCGCTGAACCAGACCATGTCGCGCACGCTGCTGACCAGCGGGCTGACGCTGATGGTCGTGGTCGCGCAGTTCGCCGCGAACATCACCAGCGAGTCGGGCCTGGCCTCGTTCGCGTTCGCGATGATGATCGGCATGGTCGCCGGCGTCTATTCGACGATCTTCATCGCCGCGCCGATCCTGATCTGGCTCGACAAGGGGCAGGACAACCTGCACAGCGGCACGCCGGCCCAGGCCGCCGCGGCGCAGCAGGTTCCGGCCACCACTCCGAAGGCCTGAGCCCAGCCGCGGCGCGGCCCCGGCCGCGCCGTCTCCCGGCCGTCTCCCGATGCAAGCCCCCTACGCCACGCCCCTGTTCCCGTCCCGGCTGGCGGCCTTCGACCTGCGCACCACACCGCTGCTGCGCACCGAGGTGTTGGTGATCGGCAGCGGCATCGCCGGCGCCTGCACCGCGCTGGCGGCCGCCGAAGCCGGCGCCGAGGTGCTGCTGCTCGCCAAGGGCGCGCTCGACGACACCAACACCGCCTGGGCGCAGGGTGGCATCGCCGTCGTGCAGCTGCCGGAGGACAGCGTCGAGTCGCACCTCGCCGACACGCTGCGGGTCGGCGCCGGCGTCGCCGATGCGGCGGTCGTGCGCCACGTCGTGCACTCGGCCCAGGCCGCGATCGAGTGGCTCGAGCGCCTCGGCACCCACTTCGACCGCCGGGCCGGCGACCCCGACGGCGCGCTCGAACTGTCGCGCGAGGGCGGCCACAGCTTCGCCCGCGTCGTGCACAGCAACGGCGACGCGACCGGCCACGAGATCCAGCGCGCGCTGGCCGTGGCGCTGCAGAGCCATCCGCGCATCACCGTGCGCGCGCACGCGTTCGTGCGCGACCTGGTGCTCGCCGACGGGCGGTGCGTCGGCGCCATCGCGATGCAGGACGGCATGGAGATCGGCGTCGAGGCCGGCGCGATCGTCGTCGCCACCGGCGGCACCGGCCAGATCTACCGCGAGACGACCAACCCGACCGGCGCCTCGGGCGACGGTCACGCGCTGTGCTTCCGCGCCGGCGCGCGCATGGCCGACTGCGAGTTCGTGCAGTTCCACCCGACCACGCTCTACATCGCCGGTGCGTCGCGGTTCCTGATCAGCGAGGTCGTGCGCGGCGCCGGCGCGGTGCTGCGCGATCGCAACGGCGAACGCTTCATGCAGGGCGCCCACCCGATGCAGGAACTGGCGCCGCGCGACGTGGTCAGCCGCGCGATCCTCGATCGCATGGTGGCGACCAACGACACCCACGTCTACCTCGACCTCAGCACCGTGCAGGGCGACCCGCACAAGCTGTTCCCGTCGATCGCGCGCATCTGCTCGACGTTCGACCTCGACCTCGCCAAGGACCCGATCCCGGTGCGACCGGGCGCCCACTACTTCGTCGGCGGCGCGGTCACCGACGGCCACGGCAAGACCTCGGTGCCGGGCCTGTTCGCGGTCGGCGAAGCGGCCGCGTCGGGGCTGCACGGCGCCAACCGCCTGGCGTCGAACTCGCTGCTCGAGGGCGCCGTGATCGGCCAGGCCGCCGGCCGCGCCGCCGCCGACACCGCCCGCGAACGGCACCCCGGCCTGCCGCGCCGCGGCACCGGGCCATCGCTGCCGCAGGACCCGCCGCGGCTGTTGCACGACGACCTGCTCTACTCGCTGAAGAGCCTGATGTGGCGCCAGGTCGGCCTGCGCCGCACCGAGGCCTCGCTGCGCGACGCCCGCGAACGCATCGGCTTCTGGCACCACTACCTGATCAAGGCCCCGGTGCCGTCGCGCGCCAACTGCGAGCTGGCCAACATGCTGACCACCGCGGCGCTGGTCGCCGAGGCCGCGCTGGCCCGCGCCGAGTCGCGTGGCACCCACTTCCGCGACGACTTCCCGGCGCGCGACGACGCCCGGTTCTGCCGTCGGATCTTCCTGCAGCGAGCCGCGGATGGTGCAATCCGCACCGAGCCCGGCCCGCTGCATCCGGCGACCGATCGGCTCCCCGCCTGAGCCAGCCCGCAAACCCTTGAGAAACGACTCCCCGATCGAAAACCGCCGCGGGCACGCCACCGAGGCGATCCTGTTCGGCCTCGTGCCCATGGGCGATCCCCGCACCGGCGCCGAGGCCCTGCACGAACTGCAGCTGCTGGCCGAGACCGCCGACTTCGTGCCGGCCGGCTGCATGGTGCAGCACCGGCGCCACGCCGACCCGCACAGCTATCTCGGCAGCGGCAAGCTCGACGAACTCGTCGAAGTGGTGCGCCTCGCCAACAGCGGCGTCGTGATCTGCGACGACTCGCTGACCCCCAACCAGGGCAAGGCGATCGAGACCGCGGTCGGCGTGCCGTGCCTCGATCGCAGCGAACTGATCCTGCAGATCTTCGGCATGCACGCGCGCACGCCGCAGGCCAAGATGCAGGTCGAGCTCGCCGCGCTGCAGTACGAGATGCCGCGCCTGCGCCGCCGCTGGACCCACCTCGAACGCCAGCGCGGCGGCATCGGCGTGCGCGGCGGTGCCGGCGAGAAGCAGATCGACGTCGACCGCAACCTGCTGAAGACGCGCATCGCGTCGATCAAACGCGAGCTCGAGAAGATCGAGCAGCACAAGGTGCGCGAGGTGCAGGCGCGGCCCGACCTGTTCACGATCGCCCTGGTCGGCTACACGAACGCCGGCAAGTCGACGTTGATGAACAAGCTGACCGACGCCGGCGTGCTGGCCGAGAACCGGCTGTTCAGCACGCTGGACACGCGCACGCGGCCGTGGCGCCTGCCCGGCGGCCGCACCGTGCTGCTGACCGACACGGTCGGCTTCCTGCGCAAGCTGCCGCACCAGCTGGTCGCCAGCTTCCACGCCACGCTCGAGGAGGCGCTGCACGCCGACCTGCTGCTGGTGCTGGTCGACGGCAGCTCGCCGGAGGCCGAGGACCAGCTGCGCACCGTCGACGAGGTGCTGGAGACGCTCGGTTCGGCCAACCTGCCGCGCATCACGGTGCTCAACAAGCTGGACCAGGTGCGCGATCGCGCCGGCCTGACGCCGCTGTTCCAGCTCGATGCCAAGGCGGTGCCGGTGTCGGTGCTGACCGGCGAGGGCATGCCGGATCTGTTCGCGGCGATCCAGGACCACCTGGCCGCCGTCGAGCAGCGGGTCGAACTGCTGCTGCCGCACTCCGCCGGCGCGCTGCAGGGCGAGATCCGCGCCAAGGCGACGGTGCTCGGCGAGTTCTACACCGAGGCCGGTTGCCTGATCACGATCCAGGCCTCGCCGGCGCTGCTCGGGCGCCTGCTGGCCGAGGGCGCGCGCATGGCACAGCCCGAGGACCACCCGCCCGCCGAGCCCGACGTCACTTCTTGACGTCGAGCACGACCAGCAGGTCCTGCGCCTTCACCGCCGCCTTGACGTCGGTGCACAGTTCGCGGACCACGCCGGCCATCGGCGCGCGCACGATCGTTTCCATCTTCATCGCCTCCAGCGTCAGCAGCGGCTCGCCCTCCGCCACCGCCTGGCCCTCGCGCACGTGCAGCACGATCACGCGGCCGGGCATCGGCGCGCCGACCTCACCGGCCACCGCCGGATCGGCCCGCCGCCGCTGCTCGCCTTCCTTCTGCAGCGAACGGTCGGCGACCACCACCTGGCGGTTCTGGCCGTTCAGCTTCCAGTAGACGGTCACGTTGCCGTCCTCGTCCGGCTCGCTCTTCGCCTCCAGCGACACCACGAGCGTCTTGCCCTGTTCGAGCTCGACCCACACTTCCTGGCCCATGTCGAGGCCGTAGAAGTAGACCGGCGTCGGCAACAGCGAGACGTCGCCGCAGCGGTTCTGGAACGCGAAGAAGTCGTCCATCACGCGCGGGTAGAGCGCGTAGCTGACGACGTCGCGCGGCAGCGCGTCGCGGCCGGTGCGATCGGCGACGTGCCGGGTCGCCTTCTGGAAATCGAACGGCGCCATGCCGTCGCTCGGGCGCCCCTGCAGCATCGGCAGACCCTTCAGCACCGCCGCGCGCAGGTCGTCGGGGAACCCGCCCGGCGGATGGCCGAGGAAGCCCTGGAAGTACTGCACGACGCTCTGCGGGAAGTCGAGGCGCTTGCTCTCCAGCAGGATCTTCTGCTTGGTCGCCGCGGTCGACGCCGGCAGGTCGCCGCGCATCACCAGCAGTTCGTTCTGCACCAGGAAGATCGCGAAGTCGCCGACCATCTTGCTGCTCGGCGTGACCTTCGGGATGTCGCCGCACAGCTGGTTGACGACCGCGAACGCGTGGCGCACGTCGGCCCACCGGTGCAGCAGGCCCAGCGACGCCACCTGCGGCCGCAGGTTGCTGTACTGGCCGCCGGGGATCTCGTGGTAGTAGACCTCGCTGGTGCTGCTCTTCAGCCCGCACTCGAACGGCGCGTAGAACTCGCGCACCGCCTCCCAGTAGTCGCACAGCGGCTGCATGACCTTGTTGGTGAGCCCGGTCTCGCGCGCGGCCCCGCGCAGCGCCGCGATCAGCGCGTTCATGCTCGGCTGCGAGGTCAACCCCGCCATCGGCGACAGCGCGGTGTCGACGATGTGCACACCGCTGTCGATCGCCGCCATGTAGGTGGCGATGCCGTTGCCGGAGGTGTCGTGCGTGTGCAGTTGCAGCGGCAGCTGCGTGACCTCGCGCAGGCGCCGGACCAGCATGCGCGCCGCCTGCGGCCGCAGCAGGCCGGCCATGTCCTTGATGCACAGGATGTGCGCGCCCATGCCCTCGATGCGCTTCGCCAGCTCGGCGTAGTACTCGAGCCCGTACTTGGTGCGCGCCGGGTTGTCGACGTCGCCGGTGTAGCACATCGCGACCTCGGCGATCTTGCCGGTCTTCAGCACGCGCTGGACCGACACCTCCATCGAATCGAGGTCGTTGAGGCTGTCGAACACGCGGAACACGTCGATGCCGTGCTCGGCGGCGCGGTCGATGAACGCCTCGACGACGTTCTGCGGGTAGCTCGTGTAGCCGACCGCGTTGGCGCCGCGCAGCAGCATCTGGTGCAGCACGTTCGGGATCGCCTTCTTCAGCTGCACCAGCCGGTCCCACGGGTCCTCGTTGAGGAAGCGGTAGGCGACGTCGAACGTCGCCCCACCCCACGACTCGAGCGAGAACAGGCCGTGCATCGCGTGCGCGGTGGCGTTGGCGACCGCCAGCATGTCCCTGGTGCGCACCCGCGTCGCCAGCAGCGACTGGTGCGCGTCGCGCATCGTGGTGTCGCACAACAGCGGCCGCTTCTGCCGCTTGACCCACTCGACGACCGCGGCCGGCCCGCCCTCGGCGAGGATCGTCGCGGTGCCAGGCGGGATCGAACCGACCGGCGACGGCGGCACCGGGGCCGGCGCGCAGGCGGCCGGCGACAGCCGCTGTTCCTTCTTGAATGTCGGGTGGCCGTTGACGACCACGTCGGCGAGGTAACCGAGCAGCTTGGTGGCGCGGTCCTTGCCCGGCTTGATGTCGAACAGCGCCGGCGTCTCGTCGAGGAACCGCGTCCACGTCTCGCCGCGCAGGAAAGTCGGGTGCGCGAGCACGTTCTGCAGGAACGCGAGGTTGGTCTTCACGCCGCGGATACGGAACTCGCGCAGCGCGCGCACGCCCTTCTGGGCCGCCTGGGCGAGGCTCGGCCCGAACGTGATGCACTTCACCAACAGCGAGTCGTAGTGGCCCGACACCACGGTGCCGGCGAGGCCGTCGCCGCCGTCGAGCCGCAGCCCGAAGCCGCCCGGCGCGCGATAAGCGACGATGGTGCCGGTGTCGGGGAAGAAGTCGTTCTGCGGGTCCTCGGCGGTGATCCGGCACTGGATCGCGCAACCGCGCGGCACGATGTCGGCCTGGCTGCGCAGCCCGATCTCCGGGCTGTCGAGTCGATAGCCCTGCTCGATGCGGATCTGCGTCTGCACCAGATCGATGCCGGTGATCTGCTCGGTCACCGTGTGCTCGACCTGCAGCCGCGGGTTGACCTCGATGAAGTAGTGGCGGCCCTGCGCGACCAGGAACTCGAACGTGCCGGCGTTGTGGTAGCCGGCCGCCCTCGCGAGCTTCAGCGAGTCGGCGAACAGGCCCTGCCGCACGCTCTCCTCGAGGTTCGGCGCCGGCGCGATCTCGACCACCTTCTGGTGTCGGCGCTGCACCGAGCAGTCGCGTTCGTGCAGGTGCACCACGTTGCCGTGCTGGTCGCCGAGGATCTGCACCTCGATGTGCCGCACGCGCGGCAGGTACTTCTCGACGAACACCACCGGGCTGCCGAACGCGGCCAGCGACTCGCTGCGCGCCTGGCGCAGGTAGGGCACCAGGTCCTTCTGGTCCTCGACCACGCGCATGCCGCGGCCGCCGCCGCCGTGCGCGGCCTTGAAGATCGTGGTGCCGTGCTGCTGGAAGAACGCCGTCGCCTGCGCGATCGCCGCCGCCTCGTCGAGCGGCAGCTCGCTGCCGGGCACGGTCGGGATGCCGAGCCGCTGCGCCTCGTTGCGCGCCAGCACCTTGTCGCCGAGGCCGGAGATCACTTCGGCGCGCGGGCCGAGGAAGGCGATGCCGGCTGCACGCACCGCGGCGGCGAACTGGTGGTTCTCGGACAGGAAGCCGTAGCCGGGATGGATCGCGTCGACGTGCGCCTGCTTCGCGATCGCCAGGATCTCGTCACCGCCGAGGTAGGCGGCCACCGGCGACTTGCCGCGCCCGATCAGGTAGCTCTCGTCGGCTTTGTAGCGATGCTGGTTGGTGGCATCCTCCTCGCTGAACACGGCGACGGTGCGGATGCCGAGTTCGGCGCAGGCGCGGAACACGCGGATCGCGATCTCACCGCGGTTGGCGCAGAGGATCTTGTGGAACGGGCGGATGGTCATGGCAGCGATCGACGAGCGGGCGGTGGAAGAGGATCCAGCATGCGCGCCGTGGTCAGCGCCGCACCGGACCGATGATGAGGATTTCGGCAATCCGGACCATCGACGTGAACCCTTGGTTCGCGGCAGGTCGCCATGGCACCGACACCACGGCCGCACCGGATGTCGAAGCGACCGTCCCGTCAGCCCGCGCGGCCAGCCAGGCGCACCACGGTGCCCCATGGGCAATCGAACACCAGCTCGCCGGTCAGCACCCACAGCACCGGCACCGACGGCGCCGCCGCGGGCCAGCGGCCCACGCCATCGGTGAAGTAGACGATGCCGTCGAGTTCGTGGTCGCCGGCCGCGAGTGCGAACAGCGGCTCGAAGTCGGTGTCGCCGCCGCCCACCACGAGGCCGCCCGGATCGCCGCGGTGCACGCGCTGCACCGCGGCATCGACCTCGGCGGTGATGACATCGGCGAGCCGTCGCAGCTGCGCCAGTTCGCCGAGCACCCGCGACAGGATCGGCGTGTCCATGCTCGCCGAGGTGTCCAGACCGACCAGCAGCCGCAGCCGACGCGGCCGCCGCACCCGGCCCGGCAGCTCGCCGAGCCGGTCGGGGAACCGGCGATTGGGCCGCAGGTAGCTCGGCTGCACGCGCCGCGGGCTGCGCAGCACCTGGCGCAGGATCGCCGGCCACGCCAGCCCCCGCCCACCATGGGCCGCTGGCACCGCGCGCGGCAGCTCCTTCGCCGCGCGCAGGCCACCGTCGGCACCGTCGCCGCGGCCACCCGCCTCGCCGCGCAGATGGGCGCGGATCTGCAGCTGCCAGCGCTCGATCTGCCGCGCGTCGGTCGGCGGCATCAGCCAGCCGCGCCCGTTCCAGGTGCCGGGACGCGCGCCGTCGCCGGCGCGATCGAGGGCATCCCCGAGACCTCGGTCGCCGCGGCCGGCCTCGGCCCCGGGCCGGTGCTCGGGCCGACCGACCTTGCCGTGCACCTGCGGTCGCGGCGCCCCGGGGCCACCACCACCGGCGGGCAGGCCAGAGCGGCGCTTGGGCATCACCACGACCCGCGGACCCTGGCCATCGCCATCGGCGCCGGTGCGCGTGCGCCAATCGGGATCGATCGCATCGAGCTGGTCCTCGTCGAGCAGCTGCAGGCGACCGTCGGCGGCCGCGGCGCGCAGCAGCTCGTAGCGTTCCATCGTGGTCTGGCCGGCCGCCAGCCCGAACTCGGCGAACGCCTGCCAACGGAACCCGTCCGGCAGCGGCTCGGTGATGTTCTCGTTGGCAGCGAACTCCATCGCCAGCTCCATCAGCTGCGGCAGCTCGACGTGGTGCAGGCGCGCATCGTCGAGATGGCCGCAGACGACGTGATGGATCTCGTGCTGCAGCACGCCGGCGAAGTGTTCCGGGTGTTGCTGCACGTAGCCGGTGTTGACGTAGAGCCGCAGGCCGTGCTCGCGGTCGGCGCGCCAGTGTCGCGCCACCGCCATCACCGGGATCGCCGCGGTCGCCATCGGCTCCATGCGCGCGAGCACCGCCGCGAACTGCGGATAGCGGGCGAGGAACCGCGACTGCTCGAGCAGGCTCGCGAACCACGCCGCCGGCAACGCAGCCGGTTCGTTCACGGCCGGCTCGCCGGCGGCAGCACGTGGTCGAGCACCTGCTGGCGCAGATCGCCGGGCAACGGTGCCACCAGCTTCGTCCACTGGGCCGCGGTGAATCGCGTCGGGGACGGCGCCTGGCGCAGCGCGAACGCGATCATCGCCACGACATCGGTGCGGCCCTGCGCGAGCAACGGCGCGACCAGCTGCTGCAAGTACTCGTCACCACCCGCGCGCAACGCCCGTTCGACGTCGAACTCCGGCCCCGAGCCGAGCGCGCCGAGCGCGTCGACCAGCACGGTCGCCCACGGCAGCGGCAGGTAGCCGCGCGCGATCGCCAACAGCACGTCGCGCTGGCCGAGCTCGGCCGGCACAAGCTTGCCGAGGATCTCCGCCACGTACGCCCACGAGCGCGGCGCGGAGGTCGCGAACACTTCCTGCTGCTCGCGCACGACGCGCTGCACCACCGGGTGCACGTTCGCGCGCGCGGCCCAGCGCAGCCATTCGTCGCGGTCGGCGCGCACCGACAGCTGCAGGAAGCGCGCGCGCAGCGCCGCGTCGAGGTGGTTGACCTGGTAGTCGTCCTGCTCGGGATTGACGGCCGCGACGCAGAACCAGCCCGGCGGCAGTTCGTAGGCGTGCAGGCGCCGCGCCGACAGCAGCTGCAGCGCCGGCTGCATGACCGGGATCTCGGCGCGGTTGAGTTCTTCGAGCATCAGCACGCCGTGCCCCTCGGTCGGCAGCTCGGCCGGGAACGCGTAGTGCGTGCGGCCGTCGCGCAGCTGCGGCAGGCCGACCAGGTCCGGCGGCTCGAGCAGGCTCAGGTCCAACACCCGGTGCTCGATCCCGACGCGCGCCGCGAACTCGGCGGTGATCTGGCTCTTGCCGATGCCGGTCGGGCCCTCGAGTAGCACCGGCCGCCGCGCGCGATAGGCGATGGCGAGAATCGCCAGCACCGGTTCGCCGATCGGCAGCGACGGCAGCGGACTCGGTTGTGGCAGAGCCCCACCGGTGGTCGGTTGCACCTTGCTCATCGCACCGCCTCCGCGGCCGCGGCCACCGCCGGCGCGAAGCCGAACTCGTCGCCCGAACCACCCTGCAGCGACCAGGTGCCGCGGATCCAGGTGCCGTCCCAGCTACCGACGTAGAGTACGCTGTGGCCACCGCGGTAGGTCTTGATCCAGCCGATGCGGACCTCGTCGCCGTCGCGGCGGTACTGCCCTTCGATGCGGAACGGCCCGAGCTCGTCGCCACCTTCGCCGCGCACCATGCCGTCGGCGAACTCCATCGTCTGCTGCTGCGGGAACTGCAGCCGCATCTGTCGGTAGTAGCCGCGCCACTGGCCGGAAGCGAAGCGAGCGGCCGGAGAGACGTTGGTCACCGCCGCATGCTCGGTCGGCGGTGCAGTGCGGTCAAGGCAGCGCTGCCGATCGGCGGATCGGAAGGATCTGACGGCGACTTGCCTCATCGGAGCAATCACCCAAGCGATTGTCGCATCGTGATGAGGCCAATAGCCTGCTGGGATGGAACTGCCGCGCGTTGTCTCCGACCCTGCGATTGCGCTCGGCAAGCCGGTGATCGAAGGAACCCGCATCACCGTCGAGCTCATCCTCGAGAAGCTCGGTGCCGGCGAATCCGCCGCAGACCTGTTGGCTGCGCATCCGCGACTCACCGACGCAGGTATTCGTGCGGCCCTGTTGCATGCCGCTGCGGTGCTCCGCTTCGACATCGTGCGTCCACCAGGGGATCATGCCGCGTGAACTTCGTCGCGGACGAGAACATCGACCGCCAGATCGTCGACGGCCACGCCTTCGTGCAGGCCTATGCGCTGGCACCGGGCGCCAATGCGGTGCAGCTGATCGTCAGCAACGGCATCGACTGTACGTTCGGTAATCCATGACCCGAGAGATTGTTCGGTCGCCATCGCTTTGCGCGGCAACGACTGCACCGATGCGGTCTGTTGCGCTCTATGCCATCGCTCTGGGACAGCCCGTGCAGCCACCAGGGAAGATGCTACGGCAGCTGCAGCCGCCGCGGCCGCCCCGGATTGACGGATCCCCTGCGACGGTTAGCTTCGCACCATGGGAACTGCATCGCTGCGTCTTCTCCCGCTGCTGCTCGCCGCGCCGACCCTGACCGCCCAGACCGTTTGGAACGTCACCGGGCCGTTCGGCATCCAGCCGGCCATCAATGCCGCCAGCCCGGGGGACATCCTGGTCCTGACCGCGAGCGGCGGCCTGCCCGACTACGCGCCGTTCACGCTCGGCAAGGGCCTCATCATCCGCGGCAACGGCGCCAAGGTCGGTTCCTTCCCGAGCGGGACCTTGCCACCCGGCATCCCGAGCGCGATCTCGATCAACATCCCGGCCGGCCAGGTCGCGCACCTCGTCGAACTGGACTTCAGCCAGAGCATCACCCCGTTCGGCAGCCTCGGCAACACCGTCGACGTCCAGGGCGGCAGCGTGCGCTTCGAACAGTGCACGATGCGCCGCAGCAACGGCACCGCGCTGCAGGTCGCCCAGGCCGATGTCGTCGTCGCCGGCGGCTCGATCACCGCGCTCGGCAACATCGGCGCCGGCCCCGGCCTGACCGCGAACCAGAGCCGCGTGACGCTGCGCGATGTCACCGTGACCGGGGCGTCGTCGACGACCCATCCGATCACGAGCTTCCCGTCGCCGGCCGCCCCGGCCGCCAGGCTCACCGACTCGACCCTGCATGCCGAGCGCGCGACCTTCGTCGGCGGCAGCCACAACGCCACCTTCGTCGACGTCCCCGCCGCCGGCATCGACGCCACCAACACCACGCTCTGGCTCGCCGGGTGCACGGTGACCGGCGGCTCCAGTGCGACCGCGGGAGCCACCGCGCTGGTCAACACCGGCACCGTGCCGGCCGAACTGCGCAGCACGACGCTGCTCGGCGGCTCGCCGGGCGGCGCCGCCAGCTCGGGCCCGGTCGCCGCGGCCCCGCTGCTCCAGCTGTCGCAGTCCTCGCCCTGGATCCGCGGCGCGGTCTCGACCCTCGGCTTTCAGGGCGAGCCGTTCGGCGTGTTCGGCCTGTGGCTCGCACCTGCGGCCAGCGGCAGCGTGTCGCCGCTGATGCCCGAGCCGCTCTACTTCCCGCCCAGCGCGGCGGTGCTGTTCGGCCTGCTCGACGCCACGGGTGCCAGCAGCCTGCCGGTCGCGGTGCCGAACGTGCTGTCGCTGCAAAACGTGCCGTTCTGGATCCAGGCGCTGCAGATAACCGGCCCGGTGCTGACCTTGCGCGCGTCGACGATCGCCGGCGGCACCATCCGCTGAGCGCCCACCGCCACGCCGCGCGGCCCGGGCCGATCGCCGAAGTTTTCTTTGCCGGCGGCGTCGCTATCCTGCGCGGCCTCCATGGTCGCGCTTCCGTCCTCATGGTCCACGCTGCTGCTGCTCGCGGCGTGCACCGCCGCCGGTTGTGCCAGCGGCCCCCAGCTCTCCCGCGCGGTGCAGGTCGCCGAGGGTGAGCTGACCACCGTCCGCATGCGGCAGGTCGACGGCAACCTGGTGCTCTCGCTGCAGAACGAGTCGGCCGGCCGCGCCGAGCAGGTCTACGAAGCGCTCAGCAGCGACCCGAGCCGCAAGGTGGTCGAAGATGCCGACCTGCAGGCCCTGCTCGACGTGTTCGCCGAACAGGGCCTGTTCGCGCAGGCCGTGACCCAGGTGCCGCCCGATGCGCGCGACGTGCTCAGCGTGCAGAGCGGCGACCGCACCTGGACCTTCGTGCGCCGTCAACGCGGCGTGCAGCAGAGCGAGGCCGCGTTCCACGAAGCGCGCGCCTACTTCCTCGCCCTGTACAACAGCAGCGTCGCCTACCACGGCACCGGCGAAGGGCGCCCCGACTTCCGCAACGAGAGACGGCGGGTGCAGGTCGATGCCGCCACCGCCACCAGCCGCCTGCGCCAACTGCGGAGCGGCCGATGAGCGCCGCGCCGACCGGTCAGGTGCAGGCCCTCGCGATCATCCCGGTGCGGGTCGGCAGCCAGCGGCTGCCGGGCAAGGCGCTGCTGCGCGAGAGCGGGCAGGAGCTGTTCCTGCACACCTGCGACCAGGCCAGCAAGGCGCGCAACATCGACCGCGTCGTGGTCGCCACCGACGACGACGTGGTCGAGGCAGCGAGCAAGCGCCGCGGTTACCAGGTCGTTCGCACCAGCCCGGCCTGCCGCACCGGTAGCGAACGCTGCGCCGAGGCCGCGGCCGCGATCCCGTGCCGCGCGGTGCTCGACATCCAGGGCGACTGGCCGGAGGTCGAGCCGCGTGACCTGGAGGCGATCGTCGACCAGCTGCTGCGCGGCGAGGCGGTCACCAACACGCTGTGCGTGCCGCTGAGCGACCCCGAGGTGATCACCAACCCGAACGTGGTCAAGGTCGTGCGCGGCGGCAACGGCAAGGCGCTCTACTTCAGCCGCGCGCCGATCCCGTACGTGAAGGAAGGCCCGTTCGGCCTGCTGCGCCACATCGGCGTCTACGGCTTCGCGCGCGACACCTTGCTGCGCATCCCCGCCCTGCCGAGCAGCGGCCTCGCCGAGGCCGAGAGCCTCGAGCAGCTGCGCTTCCTCGAGAACGACATCCCCATGCACGTGCTGGTGGCCCAGGGCGATCCCTGGGGCATCGAGACGCGCTCCGACTACGACGCCTTCCTGAGACGACTGCACCCGTGAGCAACCCCGTGCCCGAGAACGCCCGATGACCAAGTACATCTTCGTGACCGGCGGCGTGGTGTCGTCGCTCGGCAAGGGACTGACCTCGGCGGCGATCGGCTGGATCCTCGAGAAGCACGGGCTCAAGGTGTCGATGCAGAAGCTCGACCCGTACATCAACGTCGACCCGGGCACGATGTCGCCGTTCCAGCACGGCGAGGTCTACGTCACCGACGACGGCACCGAGGCCGACCTCGATCTCGGCCACTACGAGCGCTTCACGCACGCACGCGTCAACAAGGACTCCAACTACACCACCGGCAAGATCTACAAGTCGGTGATCCAGAAGGAGCGCCGCGGCGACTACCTCGGCAAGACCGTGCAGGTGATCCCGCACATCACCGACGAGATCAAGATGGCGATCCGCGCCGGCGCCGCGCCGTGCCAGGGCGAGCCGCCGGCGGACGTCGCGATCACCGAGATCGGCGGCACCGTCGGCGACATCGAGTCGCTGCCGTTCCTCGAGGCGATCCGGCAGTTCTCGCTCGAGCAGGGCATCAACGACTGCATGTTCATCCACCTGACGCTGCTGCCGTTCCTGCGCGCGTCGGGCGAGCTGAAGACCAAGCCGACCCAGCAGTCGGTCGGCAAGCTGCGCGAGATCGGCATCCAGCCACACGTCCTGATCTGTCGGACCGAGATCCCGATGGAGCCGGACATGGCGAAGAAGATCTCGCTGTTCTGCAACGTGCGGCCGGAGGCCGTCATCGAGGAACGCGACGTCGACTTCTCGATCTACGAGGTGCCGCTGATGCTGATCGACAGCGGCCTCGACCAGCGGATCCTCAACCACCTGCAGGTGACGCCGAAGCAGAAGGTCGACGTCAGCGACTGGCAGCGCCTGCTGCAGGTCGTCAAGCACCCCGAGCACACCGTCGAGATCGCGGTGTCCGGCAAGTACATCGAGCTGCACGACGCCTACAAGTCGATCTACGAGTCGCTGGCCCACGCCGGCATCGCCAACCACTGCAAGGTCAAGCTGCGCAAGGTGTCGGCCGAACAGGTCGCCAACGAGGGGCCCGACCAGCTGCTCGGCGGCGTCGACGGCATCCTGGTGCCGGGGGGCTTCGGCGAACGCGGCTTCGAGGGCAAGATCGCGTCGATCCGCTACGCGCGGAAGCACAAGATCCCGTTCTTCGGCATCTGCTACGGCATGCAGGCGGCGGTGGTCGAGTATGCGCGCAGCGAGCTCGGCATCACCGACGCCACCACCACCGAGTACGACGCCAACGCCAACAGCCCGGTGATCGCGCTGATGGAGGAGCAGAAGCGGCTGAACGACAAGGGCGGCACGATGCGGCTCGGGGCGTTCGACTGCACGGTCAAGGAAGGCACCAAGAGCCACCGCGCCTACGGCAAGAGCGCGATCAGCGAACGGCACCGCCATCGCTTCGAGCTCAACAACGCCTATCGGCGGCAGCTCGAGCAGGCTGGTCTGGTGATGGCCGGTGTGAACCCGAAGCTCGACCTGGTCGAGATCGTCGAGATCCCGGGGCACCCGTGGTTCGTCGGGGTGCAGTACCATCCGGAGTTCAAGACGCGGCCGCTGACGCCGCACCCGCTGTTCCGCGACTTCATTGCGGCGGCGATCGAGCAGCAGCGCGTGCGCAGGAAGTAGCGGCGGGGATTCGTATCGGCCCCTCGCGCACCGTTCAGAGCGTGCGCACCAACGCCTCGAGCTGGTCGGCCGCCGCGTTCCAGCCGGAGTAGAAGCCCATCTGCTCGTGCGTCGCACGATCCTCGGCGGTCCAATGCCGCGCGGTCGCGGTGTAGCGCGTGCCCCCGTTCTCGTCGTCGAACGTGATGATGCCGACCATGAACGGCTTCGCCGACGGCACCCAGGCGCTCGTGAACGCATCGGTGAAGACGATCCGGCGATCCTGGACCACCTCCAGGTACACCCCGTGGCAGGGATGCTCCTCGCCGGCAGGACCGCGCATCAGGAAGTAGTTGCTGCCGCCGGCGCGCGGGTCGGTGCGCACCACCGGCGTCGTCCACGGCCGCGGCGTGAACCACTGCTGCAGCAGCGCTGGTTCGGTCCAGGCGCGGAACAACTTCGCGCGCGGCGCGGCAATGAGGCGGGTGATCGAGAGGTCGAACGAAGGCTGGCTGGTGTCGGTCATGAGCGTGGTTCAGAAGTCGGCAGGGAACGGGGCACACACCGGAAGTGCAGGTGCTGCACGCGCGGCGAAGCCGCGGCAGCGAGCGGCTCGAAGCGGCACCGGGTCGCCACCATGCCGTCGAACAGGCGCAGACCCTGACCGAGCAGGACCGGCGCCACGTGCAGAGTCAGTTCGTCGACATGACCGTCCTCGAAGGCCTGCTGGATCACGTCGGCGCCACCACTGACCCGCACGTCCCGTTCACCGGCCGCCGCCCGCGCCTGCCGCATCGCGCTGGCCAGACCGTCGGTGACGAAATGGAACGTGGTGCCACCCGGTCGCCCCCACGGCGCGCGCGCATGCCGCGTGACGACGAACACCGGCGCGTGGAACGGAGCGTGCTCGGGCCAACCGACCTCCCCTTCGTCGAACATGCAGCGACCCATCACGTAGGCGCCGGTGCGCGCGAACACCGCGCGCACCAGCTCGTCGTCGGGGCCACGTTCGCCGCCGCCCCCGTCGCCCCCGTGGCGTTCGGCGAACGCCGCGGTCGCGAACATCCACTCGTGGATCGCGAGCCCACCATCGCCGAGCGGATGCCCGGGTCGGCGTCCGGGCCCGGCCAGGAACCCGTCCAGCGACAGCCCGACATCGACGAACACCTTGCTCATGGCAGATCGCCGAGCTCGAGCTGCCGCACCGGACGCACCTCGATGCTGCCGAACTTCGCCGGCGGGATCCGGCTGGCGAGGCGGATCGCTTCGTTCAGATCGACGGCATCGACCAGGTAGAAGCCGGCGAGCAGCTCCTTGGTCTCGGCGAACGGGCCGTCCTGCACCAGCACCTGCCCCTGCCGCACCCGCACCGTGGTCGCGGTCTCGACCGGGTGCAGCGGTTCGGCGGCGAGCAGATGGCCGCTCTGCTGCAGCGCCTGGCCATAGGCGGCACAGGTCGGGTCGGGGCAGCTGTGCCAGTGTTCTTGCGACAGGTAGACGAGGCAGAGGTACTTCATGGTGGAGGGCTCTCGGTCGGGAACGCTCAGATCGGCAACAGCACGCCGTTCACCGCCCAGTCGATGCCGAAGCGGTCGGTGCACATGCCCCAGATCTTCGCCCAGAAGGCCGGCTGCAGCGGCATCGTGATGGTGCCCCCGACCGCCAGCGCCTCGAACACCTGCTGCGCCCGGGCCTCGCTGTCGTAGCTGAGCGTGAGCATGACACCACGGATACCCTCGTGCGGCACGTGGGACGGGCTGTCGCCGGCCATCAGGCTGTAGCCACCGGGCAGTTCGAGTCGCGCATGCATGATCAGGTGGTGCGAGTCCGCAGCGCAGTGCTCGGCCGCCGGCGACGCGCCGTAGGTCAGCAGCGTGACCAGCTTGCCGCCGAGCGCCTGCTCGTAGAACCGCATCGCCTCGGTGCAGCAGCCTGGGAAGTGGAGATAGGGAACGGGCTGGGTCATGTCGGGAACCGTCGGAGCAAGAGGGCGCTCGCGGGCAGGCGTCGGCGCCGCCGCGCTGCCACTGGTCGAACGGCGAGGCCACGATTCGACGGCACCCGACAGAATCTTTTCAGGGGTGCTGGCCGGGCGGCCCACCGCTGCCGCCGGCATCGCCAGCCCCGAGCGCCTCGAGCGTTTGCCGCAGATGGCGTCGCTCGGTCTCCTGTTCGCATCTGGCCAGGGCCGCCGCGAACGCCGTACGCGCCTGGTCGGTGCGCCCGAGCCGCCGCAGCAGATCGCCCAGCGCCGCATGCGCCGGGTGATAGTCGGCGAGCGCCGCCGCAGCCAGCGCTTCGACCTGCTGCAGACCACCGAGCAGGTCCCCCGCCATCGCCTGGGCAACGGCGCGGTTCAACGCGACGACCGGCTGCGGTTCGATTCGCAGCAGCACGTCGTACAGCGCCGCGATCTGCCGCCAGTCGGTCGCCGCCGCGGTCGCGGCCTCGGCGTGCACCGCGGCGATCGCCGCCTGCACCGCATAGGCGCCGGCGCGGCCGCTGCGCAGCGCCTGCTCGACCAGCACGAGCCCCTCGGCGATCGCCGCCCGGTCCCACCGCGTGCGGTCCTGCTGCTCCAGCAGCACCAGGTCACCGAGGCCGTCGACGCGTGCCGCGGCCCGCGACTGGTGCAACAGCATCAGCCCGAGCAGCCCCAGACATTCGGGCTCGGGCAGCTGCGCGACGAGCGTGCGCGCGAGACGGATCGCCTCGGCGGCCAACTCCACCCCGATCAGTTCGACGCCGCCGCTCCGTCGGTAGCCTTCGTTGAACAGCAGATAGACGACGCGCAGCACGCTGGGCAGCCGCGCCGCCAGCTCGGCGCCCGCGGGCACCTCGAACGGGATGCCGGCGGCGCGGATCTTGGTCTTCGCGCGCACGATGCGCTGCGCGAGCGTCGGCACCGGCACCAGGAACGCCCGCGCGATCTGCTCGGTGGTGAGCCCACACACCTCGCGCAGCGTCAGCGCCGCGCGCGCCTCCTCGGCGAGGCCAGGGTGGCAGCAGGTGAAGATCAGCCGCAGCTGGTCGTCGGCGACTTCGTCGGGCTCGGTGGGCTCGTTGCTGCCGCTGGCTGGCGGCTCGAGCTCGAGCGGCGTCAAGCGCTGCTGCTGGCGCAGGCGATCGATGGCGCGGCGGTGACCCGCAGTGACCAACCACGCCACCGGGTTGCCCGGCACCCCGTCCACCGGCCAGCTCTCGAGGGCGGCGCGGAACGCATCGTGCAGCGCTTCCTCGGCGCGATCGAAGTCGCGGAGCAGGCGCAGCAGCGTCGCGAACGCGCGGCGTCCTTCGTGGCGGTAGAGCGCGGCGAAGTGATCGGCGGTCGGCGGCACCGGATCGGCGGCCATGCCGACCGTGCTTACCCGGAGCGCGCGGGTCGAGCCAGCTCAGACGCGCACCTGCCCTGGCACAGGGGCCCTTGGTCAGCAGTTTCCTGAGTCCCTCCGGCCGTGAACAGTCGAGTGGTTTGACCACCGTCGGCCATTGGCTGCGCCACAGCTCCTTGGTAAGGTCTGCGATCGCGCGTTCGGCGGCAATTGGTTTGTTATTGCGCAGAGACTGCACCGACATCCACCTTTCGCTTCCGACCGCATCGGAAGCAAACCGCAGCCACCTTCCCGCATCGCGGCAGGCATTCATGGTTACTCGCAAGCGACTCGGGTTCTTGGCCGCATTGATCGCCTTCGGGATGGCCGCTGGTGCAATGTTCCTCGCATGGAATCAGCTCGCCACGGCTCAGCCGGCCTCACCCTCGGAACCCTCGCAGCCCATCAGGTCTGGGACCATCGCACCGGAGTTGACCGACAATGGCTCAGTCCCAGGGTCGGCGCGTGTCTCCGCCATTGGGCACCTGCAATGCCTGGACGCAGCCACCGGCCATCCGATCGCGGGAGCTAGCGCGTGCGTGGCGCCTCCCGTGTCGGACGGAGTCATGCCGCAGCCAGTCGGTCCGGCCAGGAAGAGCGATGCCAGCGGCAGGCTTCCTCTGGAAACGGCCTGGACCGGTACGGAACTCATCATCGACTGCAGCGGATACGAGTCCTTGTCGTTGAAGATAGAAGACCCTCGGAGCGATGCCATAGCCCGTTTGTCCCCGTCCAAGATCAGCACTGTGTGCTGCACGCTCGACGGGAAGCCACTCAGCGAGTGCATTGTCTTCGTGTCCCCCGGCCCGATTCAGACTGGCGTGGGTTATACGATCCCGGAGGAAAAGGAGACCGATATCGTGACTGGCGATCCACGTTCCCCAGCGATGGATCGCGTGTGGAGTAGACGCACAGACCAATCAGGATGCTGCACCTTCGACACGCTCCCACAGGGCAACTACTACGTGGCAGTCTTTCACGTCAGCTACTTCCCGGAGGACGAGCGCTTCGCCGGCACCGCGCACGTGAGTCCTGCACTGGCGATCGGTGGGTTGACAGGCGTCGCAATGAAGCGATTCTACGGGTCTGCGGTCGCGCTGGACCGAGAGTCCACGGTTCGTGGAGTGATCGCATTGGTCGATCACGCCACTACCGCCAATCTACCTGGAGGCCTGGCTCGCTTTCGTTACGTTGAGCGCGCGCTGAAGAAACGGCTCGGCACCGACTTGGTTCGCGTCATCATTCCCGCGCCAGGCATTCCACCGGTGTCGCTGGTGACAGACTGGTCGATCATGGACACCGAAGGCCGGTTGTGGCGCCAGAAGCTGCCGATGCAGCCACTTGACGAGTTGAACGCCCCCACCTACCTGGAGATGATCGATCGCCCGACCGGCACCATGGCCATCGAGATCAGGACCAGGTCGAACGAACCGTTCCTGGGCTCCCTGGTCATCGAATCGACAGAGGAGATCATCCCGTCGACGACGGTTCGCGACGGGCAGACAATCAAGCTTCCCGCCGGGAACTTCACTTGGGTCCTGAGCCATCCCAATCCGTGGATCGAGCCGCCACAGCCGGCACCGCTCTTCCAGGTGAAAGCCGACACGGTAACCACCTGCCAGATCACGATCGACGACTGTCAACGCGTGATCATAGTGCCGCGATTCGCTGCCAACCCAATGGACGTCGCGGCCTTGATACGAGTAGCAACACCACTTGGTTCGGCCAACTGGGTTTGGCGCACCGAGTCGGGGCCCATAGAAGCTTTCCTTCCTCGCGCGGACCTGGAGATAACAGCGACCGCCCCAGGCTTCACAATCGTGGAACGCACGGTGCAGGCAACGGACCTGCACGATGGTATGCCAATCGAGATTGTCATGGTTCCGGTCCCGAAATAGCTGGTCCAGTCCCGGCAGTGCCAGTTCCTTACGCCACCCTGGGCGGCCACTCACAGGATGTCGAGGATCCCGGTCGAGCCGTTGCTCAGCGTGTCGACCTCGACCGCGTAGTTCGCGTCGGCCGCGAACGGCAGGTTCCACGGCAGCG
>JALORC010000040.1 GCA_025459175.1 Planctomycetota bacterium | reverse complement strand
CGCGGTCGAGTTCCTGATCGAGCGCGACGACCTCGCCGGGGCGGTCAATCTGGCGGCGCCGGCACCGCTGCCGTACGCCGAGTTCGCGCGGGCGCTGCGACGGGCCTGGGGCATCCCGATCGGGCTGCCGGCGCCGCGATGGTTGCTCGAGATCGGCACGTTCCTGCTGCGCACCGAGAGCGAGCTGGTGCTGAAGAGCCGCCGCGTGGTCCCGGGGCGACTGCTCGCGGCCGGGTTCCGGTTCGTGCACCCGGACTGGCCGACCGCCGCCGTCGACCTGGTGCAGGCGATGCGCGCGGCACCGCGTGCCTGACTTCCGCCCACCGCACCTAAAGCCCCCGGCGCCGTGGGCCCGATAGGACCGGCGCATGCGCGTCTGCGCCACGGAACTGGAGGGGGTCCGGCGGATCGTGCCCGAGGTCTTCAGCGACCATCGCGGCAGCTACGTCGAACTGTTCGACACCGAGCACTACCGGCAGGTGTGCGGCGACATCACGTTCGTGCAGGACGACATCTCGGTGTCGCACGAGCGGGTGCTGCGGGGTCTGCACGGCGACTTCGCGACCTGGAAACTGGTCAGCGTGTTGCACGGTCGCGGCCACGCGGTGATCGCCGACAACCGGCCGGAGTCGAGGACCTACCGCCGCTGGCAGGCGTTCGAACTGAGCGGCGACAACCGCGAACAGCTGCTGCTGCCGCCGGGCATCGGCAACTCGATCGCGGTGCTGCAGGGGCCGCTGGTCTACTGGTACAAGCAGAGCACGCACTTCCACGACGGCCGGCAGTTCACGATCCGCTGGGACGACCCCGACTGGGGCTTCGTCTGGCCGATCGACGACCCGATCCTCAGCGAACGCGATCGACGGGGGGCCTATGCCACGCGCACCTAGAGCGCTGATCACCGGCTTCACCGGCATGGTCGGCAGCCATCTCGCCGACCACCTGCTCGCGCACACCGACTGGGAGCTGCACGGGCTGCTGCGCTGGAACGAGGACCTCGGCAACGTCGAGCACCTGCTCGAACGGGTCGATCGCCACGATCGCCTCGGCCTCGTCTACGGCGACCTCAACGACCATCCGTCGCTGGCCCGGGCGGTCGAGCAGGTGCAGCCCGACTACGTGTTCCACCTGGCGGCGCAGAGCTACCCGCAGCAGAGCTTCGTGGCCCCGATCGAGACGCTGCAGACCAACATCCTCGGCACCGCCGGACTGCTCGACGCGATCCACCGCTCGGGCCGGCGGCCGGTGATCCACGTCTGCGCGTCGTCGGAGGTGTTCGGCCGGGTCGGCAAGGAGCATCTGCCGATCGACGAGGAGACGCAGTTCCACCCGGCCTCGCCGTACGCGATCAGCAAGGTCGGCACCGACCTGGTCGGCCGCTTCTACGCCGAGGCCTACGGGCTGTGCGTGATGACGACGCGCATGTTCACGCACACCGGCCCGCGGCGCGGCGACGTGTTCGCCGAGTCGTCGTTCGCGAAGCAGATCGCGCTGATCGAGGAGGGCCGGATCGAGCCGGTGCTGAAGGTCGGCAACCTCGACTCGATGCGCACCTGGGCCGATGTGCGCGACGCGGTGCGCGCCTACCACTTGCTGGTGACCGTGAACCCGGTGCCAGGGGCCTATTACAACATCGGCGGCGCGTTCTCGTGCACGGTCGGCGACATGCTACGGCACCTGCTGTCGCTGTCTCTGCGGGACGACATCGAGGTGGTCACCGATCCGCAGCGCCTGCGGCCGATCGATGCCGATCTGCAGGTGCCCGACACCCGCAAGTTCGCGGCCCACACCGGGTGGGCGCCGCAGATCCCGTTCGAGGAGACGATGCACGACCTGCTCGAGCACTGGCGCGAACGCGTGCGCAGCGGCCGGCGGTTCCTGGTGCGATGAACGCGCTCGGCAACGCACTGGGCAACGCCATCGACGACCTGGTCCGGCCGACGCCGGACGGCGGCGCCTGCGGCTACCACGACTCGCAGCCATCGAGCTGCCACGAGCCGGTCATCGAACACACGCGCCGGACGCTGCACGAGTTCCTCGCCCACGTGCAGCGCCACGGGCCGCTCGACACCGTGCTGCAGATCGGCCTCGGTCGCCGCGGCGGCACCCATCGAGCGTTCCGCTTGCTGGCCCGCCGGGTGGTGACGATCGAACGCGATGCGGCCCGGGTGCAGTCCTGTCTCGCCTCCCATGCGGTCGATCCGGAGCGCGACGTGCTGTTGCTCGCCGACTCGGGCGACGACGCGACCCGCGCCGCGGTGGCCCACCATGTCGCGAGCTGCGACCTGCTGTTCCTCGACGGTGGCGACACGTACTCGCAGTGTGCCGCGGACTGGCGCGCCTACGCGCCGCTGGTGCGGCCGGGCGGCCTGGTGGCGATCGCCGATCGCAGCCAGATCTGGCCCGGCAGCCGCCGCCCGTTCGACGTCGATCGGTTCGCGTTCGAGGTGGAGCGGCAGTACCTGCTGCCGCGCGGTGTGCGGATGGTCCGGTTCGGCGCCGACGACGCGATCCACTGCTACTGCCAGCCGGCCCCGGGTGCGGCGGGCCTGCCGGAACTGGCGCTGCCGAAGGGCTTCGTCGAACCGACGACCCCACGCCTGTTGGCCGCGGACCACGGCGGGTTCTCGCTGCATGCCACCTCGGCCGGCGTGGTGGCGGTCGCCGATCCGGTCGCGCACTACGACGAACGCGCGCGGCTGCGCAACGAGTACCGCGTCGTGCTGCAACACCGCGACCGCCGCGAGCTCGAACGCCTCGTCGACGTGTTCGTGGCGATGCGCGCCGTCGCCGCCACCGCGCTCGACTGCCTCGGCCGCGGTGACCTGGCCGGCTTCGCGCGCATCGCCGCGGAGTTCGGACCGGGCAGCGGGGACGTCATCGCCGCGCTGCTGCCGTCGCTGCTCGCCACGCCCGACAACCGCGAACTGCTGCGCGTGTTCGGCGTCCTGCAACTGCTGCGCGGCGAGCACGACATCGGCGCGGCCGTGTTGCGTCGTCTGCTGTCGCAACAGTTCACCGACTCGCAGTGCCTGCGGGCGCTGGCGCAGACGCATCTGCAGCTGCGGCGCGACGAGCCGGCGGCGCGGCAGCTCGCGGCCGAGGTGCGGCAGCGGTTGCGCCAACTCGAGGTCGAGCGGATCTGTCATCGCCAGCTGTCGGGGCACGCGCTGTGGGCGCATCCACGCTGCCTGCGCGGCATCGAGCGCTGCCTGTGGGTCGGCAACGGCGGCGCCGCTGGCGCTGCCGCGTGGTCGCTGCTCGGACTCGGACCGTTCCGGGGCCTGCACGGCAACGCGGACGGCAGCGGCACGTTCGTCGCAGGCGCGAGTGGCATGCGGCAGGCCTGGCTCGATCGCGAGCACGGCCTGCTCGGGTTCCACCGCTGGTCGACGCGGTTCGCCAACCAGAGTGCCGGCCGCACGCAGCAGCCGCTCGGCGCGGTGCCGACGACGACGCTGGACGAGCTGCTGCAGCGCGGCGAGCTGCGCCCGGACGAGGCCCAACTGCTCGTCATCGACGTGCCCGGTGAGGAGGTGGCGGTGCTGCGCGGTGCGGCGGCGCTGCTGCCGCACGTCGACCTCGTGTGCGTCAGTGTCTACCACCACTCGGTGTTCGAGGGGATCGGCGGCGACCGCGAACTGCTCGACCTCATGGAGAGTGCCTCGATGGTGTTCCTCGGCAGTGAACCGACGCCGCTCGGTCATTGCTCGCACGCCCTCTTCCGCCGCAGCGGCCTCCGGTGACATGAGCAAGCTCTTCCTGTTCGACAACGGCCCGTCGGCGATGCGGCTGTTCCAGCGCCCGGCGCTCCGCGAACTGGTGCGGGCACGGCGCTGGCAGCTGGCGATCGCCTGCTGCGCCGACGACGCCTACCTGTTCGAGGACCTGACCGGGCCGAACGCGCGGCTGTTGGTGAGCGACCTGCCGTGTGCGCCGTCGGGGGCGGTGGTCGACCTGCGCGCCTGGCAGCCGCCGGACCACCAGGCGATCGATCTGTCGCTCGAGACCTACGAGGACACCCGGAGCCCGCAGTGGAAGTCGGTGGTGACGGTGCTCAATCGCCAACTGGCGGCCCGCGCGATCGACTTCCGGCTCGCCCATGACGAAGCCGAGGTGCCGATGCTCGACTTCGCCGGCGCGCCGCCGACGGGGCCGTTGCCGCGACCGTCGATCTACCTCGACACCGTGCGTCACCGCGACGTGCACTGCCACTTCGTCGTCGACCACGAGCACCTGCTCGCCGCGCTGCCCGAGTTCGACTTCCGCTGCACGGAGCCGCCGCCGTTCCCCGACCCGCGGCTCGTCGACGACTCGCACCTCGATCTGCGCCAGCGCTCGTGGCTCAGCGAACGGTGCGCAGCGCTGATCGGCATGACCCGCACACCGTTCAACGCCACGCTGACGACCGCCAACCGGTGGAAGCCTAAGGTCGTCTGCGGCTACGACCCGGTCAGCTATCCGAGCTTCTGGGACTACCAGGGCAACCCGCTCGAATACGTCGAGACGATGGACCAGCTGGTGCAGTTCCTGCTGGCGGCGCTGTGGCGTCAGACGTGTTCGGCGCGCGCGTAGAGCACTTGCCGCGGCAACTCGCCGGCCTCGGTGGCCGCCATCGCGACGAAGCCCTGCATGGTGAGCAGCCCCGTCACGGTCGACTCGTCCGGCAACTGCCCGAGGGCCGGCGGCAGGTCCGGCCCCGACGGTGCGGGCTCGACCGCGATGACGAAGTCGATGCCGCGCAGCGTCGCGCGCGCGCAGCGCAGGATGGCGTGGGTCGGCACCTCCGAGCCGATCCGCAGCAGGTTGCAATCGGTGGCGCGGAAGGCACCAGCGGCGAACCAGCCGTCGAGATCGAGCGCGGGCGTGGCCCCGGTCGCCGTCGGGGGCACGAGGCTCCAGTTGGTCGCGGGGTCGATGGCGCGCCGACCGGCGGCCACCAGTTCGGCGTGTTGCTGCGCAGTGGCCGCGAAGGCGATCACACGGTGGATGCCAAGGCTCGGCAGCACTGCCACCACGTCCGCCGCCGTGCCGACCTCGAGCACGCCACGCACGTGCACCAGCACATCGGGGCGCGTCCACAGCAGGTCGCCGTGCAGGCGATCGCACACGGTCGCGACTCGCATCATCCGCACCGCCATGCGCAGCGTCTGCTGCAGCAGTTCGGCCTCGTCGTGGCGACCGACCAGTTCGGCAGCGCTGGCGGTGGCGACCAGCTGGCGGCAGGCGGCGGGGGACGGCCGGAACAGGTGGTAGCGCCGGCACACGGCGAACCACTCGAGCTGTCCGGGGGTGACCCGCAGCAGGTGGAACAGGCCTTCGCCGTGGCGCCCGGCGCCGAGGCACACGATGCCCAGGGCGATCTGCACACAGGCAACCTTCGGTGCATGCAGGTAGGCATCGATCAGCAGCGGCCGCAGCGCGTTGGCGAGCGGGCGCAGCGCGCGCAGGCCGTCGCGGGCGCGATCGAGCTCGTGGCGTTCGAGCGCGACCCGGGTCGCTTCGAGGTGCGGCAGCGCCTGCAGCAACAGGTCGATGCGGTGGGCCAGCGTCGGCAGGTCGGGCGCCACCAGCACCCAGCCGCAGTTGCCGGCGGCCAGCCGTTCGGGGGCGGGAGGTCCGTCGCCCACGGCGATCGCCAACATGCCACCGGCGATCGCGTGGCAGCCGAAGCCACGGTGCTCGACCTGGAGCGAGGCCGAGGCCGTGGGAGCGTCGACGACCGGCGGCGCAGGCATCAGGAGCATGGTGCGAGGGCGCGCGGACGCGAGTCCGCGGCAAGGGCTTCGTCGAGGAACACCAGCACGTCGGCCATGGTCGCGAGCTGTCGCAGTGGGTTGCCGGGGTAGTCCCAGAACGACGGTTGCCAGGTCCACTGGTAGCCACACAGCCCGCGCGGCTTGCGGCGATTGGCCTCGGTGTAGGTGCAGCAGAACGGGCCGCTGCCCTTGCCGAGGATCGCCAGGCACTGGTCGCTGACCGCGGACAGATCGCGCAGGTCGAGGTGCGACGCGTCGATCACGTTGCCGAGGTCGGAGTCGGGCCGCCGCGTGCAGAGGAACTGCACGTCGGGATGACGCTGCGCCATCGCCCGCAGATCGAAGTCGAACTTCGCGTGGTTGGTGCGCGGCTGGCTGTTGTCGACGTACACCGACGGCCGCGTGACCCGGATCGACAGCGGGCGGGGGGTGAAGTCGACCATCGGCACCTGACCGGGGACCTGCGGCACGCGGTAGTCGATGCCGGCCTGTCGGAGCTGGCGTTCGAACACGGTGACCACGTTGTGCCATTGGTGGCTGCCGGTGTCGCGATACTCGCCGAGCCAGCTGCTGATCGGCACGCAGTCGGGCGGGCAGTCGGCGCGCAGGTCGTACAACACGATCGGCCCCTGCTCGAGGTAGTCGCTGGTGTGCAGGCGCACGCCGGGGCCGACCAGATCCGCCAGCAGGTAGGAGTTGTTGCGGTGTGCGGCCAGCACCAGCTCGAAGCGGCCGCTGTCGATCACCGCGCGGTACAGCGGCCGACTGAACAGCAGGTCGCCGGCATGCAGGTTGTTGTAGACGTAGAGGCGGTTCATCGGGTGACCCGCCGCAGCCGCTCGGCGAACAGGCGCGCGAACAGTGCCGACCAGAACACGCGAGAGTGGTAGAAGCGGGTCGCCTTGCGACAGCCGGCGGCGGCGATCGCCCGCCGTTCGTCGTCGTGCTCGAGGTAGTAGCGACAGGCGGCGACCAGCTCCTCGTAGTCGTGGAACGGCACGTATTCGCGGTTCGGCTCGAAGAAGCGGTGGATGTGCGGGTTGGTGTCGCACAGCAGCATCGCGCCGCACAGCGTGACCTCGAAGATGCGCCCCTTCAGCTGCCGCACCCGGTCCTTGGTCAGCACCAGGGAGATCTTCGAACGCTTGTAGATACGGGCGTAGTCCTCGACCTCGAGCCGCAGCTTCGGACAGGTCGAACTGGTGCCCGGCGCGTACACCGACAGCCGCCGTTCGGCCTGCAGCCGCGGCAGGAGGTCCTTGCGCTGCTTCAGGAATCGCATCTCGCCGAGCACCGACAGGTCGAGGTCCCGGACCATGCCCGGGTCGTTGAAGAACATCGGGTTCTTGGTCGTGAAACACGGCCACGACCGCGGCAGCTCGAAGTCGGTGCAGTCGAAGATCACGTTGAGATCGGCGGCCTCCGCGTAACCGGGCTTCGGGTTGCGCAGGTGCTTGTCGAGCCACAGGTAGACGATCTTGCTGCCGCGGGCGCGGGCGCGCTCGAGCAGATCGAGCGGCGGATTGGCGTCGTCGACGAAGTTGTAGGTCAGCACGATCACGTGTTCGTCGGCCCCGGCCGGCGGACACAGGTCGTCGTCGGTGAAGGTGCGGCCCTGGTGGTGGAACTCGTCGTGCAGCAGGATGTCGTGCGTGGCCTGACCGCTGGCGGTGAGCGTGGCGACCATGTTGTCGAAGTTGATCGACGGTGCCGAGACGCCGTAGCGATCCGTGTAGCGTTCCATGACGAACGTCACGTGCACGGCGCGACGCGGCTCGACGACCAGGGCGGCGTTCCCTTCGCCCGCCAGCACGACGTCGAGTCGGTGTTCCGGGCACCACAGCAACAGCTGATCGCGGACGTCGTCGTACGAGTTCGGCCCGGCGGCGGTGCCGAGCGGGATGATCAACACCCCCTCGCCGCGCGACAGCATGTAGAGCGACTGGCGGACGTGCTCCGGGTCGAGACCGTTGCCGCACAGCAGGTACAACGTGCGTCGCGACATCCGCCCGCGCAGCTCGGCCAGGGCCTGGGGGCCGGTGCCGGGGCGTGTGCGCACGAGGGCCGGCACCGAGGCTCCGCGACGTTGTCCGACCCAGGTAACCGGCACCGGACCGCGTGCCAGTTCGTGGACCGCCTGGTCACCAGGCTCACCGACCACCACGATCTGGTCGACGCCGTCGGCGGTGATCCGATCCATTACGAGATCGACCAGGGAAAGGCGTGACGCGGAACTCTTGATCGATTCCATACGGCGGGGGCGGCAATCGGACTATCGGTGGCGCGTGACGGCCGCTTGAGCGGCAATCGCCCATGCCGTCGACCGCTCCCGGTGCCCGCGGCTCAAGCTCCCGGCGACGGGGCGTCGATGAACGGCGCGAGGAGAGGCGCCCTGATGACAGATCCCGCTGTTGCAGCGACCGGTGTCGCGGAGACCGACTGCCCCGATCTGGGGCCGGTCTTGCAACGTGCCTTCGCCACCGGCAACGAGTGGTTCGCGGCCGGCCTGACCCTGTTCGAGCGCGATTGCCCGACCGGCACCCTCGACGAGCTGGTCGTGAAGCTGCTCTACCACAATCTGCAGGTCTGGCACTTCGAGGACCAGGGCCGGGCCGCCGACGACGAACGCGTCGTCGAGGCGTGGCGAGGTGGCATGGCGCACAACAAGGAACGCAATGTCGCCATCAACGCGATCGACGCACTGTTCGTGCCGCACTATCGCCAGGGCGCCGAGGTGCACTCCGAGTCGATCGGTGCGATCACCGATCGCCTGACGATCCTGTTCCTGAAGTGGAAGAACTACCTGCCGCGCTGCGCCCGCACCGCCGCGGCGATCGCCGGCCACATCGAGGAGCTGATCGCGTGCCTGCGCACGCTGCAGCAGCGCATCGCCCGCGGGCAGGCGCGCTGCCTCCGCCTGCCGCGCATCAAGCTCTACCTCGAAGAATCCTCCCTGACCGAGAGCCCCGACCCCACGCGACGATGAACCAGAACCAGAAGCGACGCATCTTCCTCGGCGAGTTCAACCTGTTGATGAACGGGGCGACCTACCTGCCGCTGGTCTCCGGACTGCTGCGCGCCAACGCCGAGCAGTCCGAGATCGTGCGCGAGCACTTCGCGTTCGCGCCGTTCCTGTTCCACAACGACCGCCTCGACCGGCTCGTCGGTCAGTACGAAGCGCCCGCGGTGGCCGCGTTCTCGTCGCTGATGTGGAACGCACAGCTGTCGCTGCGGGTCGCCGAGCAGGTCAAGCGCCGCTACCCGAACTGCCTGGTCGTGTTCGGCGGCGCCAACGTGCCGCACCGGCCCGAGGCGTTCCTGCGGCAGCACCCGTTCATCGACGTGACCGTGCGCGGCGAGGGCGAGAGCCCGTTCCGCGCCGTGCTCGAACGGCTGGCGAACGCGACCGGCGCCGACGACGTCGACCTCGACGGCCTGGCCGGCACCTCGTGGCGCACGCCGGGTGGCGGCTTCCGTCACAACGAGATCGACCAGGCGTTCCAGAAGGACCTCGACCTCTACCCGTCGCCGTACCTCGAGGGCTACTACGACGAGGTGTTCCACCGCCACCCGGAACTGCAGTTCCAGGCGATCATCGAGACCAACCGCGGCTGCCCGTTCCAGTGCACGTTCTGTTACTGGGGCAAGGGCGGCATGTCGCGCAAGTATCGCTTCCACGGCATCGACCGCGTCAAGGCCGAGATCGACTGGATGGCGGCGAAGAAGATCAAGTACGTGTTCAACGCCGACAGCAACTTCGGCATGCACCGCCGCGACATGGAGATCGCCGAGCACCTGGTGGCGAGCAAGCAGCGCACCGGCTACCCACACAAGTTCCGCACCTGCTACGGCAAGAACACCGACGAGAAGATCTTCGCGATCGGCAAGCTGTTCCACGAGCACGGGCTCGAGAAGGGCATCACGATCAGCTACCAGAGCGTCGACGCCGGAGTGCAGGAGAACATCAAGCGCGACAACATCAAGCTCGAGTGCGCGCGCGAGCTGCAGCGCAAGTTCAACGACCTCGGCGTGCCGGTCTACACGGAGCTGATCCTCGGCCTGCCCGGCGAGTCCTACCGGAGCTGGGTCGACGGCGTCGACCGAGTGCTCGCGTCGGGCCTGAAGAACCAGCTGTTCATGTACATCTGCCAGGTGTTCCCCAACACCGAGCTCGCCGATCCGGACTACCTGCAGCGCTTCGGCATGCAGACCAAGGTCATCGAGCTGCAGGAGATCCACGGCCGTGTGCGCACGCCGGAGTGGGTCGCGGAGGAAGAGGAGATCGTCGTCGCCACCGCGGCGATGCCGGCGGACGACTGGGCGCGGGCGCTGCGCTTCTCGTGGGTCACCATGACCATGCACAGCCTGAAGCTCGGCTTCTACCTGATGGCGTGGCTGGTCGATCGCTGCGGTGCCCGGCACTCGGAGTTCCTGCAGTTCCTCGCCGAAGGGGACTTCCCGGCCGCGGAGTTCCCGCGCTGGAGCGAACAGCTGGCGGCGTTCTCGGCGAAGATCGAAACGCTGCGGGCGGGGCAGGGCCGCGGCTGCGTGCTGCCGGAGTACGGCGACCTGTATTGGGACGAGGAGGAGGCCTGCTTCCTGCGCCTGTCGCGGGACTTCGACGGCTTCTTCGCCGAACTGCGCGAGCTGGTGCTCGAGTTCCTCGAACGGCGCGGCACCGAGGTGGCGCTGACCGAGCTCGACGACGTGATGGCCTACCAGAGCCTGGTGATCCCGCGTCCGCAGGGCCGCACCCACCACCGCGCGCGCTTCGAGCACGACCTCACGCGCTGGTTCGACGCGTTGTTCGCGACCGAGCCGTTGGCCCTGGAACGGTCGCCGACGGTGGTCGAGGCGATCCAGCCCGACTTCGAGGGCGATCTCGGTCGCTTCGCCCGCGAGACGATCCTGTGGGGGCGCAAGAGCGGCACGATGCTCGCGAAGCTGCGGGTCGAGACGCCGGCCGGAGCCGACGCCGGGACCACGGTCGCCGCGGTGTGACGAGGCGCGGCTCGCCCGGCCACGACGGCGCGTCGATGGCATCGGCCGGCTGGCGGTGAGGACGCGGGCCAGCGGCGGTGCTATCCTGCTCGCCCGCCATGCAGCTCCACTACGTGCCGACCTTGATGTGTCTCGGGCTGCTGACCGCGCAACAGGTGCCGGAGGCCATCGAACCCAACCAGAGCACCACGACCGCCACCGTGCTCGCCTGCGGCGCAGAGGCGCTCGGCAGCCTCGGCAGCGCGGTCGATGTCGACTGGTACCAGATCACGCTGTCGGGCGTGCGCGACCTCCGGCTCGAGACCGGACCCGGGAACGGCGCCGAGATCGGCGACACCGTGCTGGTGCTGCTCGACTTCACCGGCGCGCCGCTGCAGACCAACGACGACGGCCTCGCCCGCGGCCGCCATGCGAGCCTGTTCGCCAGCAGCCTGCCAGCCGGCACCTACTACTGCAGTGTCGAACGCGGCCCGCTCGCCGCAGCCAGCGGCAGCTACACGCTCGACGTGCGCTGCAGTCTGCCGGTGGTGCTGCCGGCGGCGCCGATCGCCGCCGAGGGCCCCGAGAACAATGACCCGCGCTCGAGCGGTGTGCCGACCACGGTCACGTTGCCGGCGCGCTGCAACGGGCTGATCCCGACCACCGGTCCGAGCGGCGACTGGGACTTCTGGCGGTTCGTGCTGCCGGTCGACTCGTTCGTGCGCGCGCGCGTGCAGGCGACCGCGAGTCATCCGAGCCCGCCGGTGCTCGACGATCCGATCCTCTACCTCTACGACAACGCGGCCCCACCGGCGCTGCTGGCCGGGCCGTTCTACGCCAGCAACTTCGGCGTGTTCGACACCGCGATCGACCTGCGGCTGCCGGCCGGCAGCTACCAGGTCGCGATCCGCGGCTGGGCCGGCAGCATCGCCGGCCGCTACTACCTCGACCTCGCCCGCACCGACGCCGGTCGCGTCACCGTGCATGCCGGTGGTTGTGGTGGGCGGGTGCTCGACGTCGCCACGACGCTGGTCGGGCCGGGCGCACCATTGCGCACCGAGCGGGCGACGCTCGGCGGCACCTACGCGCTGCGCGGCAGCAGCCTCGGCAGCGGCGGGTTCGTGTTCCACATGGTCGGCTTCCAGGCCCAGTCGATCGATCTCGGGGCGCTCGGCGCGCCGGGCTGCACCGCCGAAGTGGTGTTCGTCGACGCCGTGCTGCAGGTCGCCGACACCGGTGGCAGCACGACCTACGTGATCGCGGTGCCGGAGACACCGAGCCTCGCCGGCACGGTGCTCGAGAGCCAGCTCGCGGTGCTCGACTTCGCCAATCCACTCGGGCTGTCGTTCAGCAATCGGGTGACCGGTGCGCTGGGCGACTAGGTCGTGGCCTCGCCGCGCGCGCTCGGCACGTCGATCGTGAACACGGCGCCGGGGGCCCCGTCGTCGACGCGGATGCGCCCGCCATGGGCCTCGACGATGCGCAGCACGATCGGCAGCCCCAGCCCCGTGCCCAACCCCGGCGCCTTGGTGGTGTAGAACGGCTCGAAGATGCGGTCGACGTCGGCGACCGGGATGCCAGGGCCCTGGTCGCGCACCTGCAGCCGGATGCCATCGCCGTGCGCCTGCACGGTGATGGTGATGCAGGCCCCGGCCGGGCTCGCATCGAGGGCGTTGCGGAGCAGGTTGAACAGCACCTGCCGCCACTCGGCGGGATCGCCGACGAAGGTCGGGCTCGGTTCCGCCGCACTCTCGCAGCGCAACGTGACCTGCCGGTCCTGCAGCTGGTGCGCGAACATCGCGCCGACCTCGCGGGCTTCGTGCAGCAGGTCGACGGCCTCGCGCCGCGGTTCGTCGTGGCGGGCGAAGTGCAGCAGCCGCACCGTGATGTCGCGGGCCCGCATCGCCTCCTTCTGCAGGATCTGCAGGTAGTCGCGCAGCGACTGGGGCGTGCTGCTGCCGCGGTCGAGTTCGCGCAGCAGCCCGTCGCTGCACGTCACGATGCTCGCCAGCGGGTTGTTGATCTCGTGTGCGATGCCGGCGGCCAGCGTGCCGAGCTGGGCCAGACGCGCCGAACGCAGCACCTCGCGCGAGCGTTGCTCGACCTGGAGCTCGAGTTCCTGGCGACCTTGCCGCAACCGGCCGGCCATGCCGCGGAACGTCGCGGCGAGGTCGCCGAGCTCGTCCGGCACCGCGCCCGGCACCTCGGTGTCGAGTTCGCCGCGGCTGAGTCGGACCGCGGCCGCGCGCAGTTCGCGCACCGGCCGCAGCACCCGCGTCTGCAGCAGCCAGCCGAGGCCGCCGACGGTCAGCGCACAGACCAGGCCGAGCAGCACCAGGAACTGCGCCAGGTCGTCGCTGCGCTGGTCGAGGTCGACGCCGATGGTGCGGGTCTCGTCCTCGATCGCACTGCTCAACGACAGCGCGTCGTGCCGGGCGGCCTCGATCGGCAGCGAGAGTTCGCGCAGTGGCGCCGGGCCGTCGAGTCGCTGCTTGCTCGCGGTGAGGTTCTCGCGGATCCGCGCCAGCAACGCGGTCTCGACGCTGCCGTGGTCGGCGCGCGACGGGTCGCTCGGCTGCTGGAAGCGGTCGAGGTGCTCGAGGGCGGCCCGATGGTGGGCGCGCACGTCGGTCAGCACCAGCGGCTGGTTCGCGGTGGTGGCGTCCGGAGCCGCTTCGATCCACTGCTGTACCCCGCGCAGCTCGTCGACCAGCGCGCGGGCGAGCGCGACCTCGCGCAGTTCCTCGAACAGGCGCTGCACGTCCTGGTGCACGGCACGGGCGAGCAGGAACTGGCTGGTGCCGGCCGCCACCAGCACCGCACACAGCGGCACGAACGCCAGCAGCACCGCCCGCCGCAGCGGTCGCCGCGGAGGAGCGGGGACCTCACTTGGCACGGCGGCGTCTCCACACCAGGTCGAGGCCCAACGTCACCGCGGCGTGTTCGGTGTAGACGCCGAGCAGGTGGCGGCGCGGCAAGCCGTAGTCGTCGCCGGCGACGGTGCCGTGCCCCTGCAGCCGCAGCGGTTGGCCGGGCAGGCTGCATTGCCACAGCTGCATCGGCTGCCTAACCGCCCGCACGCCGAAGCGCAGCAGGCCGAGCCAGGTCCGTTGCGTGACCCCGGGCAGGTCGGTGCTGGTGGTCGCGACCAGATCGGCGCGATAGCTGAGCTCGGAGCCGCGGTGCACCCCGAGCACGTGCGCGAGGTCGAAACTGCCGGCATCGGCGGTGAGCGTCTGCAGCGAACCCAGGTCCAGGTGCAGCTCGAAGGTGCCGCCCTGGCCGCCGGCCGGCAGGTGCAGCTCGCCGCGCAGCCCGGTGCAGGCGACCAGCAGCTCGCCGCGCGGGCCGGTGGCATGGAAGCGAACCGTGCTGGCCGCGGCGTCGAGCTCGTAGTGCTGTTCGGTGGTGGCCGGCGGCAGGCCGCGGATCGTGGGCAGGGTCGTGCCCGCGGCCGCATCGGCCGCCACGGCCGGCGGCACCGGCGTCATGCGCGGCACGAACATCGCCGCCGCCAGCGCCACCGGCAGCCACACACGAAGGTCGAGGGCGGGATGCATCAGCTCGCCTCCCGCCACGCGCGCCAGAACGACGGCTTGACCAGTTCGCGCGGGTGGATGGTGTCGCCGGTCAGCGTCACCAACAGGTCGGTCCATCGCGGCCAGCGCTGCAGACTGCGCAGGAAGGTGCGCACCAGCCATGGGTGGCGGATCGCTCGCTGCAGCAGCTTCGACGCCTGCAGGCGCGGGCCGAGTTCGCGGGCGCGGGCGCGTCGGTAGCGGGCCATCGCCGCCGGCGCAGTGCCCGGTTCGTGCAGCGCCGCGGTGATCGCGTCCCCGAGCGCCCGCGCGCCGAACAGCGCGAAGTAGATGCCTTCGCCGGTCATCGGATCGACGTAGCCGGCGGCATCCCCGACCAACGCGCAGCCGGGCACGGTGGCAGTGGTGGTGCGGAACCCGAACGGGCCGATGCCGCGCCACGGCTGCAGGCGGCGGGCGCCCTGCAGCCGGGCGGCGATCGCCGGGCTGCCGGCCGCGTGCTGCTGCACGAACTGGTCCCAGTCGGCCGCCGTGCGTTCGCGCAGCGCGCGCCGCGGCAGCACCAGGTTCAGGCTGTAGAGGCCCTGATCGACGGTGGTGGCGGCGAAGAAGCCGCCCGGCAGCAGCTGCACGTCGGCGACGGGACCCGGGGCCACGCCCTCGAAGTGCGCGACCAACGCGAACTGGTCGAGCCAGTCCAGGCGTCGCTGCACCCCGAGCGCCTTCGCGACCCGCGAGTGCACTCCGTCGGCACCGACCACCTGGCGCGCGCGCCGCGCGACCGGTTGCCCTTGTGCATCGCGGAACCGCGCACCGTCGACGACCGCGTCGGTGCGCGTGAGTTCGACGAAGTCGTGGCGCGGCAGGAACTCGACCCCGGCGGCGATCGCGGCCTGCACCAGCCGGTGATCGAACACCTCGCGGCGGATGCCGAAGCCGTGGCGGCCGATCGCGGCGCGGTCGGGCAGCTGGCGGAAGCGGCCGCCGGTGCTGGCGCCGTAGCCCGACAGCTGCATGCCTTCGACGTGGTGGGCGCCGAGTTCGTCGAGCATGCCACCGAGCCCGAGCTGCTGCAGGTACGGCACGCACTGCGGACTCAGGAACTCACCGCACGGCTTGTGCCGCGGGAACTCCCGGCGATCGACCATCGTCACCGTGAAGCCGGCCTGGGCCAGCTGCAGCGCCAGCGCCGAGCCGGCCGGTCCGGCGCCGATCACCAACACGTCGGCGACCTCATTGCGCATGGTTCGTTCCTCCCGAACGGCCGCGCGGACGCAGGCCGGTGATCAACATCGGCAGCACGACCGCGGTGGCGAACCAGGCCGCGGCGATGGTCGCGGTCGCCAGCAGCGCGAACTCGACCGTGGTCTCGAGGCGGCTGGTGGCGGCGGTGGCGAAGCCCAGCATCAACACGACGCTGGCCAGCGTCATCGCCCGGCCGCAGCGGTCGAAGGCCGCGCGCAGCGCCAACCGCGGCGAGGCGGTCGAGCGCTCGTGGCGGTAGTGGTGCAGCAGGTGCAGGGTGTTGTCGACGATCAGGCCGAGCATCGTGCAGCCGATCATCGCGGTCGCCACCGACAGCGGCCGGTCGCTCCAGCCGAGCGCCCCGTACAGCCACAGCGACGGCAGCAGGTTCGGCAGCATGCCGAGCAGCCCGAGCCGGACCGAGCGCAAGCCGATCATCATGCCGAGCGACAGCAACAGGCCGGACAGGCCGAGGCTGCCGAGCAACGACAGCAGCAGTCGGTGCGAGTCGCGCGCGATCTGCACCGAGGCGCCGGCGACCACGAGGCCATCGAGGCCGAGCACGCAGGCGCTGCGTTCGATGCGATCGAACAGCGGCGCGCGCACGCCGCTGCCGCCCGGCGCCAGCAGCAGCGGCACGGCCAGGGCGCCCTCGTTGCTGCGCTGCACCGGACCGGCGAGGCCGGCGATGCCCGGGGTCCGCTGCAGTTCGGCCAGGAACGGCAGCAGCCGGCTCGGCTCGCCGGCGACGCTGCGTTCGGCGATCAGCAGATGGAACACCTCGACGCCGCCGAGCCGCGTCGCCAGCAGGTCGTGGTCGACGCGCGCCGGTTCGTCGGCCGGCAGCATCTGCAGCGGATCGTTGTCGGTCTGCAGGCGCAGCAGGCCGGCGGCTGCCAGCGCGGTCAGGGCGCCGACCACGAGCCCGAGCTGGCAGCGATGCGCCCGCAGGAAGCCGAGCCAGCGCCGGCCGCGGCCGGTCGCGACCTCGGCGGCCGCCGCGGCGCTGGCCGCGAACGGCAACCAGCTCGGCAGCAGCACGAACGTCAGCAGGTGGACCACGGCGACGCCGAGCGCGCTGCGCACGCCGAAGTCGAACACCGCCGGGATCGCACTGGTGCACAACGACCACAGCCCGATCATCGTCGTCGCACAGGCGAGCAGTGCGGGGGTGCGCAGTTCGACGGCCGCGGCCCGCCCGGCGGCGTGCGGCGCCAGCCCGTTCGCCAGGGCGCGCCGGTAGGCCTCGACGAAGTGGATGCTGGCGGCGACGCCGATCGTCAAGAGCACCGGGTCCAGCAGCGCGGCGATCGGATCGAGCCGGTGGCCGAGCCAGGCGATGGTGCCGCCGGTCCAGGCGATGCCGCACAGCGCCGGCAGCAGCACCGCGATCGCCAGCCCGAGGTGCCGGTAGAACAGCAGCGCCGCCAGCAGCAGCACCGCGACCAGCACCGGCACGATCGTGGTGCGTTCGCCGGCGACCAGACGGGCGATGGTGCCTTCGAGCAGCGGCAACCCGGTGGCGCGAACCTCGACCGTCGGCGGCGCCGCGGCGCGGGCGGCCGCGACCACCGCTTCGGCGGTCTCCAGCAGGTTGTCGCCGCGGATCGCGACCGGCATCAGCTCGAGGCCGGGGTCCGGCACCGGCGCGTCGAACACCTGCACCACATCGGGCCGCCGACCGAGCTCGGTGCGCAGCTGCTCGAGCCGTTGCTGGTCCCCGCTCAGCAGCGGCAGGTCGCCGCGGGTCACGAACGCGAGCAGCAGCACCGGGTCGAGCGCGACCACCTCGCCCAGGGCGGCGAGGGCCGCGGCATCGGCGCTGTCGGGGGCCTTCAGGGCCCGGTTCTGCGGATCCACCTGCTGGCGAACCAGCCCGACCAACATCAGCACCGTCGCCGCCGCGAACAGGAACCAGGCGCCGCGGCGGAGCAGTGAGGACGAGGAACGCATGCGTGGACCGACCGGAGCAAGCACACGGCGTGCCGACCGCAGCCAGCCGGTCGCTGGCCCGCCCGCGAGTTCGGCAGCGTGCACTTCCTACCGGTGGCGTGCAAGAGTTGCCCGGTCGACGTCGGGACCAGCGCCTTGCCGTGGCCACCATGCGGACGGAACCCGCTCCGCGAGCGGTGGGCACGGCCCTTGCTTCTGGGGCCGGCATGACTGGCAAGCTGTTGCAGGTGCTCGGGGCCGCGTTCGTGCTGCTGTTGGTCGGCTCTGCAATCGCCGGGTTCATGGTCCTGAAGGACCGGGTCAAAGTGGTCGTCAGCAGCGACGAAGCTGCGGTCGGGCCCGATCCGACCAGCCTGCTGCGCGATGACGTGCAGGTGCTGACCCGGGACTTCGGGGCGCTGCAACAGGCGCTGGGCACCAACTTCGAACAGCTCGGCAATGCGCTCGAGGAACGCGCCGCCGATCGCCATGGCGCGGTGCTGGCGCTGCAGCAGCAGGTGGCGACGCTCGAGCAGCGGCTCGAGGCGAGCAGCCGCGAGCTGCAGGGGCTCCGCCAGCAGCTGGCCGGGTTGCCGGCGATGGTCGCGGCCGCGGTGCCCGCTGCGGCACCACTGGCCGCCGGCACCGGCCAGCGCCTCGAGAGCCCGCCGGGCGCGGCCCCCGCGCCGACCGAGGTGGTGCCGGTGGCCATGGCCGAGCCGCCGCCGCCGGCCGCGGCGAGCGGCGCCGTGACACCGGCCGCGGAGCCGGTGACGAAGCCGAAGCCGAAGGGCGGGTTCCTGTCGTTCTCGGTGCCGACCGCGACGTTCCGGTTCGACCAGCTGCAGGAGTTCACGATCGTGCCCGAGCTGTCGCGCGTCGGCTTCGACGCCAAGAGCACGCTGCACGATTTCACCGGCGTCACCTCGCAGGTGAAGGGCTCGTTCCGCGCCGACTTCGACGATCCGCAGGGGGCCTGGAGCGGTCAGGTGGTGGTGCAGGCGCCGGATCTGAAGACCGGTGTCGAGGGCCGCGACACCAACATGCTCGACTACCTCGACGTCAAGAACCACCCGGAGCTCTTGTTCACGGTGAGCAGCTTCCAGCCGGCCGCCGGCGGCATCGATGTCGCCAGGCAGACCGCGCGCGGTGAGGTCAAGGGCACGATGCGGATCCGCGGCAAGACCCGCGAGGTGTCGATGCCGGTGACGGTCGAGGTCGACCCGCAGAAGCGCGTGGTGCTGACCGGGCAGATGCCGCTGCTGCTCAGCGACTACGAAGTGCCGGTGCCGAGCCAGCTGGGCCTCATCAACATGCAGGACGAGGTCAAGGTCTGGATCGCGCTGCGGGCGCGGCTGGTCGCCGGAGGTGGCAAGTGAACGCGGCCCGCTCGTTCCGCGCGATCGCGCTCGGCAGCTGCTTGCTGCTGCATCTGCAGCTCGGCGGCTGCATCGCCTCGAACGTCGTCGCGCCCGACCAGCGCCTGGTCGCGGCGACCGTCGAGCAGATCCCGTTCCAGCCCGCCGGGGTCGTGCAACTCGACGGGCTCTACGAGTCGATCGACATCCAGGGTGACGCGGCCGTCTCACTGCGCAAGATCTACTACCTGTTCGTGGCCGGGGGCACCTACACCGCGGCGGCGCTGGCCGAGGTCGACGGCGTGCCGCAGTTCCAAACCTTGAACGGCAGCTGGCAGGCCACGGCCGACGGTCTCGTGCTCGACGGTGCCGACCCGGTGCCGCTGGCACAGGCCCCCGATCACCTGCGGCTCGCGGCGCCGACCGGCACCGTGGTGCTGCGCAAGGTCGTGCTGCAGTGACCACGCTGGCGCAACCGCTGTTCGACCGCGGCGGCTGGTGGGATCCCGCCTGCCGCGAGTTCGCGTCGCTGCGCGCGGTGACCGAATACCGCCTGCAGTTGCTGCGGCAGTGGTTGCCGGGCCTCGCCGCGATGCGCACCGTCGATCTCGGCTGCGGTGGTGGGCTGCTGGCGGTGCCGTTGGCGCGGGCCGGCGCCGCGGTGGTGGGCGTCGACGTGGCGAGGCAGGCGCTGCGCGCGGCACACGAACGGCGCGCCGAGCGGCTGCTGCCGATCGCCGGCGATCTGCACGCGGTGCCGATCCGCAGCGAGTGTGCGGAGCTGGTGCTGCTCGCCGATGTGCTCGAGCACATCGCCGCCCCGGACCTCGCGGTCGCCGAAGCGGCGCGGCTGTTGCGCCCGGGTGGCCACCTGTTCGTCAACACGATCAATCGCACGCTCCGTTCGCGGCTGTTCGCGATCTGGCTCGGCGAAGGGCTCGGCTTCGTGCCGCGCGGCACGCACGAGTGGGCGATGTTCATCCGCCCCCAGGACCTCGACACGATGGCGGCCGCGGTCGGCCTGCGACGCGTCCGGCAGGAGGGGGAGTCGCCGCGGTTGTGGGCGACGTTGCGCAGCGGCGCCGTGCAGCTGCGCCGTGGGCGCAGTCTCGCGGTCGGTTACGCCGCGCTGTTCCAGAAGGCATCCGTATGAATGGCGAACGCAAATCCACGACGATGGCAGCGGTGGTGATGGCATTGCTGTGCCACAGCACCTTCCTGCTCGCGGTCGGTTCCATGGCCTGGTCGCTGGCGACCGGCGTGCAGCTCGGTCGCGGCACTCTCGAGGGCTGGCAGTCGGGGGCGGCCAACACGCTGCTGGTGCTGCAGTTCCCGCTGCTGCACAGCTTCCTGCTGAGCCAGCGCGGCCGGCCATGGCTGCAGCGCCTGTCGCCGGTCGGGCACGGCCGGGTGCTTTTGACCAGCACCTACGCGCTGTCGGCGTCGTTGCAGCTGCTGCTGACGTTCTGGGCCTGGTCGCCGAGCGGTGTCGTCTGGCACCAGCCGCACGGCACCACCGGCGGCCTGCAGTGGGCGCTGTTCGTGGCCGCGTGGCTGTTCCTGCAGAAGGCGCTCTGGGACGCCGGCCTCGCGCTGCAGACCGGCGCGGTCGGCTGGTGGGCACTGCTGCGCGGCAAGCCGGTCGCCTACGGCGGCATGCCAACGGGCGGGCTGTTCAAGACCTGCCGGCAGCCGATCTACCTCGGCTTCGCCGCGGTGCTGTGGACCGCGCCGGTCTGGACGCTCGATTGGTTGCTGCTCGCCAGCGGCTGGAGCGTCTACTGTGTGGTCGGGCCGCGCCTCAAGGAAGCGCGTTGGGAGCGCCTGTTCGGGGCTCGTTTCACGGCCTACCGGGCCACTGTTCCGTATCTGTTGCCGAGGTTCCGCCGTTGAAGATCGCCGCTGTCGCCACTGCCTTCCCCGAACACTGGTATCCCCAGCGCACGCTCACCGACGCGATCCTGCGCATCCTCGACGCCGACGAACGGCTCGCCGACCGGATCCGCACGCTGCATGCCAACACCGGCATCGACGGTCGCTACACGATCCTGCCGCTCGAGGCGTACGCCGAGCTGCGCGACTTCTCGCAGGCCAACGCGGCGTGGTTGCAGGGTGCCCTGCAGCTCGGCGAACGCGCCTGCCGCGAGGCGATGAGCAAGGCCGGCGTGCGGCCTGAGGAGGTCGACGTGATCCTGTTCTCGACCGTCACCGGTCTGGCCAGCCCGTCGGTCGACGCCCGGCTGATGACGCGGCTCGGCCTGCGCCCCGACTGCAAGCGCATGCCGCTGTTCGGGCTCGGCTGCGTCGCCGGGGCCGCGGTGGTGTCGCGCGCCGCCGACCTGTTGCGCGGCAACCCGACCGGCGTCGTGCTGGTGCTGACGATCGAGATGTGCTCGTTGACGCTGCAGCCCGACGACCGTTCGGTCGCCAACCTGATCAGCATCGGCTTGTTCGGCGACGGCGCCGCCGCCGCCGTGATCGTCGGCGAGCAGCACCGGGCCGCCGGCCCGCGCATCGAAGCGACGCGGTCGGTGTTCTATCCCGACACCGAGCAGGTCATGGGCTGGGACATCGGCGCCCACGGCTTCAAGATCATCCTGTCGGCGGAAGTGCCGACCGTCGCCCGCGAGCGGGTGCCGATCGACGTCGATGCGTTCCTCGCCGACCAGGGCCTGCAGCGGCCCGACATCCGCCGCTGGATCGCGCATCCGGGCGGTCCGAAGGTGCTGCAGGCGCTGCAGGACGGGCTCGAGCTGCCGCAGGAGGCACTGCAGTGCAGCTGGGACAGCCTGCGCCAGGCCGGCAACCTGTCGAGCGCCTCGGTGCTGATGATCCTCGAGCAGACGCTGCGCACCAATCCCGGGCGACCGGGGGACGCCGGCGTGATGCTGGCGATGGGACCGGGCTTCTGCAGCGAGTTCTTGTTGCTGCGCTGGTGAACGGCGCGCCAGGGCCTCACGCCGGTGGCTCGTCCTGCGTGTGCAGCTTGTTGTAGAGCGTCTTCAGCGCGATGCCGAGCATCGCCGCGGCCTTGGTCTTGTTGCCGCCGCACTGCACCAGCGCCTGCTGGATCGCCAGCTGTTCGAGTTCGCCGAGTTCGAGCGTCGGCAACCCGGCCGGGCCGCTCGTGGGGCGGCGACCACCGAACACGTGTTCGTCGACGTCGCGGGCGCTGATCACCGGACCGTCGGCGAGGACCCCGAGCCGCACGATCGCGTTCTCGAGTTCACGCACGTTGCCGGGCCAGGCGTGTTGCTGCAGCCGCTGCAGCGCGCCGTCGTCGAACGCCAGCACGCGACCGCCGCGCTGGCTCTCGCGGGCGAGGAACGAGTGCGCCAGCGGCGCGATGTCCTCGCTGCGTTCGCGCAGCGGCGGCACCTGCAGTTCGAGCACCGCCAGCCGGTAGAACAGGTCCTCGCGGAAGGTCTGGTCGGCGACCTTCTGCCGCAGGTCGCGATGCGTCGCCGCGATCAGGCGCACCGAGACCTGGCGCGGGCTGTCGCTGCCGACCGGGCGGATCTCGCCGAACTGCACCGCTCGCAACAACGCCGGCTGCACCTCGAGCGGCAGTTCGCCGACTTCGTCGAGGAACAACGTGCCGCCGTCGGCGGCCTCGAACAGGCCGGGCCGCTTGTGTTCGGCGCCGGTGAAGGCGCCCTTGACGTGGCCGAACAGTTCGCTCTCGACCAGTTGTTTGGGGATCGCGCCGCAGTGCACGACCACGAACGGTTGTTGGTGACGGTCCGAGCTCTGGTGCAGCCGGCGCGCGACCAGCTCCTTGCCGGTGCCGCTCTCGCCGTGGATCAGCACGCTCTGCGCCGAGCCGGCGATGCGCGCGATCTGCTGGTCGAGCCGCCGCGCCGCCGCACTCGGCGCCGCCACCACCAGCGCGCCCGAGGCCGCGTGCGCGGCGGCGCGCCGCAGCCGGTGGTTCTCGCGCCGCAGTTCGCCGTGTGCCAGCGCCCGGGTGATGGTGGCCTCGAGCGTGTCGAGCAGCACCGGCTTCTGCAGGAAGTCGAACGCCCCGCGCTGCATCGCCTGCACCGCCATCGCCACCGAGCCGTGGCCGGTGCAGACGATCACCGGCAGGTCCGGGTCGTGGCCGTGCAGTTGCACCAGCACGTCGAGGCCCGGCGTTCCGGGCAGCTTCAGGTCGAGCACGACGAGGTCCGGGGCGTGCTGGTCGACCAGCGCCACCACGCCGTTGCCGGTCGCGTGCTGCACGACCTGGAAGCCCATGCGGCCGAGCTCCTTGCCGAGCACCAGCCGCAGGCTGTCGTCGTCCTCGACCAGCAGCAGGCGCGGCTTGCCGGTCACCACGCCTTCACGCGCAGGTTGCGGAACGCGACCTCGTCGCCGTGGTCCTGCAGGCACAAGCGGCCGCGTGCCGCGGTGCCGAACGGCCAGTCCCGGAACTTGCTCGCCGCGATCATCGCCGTCCATTCGGGGCCGGCGCACGGCGCGTCGACGACCATGGCGCCGTTCAGCCAGTGCTGCACGCGGCCGTCCTTGCAGACGATGCGGCCCTGGTTCCACTGGCCCGCCGGGCGCACCGGCGGCGACTTCGGCGCCACCAGGTCGTAGAGCGCGCCGACGCCGTGCTTGCCGCTGGTCTTGCTGCCGAGGTCGTCGAGCACCTGGTACTCGGGGCCCGACATGTAGCTGGTCTCGTTCTGCTCGGTGACGCGCCACATCACGCCGCTGTTGGCGTTCGCGGCGACGCGGAAGTCGAAGCGGAAGTCGAAGTCGCCGTACTCGTCGACGGTCACCAGATCGCCGCCGCCGCCAGCGGCCTCGTGCACGATCGCCGCATCGCGCACCACCCAGCCCTGCGCCGGCAGTCCGGGCAGCTTGTAGCCGCGCCACGCGGCGATGCGGCGACCGTCGAACAGCGACACGAAGCCGTCCTTCGCTTCCTCGGCCGACAACGTGTTCAGCGGCACCGGCGAGAGCGTCACGGTCCCCGTCGCGGCCCATTCACTGCCGCGTGCGACCAGCAGCCGCAGCTGCGGATCGGCCCACGAGGCGCGCGACGCCGGCACGCCGGTCCACACATGCCCGAGCGGCGTGTGGAACACGCGCCCCTTGCCCCACATCGCCACCGTGCCCATCGGTTCGTGGCGGCCGGTGCCACCGGTCTTGCTGTCGCTGAACGCGCTGAGCAGCACGCGGTAGTCGGCGCCGGGGGCCGGCACCAGCCGGTGGTAGAGCTCGTCGGGGTGCAGCTTCAGATCGGCGAGTCCCTGCGTGATCGGATGATGCGGGTCGACGACGACGACGTCGAACGGGTGGAACGCGCCGTGGCCGGTGCCGGCCCGCCACAGCAGCCCGACCAGCCGTTCGTAGTCGGTCCAGCCCTCGAACGCGTTGTTGGCCGCGTGCAGCACGCTGACGCCGACGCCGCCGCTCACCGCGGCGAGGAAGCCCTGCTCGGCCGCGGCGCCCCAGCGCGGGCCGTTGTAGTCGAGCACCAGCAGGTCGAGTTCGCCGCGCGCGGCGCGCGCGGGGGCCTCGGCCAGGAACGTCGCCGGCTCGGCGCACACCTCGACCTGGAAGCGACCGGTCTCGGTGAGCGCCCGCGCGATCTCCGGCGCCGTCCACTGCCAGTCGTGGTTGTTGGCGCCGGTGATCACGGTGGCGCGGATCGGCTTTTGCACGGCCGGCTCGGCAGCGGGCGGTGTCTGCGGAATGGTGAGAAGCAACAACGAGGCCAGCAGCATCCGCGCAACGTATCGCGCGCAGCGAACTCTGGCGATGCAGCGGTCGATGCGATACGACCCCGTTCCATGCGGCGGTTGGGCTTCCTCGTCCGGTTGTTGGCCATCGGTGCGTTCGCGGCTCTGCCCGCGCCGGCACAGGGTTCGAAGCGCGCGCCGTTGCGAGCACCACCGCAGTCGAGCATCGAGCGCGCGATCGCCGCCGCCGAAGCCCTTGGCGCGCGCACCGGCGTGGCCGTGGTCGACGCGGTCGGCAAGATCCGCTACCGCCACCGCGCTACCGAGACCTTCGTGCCGGCCAGCAACATGAAGCTGCTGACCGCCACGGCCTCACTGCAGGGGCTCGGCGCCGACTTCCGCTTCACGACCCGCTTCCGGCTGCGCGCCGGCAAGCTGGTGGTCGAAGCCAGCGGCGACCCGAACTGGCGCGCCGGCACCGTGCACGACCCGGCCGTGGTGTTCGCGACGGTCGCCGCCGAGCTGGCTCGGCTCGGCGTGCGCAACCTCGCCGGCATCGAGCTCGAGGCCGGCACCTTCGTCGGGCCGAACCGCCCGCCGAGCTGGCCGCAGGACCAGCTGCAGACCTACTACTGCGCGCCGACCGGCGGCTTCGTGCTCGAGAGCGGCACGTTCTCGGTCCGGATCCGCAGCGGTGGTGGCGCCGCCGCCGAGGTCGAGATCGCGGCCCCGCCGGTCGACCTGCCGATCCGCAACAGCATCGAACTCGTCGATCGCAGCAAGGGTGCGGTCTACGGCGCGATCGACCTCGGCGATGCGGTGCAGGTGCGCGGCCGGTTCCCGCGCAAGGGCAACCCGGTGACGATCCGCACCGCGGTCGACGATCCGACCCGCTGGTACGAGCGCGCGCTGCACAAGCAGCTGCTGCAAGCCGGCATCACGATCGGCAGTGACCCCGGCGGCCAGCGGGGCGAACCGAGCCCGGTCGCCGATCGGCTCGTGCACGAGCACCACAGCGACCTGCGGCAGGTGATCCTGCGCATGCTCGAGGACTCGTCGAACTTCGACGCCGAGCAGTGCCTGCGCGTGCTCGGCCACCGCACCCGCGACGACGGGCGGTTGACCGGCGGGCTCGACGCACTGCGCCAACAGCTGGTGGCGCTGGTCGGCGGGGTGCCGCAGGACGCCGTGTTCGCCGACGGCTCGGGCCTGTCGAAGGACAACCGGCTGACGCCAGGCCTGCTGGTCGTCGCGTTGGTGCGCTCGCACACCGGTCCGGCCGGCGCCGTGCTGCGCAGCTGCCTGCCGATCGCCGGTCAGACCGGCACGTTGTCCGATCGCTTCGTCGGCACCGACCTGGTCGGCCGCGTGCGCGCGAAGACCGGCTGGGTCCGCGGCGCGTCGTCGCTGTCCGGCATGGTCGAGGGCAAGGACGGCCAACTGCGCTGGTTCTCGATCCTGATGAACTACGACCCGAAGAAGGACGGCCTCAACAAGGACCTGAAGCGACTGCAGGAGGACATCGTGCAGGCGATCGAAGCGATGGGAACCGGCGGGTGAACGCGCCCGCGGCCGGTGCGCCGCTCGACCCGCTGCCCGACCTGTCGCCGTTCCTCGCCGCCGCGCGCCAGCTGGCGCAGCAGGCCGGCGACGAACTGTTGTCGTTTCGCCGCCGCCAGGTGGTGCGCGCCGAATCGAAGGGCGTGCGCCGCGAACTGGTGACCGCTGCCGATCGCGCCGCCGAGCAGATCGTCGTCGGCGGGCTGCTGCAGGCCTTTCCGGAGCACGGGGTGCTCGCCGAAGAAGGCGTGCTGACGACGCAGGGGGTCGCCAGCAGCGCGTCGGACTGGACCTGGATCGTCGACCCACTCGACGGCACGACCAACTACGTGCACGGGCTGCCGCACTGGGCGGTGGCGATCGGGCTCGCGTTCCGCAACGTACCGGTGGTCGGCGTCGTGCACGCGCCGGCGCTCGGCGAGACGTTCTGGGGTGCGCGTGGGCACGGGGCGTTCCGCAGCCTCGCCGATGGCCGCGAACAGCGGCTGCAGGTCTCGGCGACGACGGAGTTCGCCGATGCGCTGCTGGCGACCGGCTTCAGCTACGTGCGCAACGAGCCGGGTCGCGACGACAACGCGGGCCACGTGGCGGCGATCCTGCCGCACTGCCGCGACCTGCGCCGACTCGGTTCGGCGGAGCTCGACCTCTGCTACACGGCGGCCGGGGTCTACGACGGCTACTGGGAGCTGTATCTGGCGCCGTATGACACCGCGGCCGGGGCAGTGCTGGTGCGTGAGGCCGGTGGGGTGGTCAGCGATTGGCGCGGCGGCGAGGACTGGTTGTTCGGGCAGCAGGTGGTGGCGAGCAACGGGCGCTTGCACGCTGAGCTGTTGGCGCGGTTGCGGGGCTGAACCCATCGAAGGGGCGCCCTGGCCCGGTCCCACGGAAGCACTCCTGGCTTCGCCGCGCTGCGGTGGGCGCCGGGTGCACTACCAGCTGCCGATCGTGAGCTGAAGGCCGTTAGACACGGCCATTGCCTGGATGAGCCCTGCTGGGCCGGTCTCGATCGACACCATCTGGTGGTAGAACGTCGCGCCGATGAGACTCGGCAAAGGCTGGATCGCGATCCGCGAATGGGCGGATCCAGCCACGATCGGGAAGTCGAGCAGGATGCTGTCATCCACGACCAAGGTACAGCCAGGCAGCCCAGCTGGATGCAGGGTCGCCAATGGCACCGACGTGGTGTTGAAGCTGAAGACCGCGACGGCGAAGCCGCCCGGCGGCAAGCCTGTCGCGACGGAACGGTATTCGGTGCCGAGCCAAGGGAGCTCCTCGGAAGCCAGCTCGACTGGACCCGCGGCTCCGCTACAGCCAGAGCCGTAGAGGGTCGAGGCTGCGCCGCACGAACTGCTCAGCCGGGCGATGTTCGCGGAGGGCACGCCACCGGCGCGATGGAACAGGCCACCGACCCAGACCTCTCCCGTCGCCGCGGCGTGCAGACTGGTGATGTTGGCGCTCGTGAAACCCGCACCCACATCCGACCAACTGCTGCCGTTCCAGCGGGCGAGGCCATTCGCGGGTTGACCACCGGCGTGGGTGAACATGCCGCCGACCAGCAGGCTGTCCCCGGGCAGCGTCGCCACGGTCACGACTTGTTGGTTGACGCCAGCACCGAGAGCCGACCACGTCGTGCCGTTCCAACGCGCCACGTGGTTCATCGGCACGCCACCCGCAGCCGGGATCCAGCCGCCGGCGATCAGGTCGCCGTTTGCATCGAGCGCCATGGCATTCGCAGTGCCAACCACGCCGGTGCCGAGTGGAACCCAGGCCGTGCCGCTCCAACGCAGGATCCCATTGGCGTTGGCCGTGCTCGTGGACGTGCTCACCACGATGTCGCCGTTCGCGAGCTCGCACAGCGCGCGAACGGGGTTGGCCACCGGCACGCCGAACGTCGTCCAGGCCGTGCCGTTCCATTGGGCGACGCGATAACCGCTACCCGCGAACAACCAACCGGCCGCGAGCAGGCCGTGGTGCCGCGTCGAGCACAGGGCATTCACTTCGCCGCCGGGGCCTGAACCCATCGCCGACCACTGCGAGCCGTTCCAACGAGCTGTGTTCTGTGCGGGCACTCCGCCGGCAGCGGTGAACAGGCCGCCAGCGACCACGTCGCCATCGGGCAGAACCGCGAGCGCGAACACGGTGCTGATGCTGCCGCTGACGCCGCCGCCGAGAGGTTCCCACTGCGAGCCGTTCCAGGTGACGACACCGTTCCCGTTGCCCATCAAGAACGTTCCGCCGAGGATCGTGGTGCCGCCGGCTGTCGTCGCGATCGCGTACACGGAACGCATCAGACCAGGGTTCAGCGAGGCGAGCGCCGTTCCGTTCCAGAAGGCGATACCCGACACGGCGAGCGTGGTGATCGGCGTCATCTGCCAGGAGAACGCCCCGGCGACGACATAGCGGCCATCCGGCATGATCACGCAGGCATCGACGTATCCGTTGGTGTCGACGATCGTCCAGCCCGTGGTCGTCCAGGTGGCGAAGTCGGAGTTCGCACCGACGACGAATCCGCCGTTGGGCAACGGAACCACGGTGCGGACGTCGAAAGGGCCCGCGCTCACTGCAGCCCACGCCACGCCATTCCATCGCGCCGTCGACAGCGTCATGGTCGGAAACACAGGGTCGGCGATCAGGAGGGAACCGCCGGCGACGACATCCCCGTTGGTGAGCACTGCGAGGCTGCGCACGATCGTGCTCGGGTGGTTGGCCATGCCGACACCGACCGCTTGCCAGGCGCTTCCGTTCCAACGGGCGACCCGGATCGCCGCGACACCGCCTGCGTTCGCGAAGGCCCCGCCCGCATACAGGACGCCGCTGGGGGCAACGGCCAGGGCCATGCAGTCGGCGTCGAAGCCGGAGCCCAGCGCCGACCACGACGAACCATCCCACTGCGCGATTCGACTGGCAAACACACTACCTGCCGCCACCGTGAACGACCCGGCCACGCACCAGCCACCCGACGGCGTCGTGGCAATGGCGCGAACCGTTCCATTGACGCCACCGCCGACCGAGTACCACGCCCCGCTGCTCCACCGCGCGATGTTGGCCGTCGCGACCCCGCCGGCGGTGGCGAAGGCGCCACCGACCAGTAGATCGCCGGTCGGCGTGACTGCGAGCGCGAACACTTCGCCACCGACCCCGCTGCCGAGGGGGGCCCACGCACTGGTCGCAGCGTCGTAGATTGCGATGTTGGCGGCGCTCACGCAGCCCGCGACCTCGAAGCGTCCCGCGACGACGAGTTGCTCGGGCACGGGCCCAGCGCCGTCCGGATCCCATCGCAGCGCGGCATGCACTTCTCCTGCCACTCCCGGTACGCAGGCGCCCTGTGCCCAGGTCGGATTGCATTGTGCAGGAGCGAGCGAAACCGCGACGCCCAGCGCTGCCGTGAGATAGAAACGCATCCGCGCATGATCCCACGCCGGGCGAAGCTGGACCATCGGCAGGCGTCAATACTGCCGGTTGGCCGAGTGGCTACGAGGCAGTGCGCGATCGACCTGCTGACGTGGTCACGCCGGGAGGGGACGCGAAGGCTCGGCGGACCGTCTGGCTACGCGGCACGGGCTTGCTGCGGATACCGCAGTCGTCACAGCATCGTGCGCTTGCGGTCGTAGTCGCCGTTCGCGTTCTTGACCATGCGGATCACCGACGCGCCGCGGCACAGCGGCGAGCGCTTCAGCACCGGCCGCAGCTCCGCGAGCAGGCGATCCGGATCCGGCCCGCAGAAGAACAGCGTGCACTCGCCGCCGCCGAGCTCCTCGCCGTCGTACTCACCGAGGTCGCCGGTTTCGAGCAGTGCCGCCAGTTCGTCGGCGAGCGCTTCGATCGCCTGCCGTTCGGCGTTGGTGCCGAGCAGATTGTTGCTCAGCTTCAGCACCACCAGCAGGTCCTGCTCCTGCGCCTGCAGGTCGTCGTCTTCGTCGTCGTCGTCGTCGAGCGCCATGCGCGCACGGTAGGCCGATGCCACCGCCAGTCCAGCCTCGACCCGGCGGTGCCGAAGTGCGCAGGGACGGCTGGCCAACCTCGCCTCCGCTGCTATGCTGCGGGGTCGCTCGCTTGGCCACGAACTCGAGAAAGACCCGGGCCGCCGCTCCGGCGCCCGCCGCAACCCCATCGGCAGCCACGCAATACGTGGTGGTCAAGGGCGCCCGTGAGCACAACCTGCAGAACGTCGACCTGACGTTCCCCCGCGACACGCTGACCACGTTCACCGGCGTGTCGGGCTCCGGCAAGTCGAGCCTCGCCTACCACACGATCTACCAGGAAGGGCAGCGGCGCTTCCTCGAGAGCCTGAGTTCGTACGCGCGGCAGTTCCTCGGCCGCATGGAGAAGCCGAAGGTCGACCTGGTCGAAGGCCTGTCGCCGACGGTGTCGATCGACCAGAAGTCGCAGAGCCATTCGGTGCGCTCGACGGTCGGCACGCTGACCGAGGTCAGCGACTTCCTGCGCTTGTTGTGGTCGCGGCTGGGCACCCCGAGCTGCCCCGAGTGCGGGGCGGCGATCGAGTCGTGGGCGCCCGATCGCATCGTCGACACGATCCTCGCCGACTACGCCGGCACCGCGGCGATGCTGCTGGCGCCGGTGGTGCGCGAGCGCAAGGGTGAGTACCGCAAGGAACTCGCCGAGTGGGCGCAGAAGGGCTTCGTGAGGGCCCGCATCGACGGCGTCGTGCGCCGGCTCGACGAGGACATCCAGCTGCAGCGCTATGCGTACCACACGATCGAACTGGTCGTCGATCGACTGACGATCGGCGCCGACGTGCGCTCGCGGCTGGCGGAAGCGGTCGAGCAGGCCGTGCAGCTCGGCGACGGTTCGTGCGCGCTGGCGTTCGGCGAGCAACAGACGCGCCAGTTCTCGACCCGCCGCAGCTGCCCCAACGGCCACGGCGCGCTGCCGGAGCTCGAACCGCGGCTGTTCTCGTTCAACAGCCCGATCGGCGCCTGCCCGACCTGCGACGGCCTCGGCGAGACGTTCGGTTTCGCGCCGGAACTGCTGGTCAAGGATCCGTCGCTCTCGGTGCGCGAAGGCGCGCTGCACGTGTTCACCGACGACGGCCGGCTGGTCTACGGACGGCTCACGATCGACCACCTGGCCGCGGTCGGCAAGGCGTTCGGCTTCGACGTCGACACGCCGTGGCACAAGCTGCCGAGCAAGGCGAAGAAGATCGTGCTGCACGGCTCCGGCAGCCAGACCTTCGAGTTCCGGTGGAAGCGCGAGAGCGCGCTGTCGACGACCAGCGGCAGCGACCGGATCGCGTTCCCCGGTCTGCTCGGCCACCTGCAGAACGTCTACCGGCCGTCGCGCGCGCGCCATCTCGACCGCTTCCGCGCCTCGGTGCCGTGTGCCGACTGCGGCGGCGCGCGGCTCGGGCCGGCGGCGCGCGCGGTGACGTTCCAGGGCCAGGGGCTGCCGGCGGTCATGGAACTGTCGGTCGACGACGCGCTGGCCTGGGTGCGCGCGGTGCGGCTCGACGGCAACGCGCTGCGCATCGGTCGTGAGATCCTGCAGGAGATCGAACGGCGGCTGGTGTTCCTCGCCGACGTCGGCCTCGGTTACCTGACGCTGGCGCGCCGCGCGCCGACGCTGTCGGGCGGCGAGTCGCAGCGGATCCGGCTGGCGGCGCAGGTCGGGGCCGGGCTGCGCGGCATCCTCTACGTGCTCGACGAACCGAGCATCGGCCTGCACAGCCGCGACCAGGAACGGCTGCTGCGCACACTCGAAGCGCTGCGCGACCGCGGCAACACCGTCGTCGTCGTCGAACACGACGAGGAGACGATGCGGCGCAGTGACTTCCTGGTCGACATCGGCCCGGGCGCCGGCGTGCACGGCGGCGTGGTCACTGCCGCCGGCACGCCTGCCGAGGTGCTCGCGAACCCGGCGTCGCTGACCGGTCAGTACCTGCGCGGCGAACTCAGCGTGCCGATGCCGAAGACGCGGCGCAGCGAGGATCGCGGCGCGTTGCGCATCCGCAGTGCGCGGCACCACAACCTGCGCGGCCTTGACGTCGACCTCCCGCTCGGCCGGCTGGTCGCGGTGACCGGCGTGTCCGGTTCCGGCAAGTCGACGCTGGTGCACCACGTGCTGGTGCCCGCACTGCAGCGCGAACTGATGGGGGCCGACGCCGGCGCGTCGCATTGCGAACGCATCACCGGCATCGAGCTGCTCGACAAGATCGTCGAGATCGACCAGGCGCCGATCGGGCGCACGCCGCGCAGCAACCCGGCGACCTACACCGATCTGTGGACCCATGTGCGCGATCTGTTCGCGCTGCTGCCCGAGAGCAAGCTGCGGCAGTACGAGAAGGGTCGCTTCTCGTTCAACGTGCCCGGCGGTCGCTGCGAGGCCTGCGAAGGGGCCGGCCTGTCGGTGCTGGAGATGAACTTCCTGGCGCCGGTCGAAGTGGTCTGCGACGAGTGCGGCGGCGCGCGCTTCCACGCCGAGACGCTGGCGATCCGCTGGAACGGCAAGAACGTGCACGACGTGCTCGAGATGACGGTCGACGAGGCCGCGCGCTTCTTCGCCGACATCCCGAAGATCGCGCGCGGGCTGGTGGCGCTGCAAGATGTCGGGCTCGGCTATCTGCGGCTCGGCCAACCGTCGACGACGCTGTCCGGCGGCGAGGCGCAGCGCGTCAAGCTCGCCAGCGAACTGCAGCGGCCGGCGACCGGCAAGACGTTCTACGTGCTCGACGAGCCGACCACCGGCCTGCACTTCGCCGACGTCGCGCGGCTGCTGACCGCGCTGCAGCGGCTGGTCGACGCCGGCAACTCGGTGCTGGTCATCGAGCACAACCTCGACGTCGTGCGCGCCGCCGACTGGTTGCTCGAACTCGGCCCCGAGGGCGGCAGCGGCGGCGGCCAGCTGGTCGCCAGCGGCACGCCCGAACAGATCGCCGATCACGACGGCTCGCCGACCGGCGCGGCGCTGCGCGCGCTCGGCCTCGGTCGCAAGCGCGCCAAGACTGCGGCAGCGAAGCAACCGCCGCGGCTGCCGCCGGCGCCGCGACCGACGCACATCACGGTGCGCGGCGCGCGCACCCACAACCTGCAGGGCGTCGACTGCGACCTGCCGCTCGGCAAGTTCTCGGTGATCACCGGCCCGTCCGGTTCCGGCAAGTCGAGCCTCGCGTTCGACACGATCTTCCAGGAGGGCCAGCGCCGCTTCCTCGAGAGCATGTCGACCTACGCGCGCCGGTTCCTCGGCCGCATGGACCGCGCCCCGGTCGACCGGCTCGACGGGCTCGGCCCGGCGATCGCGATCGACCAGAAGCGCACCACGCGCAGCCCGCGGTCGACGGTCGCCACCACGACCGAGATCCACGACTACCTGCGCCTGCTGTTCGCGCGCATCGGCCGCGGCCACTGTCCGGTGCACGGCCAGGAACTGGTCGCGTGGTCGCCGAGCAAGGCGGCAGCGAAGCTGGTCGAGGACTGGCCGGGCGCGCGCGCCTACGTGCTGGCGAAGATCGAAGTGCCCGCCGATGCGGCCGCCGGCTGGCTGCCGGCGCTGCGCAGCGAGTGGCAGCAGGCCGGTTTCGTGCGTGCGCTGGTCGATGGCGCCGAACTGCGGCTCGACGGGGCGTGGCCCGACGCGGCGCCGCGCGAGCTGTTGCTGGTGCTCGACCGCACCACGCTGACCGACCGCGCCCGTCTCGCCGACGCGATCGAACAGGCGCAAGGGTTGGCGACCAAACACGGCGGCCCACCGGCGGCGGTGGTGCAGCTCGCCGCGGGTCCGCAGCAGGGCGAACGGCACTGGTTCCGGGCCGACACCGGCTGCCACCGGTGCGACTACAAGGCCCCGGCCGACGTGCACCCGCGCTGGTTCTCGTTCAACCACCACAGCGGTGCGTGCACGCGCTGCCTCGGCCTCGGGGACGTCGTGGTGTGCGCCGAGGAGCTGCTGGTCAATCATCCCGGCAAACCGGCGTTCGGCGGCGCGATCGTGCACCCGGGCGCGGCGTTCACGTTCCTGTGTGCGCGCGACGGCTACTACGGCGAGATCGCGCGCGCGGTCGCCGAGCGACACGGCTTCGACCTGTCGCTGCCGTGGCAGCAGCTGCCGCCGCGCGCGCGCGAGCTGCTGCTGCGCGGCACCGGCGACGAACGCTACGAAGTGGTGTTCAAGAAGAACGAGGACGGCAAGCGGCGCGAATGGCGCATGCAGGTGCCGTGGAAGGGCCTCGCGCGCCAGGTCGAGGAGTGGTTCCGCGGCAAGGACGGCGAGCAGCACGGCGACGAGCGGTTCGGCGCGGTGATGCGTTCGCGCTCCTGCCCCGACTGCGCCGGCGAACGTCTGCAGCCCGGTCCGCGCGCGGTGCGGGTCGGCGGCGTGCGGCTGCCCGAGCTGCTGGCGCAGACCGTCGACGAGGCCGCCGCCGCGCTGGCGACGATGAAGCTGTCGGCGACCGACCGCCGGATCGCCGCCGACGTGCTGAAGGAGCTCGGCCACCGGCTGTCGTTCCTGCGCGAGACCGGCCTCGGCTACCTGACGCTCGAACGCTCGGCGGCGACGTTGTCGGGCGGCGAGGCGCAGCGCATCCGGCTGGCGACCCAGCTCGGCAACAAGCTGGTCGGCGTGTTGTACGTGCTCGACGAACCGACCGTCGGACTGCATCCGCGCGACACCGAGCGACTGCTGCGCACGCTGCTCGAGCTGCGCGATCTCGGCAACACCGTGCTCGCCGTCGAACACGACGAAGTCATGGTGCGCGCCGCCGACCACGTGCTCGACATGGGCCCCGGCGCCGGCAAGCGCGGCGGCCAGGTGGTTGCCTCGGGCACCCCGGCGGTGGTGGCGGCCAGCGATTGCCTGACCGGGCGCTGGTTGCGCGGTGAGCTGCAGCTGCCGACCCCGAACCACCGCCGCGCCGCGAAGGGGCACGTGGCGCTGCGCGGGGTCGTGGTGCACAACCTGCAGGGCATCGACGTCGATGTGCCGCTCGGCGTGTTCACCGCGGTGACCGGCGTGTCGGGATCCGGCAAGTCGTCGCTGGTGATGGACGCGCTGGTGCCGGCGCTGCAGACGGGGGCCGCCGAGGTGGTCTGGTACGGACCGGCGCCGCGCGATCACGCGCTGGTGCTAGTCGACCAGGGACCGATCGGCAGTTCGCCGGCCAGCAACCCGGCGACCTACTCGGGCGCGTTCACCGCGATCCGCGAACTGTTCGCGCAGACGCCGCTGGCGAAGCAGAAGGGCTTCACGCCGGGCCGGTTCTCGTTCCACGTCGCCGATGGCCGCTGTGCCGCGTGCGAGGGCAAGGGCCAACTGCAGGTCGAGATGCACTTCCTGGCCGACGTCTGGGTCACCTGCGAGCTGTGTCGCGGCCGCCGCTACAACAGCGAGACGCTGAGCGTCGAGTATCGCGGCAAGAACATCGCCCAGGTGCTGGCGATGGACATCGACGAGGCGCTGGCGTTCTTCGGCAACCACAAGCACATCGTGCGGCCGCTGCAGCTGCTGGCCGACGTCGGCCTCGGCTACCTGACGCTCGGCCAGCCGGCCAACACGTTCTCCGGCGGCGAGGCGCAGCGCATCAAGCTGTGCGCCGAGCTGGCGCGACGACCGCGCGAGCACACGATCTACGTGCTCGACGAACCGACCACCGGCCTGCACATCGACGACGTGCAGAAGCTGCTGGCGGTGCTGCAGCGGTTGCTCGAACGCGGCGACTCGGTGGTGGTCATCGAGCACCATCTCGACGTCATCGCGGCGGCCGACCACGTGCTCGAACTCGGGCCGGAAGCGGGCCTGCACGGCGGCCGGCTGGTCGCGGTGGGGCCGCCCGAGGTCATCGCGGCGACCCCGGGCAGCCACACCGGCCGCTTCCTTCTGCCACGGTTCGGCCTCGCGGCAGCGACCGGTGCCGCACCGGCGGCGGTGCCGGCCGCGCCGACCAGCAGGAAGCCGTCCGGCCGGAAGGCCGCCGGCAGGAAGAGCAAGCCGGCGGTCGACGCCGGCGACGAGGGAGAGTCATGAGCAACGTGTTGCCGACCGAGCCACCGCTGATCGTGCAGGCGGACCGCACCGTGTTGCTCGAGACGCAGCACCCGGACTACGAAGCCGCGCGCGATCGGCTGGCACGGTTCGCCGAGCTCGAGAAGTCGCCCGAGTACGTGCACTTCTACCGGCTCACGCCGGTCAGCATCTGGAACGCGGCCGCGCTCGGCGAACAGGCCGACGCGGTCTGCGACTGGTTGCTGCGCAACTCCCGCTTCCCGATCGCGCCGGCGCTGCTGACGCAGCTGCGCGAGTGGTTCCGTCGCTACGGCCTGCTGCGCCTGGTGGCCCACGACGCCGGACGGCTGCGGCTGTGCTGCGACGAACCGGCGACGCTGCGCACGCTGGCGGCGCATCCGCAGCTCGAACCGCTGCTGCAGTCGTGGGACGACGACGGGGCGCTGGTCGCCGCCGAGCAGCGCGGCGAGCTCAAGCAGGTGCTGGTCAAGCTCGGCTATCCGGTCGACGACCGCGCCGGCTATCGCACCGGCGAGTCGCTCGTGTTCGCGCTGCGGGCCGCGGGCGCCGGGCCGCGGCCGTTCGCGCTGCGCGACTACCAGTCGGCGGCGGCGGCGGCCTTCCATGCCGGTGGCAGCGATCGCGGCGGCTGCGGCGTCGTGGTGCTGCCGTGCGGCGCCGGCAAGACGGTGGTCGGCATCGCCACGATGCACCTGCTGCAGACCAACACGCTGGTGCTGACCACCAACACCGTGGCGGTCCGGCAGTGGGTGCGCGAGATCCTCGACAAGACCGGCCTCACCGAGCAGCAGGTCGGTGAGTACACCGGCGAACAGAAGCAGATCCGGCCGGTCACCGTCGCGACCTACCAGATCCTGACCCATCGCAAGGGCAAGCTCGATGCCTTCACGCACATGGACCTGTTCGACCGCGGCGGCTTCGGCTTGATCGTCTACGACGAGGTCCACCTGCTGCCGGCCCCGGTGTTCCGCGCCACCGCCGGCATCCAGGCGCGCCGGCGGCTCGGCCTGACGGCGACGCTGGTGCGCGAGGACGGCCGCGCCGACGAGGTGTTCTCGCTGATCGGCCCCAAGCGTTACGAACTGCCGTGGAAGCAGCTCGAACGGCAGGGCTTCCTGGCCCCGGCGCGCTGCGTCGAGGTCCGCGTGCCGCTGGCGGCCGCCCGCGCGCAGCGCTACGCCGCGGCGGGCGCCCGCCAGCAGATCCGGCTCGCGGCCGACAACGAACAGAAGGACGACGTGGTGGGAGCGCTGCTGCAGCTGCACCACGGCGACCGGGTGCTGGTGATCGGGCAGTACATCGAACAGTTGCAGCACCTCGCGACCGTCTTCCGGTTGCCGCTGATCACCGGCCAGACCCCGAACGCGGAACGCGATCGCCTGTACGCGGCGTTCCGGCGCGGGGAGCTGCCGCGCCTGATCGTCAGCAAGGTCGGCAACTTCGCGATCGACCTGCCGGACGCCAACGTCGCGATCCAGGTGTCGGGCACGTTCGGCAGCCGCCAGGAGGAGGCGCAGCGGCTGGGCCGGGTGCTGCGCCCCAAGCAGGACGGTGGGCCGGCCTCGTTCTACACGCTGGTGAGCGCCGACACCCGCGAGCAGGAGTTCGCGAAGAAGCGCCAGCTGTTCCTGTGCGAACAGGGCTACGCCTACGAGATCGTGGCAGCCGCCGCGCTGCTCGCCCTCGCCGCCGAGCGGCGGGAGGCGCGGGCATGACCCGGTTGAGCCTGCGCTTGTTGTTGCAGGGTGCGCCCGAGAGCGTCGTGCGCGAGTGCGTGACCCGGTGGTGCGACGAAGTGCCGACCGCCGCGGACAAGATCGTCGCCACGGCCTGCGCCGCCATGGAGGACGAGCCCCGCGTCACCCGCCGCCTGACCGCGCTGCCGCGCAAGCTGCAGGACCTGCTGGAGGCGTTCTTCGGCGACGACGGCTCGCTGCGCACCACGCAAGCGCTGTTCGGCGCGCTCGGCAAGCACTTCAAGAGCCGGTTCGAGCTCGAAGCCGCCCTCGCCGCACTGCATCGCGAGGCGTTCGTGTGGATGGTCAAGGACAAGCGCTGGGCGAGCTTCGACAGTCCCTGCTGGGCGGTGCCCAGCGAGCTCGTCGAGTGCGTGCGCCAGCAGCGAGCCCGGCGGCAACGCCAGCTGCAGGACGTGCTGCTGCTGCAGGGCTTCCTCGACGCCCGCTTCTTCCGCGAGCGTGCGCACGCCGACGAACGCGCCAACGGCAACGGCGGCAAGACCGGCGGCGGCAAGGCCACCGACCAGAAGGCCGCCGAGCAGAAGGCGGCCGACCACGCGCGCAAGATCTACAAGCTCTACACGCTCGAGAAGGCGATGACGCAGCGGCTGGCGAAGCTGCCGCCGGCGGTGTCGGGGCTGGTGGAGACGGCGCTGCACAAGCACGGCGGCCTGGTCGCGTTCGACGAACTGCTGCGCGAGGTCGACCAGCCCGAACCACCCGATCTCGGCCTGGTGCAGAAGTGCCTCGAGGAGGCGATGCTCGGCACCACCGGCCCGCTCGACCTGGCGCGCATCGGCATCCAGCCGATCGAGCGCGCGGTGGTGGTGTTCCACGAAGTGGCGCTGCACGCGATCCGCAAGCGCGGCGAGGAGCATCGACCGACCGTGACCGAGGAACTCGGCTGCGGCGGCGACCTCGCCAGCAACGTCGGTCGCTTCCTGCGCGAGCTGCAGCAGAGCAAAGTGCTGTTCACCGCCGAGGGCGAGCTGTTCAAGGCCTCGCACAAGCGCATCGCCGGGCTGCTGCTGCCGGTGCCGGGCGGCTTCGTCGACCAGGAGTCGATGCTCGAACTGGTGTTCCGGTTCTGTCTGCACCGCCGCCTGATCGATCGGCGCGGCGAGCGCTCCCTGCGCCCGACCCCGGCCGGCCAGGCGTTCGAACAGTCCTCGCTCGGCGAGCAGGTCAAGACGCTGCTGTCGCACGTGGTCGAGGACCGCACCCTGCCGGGCGAGGCGTTCCATCACGTGCGCATGCGACGCGTACTGCTGCGCCTGCTGCGCCGCGCCGAGCCGCTGCTGTGGCAGGACCCGGCGGTGCTGCCGTTCCTGACCCGCAACGCCTACCTGGCCCAGCTCGATACCAAAGCGACCGAGGAGTTCTTCGCGGCGCGGTTCCAGGGCGGCGGCTACACGCCGAGCGAGTCGCTGCAGCAGATGAGCTGGAACCTGCTGGTGTGGATCAAGAAGCGCCTGTTCCCGCTCGGCCTGATCGACATCGGCATGCACCAGGGCCGGGTCACCGCGCTGCGACTGTCGCGCCTGGGCGCGGAACTGCTGGAGGCCGAGCCCGCGGCCAAGGTCGGTGGCACGCGCTGCGCGATCATCGTGCAGCCGGATTTCGAGATCCTGGTGTTCCCCGGCTTCGACGTGCACGAGGTCGTGCACCTGTTCGACCGGTTCGCGCGTCGCACCAAGAGCGACCACGTGCATCAATTCACGTTCGACCAGTCGAGTATTCATGCCGGCCTGCAGGACGGCCTGACCATGGCGCAGATCGTGCAGGAGCTGACCGAGCGCGCCCGCGTACCGATTCCGCAGAACGTGCTCTACTCCCTCGAGGAATGGGGGCAGCATCCGCCCTCCTGACCCCGATGCCACGGTCCGTTCCCGACGCCCGCCGATCTGCTCCGCGGCGGCCGCCGGACGGACGATGAACGTCCCCTCGTGGTCTCGCCGCCACGCACCGCCGATTTCCCGATGCCTCGTCCCGAATCCGAACCCGCCATCCTCGTTCTCGGCGCCGGCCCAGCCGGTCTGGCCTGTGCCATGGAGCTGTCCCGCAAGGGGCACCGGGCGACCGTCATCGAGCGCGATCAGCAGATCGGCGGCCTGGCCAAGACGCTGACCATCCGCGAGGGCGACGACGTCTTCCTGACCGACATCGGGCCGCACCGGTTCTTCAGCAAGAACCAGTACCTCTACGACTTCATCGAGGACCTGCTGCACGAGGAGTGGCGCAAGGTGCCGCGCCTGACCCGGCAGTTCGTCGACGGCAAGTACTTCAACTACCCCGTCAACTTCCAGCAGGTGGTCAAGAACCTCGGTCTGCTGCGCAGCGCGCGGATCGGCTTCGACTACGTGTGGGCGCGGCTGCGCTACGGGCTGTTCAAGAAGCCGCTGCGCACGTTCGAGGACTACGTGGTCGCGAACTTCGGCCGCTCGCTGGCCGAGTTCAGCATGATCAACTACTCGGAGAAGATCTGGGGCATCCCGTGCGCCGAGATCCATCCGGACTGGGCCAAGCAACGCATCAGCGGGCTCAACCTGTGGAGCGTGTTCAAGAACGCTCTCGGCCTCGGCAGCAAGAAGGGGCCGAAGTCGCTGGTCGACGAGTTCTACTACCCGCAGTTCGGCACCGGCCGCATCTATCAGGAGATCGGCAAGCACCTGGTCGCCACCGGCACGCAGATCTTCACCGACAGCGAGCCGGTGCGGATCCGCCACGACGGCAAGCGCATCACCGAGGTCGACCTGCGCACACCGGACGGGGAGATCACCGTGAAGCCGGGCAAGGTCGTGGAGTCGGTGCCGATCACGCGCTTCCTCGAACTGCTCGATCCGCCGCCGCCACCCGCGGTGCGCGAGGCGGCGAGCAAGCTGCGGTGGCGGGCCCAGATCTACCTGTTCCTGACGCTCGACAAGGAAAAGGTCACCGACGACAACTGGATCTACTTCCCGAGCCAGGACATCCCGTTCGGTCGCACCAGCGAGATGAAGAACTTCAGCAAGGACATGTGCCCGCCGGGCAAGACGTCCTTCTTCGTCGAGTTCTTCGCGTTCGAGTCCGACCCGCTGTGGACGATGACCAAGGAACAGGTCGTCGACCTGGTGATGCCGTACTTCGAGAAGTGGGGCTTCTTCACCCGCAAGGAGGTGCGCCAGACCTACCTGTGGAAGCGGCCGCACGTCTACCCGGTCTACGACAGCCACTACAAGGAGCGGCTCGGCGTCGTGCAGCAGTGGCTCGAGGGCATCGAGAACCTGGTCTACATCGGGCGGCCCGGTCGGTTCCGCTACACCAACCAGGACCACAGCCTCGAGATGGGCATCATCGCCAGCCGCATCCTGCTCGAGGGCCGCAAGTACGACATGGACACGGTCGGCTCGGAGAACGAGTACTTCGAGAAGGGGCCGATCTACGAGAAGCGGATCTGACGACGGCGCATGAGCGAGCCCACCGATCTGCGCGCGCGGTTGCGGCTGATGCTGATCACCGACGGACGCGGTGATCCGGCCCGCGTCGAACGCGTCGTGCAGCAGGCGCTCGACGGGGGCGTGCGCTGCGTGCAATTGCGGGAACCGGACTGGTCGGCGCGGGTGCTGCTGCAGGTCGCGGAGCGATTGTTGCGCCGCTGTGAAGCCGCCGGCGCCACGCTGCTGGTCAACGACCGTATCGACGTCGCCGCGGCCGGTGGCGCCCACGGCGCCCAGGTCGGCCATCGCTCGGTGCCGCCGGAACTGGCGCGGCGGGTGCTGGGGCCGGCGGCGGTGCTCGGGTTCTCGGCGCACGACGCCGCGGAACTCGAACTGGCGGTCGCCGCCGGCTGCGACTTCGCGCTGCTCGCGCCCGTGTGGCCGACGGCGAGCAAGCCCGGCGCGCCGCACCTCGGCCCGGTGCGCGCGGCGCGGCTGACGGCGATGGCCCGTCTGCCGGTGCTGTGGCTCGGCGGTATCGATGCTGCCATCGTGGAGCAGTTGTCCGCAGTGCCGGTCGCCGGTCGCCCGATCGGGATCGCCGTGCGCAGCGCGATCATGGCCGCGGCCGACCCGACCGCGGCCGCGGCGGCGCTGCTGGCCGCGTGGCCGCCCACGCACGCGTGAGCGAGTGCCGCTGGCGCGCACCGCCGGCGGGCGCGATGCTGCAGCGATGGCAGTCTCCGGCAGCACCACCGGCCTCGATCCGATCCGTGCCGCGCACTGGTTGCGCCGCGGCACCTGGATCGCCGCGGCGCTGCTGTTCGTGTGGTTCTTCGTGCGCTTCGGCACCCGCTGGGTGCCCGCCGGCATGAACACGGTGCCGGGCCTGCCGCCCGGCGCGTGGTGCATCGTCGACCGCTGGTCGCGCGGCCTGCGGGTCGGCAGCGACGTGTTCGTCGACGGCCCGAACGGCGTGCTGCTGTCGCGCGTCACCGCGCTCGACGCCGCGACCGTGACGGTCCAGCATCCCAACCCGAACGCGTTCTGGTCCGACAGCCGGACCTTCGGCCCACTGCCGCGCAGCAGCGTGCTGGCCACGGTGATGGTGGCGCTGCCGCCGTCGGGCAGCGGAGCCGAGCATGGTCGCTGAACGCGCCTTCACCGCCGGCCTCGCGCAGTTCTTCGGCAATCATCGCGACGTGCTGGTCGGCATCGGCGACGACGCCGCGGTGGTGCGCCATCGCGGCCGCGCCGGCGTGCTCTGCTGCGACCCGGTGATCGCCGGCGTGCACTTCGCGCTCGACGCGGACCCGGCGCTGGTCGGTCGCAAGGCCGTGAACCGCAACCTCGCCGACCTCGCGGCGATGGGGGCGAGCGCCGACTGGCTGCTGGTGTCGTTGGCGCTGCCGCGCGGCTATCCGGCCCGCGCGCGGACCGCGTTGCTGCGCGGCCTGCGCGCCGCGGCGCGCGCGGCGGGGGCGCTGGTGATCGGCGGCGACGTCGCCGTGACGCCGGGCCCGCTGTCGGTGACGGTGACCGCGGTCGGCCACCTGAACGGTCGCGCGCTGCGCCGCTGTGGAGCCCGACCGGGTGACACGCTGCACGTGACCGCCGCCCTCGGTGGCTCGCTGGCGGGGCATCATCTGCGGTTCCGGCCCCCGTTGGCGGCCGGGCAGTGGCTCGCGGCGCAGTCGCCGGTGCACGCGGCGATGGACATCAGCGACGGCCTGCTGCTCGATCTGCAGACGCTGCTGCAGGCGAGCGGTGGCCTCGGCGCCGAGCTGTCGGCGGCCGCGATCCCGATCACCGCCGCCGCGCGCCGGCGCGCCGGTGGCGACCACGGCGCCGCGCTGCAGGCGGCGTTGACCGATGGGGAGGACCACGCGCTGCTGTGGGCGCAGGCCGGTGGCCGCGAACTGGCCGCCGGTGGACCGTTGTCGGCGCGGGCGCGACGTCCGATCGGTCGCGTCGTGCGCACCAAGGGACTGTGGCTGGTGGACGGCAGCGAGCGCCGGCGCCTGCACCCCACGGGCTACCAACATGACCTCGATGCACGTTGAGCTGCACTTGCCGGCCGATCCGGAGGCCACCGAACGGCTCGGCGCCTGGCTCGGCGCCCGTCTCGGTCCGGGCGCGGTGCTGGCGCTGGTCGGCGATCTCGGCACCGGCAAGACGACCCTGGTGCGCGGCCTCGCCCGGGGCCTCGCGCTGGACGATCCGGACCAGGTGCAGAGCCCGACGTATCTGCTGGTCGTCGAGCACCAGGGCCCGATCCCGCTGCGGCACGCCGATGCCTACCTGCCGGCGAAGCTGGCCGGGTTCCTCGACGACGGCGGCCTCGAATACCTGTTCGCCGCCGATGCGGTGGTGGTCATCGAGTGGGCCGATCGGGTCGCGGCCCACCTGCCGGAGACCACGCTGTGGCTCGAACTGGCGGTGGCAGCGGACGGTGGTCGGCAGGTGCGGCTGCGCGCCGATCGCGCCGGCGACTTCCCTTTCCTCACCGACCTGCCGAAAATGACCTGAACCACGGGCCGCAGCCGCGCGTTCTGCCCGGCTGCCTCGAGGAACCACCCGATGAAGCACAGGCCGCAACCGTCGACCCCGCCGAAGACCGCGGCGGCAACCCGCGCCGACGGTGCCGACGCGCCGGAAGCCGAGATCGACTGGCTGCTGCGCTACCGGGACGGCGAGCCGAACGCGTTCCGCCAGCTGGTCGATGCCTACCGCGACCGCATGCTGCAGTTCTTCTACCGGCTGTGCTGGGACCGAGACCGCGCCGAGGACCTGGCGCAGGACCTGTTCCTGAAGCTGATGCTCGCCAGCAAGCGCTATCGCCCCGAGGGCCGCATGGCGACCTTCGTCTACCGCGTCGCCACCAACTTGTGGATCGACCACTACCGCCAGCAGCGCCCGCGGCCGCGGTTCCAGTCGTACGACCAGGTGATGCTGCCCGGCGACGACGCGCCGGTCTCGATCGACCACGCCGGCCCCGACATCGCCCCGCCGCAGCAGCTTGCCGACGCCGAAGAACGGCAGGCGCTGCGCCGCGCGCTCGAGCGGCTGACCGAGCCACATCGCCTGGTGTTCGAGCTCGCGGTCTATCAGGAGCGGCCGTACGGCGAGATCAGTGAGCTGCTCGGCATCCCGGTCGGCACCGTGAAGTCGCGCATGCACAACGCCGTCACCGCCCTCAAGCAGCTGCTGGCCGCCAGCGCGGCCGCCGGGCGCGACGAGGTCGCCGCGCGGCGCTCTGGAGGCACTCCGTGAGCAACGGGATCGGCAACAGCAGTCGCCGCGACGATGGCCCGACCCTGGCGGACGGCGGCGCGATGACGCCACTGTCGCCGCTCGAGTTGCTGCTCGGCGAAGGCAGCGCCGAACAGCGCGCCGAGCTGCGTGAGCGCAGCGGCCGGGATCCGCTTGCGATGCTCGAACTGGCCGACGAGGTCGCGTTCCTGGCGCAGTGCCGCGAACTGCGCACCGAACCGAGCCCGATCTACGCCGCCAGGTTGCAAGCGGTGGTGCGGCGCGCCGAGCGGTCGCGACCACCGGCCATCGGCAGCGGACAACCATGGCGCGGGCTGCTGTGGGCCGCGGCCGCCGCGATCGCGACGTTCGCACTGTTGTGGACCACCGACCCGCTGCGGCGACGTTGCCCGCAGGCGCCGCTCGATCGTCTGCTCGCCGAAGCCGGCGGCGCACCGCCGGCGGCAACCGCCGGCGATGACCAGGCGCCGACGCGGAGCCAAGGTGCGGCGGGCAGTGGGGTGGCGGACGCCGGTGCGCTGGCCTGGGAAGCGGCGATCGAGCGCATGCGGCATCGGCTCGAGCTCGAGGCCTCGCCACACCTGCGCGACGCGTTCGAGACCGGCCTGCGCGACGACAGCGATCGGCTCGGTCGTTGGCTCGATCCGCGCAATGCCCTGGTGCTGATGCGCCTCGACCACGAACTGCGGGCCAATGCCGAGGTGCGCCGCGAGGCGCTGGCGCGGCAGGGTGGCCTGCCCGCGGTCGACGGGCGCGTGCAACAGCTGGCGACCGCGATCGCCCGCGAGCTGATGGCCGAAGCGCCACCCGAAGCCGGGGGCGACCGGGTCGCCACGATGGCGTTGGCGGTGCGGGCGTTGCTCGCCGCCGGTGCGGGTGGCGCCGATCGCGATCGAGCCCGCGACCTGGCCGGCGACTGGCTGGCAGCGCGGTTGCCGGACCTGCACGGTGGCCCGTTGGTGGAGGCCTTGGCGGCCCTGGCCGAACTGGCGGCGGTCACCGGCCGCCACTTCGAACCGGTGGCGAGCCACGGTCGCCGGCTGGTGGACAGCGTGTTGTCGCCCGACGCGCAGAACTGGGAGCGCAGCCTGCCGGCGCTGCTCGGCAGCCGGTTGCCGCCGGCCGTGATCGGCGATGCGAGCCGGCTGCTGCAGCGCCTGCCCGGGTTCGGTGTCGATGGTGGGCGCTGTGCCCTGGTGCGCAAGCTGCTGTCCGGGCAACTGCGGGCCCGGCGCGATGGTGGCCAGGACGGCCCGGAACTGCTCGCGGCGCTGGTCTACGGCTGCGGCGACCTGTTGACGGCCGCCGAGCGCGAGGCGATCGACGTGCAGCTGCGGCGCTGGAAGCCGGTCCGGCTGGCGCCGGACTTCCGCACCGTGCAGCAACTTGCCTGGGCATTCGAGCCGGGGCGCAGCGGCTTCACCCGCACCCAAGGCGAGCTGCGCCAGCTCGCGGTCTGTCCCGATCCGGTCGAGCTGGCCGGGCGGGCGGCGTTCTGCTTGTGCCTGTGCACGAACTTCGCCGCGTTCGGCCAAGAACGCGCGCGCCTCGCCGGCGGCAGCTGACCGTCGCTCGCGCGGCGCGGCTTTTCCGCTGTGCTTCGGTGGCTACCTCGGGTACCACACGGGCTACGTTGCGGCCTCGTATGTTGTTCTCGACCATCTGCAGTCGTGCGGTTGTTCTCGCCGCGGTGCTGGCCGTGGCTCTGCGAGCCCAGCAACCGGCGCCCGGCGCCTCCCAGCAGCCCCCTGCGCCGGCGATCCCTCAGCCGCAGATCCCCGTCGACGCCGAAGCCGAACGGCTCGCCGCCCCGATCCGCGCGCTGTCGCTCGGCGACGCCCTGCGCATCGGCCGGTTCGGCAACGTCGGCCTGCGCGCGGCGGAGCTGCTGCCCGAACAGGCGCGCATGGACCTGCTGTTCGCCGAGGCCGGCTTCGTGCCCGAGCTCTACGGGGCGACCGGCTTCGCCGAACGCCAGCAGCCGCAGCGCAACGCGTTCTCGCCGTCGCTGACCAGCCAGACCATCGATGCGCAGCTGGGCTGGCGCCAGCGCGTGGTCAGCGGGGGCCTGTTCGATCTCGCCTTCCAGCCGAGCCGCTTCGACAGCTCCGGCGCCTCGCAGTTCTTCCCCGACACCCAATTCACCTCGGATTGGGTGGCGTCGTTCCGGCAGCCGCTGCTGCGCTCGGCCTGGAGCGACTACAGCCTCGCGCCGATCAACGCCGCGCGCTACCGCCTCGGCCAGGCGGATCACGAGTTCGAGCGCACCGTGCAGGACACCTTGCTGCAGGTGGTGCAGGCCTATTGGGAACTCGTGTTCGTGCGCGAGAACTGGCGCGTCGTACGGATGGCGCTGGGCGTCGCCGAGGAACAGCTCCGCATCACCGACGAGCGGATCCGGGTGCAGGCACTGGCGCCGCGCGACCGGGTCGCCGACGAAGCCGAAGTGGCGCGTCGCCGCGAACAGCTGATCGTCGCCGAGAACGCGATCCGCACCCGCGAGGACGACCTGCGCCGGCTGTTGTTCGACGGCAGCGACCGCACGCTGTGGCAGATCAACGTGCGGCCGACGTCGCCGATCGAGGTACCGACCGAGGTCGACGGCCTGCAGTTCGAGCCGTTGATCGAAGTGGCGCTGACGCACCGCCCGGATCTGCGCAGCCTGCGCAGCAGCGTGGCGGCCGCCGAGGTCGCCCTGGTCCAGGCCGATCGCGACACCTTGCCGAGCCTCGACCTGGTCAGCTCCTACTCGAGCGACGGCGTGCGCAACGAGTTCAGCCAGTCGTTCGGCGATGCGCTGGATCAGCAGTTCCCCGACTGGTCGGTGCGACTCGAGTTCGCGATCCCGCTCGGCAACCAGGCGGCCCGGTCGCGGGCGCAGCGGGCCGCGCTCGAGGTCGAGCGCCAGCGCCGCCTGCTGCACGGGGCGATGCTGGACGTGTCGCGGCAGGTGCGCGAGGCGGTGCGCAGCCTGCAGACCCTGGCGCAGAGCATCCGGGCCAGCACCGAGTCGGTGCGGCTGGCGACCGTCAACCTCGAGACCGAACAGGTCAAGCTGCGGGTCGGCTCGTCGACCGCGTTCGAGGTGCAGCGCCGCAACCAGGAGTTGCTGGAGGCCAAGAGCCGTCAATTGCGCAACCAGCTCGACTACCGCACCGCCGAGAGTCGATTGTTGCATGCCCAGGGCCTGCTGCAGGCGAACGCGGAGTGATCCGCGCCGGCCGGCGTGACGGGCCACGTCGACGGCGCTAGGAGCCGATTGCCGATGCCTTTCCCGATGCCGAACGTCAAGCTGTCCATGCGCTCGTCCGCGTTGCTGTCGCTGCTGCTGCCATCGGTCGCCGTGGCTCAGGCCGCGCCGGGCCAGCCGACTCCGCCGACCCCGGCCACCGCCAATCCGTACCAGCTGCAGCCGTTCCACGCCGAGTTCCCGGCCGCACTGGAGTATCCGCCCCGGCACGGCGGCGAATACGACCGGTCGCGGCGCCAGATCCTGCGCCGCCTGGCGGCCAACCTGGCCGGCAACGTGCGCCGCGAAGCCTGGCAGCTGGCGACCGAGTTCTACTGGCGCGCGCCGGAGGACGCCGTCGAACCGCTGATCGAGGCGATGGATGCCGCGTTCGGCAACGCCGCGGCCGGGGACGCCGACGTGGTGCGCAACTGCGTCGAGGCGATGGGCAAGATGGGCCGCGTCGAGTTCGAGCCGGCGCTGAAGCGGGCCCTGCAGCACAAGAACCCGGCCGTCGTGCAGTCGGTGATGGCGGCGCTGTCGACGTGCGCGGTGCCCGCGACGCTGTCGGGGCTCGCGGCGTCGTTCGAATCGATGGACAGCCGGACCCGCGATGCCTGGTTGCGCGCCGTGCGCCTGCGCCTGGGTGCCGACGGGGTGCCGCTGCTGCAGCAGGTCATGATGGGGCCGTACCATGCGTCGGTCCGCGACCAGGCGCTGCGGGAGACGCTGCAGCTGCCGATGCCCGCGGCGGCGTCGGTGCTGCGCGGGCGCTTCCACGAAGCCGACGGCAAGTTCAAGGCGATCATCGCCGGGGTGCTGCACGCGGCCGGCGACGCCGCCGGTACGACCTGGCTCCAGGAGGCGCTGCAGAGCGAGGACCTCGAAGTGCTCGCCGATGCGATCAAGCACTGCGGTTACGGGGAGCTCGGCGTGCTGCGCGAACCACTGCTGCGCGCATCGACGCACCAGCGGCCTGAGATCCGGGCGGCCGTGGCGCAGGCCCTGTCGCGGATCGACGGCGACGATGTCGCCGACGTCTTCGAGACGCTGCTCGGACCCGACGAGCCCTGGGAAGTGCGCGGCGTCGCGCTGCGCGAACTGACTCGCCGCGGCCGGACCAAGGCCGCGGACCTGCTGCTCGAGGAGGTGGCGACGATGACCTCCAGCACGCGGTTGCAGGGGCTGCTGAGCCAGCTGTCGGCGTGCGGCGACCCACGCGGCGCGCCGATCCTGCTGGACCGCTTCCGCAAGGCGCCGGCGGGGGAGGGCCGGCCGTTCCTGCAGGCCCTGGCGCAGAACCAGAGCGAAGCGGCCGCGCGCGGCCTGTGCGCCCTGTGGCAGGAGCCGGACCGCGTCATCGGCCACGGCGGCGGTGGCGTCTACACGACCCGGACCTACATCCCGACCATGCTGCTGAACCTGCGGGGCCAGGAGCGTGTGGTGCTGGAGACCTTCCTGAAGCTGCCGAAGGAGGAGTGGTCGTTGCGCGCGCTGCTGATGCCGACCATCGTCGGCCTCGCCGCCGACCGCAAGGACCCGAAGCTGCAGGCGGAACTGATCGCGCCGGTCCGCGCGCTGCTGTTCGACCGCACCGAGCTGCCACAGCTGCGGGTGCAGGCGTTGAACCTGCTGACCCGCAGCTGGTTGACCATCGACGACGTGCTGCAGCTGAAGAAGGCGCGCGCCGAGGAGACCCCGCAGCTGCGGGCGCTGTTCGGCGACTTCCTGCACGACTTCTTCTGAGAGGCTGGAATCAGTACAAGATCCAGCGCTCGTCGTTGACGCTGCGATAGTGCCACTGCTCCTGGCGGCCGATGTTGGGCGTGCTGTGGCACGAGCCCGGTGCAGGCGCCCGCTCGAACCCGAGGTAATCGGCCGACAGGTTGCGTGAGTAGGCACGCGGTGCGTTGCTCGGCAGGAAGTAGGCGGCATGTCCAGGCCCGTTGCCGTCGCGCGGCCAGACCACCACTTCGTAGGCCGGCATGCCGTCGGGGCCGGCGTGGAACTGCGCTGGCGGTGGCGACTCGGCCAGCTGGAACATGTAGTGCTTGTTGCGCGCCGTCAGCAGCGCACCGGGCACCCCCGAGTCGATGGTCTCCAGGTCGGCGTGGAACTCCCCGTCGCGCTCGGCGAGCATCAGCCAACGCGCCATCACCAGCGGCACCGACTCGGCATCGAGTTGCAGCTTCAATTCCTCGACCGTGCGCAACAGCTGCGAACCGAGGTGCTCGGCGCGGCGTTCGACGCGCGCGGTGCGTTCGGCGGTCAGCCAGGGCACGTAGAGCGTCGTGAACAGCAGCCCGAGCCCCAGCAGCGTGTACCACGAGGCCGGGTTGGCATACCACGACTGCCGCCATTCGCTCATCGGCGCAGTATCGTGCGACAGCATGGACGTTGCCAGGATCCGCCCACCCGAGCTGCCGAGCAGCGTGATGCGGCTGTGGCCACTGCTGCAGGCGGCCGGCGGTCGCGCCTGGCTGGTCGGCGGTACCGTGCGCGATCTGCTGCGCGGCGAGCGACCGCGCGATCACGACATCGCCACCGACCTGCGCCCCGAGCAGGTGCTGCAGGCCGTGCCGGAGGCCGATGGCCGCGATGTCCGCTTCGGCGTCTGCCGCATCGACACGGACGACGGACCGCTGTCGATCACGACCCTGCGCCGTGACGGCAACTACCGCGACCATCGCCACCCCGAGGGCGTCGAGTTCGTCACCGAGCCCGAGCTCGATGCCGAGCGGCGCGACTTCACGATCAACGCGCTGTACCTCGAGCCGGTGCGCGGCGAACTGCTGGATCCGTGCGGTGGGCGCGCCGACCTCGATGCGCGGCGGCTGCGGACCATCGGTGACCCGGCGCGGCGGTTCCGCGAGGATGCACTGCGGCTGCTGCGTGCACTGCGGTTCACGGCTCGCTGTGGGCTGCAATTCGAGGCCGCCACCGAACAGGCCGCGCGCGCGGCCGCACCGAGCCTGCGCACCTTGTCGGCAGAACGGGTGTTCAGCGAGCTGTCGGCGATGTTCACCGGCCCGGGCCGCGAGCGCGGCCTGCGGCTGCTGGTCGAACTGGGCTTCGCCGCGGTGTTGCTGCCGGAGGTGGCGGCGATGGACGGCGTCACGCAGCCGGTCGAGTACCACCCCGAAGGCGACGTGCTGACGCACGTGGCGGCCGTGCTGGGGCACGTGCCGGAAGGGGATCCCGTGCTGGCATGGAGCGCGGTGTTGCACGACATCGGCAAGCCGCCGACCTGGCGGCAGGCCGAGGATCGCATCCGCTTCGACGGTCACGATCAGCTGTCCGCGCGCATGGCCGACGCCGTGCTGCGCCGGCTGCATGCCGGCAACGAACTGCGCGAAGCGGTCGTGGAAATCTGCCGCGACCACATCCGGATCGCGGCGCTGCCGTCGATGCGCCCGGCCAAGGCCGAACGCTGGCTGCGCAGTCCTCGGTTCCGAAAGCACCTCGCGTTCCATCGGGCCGATTGCCTCGGCTGCCACGGCGACCTCTCGATCCACGCCTTCGCCGAACGGGCGCTCGCGGAGCTCGGGCCGGAGCGGCCGCCGCTGGTCCAGGGCGCCGACGTGCTGGCACTGGGGATTCCACCTGGGCCGGCGGTCGGCGCGGTGTTGCGGGCCGTGAACGCGCGCATCGACGAAGCACCGCTGCCAATGGACCGAGCCGCGGCTCTGGTCCTGTTGCGGGAACTGGTTTCCAAGCCAGCGTCAAGCGCCGACGCCACAGGCCCGATAACTCCGGCCGTGGTAGATCGCTGGCGGTCTGGCCACGGAGGAGACCATGACCGTCCGCAAACTGAACGACCAGGGCTTCGATGATTTCCGGCGCGAGCGCAAGCGCGTGCAGGCCAAGCTCGGTCCGCAGGCCAGTGCACTCGGCTACGAGAACCAGGCGCTGCGCGAGCTCGAGGTGGTCGAAGCCAACGAGATGCGGGATCGCCAGCTGACCCGCGAGGTGCACGAGTTCTTCGCCTCGGCGACCAAGCAAGCCGCGGCGATCGTCGATCGCGTGGCCAAGGACGCGCAGCAGGAAGCCGGGGCGCGGATCGAGCAGCAGATGGAGCAGTTCCTGATCGACGCGCTCGGTCGCATGAACACCTTCGTGATGGCGGTGCTGCAACAGCGCCGCGGGCCGGTCGCGGAGACGCAGATGGAGCCGAAGATCGGCAACCTGGCGCCACCGGCACTCGACGAGTTCCGTTCCGCCGGGACCGCCGAGACCGGCGACAAGCACTTCGGGCAGGATCCGTTCGCGACCCCGGTCGAGGACGTGCAGCGCGAGTTCCGCTCGGCGCGCAGCGACACCGACAGCGGCGATCTGGCGGTGCCGATCGACCAGCACCTGGTGGCTTCGCTGGAAGGGGGCGGCCCGAAGCCGACCGCACTCGACGAGGCGGAGAGCGACGAGCCCGACATCACGATCCGGATGCCGGATCCGCCCGCCCCGCGCAGCCGCACGACGGCAGCGCCGATGGTGGCGCCGCGCCCGGTGGCCGAGAAGCCGCTGGCGGTGCCACCCGCGGTCAGCGCGCCGGCTCCGGTTGCAGCCCCGACCGCGGCGCCGTCGAAGCCCGCGGCCCGCAGCGCGGCACCGGCCGCCCTGGCTCCGGCCCCGGCGACCACGACGCCCCAGGACGAGCTCGAACGCTTCAAGGGCGCGCTGAAGGCGCTGGTGCGACAGGGCGTGATGTCGCGCGAGGAAGCGCGCGCAGCCTGGGACGCACGCCTGCAGTCGCTCGGCCTGCGCGGCTGAGAGGCGGCGCCGATCAGGTCAGCGCGATGCGGCGCGCGATCCAGCGCGCCGGCGCGATGACCGCGGCGATCGCGGCGGCTTCGACCGGCCGCCCGGCAGCCAGGGCCAGCAGCGCCGTGTAGAGCATGGTGCCGAGCAGCAGGAACATCATCGAGCGCCGGATCGCCGGCTGGTCCCAGGTGACGGTGGTGGCGTTGCGGCGCAGGAACCACAGCATCGGCAACGCGGCGAGCGCTGGCGCCGGCCACAGCCCGCCCTGCACCGTGAGCAGCGCGATCATCGCCGCCAGCGGCGGGGCGGTCTGCACCGCGGCCACCGCCCGCCCCCGCACCTTCGGCAGGTCCTCGAAGATGCCGAGCACCGTCACGGCGGTGATGTAGCAGCCGTAGCAGAACGCCGCGGTCAGCAAGCGGTGGCGGGCGTCGTCGGCCGCGGCGGCGGCGAACGCGGCCGCGGTCCACAGGTTGAGCCCGCGCAACGTGCCCATGCCGAGGGCGCCGAGCCAGAGCACCCGCTTGCCGGCGAAGTCGTAGGCGAGCACCAGCGCCGCGATCAGGCCGTGGTGTGGCCGGCACGGCGACACACCGAGACCGAGCGCCAACAAGGCGAGCCCCAGCAGCACCGCCGTGACGAGGCCGATGTCGCCGCGCGGCAGTGGCCGTTCGGGGCGCTGCACGGCGTCGAGCCGGCGGTCGGCGATGTCGTTCCACACCATGCCCGCGGCATAGAGCGCGACGCTGGCAAGCATGGCGCGCACGAGGTCGGTGTCCCACGGCAGGCCGAGCACCGCCGCCGAGGCCACCACATCGGCGGCGGGCGAGAACAGCGTGCCGAGGCGCAGCAGCTTCAGGAACGGGAGGATTCGCGTCACCGGCGGATTCGAGCGCAGCGGCCCGGATGCAGCAACAGCGGCGAACAGTTGCTGGGTCCAGCGTTGCGGCGTCCCGGCCATCGCTGAGGCGGGTCGCCCCATGGGCGAGCCGACCCAAAGGTGACGACGCAGCGGGGCTGGTTGCGTCGATCTCGAGGTTGGTGAATCCCGCGTTGCGGCGTCCCGGCCATCGCTGAGGCGGGTCGC